>NZ_JACJPV010000095.1 GCF_014696225.1 Anabaena sp. FACHB-1237 | reverse complement strand
AAAGAGCTAAACAAACGATTCAAAACGGAGAGTTTGATCCTGGCTCAGGATGAACGCTGGCGGTATGCTTAACACATGCAAGTCGAACGATGTCTTAGGACATAGTGGCGGACGGGTGAGTAACGCGTGAGAATCTGGCTTCAGGTCGGGGACAACCACTGGAAACGGTGGCTAATACCGGATGTGCCGAGAGGTGAAAGGCTTGCTGCCTGAAGAAGAGCTCGCGTCTGATTAGCTAGTTGGTAGTGTAAGAGACAACCAAGGCGACGATCAGTAGCTGGTCTGAGAGGATGATCAGCCACACTGGGACTGAGACACGGCCCAGACTCCTACGGGAGGCAGCAGTGGGGAATTTTCCGCAATGGGCGAAAGCCTGACGGAGCAATACCGCGTGAGGGAGGAAGGCTCTTGGGTCGTAAACCTCTTTTCTCAAGGAAGAAAAAAATGACGGTACTTGAGGAAGAAGCATCGGCTAACTCCGTGCCAGCAGCCGCGGTAATACGGAGGATGCAAGCGTTATCCGGAATGATTGGGCGTAAAGGGTCTGTAGGTGGCGATGCAAGTCTGGGGTTAAAGAGTCTAGCTCAACTAGATAAAAGCCGTGGAAACTGCCGAGCTAGAGTAGGGTAGGGGCAAGAGGAATTCCTGGTGTAGCGGTGAAATGCGTAGAGTTCAGGAAGAACACCGGTGGCGAAAGCGTCTTGCTAGACCCTAACTGACACTGAGGGACGAAAGCTAGGGGAGCGAATGGGATTAGATACCCCAGTAGTCCTAGCCGTAAACGATGGATACTAGGCGTGGCTCGTATCGACCCGAGCCGTGCCGGAGCTAACGCGTTAAGTATCCCGCCTGGGGAGTACGCACGCAAGTGTGAAACTCAAAGGAATTGACGGGGGCCCGCACAAGCGGTGGAGTATGTGGTTTAATTCGATGCAACGCGAAGAACCTTACCAGGGTTTGACATGGCGTGAATCTTCTTGAAAGGGAAGAGTGCCTTAGGGAACACGCACACAGGTGGTGCATGGCTGTCGTCAGCTCGTGTCGTGAGATGTTGGGTTAAGTCCCGCAACGAGCGCAACCCTCGTTTCTAGTTGCCAGCAAGAAAGATGGGAACTCTAGAGAGACTGCCGGTGACAAACCGGAGGAAGGTGGGGATGACGTCAAGTCAGCATGCCCCTTACGCCCTGGGCTACACACGTACTACAATGCTACGGACAAAGAGCAGCGAGCAGGGGACTGCAAGCAAATCTCATAAACCGTAGCTCAGTTCAGATCGAAGGCTGCAACTCGCCTTCGTGAAGGAGGAATCGCTAGTAATTGCAGGTCAGCATACTGCAGTGAATTCGTTCCCGGGCCTTGTACACACCGCCCGTCACACCATGGAAGCTGGTAACGCCCGAAGTCATTACCCCAACCGAAAGGGGGGGGATGCCTAAGGTAGGACTGGTGACTGGGGTGAAGTCGTAACAAGGTAGCCGTACCGGAAGGTGTGGCTGGATCACCTCCTTTTAGGGAGACCTAATCCAATGTAGAATCGAAAGCGAAAGCAAATAGAAATACAACTGGTCTACTCTAGGTCGGTCGAGATTGGCAAAAATAACTTTCAAAGTATTAAATCGGATTCAGAGGGCAAACCTAGCACCTGTGAGAAACAGAATGCTGGAGTGAGATCCAGTCAGAACCTTGAAAACTGCATAAGAGAAAGAGTAAAAAAAGCAGTAAAAACTGCAAGTGGTCAAGCGAAAAAGAGCTAATGGTGGATACCTAGGCACACAGAGGCGAAGAAGGACGTGGTTACCTACGAAAAGCTCCGGGGAGTTGGAAGCAGACATTGAGCCGGAGATATCCGAATGGGGCAACCCTAAATACTACCTGTTGAATATATAGACAGGAAAGAGCCAACCTAGCGAACTGAAACATCTTAGTAGCTAGAGGAAAAGAAATCAAAAGAGATTCCCCAAGTAGTGGTGAGCGAAAGGGGAAAAGCCTAAACCAAAAGGTTTACCTATTGGGGTAGTGGGACAGCAACATCGAATCAGAAGACTAGACGAAACAGCTAAATACTGTACCAGAGAAAGTGAAAGTCTTGTAGTCAAAAGTTAGAAGATAGAAGCTGAATCCCGAGTAATACGGGGCACGAGGAATCCCGTATGAATCAGCGAGGACCATCTCGTAAGGCTAAATACTACTGTGTGAGCGATAGAGAACAAGTACCGCGAGGGAAAGGTGAAAAGAACCCCGATAAGGGGAGTGAAATAGAACATGAAACCATTAGTTTACAAGCAGTGGGAGTTCGATTAAACGAACAACCGCGTGCCTGTTGAAGAATGAGCCGGCGACTTATAGGCACTGGTAGGTTAAAACGAGAATGTTGAAGCCAAAGGGAAACCGAGTCTGAAAAGGGCGATAATCAGTGTTTATAGACCCGAACCCTGGTGATCTAACCATGTCCAGGATGAAGCGACCGTAACAGGTCGTGGAGGTCCGCACCGACCGATGTTGAAAAATCGGCGGATGAGGTGTGGTTAGGGGTGAAATGCCAATCGAACCAGGAGCTAGCTGGTTCTCCCCGAAATGTGTTGAGGCGCAGCGGTAATGAATAAATCTAGGGGGTAAAGCACTGTTTCGGTGCGGGCTGGGAGACCGGTACCAAATCGAGACAAACTCAGAATACCTAGAGAACACATTGCCAGTGAGACGGTGGGGGATAAGCTTCATCGTCAAGAGGGAAACAGCCCAGACCACCAGCTAAGGTCCCCAAATCATCACTAAGTGATAAAGGAGGTGGGAACGCAAAGACAACTAGGAGGTTTGCCTAGAAGCAGCCACCCTTAAAAGAGTGCGTAATAGCTCACTAGTCAAGTGTTCCTGCGCCGAAAATGAACGGGGCTAAGTGATGTACCGAAGCTGTGGGATTAGTAAAATAATCGGTAGGGGAGCGTTCCGTGGTAGGGAGAAGCAGTAGCGGCAAGCAGCTGTGGACGAGACGGAAGTGAGAATGTCGGCTTGAGTAGCGCAAATATATGTGAGAATCATATACCCCGAAACCCTAAGGGTTCCAGAGCCAGGTTCGTCCACTCTGGGTTAGTCGGGACCTAAGGCGAGGTCGAAAGGCGTAGTCGATGGACACAGGGTCAATAATCCCTGACTATTATGTGGGAGCATCACTAGGGACGCATGAAAGATAGCCATACCCTAATTGGTTTGGGAGGGGTTTACGAACTCCGCGTGGTGAAGGAAAGTGCCAAGAAAAGCTAGGGATGTGATGAAAGCATAGTACCCGTACCCGAAACCGACACAGGTAGGGAGGTTGAGAATACCAAGGGGCGCGAGATAACTCTCTCTAAGGAACTCGGCAAAATGGCCCCGTAACTTCGGAAGAAGGGGTGCCCACGAAAGTGGGTCGCAGTGAAGAGATCCAGGCGACTGTTTACCAAAAACACAGGTCTCCGCTAACTCGAAAGAGGACGTATGGGGGCTGACGCCTGCCCAGTGCCGGAAGGTTAAGGAAGTTGGTCAGTGGCAACATGAAGCTGACGACCGAAGCCCCGGTGAACGGCGGCCGTAACTATAACGGTCCTAAGGTAGCGAAATTCCTTGTCGGGTAAGTTCCGACCCGCACGAAAGGCGTAACGATCTGGATGGTGTCTCAGAGAGAGACTCGGCGAAATAGGAATGTCTGTGAAGATACGGACTACCTGCACCTGGACAGAAAGACCCTATGAAGCTTTACTGTAACCTGGAATTGTGTTCGGGCTTGGCTTGCGCAGGATAGGTGGGAAGCGATGAACTTCTCCTTGTGGGGGGAAGGGAGCTAACGGTGAGATACCACTCTGGCGAAGCTAGAATTCTAACTCATTTCCGTAAGCCGGAAAGAGGACAGTTTCAGGCGGGCAGTTTGACTGGGGCGGTCGCCTCCTAAAAGGTAACGGAGGCGCGCAAAGGTTCTCTCAGCACGCTTGGAAACCGTGCGGCGAGTGTAAAGGCAATAAGAGAGCTTGACTGTAAGACTGACAAGTCGAACAGGTACGAAAGTAGGCCTTAGTGATCCGACGGCGCAGTATGGAATGGCCGTCGCTCAACGGATAAAAGTTACTCTAGGGATAACAGGCTGATCTCCCCCAAGAGTCCACATCGACGGGGAGGTTTGGCACCTCGATGTCGGCTCATCGCAACCTGGGGCGGAAGTACGTCCCAAGGGTTGGGCTGTTCGCCCATTAAAGCGGTACGTGAGCTGGGTTCAGAACGTCGTGAGACAGTTCGGTCCATATCCGGTGCAGGCGTTAGAACATTGAGAGGAGTCCTCCTTAGTACGAGAGGACCGGGAGGAACGAACCGCTGGTGTACCAGTTATTGTACCAACAGTAGACGCTGGGTAGCCACGTTCGGAGCGGATAACCGCTGAAAGCATCTAAGTGGGAAGCCCACCTCAAGATGAGTGTTCTCACTACTAAAAGTAGGTAAGGTCACGGGCAGAACACCCGTTCATAGGCTCTATGTGGAAGTACAGTAATGTATGTAGCAAAGGGGTACTAATAGACCGAGGGCTTGACCTCTCATTTTTTACTCTTTCTTTAATGCAGTCTTCAGGGACTCTGTTAAGTTCAAGTTCCTAACAGGTTTTCCTGGTGTCTATGGCGCGGTGGAACCACTCTGATCCCTTCCCGAACTCAGTTGTGAAACGCTGCTGCGGCGACGATAGTTGAGGGGTTGCCCTCTGTGAAAATAGCTCGATGCCAGGTTTATTATT
>NZ_JACJPV010000094.1 GCF_014696225.1 Anabaena sp. FACHB-1237 | reverse complement strand
TAATGGAGCTTTGGGGATTTTCCTCAAGGCAATGTGGGATACCACCTTTATCAACTCAGTTGGTAATGTTGTACTGGACCTTCACGATATCTCAGATGTCAGGGAATGTCTCGGTTAAAAGTATCAGTTAGACATAGACTGCTGGTAAGTAAAACTTGAAGGATCTAAATCTTGAGCTTAATTAACCGTTGGATATTCAGATGGCAACAATAGACATCTTAGGGGTTACACATAAATATGAATTAACCGCTCCTACTATATACCCTCATACTCTAGTATTTATTCATGGTTGGTTGAATAGTGGGGGATATTGGCAACCAATAATTTCTCGTTTATCAATGGATTTACAATGTTTATCCTATGATTTAAGAGGATTTGGTCAATCTCAATCTCTGAGCACATCAAATATGGGTATAAATTATGTTAATAATCCTCTGGTAAGTTCTGCTTTAGATGCTATTTATTCTCCATCTGCTTATTCTCACGATTTGGCGGAGTTAATTCGACATCTTAATATTCCTAGTGCCTGGTTGATTGGTCATTCTTTGGGAGGTACTATTGCACTATGGACAGCTTCTCAATTACCTGACTGTATACAAGGTGTAATTTGTATTAATGCTGGTGGTGGAATTTATCTCAAGGAGGCTTTTGAGAAATTTCGTAGTGCCGGGCAAAAGTTTTTACAGATTCGTCCTCGTTGGTTATCTCAAATGCCTTTAATTGATTTACTTTTTACTAGGGCTAGTGTATCTCGTCCTTTAAATCGTTATTGGGCGCGTCAAAGATTGATAGATTTTGTGACTGCTAATCATGAAGCGGCCTTAGGAACTTTGTTAGATTCTACTACAGAAGAAGAGGTAAATAATTTACCACATTTAGTGTCTAAATTAAAACAGCCCGTATATTTTTTAGCAGGTGCAAATGATAAAGTGATGGAACCCAAGTATGTCCGACATTTAGCCAGTTTCCATTGGCTATTTCAATATATGGGTGATAATGTGATTGAAATTCCTAATTGTGGTCATTTGGCTATGTTGGAAGCACCAGACATAGTGGCTGATCATATTCGCTCTATTATTTCCCGTCATAGTCAGTCATTGGAGAATTTTTCTCTAAGGGGTTGACTTTTTCTTACAGTTTATGTTATATTAGTTTTCGTTCATAATGGAAAGTACAATAAAAAATAAGATATAAAAACACATTATTAATTTTTTATTATTAATTTTTTATTATCAATTTTTTATGATTTATGTGCTATTATGAACTTAGTAGGAGTTTGAGTTTACTCCATTTGCGGGCGTAGTTTAGTGGTAAAACTTCAGCCTTCCAAGCTGATTATGCGGGTTCGATTCCCGCCGCCCGCTTTGATTGAAAGTTATTCGACAATGGTTAGGAGATCATAGTTGCAAACCAGGAATCTTTGTCACCCCAACAAGAATTAGTAGAAGACCTAATGGCAATTATTCACTGCTTTTCTTGTCGGTTGTACGGATTGAGAAATTACTCCAAAGAAATCAAAGA
>NZ_JACJPV010000093.1 GCF_014696225.1 Anabaena sp. FACHB-1237 | reverse complement strand
GTTTCCTCTCATTTTTAATGCTATTTATTCTCATTAAGCCTCTTAATTTTTGAGTGACCTTTAGTTATTATGTACTACTTCAATGGCTTTTTTGATCTGTGACAGTTGAGGGTGCGGAATGTGGGTTTTATGACTTTAACACCTTCGACAATGTTACCTTTGGGAACTTTAGCACCTAAATTTGATCTCCCAGATGTAGTAACAGGTACAACAATTTCCTTGGGGAATTTTGCAGATAAAAAAGTATTAGTAGTAATTTTTCTCAGTCGTCATTGTCCTTTTGTACAACATATCAAATTGGAATTAGCAAAGTTGGGACAAGATTACAAAAATAAAAATGTGGGTATTGTCGCCATTAGTTCTAATGATATTAACACTCATCCTGATGACGCACCAGAATTACTTAAAGATTTTGCCAAAGAAATAGACTTATCCTATCCTTTGCTTTATGATGAAAGTCAAAAAGTAGCTAAAGATTTTTTTGCAGCTTGTACTCCAGACTTTTTTGTATTTGATGCTAATAGAAAGCTGGCTTATCGGGGACAATTAGATGATAGTCGTCCGAAAAATGGTTTACCTGTAACTGGACAAGATTTACGGAAAGCGATTAATTATGTTTTAGCTGATCAGGAAATTATTTGGGAACAAAAGCCAAGTATTGGGTGCAATATTAAATGGAAAGCAGGGAATGAACCAGTTTATTATCAAGTTCCGGTGGCGGTTGGGTAGTTAGGGATTTTATGGATAAAAAGTGAAACTTTACCAACACCTGCTGAGATTACTGTTATTTTTTTGTGTATGATATTTTATCAATAACCTAAATACCCAAAAACTTAAATGATCAGCCGCATTTTTCGGGTCAGAGTTTCATTGGAATTTCATCAAGAATTTGAGTTAAAATTCCTCAAGGTATCAATCCCACTTGTTAAGTCATAAGCTGTTGTGCCTTTAACTTGAATAATTAATAGAATAATTAATACAAGCAAGATGCTTGTGCTACTGTAACTTCAGGTTTTTTAATTATACAGTGCTGCACATTAGCTTATTCTTCCCGTAAGTTTCGTCACGAGTAGGATTTACTTCTTTTTTCAAATATTTAGTTTCTCTAAATATTAGTTTGGCATATTTTTTCTAAAAGTCAAGACCCATTGGGAAGTAGCGATCGCTTACACGATTGGTGTAGGCGATCGCTATACTATATATTGTGGATAGATTTCAGCCCCTACAAATTTACCCCACTTGAGCAATTATCTGTCCAATCTCTTCAGGTGTTGCACCTGTGGCCAGCATTGCCCGGATTAAGAGATTGTCCTAAGTTAACAATTTTAGACAAACCTGTACACTCATAGACAAACCTGGGGGTGATTTTATGTTTAAGCCTCATGAATTTGCTAAAAAGATTGGAGTTTCAGTTAAGACCTTGCAGAGATGGGATGTAGAAGGTAAACTTCCAGCCAAGAGGACTTTGTCGGGGCATCGTTTTTACACCTAAGATGATTTATTGATTACTCAAGGGTTAAAACCTATAGAGTCAAAACGAAAAGTAGTTGTTTATTGCCGAGTATCTTCTAGTAGTCAAAAACCTGAACTTAAAAACCAAATATCTGTGATGGAAACATTCTGTTTGAATCGCGGA
>NZ_JACJPV010000092.1 GCF_014696225.1 Anabaena sp. FACHB-1237 | reverse complement strand
AGAGAAGCAAGAGTTTTTATTATGAATTATTTACAGGTTTATATTCAAGAAGTTAGTCAAATTTATCAACAACAAAATGCTACGGAACATACATATCGTCCAGCATTGAAAAAATTAATGGAATCTTTAGATTCTCAAGTTCAAGCTATTAATGAACCGAAAAGAATCGCTTGCGGTGCGCCAGATTTTGTGGTCAAAAATGGTATGTTGGAAGTTGGACATATTGAAGCTAAAGATATTGGTATTTCTCTGAAAAAAGTAGAAAAAACTCCACAAATAGGGCGTTATTTTGCGGCTTTAGGTAATTTGATTTTAACTGATTATTTAGAATTTCGTTGGTATATTCAAGGAGAATTAAAATTAACTGCTTCTTTAGGAACAATTGATAAAAATAAAAAAATCAAAATTGATAAACAAGGAATACAGGAAGTTGATCAACTTTTGCGGCAGTTTTTATTAGCTAAAGTTCCCCAAGTTACCACACCCAAAGATTTAGCTAAACGCATGGCAAGTTTAGCCCAATTGATGAGAGATGCTATCAAAACGGCTTTACATGATGTAGATAATGGGGGTATGTTACGTCAGCAGTTAGAGTCATTTCAACGAGTATTAATTAAGGATTTGACGGTAGAACAATTTGCGGATATGTACGCCCAAACTATTTGTTATGGGTTATTTGCAGCGCGATGTAATACTGATAATATTAATACTTTTTCACGGGAAACCGCAGCTTTTAAATTACCAAAAACTAACCCATTTTTAAGGAGTATTTTTGGACAAATAGCCGGACCAGATTTAGATGATAGAATTAGTTGGACTGTGGATAATTTAGCGAATATTCTGGAACAAACGGAAATGGCAGAAATTATTAAAGATTTTGGCAAACGTACTCGTAAAGAAGATCCTGTTGTGCATTTTTATGAGACGTTTTTAGCAGAATATGATCCCAAAATGCGAGAATCAAGAGGGGTTTATTATACTCCTGAACCTGTGGTTGATTATATTGTCAAAAGTGTGGATTATATTCTCAAACATAAGTTTAATCTTAGTAAAGGTTTAGCGGATTCTAAAAAGATTAGAATTCCTAATCCTAAAGGTGATGGAACTATAGAAACCCATCAAGTTTTGATTTTAGATCCTGCGGTGGGTACGGGAACTTTTATGCACAGTGTAATTGATTTTATTTATGATAAGTTTAAATCTCAAAAGGGGATGTGGTCAAGTTATGTTAGTCAACATTTATTACCCCGATTATTTGGTTTTGAATTGTTGATGGCACCTTATACTGTAGCCCACATGAAACTAGGGTTACAGTTGCAAGAATTGGGTTATGATTTTAGTTCTGACGAATGGTTAAGAATTTATTTAACTAATACATTACAAGAGGCTTTTCAATTAGAAGATCAAGTTGTTAGTTTTGGTTATCAAATTAAACAAGAAGCAGAAGCAGCAAAAGAAGTTAAACAAGAAAATCCACTTATAGTAATTATGGGAAATCCTCCCTATTCTGGACATTCTATTAATACAGGAGATTGGATTAAAAATCTTTTAAATGGTCAAGATACTATTTCTAGTAGTAAAACAGCAAGTTATTTTGAAGTTGACGGAAAATCTTTAGGTGAAAAAAATCCTAAATGGTTAAATGATGATTATGTAAAATTTATCCGTTTTAGTCA
>NZ_JACJPV010000091.1 GCF_014696225.1 Anabaena sp. FACHB-1237 | reverse complement strand
AAGATTCCATTAATTTTTTCAATGCTGGACGATATGTATGTTCCGTAGCATTTTGTTGTTGATAAATTTGACTAACTTCTTGAATATAAACCTGTAAATAATTCATAATAAAAACTCTTGCTTCTCTGGAAGTTTAGCAGATGCGGTATATTGTATCTTGTTAGCATCTTTATGGTTCAATTTAAAGACTTAACAACGGGAGAACACCAAAATAAATGAGTAGAATAGAAACCCGCACTGAAGCAATGGTGCTAAATATGAGGCCTCATCACCCATCACGGAAAGCCTCCATATTCATCAATAATTTTATCAATATCTGCCATAATCTTCATCGTTTCCGATATGATAGAAATAATATTTTGATAATGACTAATATCATCAAAATTTAACTGTCTTCCTTTTCTATCTTTTAGCCATTTTTGACAAACTTGATAACCACCTATATAAAAATTCCAAATTTGCGGAGAAACTTGATCAAAATACTGTTGAGAATTTATCCAAATTTGTTGATGATTCTCATTATATTTCACTTGTTCCACAATATCAGAACCAGGAATAGGATAGGTAGAAATTTCTGTTCCTGTTTCTTTCATCAGATGATATTTGACTAATTTATCACCTTTGATTACTAATTCCCAAAAAAGCGCAGCATTGGAAGTTAAAGGAACACGCGGAAAATCAATCTTTAAAAATTCGGCGTAACGTTGACGGTAGTTAGGAGAATGAAATACAGCGTAAATGTAATTAAAAATATCCTCTGGTCCAAAGGTTTTATTTTGATCTCCTTTTCCATCTACAATAAATTCTAACTCTAATTTTTCGGAGAGTTGTTTAATAAATTCTGGAGATAAATTCGCTGTACGTTGATTACATTGATTCACAACATTATTATCAAGAGTTGGGGTATTTGTTGGGTAAAGATAGAGAGGAAAAGATGTATCTATACTTTGATTATCAGAACGAATTACACCATTACTAATGATTTTATCTGTCACCATAAAGAAATTACATTTACTTTGGGGAGGTGCTTTACGAACAGTGACTAAGTTTAAATTTTCTCCTAGTAACAAATGCTTCATTACTTCACCTCTCGCCCTACAGTGAAAACCACCAGATTTACCTGTATAGTAAGTATATCTAATGTCAAAAGGACGATATAGAATAGACTCAATATTACTTTGATCTAAATTCGATAGTTTTAAGTCTTGTTGTGCTAACTGAATTTTCCAGTCTTGAGAATCTTTACTTAAATTATATTTTAACCTTGCTTCTTCAGGATCAAGATTAATAAAATCATTAAGCATATTCCAGAGTTCTTGTTCAGTCCATTGAATGGTAAAATGATCCCTTGCTGTTACAATTCCCACGCTATTAACAGGGATTACATCTGTAATTTTCCACATTTTTTGATATTCACTTCTTAAATCAATATTTTGGGGTTTAAATAAATAAAATGGTGTATTTGGTGCTAACTTTTCCCAATTAGTAGAACTAATATCATTTTCCCCTAACCAATGATACTTACCACCAACTAACTGTTTATTTTCATAAACTTCTCTAGAACCCCATAAATCAGCATGATAAACCGTGGCTAATTGTTTCTGACTATTTTCTTCTTTATTCCTATATTTAATAAAAAATCCAATTGCTACCCCTTGCTGAATATCAAAAACATTTTTATCTGCTGAACCATCAGGACAAACTTCTTTCTTTTTACTATTACCATGTAAATCTAAAACATAAATTTCATCAAAGGTTTGCATCAAACTTTGACGCATTCCCCGAAAAGTGGGATTATCTAAATATCCATGATTGGTAATAAAAGCTAAAACCCCATAACCTGTTTTTTCAATTCTCCACTGACTAAAACGGATAAATTTTACATAATCATCATTTAACCATTTAGGATTTTTTTCACCTAAAGATTTTCCGTCAACTTCAAAATAACTTGCTGTTTTACTACTAGAAATAGTATCTTGACCATTTA
>NZ_JACJPV010000090.1 GCF_014696225.1 Anabaena sp. FACHB-1237 | reverse complement strand
GTTTCCTCTCATTTTTAATGCTATTTATTCTCATTAAGCCTCTTAATTTTTGAGTGACCTTTAGTTATTATGTACTACTTCAATGGCTTTTTTGATCTGTGACAGTTGAGGGTGCGGAATGTGGGTTACATCGCTATCAAAAAATAATGACAGCGATCGCCTACCAGCTATATACTAAATATCATCAGGATTAACACCTAATGACCTTAAATAAGCTGCTAACTTCTCCTTTTGTTGTCTTTCCTGTTGAGCAATTTCCTCCGCTTGTTGTTTAGCAATTTCTGCTTGTTGTTTAGCAATTTCTGCTTGTTGTTTAGCAATTTCTGCTTGTTGTTTAGCTAAATTTGCTTGTTTTTTAGCTAAATTTGCTTGTTCAGCAATTGCTTCTGCTTCTAAACGAGCTTGTTTTTCTACAATAGCTCTTTCATCACCAGTTAACAATAAATTACCCATTTCATCCCACCAACGTACCCAAGGTATACCATCATCTTCTATTAAACCTAATTCCACACCCATTGGCGGAATTGGAAAATGTCCTCGTGCGTTGGGTTGTATCCTTTCATAATGTCCCTGAACTAAGCAATATACCTCTAATAATGCTTTTTTCGCTTCAAAAATTGCATAAAAAGGAATCCTAATCGCTTGTTCATAAACCCAAAATTTACCCGCTTTTTCCGTGTCACTGGGAGGGGTTTTATCTCTCTCTTCATCCCCATTTCCTGAGACAAACTCAATAGCAATTAATGGCGCTACAAATTCCTTCCATAGTACATAAGACCTTCTGTATTCTCCATTAAGTTTAGGACTAACATTTGGCACATAAAACCAATCGGGAGCTTCCGCACCTTTTTCTGGTGGATCAACTAAACGCCAGTAAATACCGCTATCTTGACCAATACAATAATTACCGTCTGGGTGTAATTTTTGTAATACTGGTTCAATTGAACTAGTTAATACTATACTTTGGGGATGTTCTTGGAAGTTCTTCACGAAATTTCCGTCTGAGTCTGGTAGTTGTGTATGATCTGGTAAGGTAAATTTAGGCGTATAATGATCTGCAATTGTGGGAGTAGGGGGATCAATCACTGCTTGAGTGGTTTCCATAGTAACTCCAGAATATATATTGAATTGATTTTAATACTATGATAAAGATTTTTAGGGTAAATATTGTCTGAATCAGGATATCCAGGATTTAAGGATGAATAGGATGTTATTTTGTAGTTTAAGATCCTCAACTTCTGACATATTGTTTGCAGTAGATGAGAAAATATGCCATTACAAGTAATTTATCAAAAAAATATCAAAGTACGGAAATTAGACGTACAATAAAAGAAGTTGAGAACCATAAAATTTATGTTGAATACTGGAAAATCCCCATTATCTAAAAAAGAACGTTTAGAAGCACGATTAACTTCAGAACAGAAAGAACTATTACAAATTGCTGCGGAAATTGAAGGAACAACTTTAACCGATTTTGTCATTAGAAGCGCACAATCTCATGCCCGTCGAGTAATTTCAGAACATAATCAGATTAAATTAAGTTTAGAAGATTCTCAATCTTTTGTAGAATCACTACTGCATCCTCCAGTACCTAATGAAAGGATGATGAAAGCTGCGGCGGAGTATAAAAAAGCAATAGGATTAAAATGACTATTCCTAGCTTTAATTATATTATTGAACCTATTTCATCTCAACACAACCGAGATGATTTTTCCTGTGGAATAGAAGCACTGGACTATTATTTAAAAAAACAAGCTAAAGAAGATGTACGGCGATTTTTGACAGCAGTATTTGTTTTATATGATTTGGAAAAACAACATATTGCTGGTTATTATACATTAGCTGCAACTGCTATTCAATTAACTGATTTACCTGATGTTATCATCCGAAAATTGCCTAAATATCCTTTACTTCCAGCCACATTATTAGGAAGATTAGCAATTGATAAAAATTATCAAAATCAGGGATTAGGTACTTTTTTACTATTTGATGCTTTACAAAGAAGTAAAAATAATGAAGTAGCTTCTATGGCAGTTGTTGTAGATGCTAAAAATGATCAAGCTAAGGCATTTTATGAATATCATCAGTTTATTCCCTTTTCTAGTCAACCACTAAAACTTTATTT
This sequence comes from Anabaena sp. FACHB-1237, assembly GCF_014696225.1. Classification (GTDB taxonomy): domain Bacteria; phylum Cyanobacteriota; class Cyanobacteriia; order Cyanobacteriales; family Nostocaceae; genus FACHB-1237. The sequence continues at coordinate 143 of NZ_JACJPV010000090.1, read as the reverse complement.
ACCAATGGCGACTATTTTAGAGATGTTACCATAAATCTATCAATAAAATCCTGAATATCTATGATGTGAGGATTTATTAGGAAAGGTACAAATTTATCTTCTATTAAACCTAATTACATACCTATTGATGTAACTCAGGTTAC
>NZ_JACJPV010000009.1 GCF_014696225.1 Anabaena sp. FACHB-1237 | reverse complement strand
AGGACTTACGCAGGTGTCACACCAAAAATCTGATGTAGGGTGCGTCAGATAGCATAAATCATGTAAATAAACAGGTTCTTGATATCTGACGCACCTTACTAATGTGCCAGTTGCGTAAGTCCTGCTAATAAAACCTTATCAATGGCTACTTTAACCGCCAAATCTTGATAGTCTTGTCATCACTCCCACTAGCTACGGTTTGACCATCGGGGCTGTATGCTACTGAATAAACCGAGCTAGAATGACCAGTGAGGGTTTGCAGTAGGTTTCCCGTTTTTACATTCCACAGTTTGATAGTCTTGCCCTTACTCCCACTAGCTACGGTTTGACTATCAGGGCTGTATGATACGGACCTAACCGAGCTAGAATGACCAGTAAGGGTTTGCAGTAGGTTTCCCGTTTTTACATTCCACAGTTTGATAGTCTTGCCCTTACTCCCACTAGCTACGGTTTGACTATCAGGGCTGTATGATACTGAATAGACCCAGCTAGAATGACCAGTGAGGGTTTGCAGTAGGTTTCCCGTTTTTACATCCCACAGTTTGATAGTCTTGTCTTTACTCGCACTAGCTACGGTTTGACTATCGGGGCTGTATGCTACTGAAGAAACCGAGCTAGAATGACCAGTGAGGGTTTGCAGTAGCCTTCCCGTTTTTACATTCCACAGTTTGATAGTTCTGTCCGAACTCCCACTAGCTACGGTTTGACCATCGGGGCTGTATGCTACTGACCTAACCCAGTCAGAATGACCAGTGAAGGTTTGCAGTAGGTTTCCCGTTTTTACATTCCACAGTTTGATAGTCTTGTCATCACTCCCACTAGCTACGGTTTGACCATCGGGGCTGTATGCTACTGACCTAACCGAGTTAGAATGACCAGTGAGGGTTTGTAGTAGGTTTCCCGTGTTTACATTCCACAGTTTGATAGTGCTGTCCACGCTCCCACTAGCTACGGTTTGACCATCGGGGCTGTATGCTACTGACCTAACCGAGCCAGAATGACCAGTGAGGGTTTGTAGGAGGTTTCCTATTAATTGATTACTATTAACTTGTGGTTGTGATGTTGATTCCACCACAGCAGATGAATTTGCTTTCACAACTCCAGGAAAAATATCAACACCAAGATTTGTAGAGCGATCGCACCAATAACAATGACCAAAAGTTCTACTATAAAAATGACTATCTACCTTATCACATACAGTTAACCTATTATTTCCTATTGTTAAAGCCTCCAACCACTCCCTAGCCGTAGGGCGTAAATTGGGATTTTTATAACCATCATTAAAGCATTTCAGAAAACATTGCTGAATTTCTGGATGGACAATCTCTAGGGGAATTGTTCTTGCTGCTGCGGTAATTAAAGTATTTGACCCATTAACCCATAAACCCCGACGGATAAGTTCATTAGGTTCTGGAGGTTCCCCTGCACCAGTCCATTTTCCCTGAAAAGGACTATTACCACCAAATAATAATTGATAGATAATTACCCCTAACCGGAATCTATCATGTATTTCCGTTTGCTCAATAATATCAAAATCTTTTCCCATTAATTCCGGTGGTGTATATCCTTCCGAACCCACTAAACAGCGATAAACCTGACCATTTTTCGGATTTTTCACCTGAAAAGAATCTGTATCAATAATTGAAGGTAAAGCCCGATTATTCACTAAAATATTTTGTGGTTTAATATCACCCAACACATAACCAGCAACGTGCAGGGCTTCAATAATTGAGACAATATTTAGCGCCGTTGTGTGCAGAAACCGCCAATCAATCTCTAGTTTTAAAGCTTTGCGACGACGGGGATTATAAACATCAATAAGTTCTTTTCCATTCTTAATTTCTGGCATTAAAAAGCCCACAAAATCACCCTGAGCATTTTTCAAAACTGACTTAGGCCAAGCAAAGGAAACATGATAAAGATGGGAATTTGGTTCTGTGGGTGGGTGATCTATCATTACTGCTAATTTTTGCACCCGTTCAGGTGTGGGAGAATGGTATATTTTCGCTAAATAACCATTTTGATTAGTTCGCCAAACTTTTGCTTCACCACTATTAGCAATCTCTTCACCTACCAGAGTAATTGATTTTCCTGTACTGGCACAAGTAAGAACTGTCATAGAATTTTAATTAGATTTTAATTAGATAGGTTGAAATAAACATCAAATGGTATTTCAAAAGTTGCAAAATCAATTTTTAACCCCTCTGGTAAACCTCTCCCCTGCAAGGGGAGAGGCTTTAAAACCCGTGCATGAAAACTCATTTTTTCATGTTCCCTCTCCTTGTAGGAGAGGGTTAGGGAGAGGTTTTTAGAGTGATATGTTAGTTTTCCAAACAACACAAAAGCAAAGTTTTATCATCATCAGTGCGAGAATTTAACCGCTCAGAATTGAGGAAATCAATCACATATTTATCATCTTCTTCTGGTTTATCTGTTTCTCGCAAATATTCCTCCAAAGGTTTAAAAAATGGCGCGTGAGGTTGCCAGTCACTCAAGCGAATTGCTACTTTTTCTAATCCATCAGTAGAAGCACAAATAAACCCTTGTTTACCTGAAATTACCTGTACCTGCATTTCCTCCAACGCATTAGCTGAAGTGACAAAAGTTGTTTCGTTGAAAAATTCCCCCTTATCTGGTTCAAATAATAATTGATATTCTGCATCTTGGCGATGCACTACCATAAATCCATCGCCAATTTGCATGGCTGCAACCCATTGAGGAGTTGCGATAAAAACTAAAAGAGTACAAGCTAAATCACTGACAGAATAACCTTTATTATCTGCTTCTTTATTGAACGCCTTAATAACTTCATTGACAAATTTAGCGAAAACTTCCTTAGCTTCCACTTCCGAAAGTGGTTGAGAAAAACTCTTTTTATCAGGAAGTTCATTAATATCAGCAAAGCATTTAATTACAGTTTCTACCGCCAATTCAGAACCAAAGTGAGAATATTTAGCACTCCCAGCCCCGTCAGCAACTGCGCCCACAATCACATTATTAAAAATGCGATATTTTCCGCAGTCTTGACAAGGTGTTTTTTGCTCCTTATGACTTGTTCCCACCGCATAACGCGCTATAGCTTTCCAACCCACAATAAATAAATCCTCAAAATCTAATTTAACATCCCCGACTTCTTCTTTGATCATGTCAATAAATTATTAACTTAATATTAGAAGTCGGGGATCTGGTTTTCATTCAGATTATGTTGTAATTTGCCCCCATCCCACCGGCGGTAATGCCACAGCCTCCCCTACTTTGCCACTAGAAACCCGTTTCATAGAACTGGAAAGCCAAAGAAATAAAGAGCGAAAATCTAAGCCATTCAGGGTCACTGGCGGACGTTCAGGAGGGGCAATTTGTTTAAGTTTATTCATATCAGCACCCTGAACACCAACAGTAAAAAACAACATTCGACGCTGTTCTTCTTCTTCTCTTACTCTTTGCGCTGCACCCTCCCAATAATCTGTAGGCGCACCATCGGTAATTAAAAATACCCAAGGACGATAATAATGGACACCGTTATCTTTATAAGACTGTTTGCGTTTTTCCAATAGGTCTAAAGCATATTCTATGGCTGCACCCATTGGGGTGCTACCATCTACTTCTAGTTTGGGCGGTATAAAATGGTCTATGGTGACAAAATCTTGTGTTAGTCGCACAGGTCCAAAGGTGACAATAGCCACTTCTACACTTAAAGAAGCATGAGCATCTTTCATCACATCTTCTTTAAAAGCTGCTAAACCCCGATTTAACTCCTGTATCGGTTGTCCTGACATCGAACCAGAGGTATCAAGTAGTAAAATTACCGGACAACGATTTTCCGGGTTTTCCACAAATTCAGGCATTCCTACTGGCATTTTCGATACTCCTGGTTAATCAACTGGTTAATCAAAACGAGATGCAAATTATATACTTGACATACTATTTACATATTAAATTATATTGGTAAGATCACAATTAAAATATTGATATTTTTACTGAATTAAATTAATTATATATTTGACAACACAAACTATTAAACAATTGCTGTCAACAATCAAGTATTACATTAGGGGAAGGGTATAGAGTTTACGGAGTAATATGTAATAATTTTAACTATTACCCATCACTCCGCACCCTGCACTAGTAAGTATTACACCTCAACTTGCTGTGAAGGTAAACTTCTAATCAGTTCTCGAATTACATCAGTAGCAGGTCTTCCTGTTTCCTGACAGTATTTCTCTAATTTTTCGGCTTCTTGAGTAGCCAAATTTACAGTTATGCGTTTAACCGCCCATTTTTTATTTGTCATTATCATGCACTTAGCTGTATATTAATTTCATCTAGTTGGTTTAGCGACATCAGCCCTATTGAGGTTTTGACAGTTTGACTATCAGTTTAAAAGGAGTTAAAAGGAGTAACTGAATCATTAATGTTATTAACAATTGCGGGTTTGTCAACTACTCAAGGTCTGAAATAAATCGGCATAACCTACACTATAAAGGTAAATTAAGATGATAAATGTTACCATTCTTAATACTTTTAGAAGTATAACACTTTTACTTGATTTGTAAACTTATAGTCAGAGTGAGGAATCAAAAACCAGAAATTAAGAATCTGAAACCCTGTTGTACAAAGAGTTTCATCATCAATTCATCTTCTAAAAATTCTCTCTATTGCTAGATAAAAAAGAATAAGAACAGGGTTTAAAGTCGGTTGTTATCTGGGTTCTATCCATCGCTTACACTGAGTTATGCTATCAATTAATGTACTATTACCATAGTCATATATTTGATCATACTATTGTATTTAAGGTTGAGAAAGGTATATTTTAGTATATTTTTACCTAGTCAACATCAAACTGCGGTGTAAGTTCTAGTACACCTAGTCCTAGTTCTTTAGCGGTAACAAATCGGGCTGGGAAAAAAGCCATCATATCTCGTAAATGCGGATTACCACGGGACGCGCCTGTGAGTCCTTTCGCAATAATTAAGGCACAATAGCCATTGTTATTTTTACAACGTTTATCCCATTTTTTACGTGCTTCTCGATGGGTAGGATCATTTTCTAAAAATTCACCAAAGAGAAATAGATGTTCGTTCCTAGTCTGTAATAATCCTAAATCATAGCGATCGCCATCGAAAGGATTGTGTCCTGGGTTAAAACCTATGGCATTTAGTCCATCTGCTTCATGAATCTTATCAATGACTATTTTCGCTTTAGGGCGGGAAGTTTGAATCACAACCACTGCTAAACCATCCCCCACTCTGGGAAATTCTATCTCTGGTTGTTGGTTAATTTTGCTAGAGAGATAATCTAAACTTTCCCAAGGTATAACCCCTAAACTGAGAAAGGAGTCTTCTGGAATTAAATCATCTCTTAAAGGATGTTGATCCTTCTCCTCTTCATCTTCTTCCCATGCCATTTCAGCCATTTCTTGCAATTCACTGGCTAATTCTGGCAAAGTAGATACTGTTACTGTGAGTGATCCCAATTTAACGGATGGATCTGTTTTGGGTAAAGAAATACGATATCGTTGGCTAAGATTCGCAAAATCTTCTTCATACAAATGGGGACGATGATCCCGGAAAAACTTTAATAAACTTTCAAGAGCTACAAAGGCTAATAATGCTTCTTCTTCATACAATACTGATCTTAATCCTTCCAAGGGATGAATATTACCAAAAGCAGGTTCAATACTTTCCACTGGTACATTTCCTAAATCGTTATCTTCATTTTCTTCTTCGTCTAAAGATTCAAAAGTAAGAAATAAACAGTCCTGTTTGAGAAAAGCCTCTTCTAAATTGTGACTATTTTCTTCATCGTTTGTTATTACTGATAGCCGGAAACGCTTTAAAGAGTCCTCGGAACGGTACAATAAAATTCCATATTCCATCCCCAACATTCCCATAATTGAGACATAGAGTTTTTCTACATCCCACTTATTTACTTCTATACATAATATTTGATGTTCTTCTAAAAACTCCCAGGGGGCGACTTCCCAAATTTCCAAAGCCTTATGGCGTAAAGTTTGGGCGTATTGTGGAGGTAAGTCAGGAACTTGGTTATCCATCACTTCCGCAAAAGAACGGAAAAGCTCATCTATAATTGGTAATTCTGGTATATAATCAATAGCAATATCTAAATCTTGTAGTACCCCACGTAGATAAAATTGAATTTCTCGATCGCGCACGACAATTCTTTGTGGTCTAGCAGGTTTAGCAGGACTTTGGGGATGTTCAATAGCCCGCATTAAAGTGCGGACAACGGCTTCCGGTCCAACTTTATTATCTACCATATCCATAGAGCGCACCACGCCTTGAGAAGCGTCTACCCAAATAATACAGTCGCCTTTAGCTTCAGGATCGGCAAATTGGGCATGAGGGGGTGATAATGGACGGCGATCGCCCTCCCATACAGAAGGAATTTGGGTTAATTTCTGCAACCGACGACTGGTAGAGCGATTAAAATTTGTCATAAACCTAACTGAACCAAAATAAAGCTATAAATGAGGGAACAGAGAATAGAAAGAGGGTGTGAAGGGGTATGGAAGCCGATCCACCAATTACCAGTAAGTAAACAATAAGTGAAACTTTAAACCTACTTAATTTCTTAATTCTAAAACAAAAATCGCTAGTTGCTTAATTATAAGTTCAAGGATGATGTTTTTACCAGGATTTTTGCTTTGATGATCAATTCTTATCCAGAGACCGCTAAAATATCGCTAAAATAATTGTCAAAACAGTAGATGATATTGATCAAATCACATAAGGGGTAAATTATATGACACAAGCAACACAAACTCAACAACGTGGTATACTGTTGTCTGAATCAGCACTAAGACAAGTCAAGTCACTTCAGGAAAAACAAGGTCAAGACTTATGCCTGCGGGTAGGTGTCAGACAAGGTGGTTGCTCAGGAATGTCTTATATGATGGATTTTGAACAACTTGATAAAATTACTCCTAATGATGAAGTTTTTGATTATGATGGGTTTAAAATAATTTGCGATCGCAAAAGTTTACTCTATCTCTATGGTTTAATGCTGGACTATAGTGATGCCATGATTGGCGGTGGTTTCCAATTTACTAATCCTAACGCTTCTCAAACCTGTGGTTGTGGTAAATCTTTTGGAGTGTAATAGCTGTCAGTTATCAGCCGTCAGCTACAAAATTTATATTTAGGTGAAATTCTCACTCCTCGATCTCCTCACTACCCATAAAATGTACCCTTGATTAATTTATGACACAACAAACCGAAGTTAAAGCCATTGATGAATTATTTGACCAAGGATTAGAACGCTATAAAGCTGGAGAATCTATAAAATCACTCATTCCTGTATTTAAAGAAGTATGCGATCGCGCACCTAGAGCCAGTTCAGCATGGATTTGTTTATCTTGGTTATATCTTCTCGATAATCAACCACAATTAGCATATAAAGCCGCAAGTAAATCTGTTAAAATTAATCCTCAAGATCCCCAAGGTCGGATTAATCTCGCTTTATCTATGTTAGAAACTGGTCAAAAAGGTTTACGAGAACATATTGACATAGCACAACAATTGATTTTTGTCAATGAAGAATGGAAAGAAGAAGTAAAAAATAGTCTCGAAGATGGTTTAACCAGAAAACCTGATTGGAAAAACTTACTCAAAGTGAGAAAATGGATATTTGAGGAATAGGTGATTGGTAATTGGTAATTGGTGATTGGTAATTGGTGATTGGTAATTGGTGATTAATACAGCAGTTTCCGTTATTATGAGGTACAGATGTTAATGATAAAACCCTTGTAACACAGGCATCTTGCTGTGTTCATAGTGTACCTCCTGTAGATAGAATGTGCTGTAACTACTGATTACTGATTACTGATTACTGACTCCTATCTCCTATCTCCTATAATATTATGTTGAGCAAGAAAGTATTAATATGAAAGATAAACTATTAAATGGGTTAAACTTAATCTTGGTAGCAGATGTATTTCTGGTTTTGTTAGGTTTTGGATGGTTTGCGATCGCAGTTATTGGAGATGCTTCAGGAATTAACTTAGGTTTAGACCTGTGGCATAAATTATGGATACCATTATTTAATCCTGCCATTGGTATTTTAATGGGAGGCGCATTACTTAGTGGTATGATTAGCTGGGTATCTAAAAAGTTGATCAAAAAAGATTTGTCGTAAGATATTATCGAAAAATTATGTTCATAGGAAATTTATTCCCAGTCACTACAGCAAGCATCTGGAAATTTATGCAATTACAATCAACAACCATCACTATTGATTTAAGCTAATATTTCCTAGTCAATGTAGGTAAAATAATTGGCATGATCATAAACTTCATAGAGTCATCAAAATGAACTCAAATTAAACTTTGCGTCTTTGCGTCTTTGCGTGAGATATAATTAATTATCATGGTGTATTAATACTAACACACCGTAATATATTATCTTACTTTAAAATCTCTGTTAATGCCAATTCTAAATCAGGATATACAAACTCAAAACCAGACTCTAAAGTGCGTGTAGGTAAAACTTTTTGCCCTTCTAACACCACTTTTGCACCATCCCCTAATAATGCTTCCAAAGCAAAACCAGGTACAGGCAACCATGAAGGACGATTCATCACTTTACCCATTGTGGCACTTAAATCATTCATTCGCACTGGGTTAGGAGCCGTAGCATTATATACACCATTCATCGAAGAATTGGTTAAAGCAGCCATAATTAAACTTACTAAATCATCTAAGTGAATCCAAGAGAACCACTGTTGACCACTACCAATTGGTCCGCCTGCAAACAATTTAAAAGGTGTAATCATTTTACCTAAAGCACCACCAATTCCTAAAACAATACCAAAACGCAATATGACCAATCGCACATTTAATTTGGTGACTTTATTAGCTTCCGCTTCCCATTGTTGACACACTTGAGAGAGAAAGTCGTTTCCAGAGGGGCTATTTTCGTCAAAGGTAGCAGTTTCACTAGTACCATAGTAGCCGATCGCGGAAGTATTGACTAAAACCTGGGGTTTAGGGTTTGCTTGAGTGATAGCGCTGACTATTTTCTCTGTTCCCAGTTTACGACTATTGAGTATCTCTTGTTTTTTTTCTGGTGTCCATCTTCCTTCAGCAATAGGTTCTCCAGATAAATTTACCACTCCATCACAGGTAGATATTTTTTGACTTAAACTGTTAGTATCAATTTGACTATAATTAACAATTTCTACCTGGGGAAAATTAAGTTTAGGAAATATTTTTTCCGCAAATGTAGGGTTACGAGTTAAGATAATAATTTGATACTTTTCTTGATTTAATCTTTCCACCAAACGACTACCTACAAAGCCTGTTGCACCAGAAATTGCGATTTTCATATCTGAGTTTTTCCTAATTTTTCCTAAATTATACTGTATCAGGCGTGCTGCGGTTATTTTTTAGCTACCCCGACAGAAGCCCCCAAGTCTGACTAGTCAAGCACCCTACTAAAAACTCAGCCTCTTTAACAAAATTGAGTTAGTGACAACACTTACAGAACTAAAAGCCATAAGTGCGGCTGCACTAGATGGACTAAGTGCAAAACCCCAATTAGGTAATAGCATACCTGCTGCTAGGGGAATGCTCACTGTATTATAGGCAAAAGCCCAAAATAAGTTTTGCCGGATGGTATTAAATGTAGCACGACTGAGTTTAATTGATTTAACAACATCTGTAATGGAGTTACCCATAAGTACAATTTCTGCTGTTTCTATGGCTACATCTGTTCCTGAGTGTAGCGCTATACCTATATCTGCTTGGGAAAGGGCAGGGGCATCATTTATACCATCTCCTACCATAGCAACAATGGCGGGTGTTTGTCCAGATTGTAGTGATTGAATGGTTGTAGCTTTTTGGGCTGGTGTAATTCCTGCTCTAACTTGATGATTTTCTATACCTATTTGTTGAGCGATCGCTTGTACTGCTTCTTTTCTATCTCCACTTAAAATCATTACTTGTAAACCCATATTCCGCAGTTGTTCAATGGCTATTTTTGCATCTGTTCTTAAAGTATCACTAACTGCAATTAATCCTGTTACTGTTTGTTCTTTAGCTACAGCGATTACTGTTTTACCTTGATTAGCTAGGTCTTGTCCTGTTTGTTCTATGGTGGAGTTAATAGCGATGTTATGGAAGTTGAGCCATTCCCAATTGCCTAAAATGACTCTTTTACCACCGACAATAGCAGAAACTCCTCTTCCTGGTTCTGTATGGAAATTTTCGGCAGGAATAATATTTATATTTTCTTGTTTTGCTGCTTGTTGAATAGCATTAGCGACTGGATGACAAGTACCAGCTTCTACAGATGCAGCTAATTGTAGTAAGGATTGACTATTTTCTGTGGGATCAATTACAATACAATCGCTAACAATAGGTTTACCTGTGGTGAGTGTTCCTGTTTTATCAAAGATGATGGTATTAAGTTTATGAACTTTTTCTAATACATCTCCTCCTTTGATTAAAAGTCCTTTTTCAGCACCTATACCTGTACCAACTAAGATGGCAGTAGGAGTAGCTAGTCCTAAAGCGCAAGGACAAGCAACTACCATAACAGCGATCGCTAATTTCAAACTAATTAATAATGCCGAATATTCATGAGGAGATGCTAATTCGTGACTAGTATGTTCCATAATATGAACCGTTGTCATTGGTGCGGAGGGAATAACATTTGTCCAAATATGAGTTCCTACAAAGTACCAAAATAGGAAAGTTAAAGCAGATGCAGTGAGAACAAAATAGGTAAAATATCCAGCCACAGTATCAGCTAATTTTTGTACCGGGGCTTTACGAGTTTGTGCGGTTTCCACCAAATTGATAATTTGGGCTAATGTAGTATCATTACCAGTTCTTGTGGCTTGAATAGCGATCGCTCCCGATTGATTTAATGTTCCTCCTGTTACATCATCTCCTGGTTTTTTCATTACTGGTAACACCTCCCCAGTCAACATAGACTCATCTACCGTTGTCTGTCCCCATGTAACTTTACCATCCACAGGAATTTTATCACCGGGTAAAACCTGTAGCCATTCCCCACTACGCACTTCTTCGGCTGGAATTTCAATGATATTTTCACTAGAGAGTAGTTTCTCTTCATCAGGTTTAATAATTAACTTTGCCGTTTGTGGTGCTAATGCTAATAATTTTCTAAAGGCTTTTGCTGCTTTACTACGAGCGCGTTTTTCCAAACCTCTTCCCAACAGGATGAAACTTAACATCATTACTGGTTCATCAAAAAAGCACTCCCAACCAATTTTAGGGAAAAACAAAGCAATTAGACTGGTAGTATAGGCTGTTAATGTTCCCAAACCAATTAAACTGTTCATATTAGGCGCATTTCTTCGCCAACCCAGCCAACCATCTTGTAATATAGGCCATCCAGGAATTAAAATCGCAATGGTAGCTAGTCCACAATGAAACCAAATATTATTAAAAAAGGGTAAAATGACACCAAAATGTTGAAAATGACCAATTCCTGATAATAAAAGTAATAAACCAGCAATTACTAACTGTTGGTTAACTTCTCGTATTTCCTGGCGTTGTCTAGTGGTATAATCAGCGATCGCCGATATATTAGTTATACTTTTATTAGTGCGTATTTGACTAGGAAAACCTTTATCTGTTAATTCTTTTACCAAATTTTCCGGATCTATACTGTTAAATTCCATTTCTACAACAGCCATCTCTGTTGCTAAATTAATAGATACACTTTTTACCTCTGGATGTTGGTTAAGCTGTTTTTCTACTGCTTTAACGCAACCTCCACATTTCATACCTCTAACATCGAAAATAATTTTTTCTGTCTTATGTTCAGGGTTGGGAATAATTTGAGTTTGCATGGCTAATTCTTATATTAACTATCTATTGATTATGCCAAATATGATAGTTGAAAATCAGAAATTAAAGATTAAAAAAATTAATCAGGACTTACGCAACTGGCACATTGGTAGGGTCTGGTTCCACAAGTTCACCAACCACGTCAGACAGTATAAATCATGTAAATAACCAAATTGTTGATATCTGACGCACCCACTCAACAGATTTTTTAGTGTGACACTTGTGTAAGTCCTATTAATAAGCTAATGTGCAGCACTGTATAATTAAAAAATCTGAAGTTACAGTAGCACAAGCATCTTGCTTGTATTAATTATTCAAGTTAAAAGCACAACAGCTTAATATCCCCGACTTCTTCAATAATTCAGGGATATGGATGTATGAATTAAAACCAACCTTGTTTTTTGACAAAATAAGTATTACTAAAATCTTCAGAACTTTTGTTTAAATAGATCATAGCTTCAATTAGTGCAATAATCTGCATAATTATTAATGCAAAACCGTAGGTTAAAGCACCACCAACTACAGCAATAATTAACATTATACACCCTTCAGATTTGTAACCTAAAATAAATTTATGCAGTCCAAAACCACCAAAGATAATTGCAGCATAACTAGCTAATATTTGTTTTGTAGCGTGAGATGATTTAAGATGGGTCATAATTTCAGTATATTAGGTAATAGAGAAGATAGAAAATATGGAGAGTATATTTTCCTTCTAAATAAAGTTTTTAAAGTTTTTAAAACTGGTATGACTATCATTTACGAATTTATAATATACTTATCAGGATAATTTTGTAAAAATGGCGTGAAAATTGCATAACCTTGGGAAAACAGGATAGCTGATGATGATTAAATAAGTCATAAAATTTACGAACACTTAGGCATAAATGATGAAAATACATAAAAAAATAGGACTTGAGTATAATTCTCAAACCCTATATTTTCATAAATAAATGCAGGACTTAAGCAACTGGCACATTGATAGGGTGTGGTTTGACAAGCTTACCAACCACGTCAGACAGTATAAATCATGTAAATAACCAAATTGTTCATATCTGACGCACCCACTCAACAGATTTTTTAGTGTGACACTTGCATAAGTCCTAAAATGATAGCTGACAGCTATTATTTGCTACCTAAAATAAACAAACTCAGTAATGTACCACTATTCCAAAGACTATGAAGAAACATAGGTGCTAGTAAATTACGAGAACGAGTATAAACCACACCTAAAACCACACCTAACGCAGTTAATGGTAAAATTTCTGATAAACTCAAATGGGCAGCAGCAAATAATAAACTACTTGCTAAAATTGCCCCCCATACTGAAGTATAACGAGTCAAAGAAGGTAATAGAAAACCGCGAAATAGCATTTCTTCAAATAGAGGTGCTGCAATGGCCGCCGTACTAAAAAATATACCTAATGCTACATTATCTCTACTTTCTAAAGCCATTTGCAATAAAGGGTTACTGCCACCTTGTCCCTGCCATAATTTTTGATTAACTAATGATACAATAACCACAATTGGTAAAGCAGCACAATAACCTCCTAAACCCCACAAAAACCAGTTACTAAACAAATTAAACCGAAACCAATACTCAGGTAAAGGAAAATACCTCTTGATGGAAAAATATAAAACAGATAATGCCCCAAAAGCTACCATTAAATAACTAATTAAAATTGTCAAAGCGTCAATTCTCACATTACCACTATGTCGAGGAATAGGTAAAATAGCAAACAATTCTGGGATAAAAAGTTGCCCCATCAAGAAAAAACCTAATACAAAAACCTGAATAATAATTTCCCAATTCCAAGGAGTTTCCCAAACTAAATCACTATTTGTAGCTAATATTGACTCTCGACCTTTTAATAGACGTTGTATCAATAAAATAATTAACACAATTGACCCTGTAAAAGCTGTTAAGGTGGGAATTGTCGCAATTATGGCTAATTTGAACAAAGCCGTACTTGCTGCTTCTTGTTGGGCAATTTCTAAGGCTAATAAATCATCTTTTCTTTGTTCTAATTGATATAGTTGAATTAAAGCAGTAGTTTTAAACCAACTATCTAAATTTTTCTGAATGACTTGTTGAGAATTGGGGAATAATTGGTAAGGTTGACTCCATATTCCATTTAAAACCTTAGCTGTTTGTAGAAATTGAGAGTTGATATTTGTATATTTGGTTAATTCATACCAAGTTTGAGTAGCTTGTTCTATTTTACCTTGTTTAGCTTGTAAAATTCCTAAACGTAATTTAACTTCTGCGAGTAATTTTTCTAGTTCGGAAATTGATTTTCTGATGGTTTTTTCATCAGGTATAGCATCAGAATCTTCAGAAGAATTTGAACTTTCTAATTGTTTATTGATACTTAACAAGCTATTTTCAATAGATGTACTTGCTTCTTGATATTGTTGGATCGCGCTTTCTAAAGGTTTATCTCCTAAAACTGCTTCTTGAATTGTTTGTAAACTATCATCTTGACTATTTTGTGATTGCCAGGCTTGTGCCTGTAAGATAATATTCGTCTGGTAGAGTTCCAAACGACTTTGAAATTGTGGTTTTTGCCAACTATTAAATAATGATGTACCTGATAATATCACTGCTAATAGTGTAAGTGCAATTAATAGTAATCTTTTGATGGTCATTTATTCCTCTTTTTTTTCGACGTAAGCAGTAGGAGTTTAGCATTGCTAAAACCCTACATATCAAGAATACCTTAATTATTATAAGGCTAGAATTTGATTTTTACCAAACAAATCGAGTATAATAATGTAAGTTGCCAGTTGCATGAAGTAGGGTGCGTCAGAATCTTAAAATTGGTGATTTTAACCTAAATTATTCTGCCTGACGTACCCTACAGACTACAAAATATCCGAAAATTAATAACTAGCAACTTGGGTTATTAATTACTAATGTCACGAAATTAACCAATTTACCAGCAAACAACTTAGATAAATATATGTTTTTTAAAACCTCTTTAGCAGCACAACTAGAACAATGGAATAATACTATCAAACAAGAACCAAATAATCCTAGATATTATGTACAAAGGGGTATGATCTATTTTAAATTAGGTAAAATAGAGGAGTCTATTGCAGATTTTGATATGGCTGAAAATTTAGATTTTAGTATTACGCCTTATTTGTGGCAAAGAGGTTTATCATATTATTATGTAGATAGATTTGCCGATGGTGCAAAACAATTTGAAATTGATTTAACTGTTAATTCTCAAGATGTGGAAGAAACGGTTTGGAGATATCTTTGTATTGCGCGGTTATCGGGTATGGAAGAAGCGCGTAATTCATTATTACCTGTGAAAAATGATCCGCGAAAAATTATGGTTGCTATTTATGATTTGTTTGCAGGTATGTGTACAGTGGATGATGTTTTGAATGTGGGGAAATTGCCAGGTTTAAAGGGTAAGTTTTACAGTCATCTTTATGTGGGTTTATATTATGAAGCACAAGGTAATTTACAGTTAGCACAAGATTATATTATCAAAGCTGCGGATGATTATAAAATTGATGATTATATGTGGTATTTGTCAGTGGTACATAAGAATTTGAGAAATAATTGATCATTAAAAAATCATGGCCAATGTAATTCACTACTACACAAGCAAAGTCCACCTGCGTGGACTTAAATTATAACCTACCCAGGTAGGTTTTGTTTGTGTAGCGGTGATTTCTAATCACTAAATTACGGTCTTCCTAACATTTTATCTCGTAAATGTTTAATGCGATCGCGTAATTTTGCAGCTTGTTCAAATTCCATATTCTTTGCTGCTTCTTTCATTTGTTTTTCTAACACTGAAATTAGTTGAGGAATACTCTCCAACTCTATTTCATCTATATGTTCATCCACTGTTTGCAACTCTGTTGCATTCAGTTTTCTGGACATATCTAAAAATGATAAAATGGCATTGCTAGATTTTTTGATAATCGGTTGTGGTGTGATACCATGCAACTTATTATAAGCCATTTGTATTCCCCGTCTTCTTTCAGTTTCATCTATAGCTTTAATCATGCTATTTGTTAATTTATCAGCATATAAAATTGCCGTTCCTTTAATATGTCTTGCTGCGCGGCCAATGGTTTGAATTAATGACCTTTCCGCACGTAAAAAACCTTCCTTATCTGCATCCATGATCACTACTAAAGAAACTTCTGGTAAGTCTAAACCCTCCCTTAATAAATTTACTCCCACTAATACATCAAAATTACCATCTCGCAATTCTTGGATAATTTCTATTCTTTGAATTGAGTTAATTTCTGAGTGTAAATATTTGACTTTAATCCTTTGATCATCTAAATATTCTGTCAAGTCTTCTGCCATTTTTTTAGTTAAAGTAGTAATTAAAGTCCGTTCTTGACGATGTACTCGATCTTTAATTTCTCCTAATAAATCATCAATTTGTCCTGCTGTTGGTCTGACAAATACTTCTGGATCAATTACTCCTGTAGGTCTAATAACTTGTTCTACAATATTATCACCAGAAACTTCAACTTCCCAATCTCCAGGAGTTGCAGAAACAAAAATACATTGATTGACTTTTTCCCAAAATTCCTCTGCTTTTAAAGGACGGTTATCCGCAGCGCTGGGAAGTCGAAAACCATGATCTATTAATACTTTTTTTCTAGCTTGATCTCCATTATACATTCCCCGTAATTGAGGTACTGTAACGTGAGATTCATCTATTACTAATAACCAATCTTTGGGAAAATAATCAATTAAACATTCTGGAGGTTCTCCGGCATTTCTTCCTGCTAAATAACGGGAATAATTTTCTACTCCGTTACAATATCCCACTTCTCTTAACATTTCTAAATCATAACGAGTTCTTTGATCAATTCTTTGTGCTTCTACTAATTTTCCCATTTCTTCTAATGCTAATTTTTGCTGTTTTAACTCTTCATAAATCTCTGTACAAGCCATTTCTACTCTTTCTTTTGGTGTGACAAAGTGCCGTGCTGGATATATATTGATCATCCCTAAACTACTGATAATTTCCCCAGTAATAGGATCAATATATCTAATAGCTTCTATTTCATCTCCAAAAAATTCAATTCTAATAATTCTATCTTCATAAGCTGGTCCAATTTCTAAAATATCACCCCTAACTCTAAATTTTCCTCTGCCCATTTCTACATCATTACGGGTATATTGGACTGATGTTAATTGTCTTAATACTTGACGTTGATCTAGTTCCATGCCTATTTCTAAATGTATGGCAGCTTTTAAATATTCTGCTGGCATTCCTAACCCATAAATACAACTAATTGATGATACTACTATGACATCTTTTCTTTCAAATAATGAACGAGTTGCAGAATGTCTTAACATATCTATTTCTTCATTAATTGCAGAGGTTTTTTCTATGTATGTGTCTGTTTGAGGAAGATATGCTTCTGGTTGATAATAGTCGTAATAACTAACAAAATATTCCACTGCATTATCAGGAAAAAATTCTCTCAATTCGTTACATAACTGTGCGGCTAAAGTTTTATTATGTGCTAATAATAAAGTGGGTTTTCCTATTTTTTCAATTACTGCTGCTATGGAAAATGTTTTTCCTGTTCCCGTCGCTCCTAATAATGTTTGATAGCGATCGCCTTTCGTAATACTATTTACTAATTGGGCGATCGCCTGTGGTTGATCTCCTGTGGGCGTAAAAGGTGCTTTTAATTGAAATTGTGTCATATTTTTATCGGTTTATCAAACAATATTTTTACAATCATTCATTAATAATTTTAACAATAATATTCCATACTTCTCAACCTATACCTGACAAGTTTGATCTTTTATCAGTATTTTCTAAATTAATTTTTACATAAAAATTATCAATAAATATATTAGTATTAAATATTACTTTGTTATTGGAGCTATATTTATTTACAAAATTTACAAATCTTAATAATGAGATTTAGATTTATATGCTATATTTTTTATAATGGAATATTTGTATCTTTTTACATTAAAGCAAATTTTAATTATAAAACTATCATCTTATAATTTATCATTAAATATAGGAAAAAGTCAACTAGTTTCTACAGCAAAAAACAAATTTTTTGTAATTTTTATTTTAAAATATTACATAAAATTTACAGTGATAAATGTCGGTGCAAACATGGTTAAAATAGAGAGAAAGTTAGTTACACCAAAGATTACATAAAAATGATGTTAATAGAATCAAATATAGAGTCAGAGAGTGAAAATATTGCCATTGAAGATGTACAAAAACCAATTATGAGCGCACCACCAGAAGTAAAACAGATCATCGAAAAAGTGTGCAAATTAGAAAAATCAAGATTAGCTCGCAAGAGTAAAGCAGCAATTAATGATGATATATTAATGATAATTAAGGAAGCCGTGCAATGAAATTAACATCCATCAGATTGTATAATTTTCGGTCATTTTATGGGAAGACACCAGAAATTATCATAGCGGAAAATGACCTACGAAATACAACAATTATTCATGGGAATAATGGCGCAGGAAAAACCACAATATTGAATGCCTTTACATGGGTATTATATGAGAAATTCACTGCCGCATTTGCTGCTGTTGACCAGTTAGTAAATAAGAGAGCGATCGCCGAAGCAGAACATAATCAAACCATAGAATGTTGGGTAGAAGTTGGTTGGGAACATGAAGGAAACCGTTACCGTGCAAAACGCACTTGTCGCACACATAAAAGCAGCAACTTATTTTTAGAAACCAGCAAAAGTAAACTAACAATTCAAGTTTCTGGAGACGATGGTAAATGGTATTTTCCCATTGAACCACCAGAAGAAATAATTAACAATATCCTGCCATCAATATTACATCAATATTTCTTTTTCGATGGAGAAAGAATAGAACAAATAGTACGTTCTGATAAAAGATCAGAAATAGCAGAAGCAACAGAAACATTTTTAGGAGTAAAAGTCATTGAACTAGCAATTAGACATTTAAAAGAAGCCAAAAAAAGCCTAGATAGTGAATTAGCAGCAATTGGAGATGCGGAGACAAAACAACTATTAAATCAACAAAAAGAACTAGAAACAGAAACAGAAAAACTGCATCAAAGACAAACAGAAATCAAAAGAGAATTAGAACATCAACAGACATTTAAAAAAGACATTAGTAACCGACTAATAGAACTATCTGCTGTCAAAGAATTACAAGAAAGACGGCAGAATTTAGAAACTCAAAAACGTACCAATCAAGAAGAACTAAAAAAAACCAAAGAAACCATTAAAAAGATCATCTCCAAACAAGCCTATACAGTTTTATTAGGAGACACCAATAGTAAATTTAGAGAAATTATCACCCATTTAAAACAGAGAGGAGAACTCACATCAGGAATTTCCAAAGAATTTGTATCAGACTTAATTCAAAATGGAAGATGTATTTGTGGCGCAGAATTAAAAGAAGGAGGACATGGACATTTTCACGTCAAATCATTACTAAGAAAAACAGGATCTTCCACAGTAGAAGAAACAGCAATTCGCATGGGAGCGCAAATAGATGATCTTGATAAACAAGCCATATTATTTTGGGAGAATGTAGATAGAGAACAACTGAGAAATACCCAACTCAGAGATACAATATCCCAAATTGAAAAAGAAATAGATCAAATAGAGGAAGTATTGCGAAAAGATCCTAATGAAGATATTAGTGGATTACAAAAAAGGCTAGATTTCATAGAAGCAAAAATTGATGAATTAAATAGAGAACAAGGTGCAAATGAAAAAGAAATTTCCCATATAAAAACCCAATTAGATAGTTTAATTAAACAACTTTCTAAACAAAAACAAAATGAAGAAAGACAAATATTAGCACAACGTCGAATTACCGCCACTCAAGACGCAATTGAAAGATTAATAGAAGTCAAAAATAGACAAGAGAACCAATTTAGACTACAATTAGAAAAGCGAGTTCAAGAAATATTTTTTCAAATTTCTTTTACCCCCTATATACCCAAAATAACCGAAAAATATGAACTAATATTAGTAGAAAATACCACAGGAATAGAAGCACCAGTAGCAGCTTCCACAGGAGAAAATCAAATTCTCAGCCTGTCATTTATTGCTAGTATAATTGATAAAGTCAGAGAATGGAACGAAAAGAGAAAAATCATTATAGTTCCCGATAGTAGCACCTTTCCTATAGTCATGGATTCACCTTTTGGCAGTTTAGATGCTAATTCTCGTCGTCATATTGCCCAAACAATTCCCAAATTAGCAAATCAATTAGTGGTATTAGTAACTAAAACACAATGGAGAGTAGAAGTTGAAGAAGAAATTGCTGATAGAATAGGGAGGGAATATGTATTAACTTATTATTCCACTAAACCTAATTGTGAACAAGATTTTATTGAATTAGGAGATGAAAAATATGCTTTAGTGAGACAAAGTTGTAATGGTTTTGAATATACGGAAATTATTGAAGTTGAAAGAGAGAGGTAATATAATGACAGTTGTTGATTTACCAACTAACATATCTAATTCATCCGCCAATTTATCAAATAATATACCACAAATTATTACAGATAAATGGGTAATATCTAACTGGGATGAATTTATGAAAATTGCGGATAATTCCCATTATCAACAAGCAAAGTTTTATTACTGTCAAAATTACATGAGAGTAGAAATGTCTCCAGTAGGTTTTCGTCATGGCCGTCATAATGCAGTTATTTCTAAAGTAGTGAGTTTATTTGCTACTTTAAGAAACATCAAAATTGTTGAAGCAACAAATACCAGTTTTAGAAAAACAGGAGAATTAGAATCACAACCAGACATCGCTTTTTACATTGGTAACGATCTCAAATTTCCTGCTTTAAATAATTCCCCTATCAATATTAATGAACTATCAGCACCAACATTAGTTATAGAAATTGCTGCTACTTGTATTAATGATGATTTAGGGTTTAAAAGGTTACTTTATGAACGTTTAGGAGTGAAAGAATATTGGGTATTAGATGCAAATAATTATGATATTATCGCTTTTGAAATTATTGATAGAGGAAGTAGGAAAATTACAGAATCAAAAGTTTTACCAGGATTAAAAATAGATATTGTTAAAGAAGCAATTCAGCGTAGTCAAAATCAAGATGATGGAGAAATTAATCGTTGGTTGTTAAATATTTTTAGTTAGGTTGTGATTTTTTAGTTAAATTGTGTAATAATAGTGCAATCAACAAAAAAGAGGTAAAAAATAATGGTTGCTGTTCCTAATAGAAATTATATGAGTCCCCAAGAGTTTTTAAAATGGGAAGAATTGCAAGAAATTAAATATGAATATTTTAATGGAGAAGCGTATGCTATGACAGGAGGAACAATTCCTCATACTACCATTGCATTAAATTTAGCATCAGGATTAAAAAATCATTTACGGGGAAGTAAATGTCTTACTTTCATGTCAGATGCTAAATTAGGTATATCAGAAAAAGGTCCATTTTATTATCCTGATGTAATGGTAAGTTGTGATCCTAGAGATAAACAAGCTATTAAATTTATTCAGTTTCCTTGTTTAATTGTTGAAGTACTTTCTCCTAGTACAGAAGGTTATGATAGAGGTAAAAAGTTTGAAAAATATCGTACTATTTCCAGTTTACAGGAATACGTTTTAATTGATTATCAAAAAATTGGTTTAGACTGTTTTCGGTTAAATGATCAGGGAATATGGGAATTACATCCTTTTATTGAAGGAGATGAAGTTTATTTAAAAAGTGTTGACTTTCGTTTTCCTTTGTCTTTGGTTTATGAAAATGTTATGTTATTAGAAGATACTTAAATTACAAATTATCAAGAAAATTAATGTTTTTGCTGATTTGAGATATGATATTTCTTGATTAATAATGGAAGTTGATTATGGCGGAAACTGGTAGAATTAGGGTTGCTAAAGATAAAGCTGATTTAGTTAAGGGTTTAACCTCTACTGATGGAGGAAACGGTCCGTTTCAAACTTTTGCTGATGTGATAGTTTTTGCTGCTGCTTTAGGAGTTAAACATAATAAGCGTGTTCCTTTGGGGGAAATTTCTAAACGTGAACCAGCACCAATTAGATTAGAAATTTTTGCCACTATGGGGTATGATAATATTATTAAATTAATTGGATTTACAGAAAATCAAGATATTAGGATTTTATCCCCTAATGAAGAAGAATATGAAAAACAACGTAATGAAATTTTTGAAGAGTATGCTAATGGAGGTTTGGAAATTTTAGGAATTGAATTAAGAGGTTCTGTTGATTATACTGATAGAATTTTATTATATTTGATTTCTGATAAACAGAATATAAATCAAGAAAACGAAGATTTTGATTTAAGGAAGTTTCTTAGTTCAACATAGATTCAACAAAGAAAATAGTTGAGATACCTAACTTCTTAAACAAGTCGGGTATCTTGATATTTTTATTATTCAATATATATTTCCGCTATAAATACAACTACAAAATCACTGGTAAACCTATATCCTGGGGTTTAACCAACCTACCATCAAAACCAATAGTATTGTCTTCTGTACTTCTAGCATTAGCTAAACTCTTACGTAAATTAGCCACTTCCATCTGTTCATTTATTCCCCCCAAAATATAAATTAATAACTTCACAGCTAAATCTTTTCCTGATACCTGTACCCGCTTTTTATTAGGATCATATAATACCCCATACCACAAAGAATGAGGATGTTCCATACCACTAAAACCACCTTGACGATCAAATTTTCTTAACTTCTTAAAAACATCTTCTAAATCAAAACCTTTTCTAAAAATCAAAATTCCTAAAGCCTGCGCTAAAGCAACTTGAGACACAGGACGAAATAACATATTACCTTCTCCTCCTCCTTTTTCAAAACTAAAACGTCTCAAAACAGGTGTGTCTTCATGTTCTAAAACTTTATAACTGGGAAGACTCGATAAATTATCAAATAACTCCGTAAAATCTTCAATTCCTTCCTGTAATTCATGTTCTTCTGGCCGCATAGGAATTAACCCCTTTTCCAAAGGTTTCCAATGGGAAAATTTCTGCCCTAAATATTGGTTTGACATATCCTGTAACGCTTGCAAAGTAGTTAAAACAGTAGAATTAATTGCTACCGTTGTACTATTCCAATTTACACGCTGTTTCCGCCCATTCTTCTCTGCTAAAAGTGGATGATTCACCGCAATTTTGCGGGCTACAATGGCAAAACCATCATCTTCATTTAACTGTGTTAATTGTCCCTTAGTTAAAGGTGCAGCCATCAAATTTACATGAACAAAAATAGACCTAATTCGTTGTTTTGCTGCTGTATAATTTTCACCTTTATTAACTGCACAAATAAACTCAATGCCGATTTTTTCCTGGGGTAAATTTTTCAAATTATTAATATCTACCTGATAATTATCTACTAATTCCGATATAGTAATAAAACTATTAATAGGAGTTTTATCCTTTTTGTAACGTTGCAAATTACCATTTTTAATTAACTGCAATAAACCCTGTACTCCCATTAAACGATGTTGACCATCCAAAGCATAAATACTCACATTATCTTCAGCAACATTGAGTAAACCCACTTCACCATTTTTATTTAAAGGAATAAAATCCATAGTAGATTGTTTAGCATAACCATGATTATCCCACTGTTCCGCTTTAGATTCGTCGACCCAAGATTGATTAATTACCACTAAAACTGGTGGAAACTTATGGTTTTTTCTAGCTGCTAAATATTGAACTAACGCTCCTTGACGCGACCAATCTAAAGGACGTTGTTGAACTTCATCAATACTATCGGCATCAATTTCAATATTTTGTGTTTCTGAGTTGTACTTATGTTTAAGTAGAGGTAAAGATGAAGCATAATTAACTCTATTTGCAAACCATTCTAAAGTGACAGAACCCACATAGGACTTTATACCACCCATTTCAGTTTCTTGGACAAGAATATAGTCTTTTTGACCTAAAAATTTATTTAGTAATAAAGATAACGTTTCTTCGTTAGCATTTTCTGGGTACTGTTGCGAAATATTACCCTTTAGTTCAGATGTATTATCAGTCATGGTTAGTTTTTAAAAATTAATGGTGAGATGGAATAGTTGACTGTTGCTAAAAATGGCATAATCAAAGTATAGTTTTTAAAAAGTGTTTGGGAAACTTAAAAACAATTCACTGAGTATAATTAGTTTCCTGTACTTTGACTTATATTAAGCAAAAATCCGGTTGCATCCATATATTAGCAGGTATCAAATCATGACTACAGCGCAACAACCAGAAATACAGACTTCAGAAAATCGTACTGTAGCAGAATTTATAGAAGATATTAAAGCACTGAGTAAAGAAATTCAAGATTTATATTGTTTAGATGCTATTCCTTGGGTTGTGGGTTATTCTGGTGGTAAAGACAGTACAGCTACTTTACAGCTTATTTGGAATGCCATTTCTGAATTACCTCCAGAAAAAAGAACTAAAACTATTCATGTAATTACCACAGATACAGGTGTAGAAAATCCTTATGTTTCTGGTTGGGTACGTACTTCATTAAAACACATGGAAATTGCCGCAGAAACACAAGCAATGCCAATAAAACCACATTTATTACAACCAATAACAGAAGATTCTTTTTGGGTAAATTTAATTGGTAAAGGATATCCTGCACCTCGTCATCAATTTCGCTGGTGTACTTCGCGTTTAAAGATTAATCCTGCTAATCAATTTATTCGTCAAATAGTAAGAGCTAATGGAGAAACTATTATTGTTTTAGGTACACGAAAAGCAGAAAGTGCTACTCGTGCAGCTACTATGAGAAAACATCAAGTTGGTAGAGTAAGAGATAGGTTAAGTCCAAATGCAAGTTTACCAAATTCTTTAGTTTATACGCCTCTTGAAGATTGGCGTACTGATGAAGTTTGGATTTACTTAAATCAATATCAAAATCCTTGGGAATATAGCAATAAAGATTTATTTAATATGTATCGAGGAGCAACAGCAGATAATGAATGTCCTTTAGTTATTGATAGTTCTACTCGTAGCTGTGGTGATTCACGTTTTGGATGTTGGGTTTGTACATTAGTAAATAAAGATAAATCTATGGAGGCAATGATTCAAAATGATGAAGAAAAAGAATGGATGCAACCTCTATTAGATATGCGTAATGAATTAGATATTAGAGATGATAGAGATAAAAGGGACTTTCGCCGGATGTGGGGGCAAGTTCAATTATTTGAACGTGATATTAAAGGTGAAACTTCTATTGAACCAGTACCGGGACCATATACAAAATATTGGCGAGAATATTGGTTAAGAAAACTCCTAACAGCACAAACAGAAATGCGTCAAACAGCACCGGAAAATATGCGGGATATTACCCTAATTTCCATAGAAGAATTGAGTGAAATTAGAAGAATATGGTTAGAAGAAAAACACGAATTTGATGATAGTTTACCCCGTATTTATCAAGAAGTGACAGGAGAAAAATTTAAAGATCCTCGTCCAGGATCAGATTATAGTTTACTTGGTAGTGATGAATGGCAAATATTAGAAGAAATATGTGATGGTGACGGAATGCGCCTAGAATTAATGTCAAAACTGTTAGATACAGAAAGACAATTTAAAAAGAAAGCGCGACGTATTGGTATTTTTGAGAGTTTAGAAAAATGCTTTGATACAAGTTCCCGATCTCAAGAAGATGCTATTAGAAATGCCCATTTAAAACGGGATTTACGACAAGCTGCTAGTGATGGAGATGTAGCCAAAATTAGGGAAGCATTTAAACAATTAAAGTTAGATGCAGCATCAAAAAAGGAAGAAAGTCAACCAGAGAATAAACCAGAAAACTTTGCCCGTATGAAATTTCAGAAAAAGGAAGAATAAAAGATGTTACAAACATTAACCGAATTAATAGACTTAGAACAATTTTCCGAGTGGTATCCAGATGGCTATGGGAAATTTGAATTACATGATGGAGTAATTATTGAAATGCAACCAACGGGAACTCATGAACAAGTAGGAGGATTTTTAGGATTAAAATTAGCAGTACAAATTGAACAAAATAATCTCCCTTATTTTATTCCCCGACAATGTATTGTTAAACCTGTAGATTCTGCAAAATCTGGTTATAATCCTGATGTCATTGTCTTAGATTGGGATGCTATTAATAATGAACCATTATGGAATAAAGATTCTACAATTACTCAAGGTAAAACAGTACGTTTAATCATTGAAGTAGTGAGTAAAAATTGGCAAGATGACTATTTAACCAAATTGGCAGAATATGAAAAATTAGGTATTCCTGAATATTGGATTGCTGATTATTTAGCTTTAGGAGGTAGAAGATATATTGGTAATCCTAAACAACCAACTATATCTATTTATAACTTGGTTGAAGGTGAATATCAACTAACTCAATTTACGGGTAATGATGTTTTGATTTCTTCCACATTTCCTAACTTAAATTTAACTGCTGATGAGATTTTCCAAATCGGTAAACAAAGAAATTAACTATCAATTGTCAATTATCAATTATTTAACAACCATGATATTCCTAGAATTAGTTCTGCAAAACTTCGGACCTTACGCTGGTAGACAAGTCATCAATCTCAACCCTAGAATTGATGAAGATAATCACCGCCCAATTATCCTTTTAGGAGGTATGAATGGAGGCGGAAAAACCACCCTTATGGATGCAATTCGTCTAGCTTTATATGGACCACGCGCCCAATGTTCCACCAGAGGAAATCTCAGTTATAGTGATTTTTTAACTCAATGCGTCAATAGCAAAGCTAACCCCATAGAAAAAACCAGAATTGAATTAGTTTTTGAACATATTGAAGATGATAAACCCATTCAATATCGCATCGTCAGAACTTGGGAAAAAAACCCTAAAGATGGTAAAGACTCTTTAGGTATTTTAGGAGAAGATGAAACTTGGCCAGACTCCTTAGCTAATATTTGGGATGAATATATAGAAAATATCTTACCTTTAGGTATTTCTAATTTATTTCTATTTGATGGAGAACAAGTTAAAGAATTAGCAGAACAAGAAACTCCTCCTCCCATTGTAGTTGATGCTATTAATGCACTTTTAGGATTAGAATTAGCTGATAAATTAGCTATAGATTTAGAAATATTAATTAATCGTAAAAAGAAAGAAAATGCTGATAGTCAAGATTTAGCTAAATTGGAAGAAATTGAATCTCGTTTAGCAAAACAACAAGAAACTTATGATGATTTAACAAATCAATTAGAATCTCTAAATAATGAACTAACAGAATTAAAAACTAAATCTGATGATGCTTTAAATAAATTTATTTCTGAAGGTGGAAAAATTGCTTCAGAACGCAGTCAATTAGATAACCAAAAAGAAGAGAAAACTAAAATTATTGAAAATACTCGTAAATCCTTATGTGATTTAGCAGCAGATGTGTTACCTTTAGCTTTAATTCCTAATTTATTATCTCAAGTACAACATCAAGTTGAAAAAGAATTTCGCACTCAACAAATGCAATTAGCTAAAGATGTTTTAATTGCTAGAGATCAAAGATTAATTAATTGGTTAAATACATTAGATATTGAATTAGAAAAATTAACAAATATTCAATATTTTTTAGCAGAAGATATCGAAAAATTATATACAGCTAATTCATCCAAAGAAATAACTTGGTTAAATGCAGATGAAGAAAGTTTAACCTTACTTGATAATTTAATGTATCGTCTGAAAACTTGCCAAAATACTGCCCAAAAACAATTATTAGAATTAAGTAATTATCAAGAGGAAATGTTTAGATTAGAAAGACAAATGCAAACCGCCGCAACACCAGAAGAATATACAAAGTTAAAAAATACAATGGAAATATGGCGTAATAGACATAGTAAAATGCAGAGTAAAGTAGAACTTCATAAGCAAAATTTACAAGAATTAGAAATAAAAATTAATCAAACTAAGAAAGAATTAAATAGTTATACAGTAGCAAATCTTAAACATGAAAGTAATGAACATTTAATTAATGCAGCAACCGAGGTACAAAATACGTTAAAAATATTTAGAGAAAGATTGACTTTAAGGAAATTGAATAAATTAGAAGACGAAGTTAAAAACTGTTTTCTTTATTTACTACATAAATCAGATTTAGTTTATAGAATAGCTATTGATGAGAAAACATTTAGACTATCATTATATGATTTTAATGGTAAACCAGTTGCTAAACATCGCCTATCAGCAGGAGAAAAACAATTATTAGCGATCGCTTTCCTTTGGGGACTAGCAAAAGTATCAGGGAAACGCCTTCCAGTAGCCATAGATACACCTTTGGGAAGATTAGATTCATCCCATAGAAATAACCTTGTAGAACGCTATTTTCCCTCAGCAAGTCATCAAGTAATTCTCCTATCCACAGATACAGAAATAGGACAAAAAGAATATCAAAACTTAACAGAAACAGAAGCGATCGCCCGTCAATACCTATTAAAATACCATCCTGGAAAAAGAGAAACAACAATTCAAGATGGATACTTTTGGCAATAGTTGACTAAATTAAGATAAAACTCCGAGACTCTGGGTCTGTGCGTGAAATAAAATCATATTCTTCTACATACTACCAAAATCATGGAATCTCCAATAGAACGCATTCGTCTATCTCAAACCGCCAAAGATCAACTCTTAAAACTCAAACGTAACACAGATATAGAACAGTGGAATATACTATGTCGTTGGGCATTTTGTCGTTCCTTAGCTGAACCGACCCCACCCACATCCGTACCCATTCCCCAAGATAGCAACGTAGAAATGACATGGCGCGTATTTGCAGGAGAAATGGGCGATATTTTCCTTTTAGCATTAAAACAACGCTGTCATAATGATGGGCTAGATATCAACAGAGAAACCCTGATAACTCAATTTAGATTACACTTACATCGAGGTATAGGATACTTAGCTGGAGATGCTAACATCAAGAAAATTGAAGATCTAATAGAAATGGCTACAAAGAAACTATAATCTTCCTGAATTCACAAATTTTTGCCAATTAAAATGAACGAAATTCAAGCATTAAAACAGGCATTTCAAAACCGAAAAATGGCAGGGTTGTTATTATTAGGATTTGCATCCGGTCTACCTTTATTTCTCACGACCCGTACCCTACAATTATGGATGAAAGATGCCAATGTAGACGTTGCTAAAATTACCCTATTTGGCTTAGTTAGTTTACCATATTCCTTAAAATTTATCTGGTCGCCTTTAATTGATAGATTTTCTCCACCATTTTTAGGAGGAAGAAGAGGATGGTTATTTTTAACTCAAATTGGTTTAGTTATAGCTATTGTAGCAATGGCATTGCAACAACCAAATCAAAATACACAAGTATTAATGACCTTAGCAATTACATCCTTTATAATTGCTTTTTTAAGTGCCACTCAAGATATTGCTGGTGATGCCTACCGCACAGAAATTTTAAAACCCTTGGAATTTGAAACAGGTGCATCTTTGTGGGTTTTAGGTTATCGTATTGCCCTATTTATTGCCTTTTCCTTAGCTGCATGGTTAGCAGGTTTTTTGCCTTGGAATATAGTTTATTTATTCATGGCAGGATTTATGTTAATTGGTGTAGCTACCACTTTTTTTATTGCCTCAGAACCACAAATAGAACATAACTCTACATCAACAAATAACACATCTTTACCAATAAAAGATGTTATATTTCTTTTAGTTATTATTACCGTAATTACTGGTTTAGTTGGTGGTGTAATTTCTGAATATATACCTTTAAAAGTATTTTATTGGATCTTAGGTGGATTATTAATATTTTGGATTAGTGCCTCAATTATTTTACCTAAACCTCAACTAAATGAAAATCAAGAAAATATCACACCTCACACATTACAAGAAGCTGTAATTTTACCATTACAAATCTTTTTAGAAAAATTTAGCATTACTAAATCATTGTTAATTCTTCTATTTATTGTTTTGTATAAATTAGGAGATTCTTTAGTAGGAATTACTGCTAATTTATTTGCTAAAGAGATTAAATTTGATAATCAAGAATTGGCTACAGTTTATATTATTGGATTAGTTGCCACTACCATAGGAGTGATATTAGGTGGGATAATCATGACCAAAACTGGCATTCATCGCGCCCTCTGGATATTTGGTATCCTGCAATTACTCAGCAACTTAGGGTATTATGCACTAGCGATCATAGGCAAAGATTACTCTATGTTAGCGATCGCCATTATCATTGAAAATACCAGTGCCGGACTAGTTACCGTAGTCACCGTAGCCTATTTGATGAGTTTATGTAGTAAAAACTTCACTACCACACAATTTGCCCTATTTTCTAGCCTCATGGCCTTAAGTAGAGACGTACTGTCTGCACCGGCAGGAAACTGGGCTAAAGTAACTGGCTGGCCGACATTTTTTCTTCTGTCTATGGTAGCAGCACTCCCAGGACTGTTATTATTACCCTTAGTTGCACCTTGGAACTCAAAACCAGCTACAATTAACAGACCAGGAATAGAGGAAGATTAAATATGGGAAATCAAGTAGTTATCCTTGTTGGTACATTTGTCTTAATCATTACAGGTTTATTACTAGGCTATGTACTCTCCCAACTAGTATTACAAACTCTCACCTTTAACTTCCTCACCATTTTAGGAACAATTAGCCTGATCATCATCTTTAGTACACTCTATTACGTTCTATTTTGGCAGTTAAAACGTGAACCATCACCAATACAGCCTGGCAAAATTAACAAACCAGTAGATGAAGGAGATCCAGAAAATACCAGTAACTATCTCAAAAATCGGCTAATTGCTAGATTATCAGGTGATGTAGCTGCCGCAGAGAGATTAATTGAACAAGCCAAACAAAACTTTCCTGGCATGGCAGAAAACTGGTACTGTGAAAAAGTCCTAGATGAATTAGATCAAAATCAACCTTAACTTTTGTTATTTTGAATCTCCCTTTTCCCGTACCCAGTTATTATCTTCGCCAAGGCACAACTTTAGATAAAGCCATTTTGGTAAAATTCATGCAGCGTGCATATCAGGAAATCTTTCCCGATACCCACGGCGAGGGAAGCTATCAGAATTTTGCCCATCTAGCAACCACAGTAGAACAGTATTTTTGTCGTGATACTCCTATATGGTGGGTATATCCACAGTTAACAGAAGGTAATCACAGCAAATTCTGTTCCCCTATAGCTGGTTTATGGGCAGGAAATGCTATAGATCAAATTACAGGTAATCGTCATGCCCATATATTTCTAGTGTATGTTGAACCAGAACATCGGCGTAGAGGTATTGCTACAGCATTAATTCAGCACTTAGAAACTTGGGCAAAACGAAGAGGCGATCGCCAAATCGGGTTACAAGTATTTCAAATTAATACACCAGCCATCAACCTTTATCATCACCTGGGCTATCAAACACAATCCCTATGGATGGTAAAATCACTGTGAAAATAGTCGCTAAATAAAGTAGAGCAGGCATCTTGCCTGCTAAAATTATGGAAATTGCATATACTATAGCTTACTTATTAGACTTATTATTAAAAACTGACTCTTGAGTGTGGAGTGTAGAGTGCTGACTCCTTGATCTCCTGACTCCTTGGATAATTGATAAATAATTATAAAATTCCATCATGATCTACAACGAAGACCAAATAACCTTACTTGACACAGAAGAAGATTTAGAAAGCCCCCTAGATCAGATCAAACCACTGGAAGAAACAGAAATAGTCAAACCGGATCCAGAATTAATGCTAACACTGCTGACCAACCCTCAACCCCAGCAAAGAATGTTAGCTGCCCGTGCCTTTTGTGACATTACCGATGCCAGGGCAACACCCCAATTAATCCAACTTTTACAAGATAATTGTCCTCTAATACGAGTCAGTGCCGCTTATGGTATTGGTCGTAACCCCTCCCCGGAAGCCGTAGAACCCCTAATTGATCGTCTTAACCTTGATTTTAACGGTTACGTTCGCAAAGGGGCAGTATGGGCATTAGGTAACTGTCGTGATCAACGTTCCCTGTTACCCCTTACAGAAGCCTTAAAAACAGACATACCTGCCGTTCGTCTTTGGGCGGCCAGTGCCCTAGCACAGATGACAGAAGTAGGTTATGAAGCAATAATTACAGCCATTCCTTTCCTCATAGAAGCCCTAGTACAAGATCCCATTGCCGCAGTTCGTAGTAACTCAGCCTGGACTATTGGCCAACTTTGTAAAGAATTACCATCTAACGTAGTGTATGCTACAGCCGTAGATGCCTTAATACAAGCCTTTGCCGAAGATCAAGATTTAGGAGTAAGAGAAGACACAAAAGCCGCACTTTTAGGAGTAGGAGATCCTCATGGATTACAATTAATTGAAACCTTAGAAAATGAAGGATGGTTTTAATCATTATCGGAACTTCAAAAAAATTAAGCCCAAATAAAGCGAAAACTCGCTTTATGAGAGGCAAATACTTCACGATTGACACAATCTTTCGTAAGGTGCATCAGACTGCATGTAAATAGGGCTTGATGAAAAAATATAAAACCCAGACAAATCAAAGTTTGAGGCTGATAAGCACAGAAAATTGGTGCAAGGGTTTTGAGGAGTATAGTACCAAAACAAAGGTCCAATACAAAAAACTCCCTGATCTCCTTAGCCTCAATCAAAGGACTTTTTAGTACAAACCCTAAATAAATAGATTGTTGATATCTGACCTACCCTACCCCTACCAATGTGCCAGTTGCGTAAGTCCTGTATTTTTAGCGATCGCTTGCCACTATAGGAATTGTAAAGTGAAATTGACTACCCTGGTCCTTACCCCTAGATTCGGCCCAGATTTTTCCACCCCAACCAGTAACTATTTGCCTGCAAATCGCTAAACCCAATCCTGTACCTCCGGCAGTACGCCGTAAAGCTCCCTCCTCTTGATAAAACCGATCAAACACTATTTCTAACCTTTGCGGTTCTATACCCCTACCAGTATCCCCCACAATAACTTCTACCATTTCCTCATTACTCCTGGCATCAATAGTAATTTCACCTATACTGGGTGTAAATTTACAAGCATTTTCTATGAGTTTAGCTAATACCTCCACTAACCAATCACCATCGGCTCTCACTAAGGGTAAACTATCAACTACATAGGTTTTAATCTGCGGTATTTCTTCTTTGCGGGTACGTAAACGACTTAGTGCTAAATCTACACATTCTTGCACAATTAATGCTTCAGGATGCCACTCTACCCGGCCACTTTCTAGGTTAGATAAGGTTAGAAAATCTTGTACTAACTTTCGCATTCTTTCTGAATCCGCTAAAGCAGTGTTTATCATCACCTGTTGTAGTTCCAAAGGCATATCCGGTTCACTATATAAACTCTCTAAACAAACTTGTATGGTTGATAATGGTGTGCGCAATTCATGACCCGTAATGGCAATAAGATTACTACGAGTTCGATCTAACGCCTCTAATTGTTGATTTAACTCTTCTAAGTGGGAAAAAGATTCTGCTTGAATTAGTGCTGCACCGATTTGGGTAGCGATCGCTTTAACTAAATCTAATTCTCCCTTTTGCCATACATGGGACGGAAAATAGCAATAGTGTAGTTCCACAATACCTAAAAGTCGTCCTTGAAATAACACTGGTTCGATTAACCAAGAACGAACACCAAATTTTTTAACTATAGCAGATAACGAGGCGGATCTTTTTACTCGACTATCTGTAATCGTATCAGCAACACAGACCCCTTCTAAATGTTGTGTGATTTCTTGAAATAGGGGATTATACTCTAAATCCCAAGTTTGCCCTAAAACCGACACCACACCTCGATCTAAAAATTCATGTTCAATAGTAGCCTTTATATCCGTCACCTGGGCGCGATAAATTAGACAACGACAGGCTTCTAAATGTGTACCTAACTGCTGGGCAGCTACTTGGAGGATTTCATGAGGATCAAGCGATCGCCTAATTGCGGTACTAATAGAATTTACTAAACTTTCTTTTCTTGCTTGGGCTGCAATAGAACGATAGGCCTTATGTAGTTTATATTGACTTGCTTGTAAATATGTCACCAATCTTTGTACAAAAGGATTAGTATCAATATCGTAACCATACTGTGTACTGATCATAGAATCCTGATTTTCCTGATCAATATTAAACCTATCCATAATCGCTCTAACTTTCTCCTGTAGTTCAGGACGATAGAGTAAAATTCTCTTTAATAATAATTCAGCAGCTTTCAGAGTGACAATACGATCATAAGTCCAAATACCTTCAAATCTCCGCGCTGTATCTATATCTACACTAGGAATAGAGTCAGGTAGTTCTTGGTTTTTTCTCAGAGACCCTTTACTTTCGTGACATACCAAACAAGTAGAATAATTCTCTGCAATGACCACTA
This sequence comes from Anabaena sp. FACHB-1237, assembly GCF_014696225.1. Lineage (GTDB taxonomy): Bacteria > Cyanobacteriota > Cyanobacteriia > Cyanobacteriales > Nostocaceae > FACHB-1237. Next base: position 116,476 of record NZ_JACJPV010000009.1, on the reverse strand, counting down.
AATGCCATTCTTGACTTAAAGGATCATCAATGTCAAAGGCCACCTTTTCATAATATTGTGAATCATTACGAAACTCTGTTTCTAGTACAGATAATACATATATTTGATTACTTTTCTCTGCTAACCGTTGATAACGGTGTGCTTCTTGACGATAAAATCGCTCATGTTGAAAACTAGCAATAATTAGCGGTTGGTTAAAAGTAGCCGCCAAAACCTGATCTTCCATAGCATGAGAAAGTGCAGTTAAAGAAGCCTTAAAATATAGCTGGGGTCTTAAGTTAGGTAGTGACTTGAGTAAATCACTGAGTACAGAAGTTAAAATAGTCATGAATATATGTAAATGCCCAATCTTAGAAAATCACCAGGTCATAAGTGCATTTTACAAAAAACAATACCATACTAACATAATAATTAAGTTGCGATATGTTAAGAATTTCATAGCTAATCATCTATTAACCTAAGTTGCTAGTTACAAATAACTAGGTTTATTACTCGACTAGTACAGATTGGCGGAAATAAACCAACCATTCTAAATCGTTAAAAAGCCTATAATGTCTTAGTTTTGAATGCATGACTTCCGCTTTGGGGTACAAGATCCCCCCTTGCTGTGAGTTCAAAAGGGGTGAAACCAATCAAATTCCCCGTAAAAAAAGGGGATTTAGGGGGATAAAAAAGGTTTATAATTATAACTAGTAACTTGGGTTATTCTACTTATTTTTTTATGTAGCAACATTTGACGTGAGCTATTAAGTATAATTCCCTTCCAATAGGAGTCAATATGACTAACATCATATTGTAACTTCAAATAAAGCTGACAAGCAGAAGCATTTTTTTCCAGTACATGAAGATATAAATCCTCGTATCCCCAGCACTGGGTAATTTCTTCACACTTAGTCAATAAATTAGATGCTACACCAATCCGCCGATATTCTGGTTTAACTGCTAAATTAGACAGATACGGACAAGATTTTTGCCCCCATCTCCCAACATCAATAAATTTTACCGCCAATTCGGCCGTACCAATAATTTTCCCATCAGACACATCCACAACTACTAGACAAACATGATGGGATAATGACAAAACTAGACGATGGCGTAGATCCTCGTAAATACCTAGACGAAACAAGGGAAAAGCCCATCCCCAAAAACCGGTTTGCGAATGAAAACTTTCTGCGATAATTTGAGCTACACTCATTAAATCATCAAGGGTAGCTCTACGAATTTCCATTTGTCCAGAATAGAAATTATGACGGTTTTGATGGTGAGATGTACGGTAATGACTAGGTTGAACTGAGTTAAACCTAAACAACCAAGTGCAAAAAGCTAATAATTGCTTCATAATTCTCATATACCTACTGTTGTTCTGTAAATGCTCAATTAGTAATTTACGTTATTCTTTGTAATTACTAATCAACTTTAAAGAAAGTACTTTTTTGATAGTATACTTACACTGTCAGTTATGGGACTTACGCAAGTGTCACACTAAAAAATCTGTTGAGTGGGTGTGTCAGATATCAACAATTTGGTTATTTACATGATATATACTGTCTGACGTGGTTGGTGAGCTTATTGAACCACACCCTACCAATGTGCCAGTTGCGTAAGTCCTGAGTTATTGTCATGTATTCTGGATAACGCTATGATAGCGATGTAAAATTAGATTATACTCAAGTTATTACCCAGTTGTAATAACTTCTGCGGTAATTCCAAAACCTGTAACCTGTAAAATAGGCATCAGAAAAGTCTGAAGTACGAGTGCGGAGTTTCAGGAGTTAAAAGAAGATGGAGAAAAAATTTTAATTTTCACCCTATACCTATTCCCTATATATTATGATTAGAGATCATAAATTAATTTCATCTTTAGATTTCAGGAAACATCATGATTCACCTTTTTTGTGGATTTTTGTTACTATCACTTCCTTATCTTTACATTTATTGGTATTTTGGTTAATTCAATCATATACTATTTTTTCATCTTCTTTATCTGGCTCAAAAAAAAATATTATCTCTGTTGATTTTATTGATATTTCTAATTCTCCAATATCTCAAAAATATGGCAATTTATCCATTGCTAATGATAAGAATAGTGGTAAATCTCCCAACTATACTGAAAAACTGGCTAAAAAACCATCTAGTTCTGCTAAAATTATTTCTGATCAAGACTTACAAAATTTGGAAAATAATGATTCAAGCATAACATCCTCATCTCCTATTCCATCTTCTCAAAAAAACCAAACTACAAATTCTCAACTTGATAAAAATCAACTTAGTAAATCTCCAACCACCAAATCTGAAAATAATCAATCTCGCAATTCACAATCTCTAGTACATCAAAATCCTAACCCTCAAACTACTACTAAACCGGAAAATAAGCAACATCAAAATTCACAATCTCCAGTACATCAAAACCCTAACTTTCCACCTGATAAAACTACTAAATCTGAAAATAATCAATCTCAAAATAATTTACCAGTTAAACAACAACCATATCCTGCATTTACAAATACTCCACAACCAAAAATTACAATTCCACCACAGGAAAAACCCTGGGAACGTCGTCAAGATGTTAAATTAGGAGAAGAGAAACCTTTACCCCAAGATATTAAGCCAGAACCTTCTAAAACAGATCAAAGAGAAGATAGGGGAGGAGCTATTGCTACTATTACACCTTTAATTAAAGATGAAGTTAATGAATTAATACGACAAAGAAAATTGCTTGTAGATGCTTTGCCAGATATATTCCCAGAATATAAAGGTAGTGAAACTCAAGATATAGATATTAGTTTGCTTGCTAATGATGTTATTTTACAACCAGCAAGTATATTTGCGAGTTTAATCATTGACAAGGATGGTAAATTTAGACAATCTGTAATTGTATCTATTGAACCTGATACATTGTACACTGATAAGAAAATATATGAAAATGCATTAAATCAAATATTTCAGCAAAGTAGTTTTACATCTGCTGTAAATAAAGACGGTTCAAAGCCTGAGTTAAGTAATCTATATGTACGGTTGAAAATTGATTTAACGAATTGATAAGCAGATGTGCAGCACTCACTGTATAACTAAAAAACCTAAAATTACTGTAGTGCAAGCATTTTCCTTGCATCCCACATTCGGCACCCTCAACTATCACACAACGAAAATCAGTCATTTAGAGATTGAGAATTGGCGAACTGCTTGCAGCAGTGCTTCGCTATCCCCACGTAAGATTTAGACTATGTTGTATGAAAATTATCCTCAAATGTATTCAATGTGACATGGGAGGGTGCGGAAGGTAGGTTGCATCTATTATCCAAATTAAAACCACAACAGCTTAATTGGTGATTGGTGATTGGTGATTGGTGATGGGTAAAATGTACTTTATTCCACTAATTCATATAATTTCATAACTTGACTCAAGGATAGCCGGGAATGAACGCCTAATGTGATAGGTGATATATGTCCCCGTGAAAAGTGTTCTGCTGCTGCACAGGCTATCATGGCGGCATTATCGGTACAATACTTCAGCGGTGGAAATAAAACTCTGATATTGTGTTCTGCTGCGGCTGTTTGTAATTGTTCTCGCAGTCCACTGTTCGCTGCTACACCTCCACCTATGGCAATTGTATCTAATCCATAATTACGGGCGCAGGCGATCGCTCTTTTAGTTAAAGCTCGTACTACTGTATATTGAAAACTAGCAGCTATATCCGGTAATGATATTTCTTGGCCATCTCTTTCTAATTGTTGTACCAGGCGCATTACCGCAGTTTTCACTCCACTAAAACTACAATCATAAGGATGATAACCGCCCTGGGGTAAGGAAATTTTACCTTCTGGGAAGACGAAAGCCTGGGGGTTGCCATTACGTGCTAATTTATCAATGATCGGTCCACCAGGATAACCTAATTTTAATAATCGTGCTACTTTATCAAAAGCCTCTCCTGCTGCATCATCACGAGTTTCTCCTAAAGTTTCATAGACACCACAATCTTTAACATAAATTAAACTTGTATGACCACCGGAAACAAGTAAACTCAAAAAAGGTGGATTTAAACTGGGTTCAGCTAAATAATTTGCATAAATATGACCTTCCAGGTGATGCACCCCCAAAAATGGCTTATGATGTACCATAGCCAAAGTTTTAGCCGCCATTAATCCCACTAATAAAGCACCTACCAAACCAGGCGCACAAGTGGCTGCGATCGCATCAATATCATTCCAACCCAAGCCACTAGACTCCATAGCTTGTGTTATTTCATAGTTGAGAGTTTCTAAATGTTGACGTGATGCTACTTCCGGCACTACTCCACCATACTGCTGATGAATAGGAATTTGAGAAGATATAATATTACTACACACTTGACGGTTGTTTCCAATCGCCACAGCAGTTTCATCACAACTAGTTTCAATGGCTAAAATAGTAGGCATGGCAAATGACCAGATTTTAAATTTATGGTGTATTGTAACTTTTTCTAACAATTAAACGCCTAATTTCACCCTGTTATTCTATATTTTCATTGCGAATCTTTAACTTTTGTGGACTGAAACTTTACTCAGTTCCCAGCAAGGGAGTATGATAATTCCCTAGTTATCTCAATAAACAGTGATGCACTAAATACTAAAAGCACTAGAGATCGCAAGATATCTATGGCATTTTGGTGCGATTTAGTTCACCTGAAACATTAATGAAGGCCGCCAAAAATAAATTGATCTTTCTTTATCCTTTTGGTATTGCCCAAACCGCAACAAAAAAGGTAAAAACAAGAAAGATATTAAAATTAGAATGGCAGTTGATTAATGAACTACAACGCAAGATATTGCCGGGATAGAACTAGGTTCTATAAGGTTCTATAACGCTATGTCCGGGGATATCCAAGGATAGTCCGGGCTTGAAATATCTGTACAAGCCGCTTCGTTTTGTACACAGAACTTGTTGTTTTGTAACGGAAGGAAATAAACTTCATGAAACGATTGTTTGCTTTGATCCTGGCGATTGGTCTTTTTTTCAGCTTTGCTCCTGATGCTAAAGCTCTAGGTGCAAATCTTGTACCTTGTAAAGACTCCCCAGCCTTTCAAGAGCTTGCTCAATCAGCCCGTAATACCACTGCCGATCCCGAATCAGGCAAAAAACGTTTTGAACGCTATTCTCAAGCACTCTGTGGTCCAGAAGGCTATCCTCACCTCATCGTAGATGGCCGCTTAGATCGTGCTGGTGATTTCTTAATTCCTAGCATTCTCTTTCTCTACATCGCTGGTTGGATAGGTTGGGTAGGCCGTGCTTACTTACAAGCAATCAAGAAAGAAGCTGATGCAGAACAAAAAGAAATTCAGATTGATTTAGGTATTGCTTTGCCTATTATCACATCTGGCTTTGCTTGGCCAGCCGCAGCACTCAAGGAATTTCTCTCTGGCGAATTAACCGCTAAAGATTCTGAAATTACTGTGTCTCCACGCTAATTGATCCACTTTCATTCACCTAATTTTGGAGAATAAAATCATGGCTGACAAAGAAGACCAAAAGTATTTGGTAAAATTTCTTACCACTGCACCCGTAGCGGCTACTATCTGGTTAAGCATCACTGCTGGAATTTTGATTGAATTTAACCGCTTTTTCCCTGACTTACTTTTCCACCCCTTACCATAATTGGCAAATTAGGTAATTATTAAGCAGTTAGGAATCAGAAACCAATATATACCCAAATAACAGGTATAACCTGAAAAGGCTAACTGCTAATTACTGGTATCTGAGTGCTTGCTCATCTTTACTCAGTATGAAACTCACTAGTTATTCAATTAAATGTATATCTGTTGAGTTTCATGCTGTCAAGCAGAAACGTAACCCATCCAAAAATCTATCCAAGGAATCGAGAAATAGTTATGGCAGCAGGACTTGACCCACAAAAAGGCGACCTAGTAACTCCTATTAATTCTGCTCCTTTGGTACAGTGGTTTATTAACAACTTACCAGCTTACCGTGTTGGTTTAACCCCTTTCAGACGCGGTTTAGAAGTAGGCATGGCTCATGGTTATTTGTTGTTTGGACCTTTCCACAAATTAGGACCATTACGCAATGCTGAAAATGCAAGTTTAGCAGGTTTATTAGGAACTATTGGTTTAGTTGTGATTTTAACAGCTTGCCTATCTCTTTATGCTAATAGCAATCCTAATAAAGCTCTGGCTAGTGTAACTGTACCTAATCCTCCTGTGGATGCTTTTAATTCTAAGGAAAGCTGGACAAACTTCGCTAGTGCTTTCTTGATTGGTGGTATTGGTGGTGCTGTTACCGCTTACTTTTTAACCCTTAATTCTGGTTTAATTCAAGGTTTAATAGGTTAATTAGCTATCATTTATCAGCTTTTAGCAATTAACTTAATAAATGGTAATAGGTAATATTGCTTTTACCTGTTACCATTTTTTTATTTAAACTCAGGACTTACGCAACTGGCACATTGGTAGGGTGTGGTTTGACAAGCTCACCAACCACGTCAGAAAGTATAAATCATGTAAATAACCAAATTATTGATACCTGACGCACCCACTCAACAGATTTTTTAGTGTGACACTTGCGTAAGCCCTAAACTGTTTTATCCGCCTAAATCCCAATCAAAATGGATAACTGACTGCTAACTCCTGAATCCTATTCCTTCAACAATAAATAGAACAGTGAACCATTACCACCCGTAATACCTGCGCGATCGCCCGCTAATTTACCCGTACCCATAAAATAATCTACTCTACCAGGTCCTTTAATAGCACTACCTGTATCTTGATCTAACACGAAACGTTGTACGCTGCGTCTTTCTAGCCCTCCTCTACCATTGGGATAGGGAAAAGCATTACTAATTAATGCTAACGCTCCTGGAGGCATTAAAGACTTATCTGTAGCAATAGAACGTTCTGGAGTCACAGGAACATTTATACTACCTGTAGCCTTTGTACCACCAGTTTCCTTAAAGAAAACAAATCTTTCCCACCGAGGTAAATAATTACTCAATTCCTGGGGATGTTTACGGAAGTAACTAATTAGTTTAGGCATAGTTAAACCTTCTAATGGTAACTTACCATCTTTAGCTAACTCCCTACCTATACTAGTCCAAGGATAATCTGTACCAGCATCATAACCTACAGAAGTTCTCTGTCCATTAGTTAATTTAATTTGCGCTGATCCTTGAATGTGAATCATATACGCATCTAGGCGATTTCTAAACCAGAGAATTTCTAAACCTTGTAACCTACTTTGATTACCTAATAACCCATCTCTACCTTCTAATTCTACCCGTTTAGGATGTGGTTTAGCCCATTTGTCAAAGTCCGGAGGTATACGATACAATGGGTATTTGTACACTGAAGTTCTGACACGACTGGCCACATATTCTGGTTCATAATAAGCGGTAAACTTTACAGTACCTTTACCATCATTACCAACAGATTGATAATAGACAAATTCCCGACTTACTGCCGCTTGTAATTCAGCTGGTGAGTTAGAATTAACCAATAATTGACGAAACCGGACCAAACTACGGTGTACCCGATTTAAAGTAATCTCTTTAATGGGATAATTCGCGTATATCATTGCCGCGTTATTTGTTTCTAAATAACGCAAACTATGATCTATAGAAGCTAATAAAGCATCTTTATCACCTTTTCGTCTCCCATTATTCCAAAGTTGTTCATCCCAACCTAGACAATTTCCAGGATTACAAGTTGCTGGTACTGTAATAGGTTGTAAAGCAGGTAATGGTTGTGGTTGTTCTGTTTCCACTGTAACAGGTATTGTGATGGGTTGAGAATTAGCATCTTGAGCAAACACTAGGGATAATGGGTTTACTAAAGTTATTCCCAAACTCAAAGACAGCAAAGCAACGGTTTTTCTGATCATTTATCTTTCAATACTAGAATTAAATACAGGTTCTACTCGAATACCCACTATTCGAGACGGCCTTACTACCATATATTCTCCCTGGATATTTTTAATCGGTACACTAATAAAATCTTCTGAAGCAGATTTAGGTACAAGCTCTCCACTATACCACTTCTGAAAGTCTTGAATCGTTGGAAAACGTACCTCTTCTCGATGACCAGTTTCTAACAGTAGAAAAACAGCATATTCATTAGGAGTTCTTGGCATAAGTTTACACCATTAAAATTTCTTTTCCTTATTTATAACAGGAAATGGTGACAGGTGATGGGTCTTTTTTACACTTCTGCTATTGTAAAATCTGTCAGATTTTTAAATCTAGCCAATCAGCAAGTTATTAATTTATCAAGCGTATTGAGAGACATTTTGTGCTGATTAAACTTGTATATGCATTAAATCGTTGTCGGGACAATTGATGAATTGCTAACAAATTTTTCCATATTTCATCCTCAAAATGCTTTATTTTGACACACTGACCTTCAAAAACTTTGCAGTTGTTTAACTCAAACAAGGACTGAAATTAATTTATCTAGGTCTTGGCTTTATTCACCATCCCCTAACTAGAAAATTCGCTTGACCACAACTTTTTTGCGATCGCTTAATTATTTCCTGACTACAAATACCCGCTTTTCCATCTTTAGAAAAACAGAAAAATACCTCTTTTAAAAATCTTCCAGAATCAGAACAATAGGGAGCTATACTATTAGGAGACAATTCACTATTAGCACTAATAAAAGCAGTTTTTAAATCTTTAATTGTAGTGCGAAAAGGCTGTTTTGGAAGATGATAAGCTGAAGGAATAGCTACAGAATCTTTTAATTTTTTACTAAATGATAAATATTCCTCGGGAGTTTTACCAGAACAAGTTCCATGTTTATTCCATTGATGATTATAAAGTTTATCACTGGGAAATAAACCAGGAAATTTTTGTTTTACAGCACTGGGTAATTTTTGAGTTGTACAATTAGCAGGATAACCTTTTTCATTTTGTGGCCATAAACCATGCAATACAAAACCTAATTTTTTACCTATTTTACACTGTTGTGGATCACGACTACCATTTTTAGCGCAGTAATCAGGCGACCAAGACAAACTTAAAACATAAAAGTCAAATTTTCCTGTAATATTTTGAGATAATACTGGACTATTTATAGTTAAACTAGCCAAAAATATAGAAGATGCGACTAATAACGTTTTAATTCTCATTTTTATGGTACTCATGTCAAACTCCCCTAATAACGTTTTACTTCTCATTTTTATCGCACTCATGATAACACTCAGATACCGGACTTCTTAAAGAAGTCCGGTATCTTTTTTGAGGATCTTTTTTGAATCTTTCTCGTTCTCACTACCTTATAGTTCGGAATACACACCAAAGAATAAATTGCAAGTTTTGTAAAGATAATGTTATATTTCTTTACATAAGGAAATAAATAAAGCGAGAGGATTAAAAATGACAGTCTTAGTTATATTATTGGTTGTGGGTTGGGTATCTGCTGCGGTTATAGGTTCTTTAGCATATTTTTTAGGCGAACAATCTAAGCCCATACATGAGCGTAATTGGAACTCTTCAGAGTTTGAAAAGTTAGCTAAATCTATTACGGGATTAGATACAGACTTTATGAATCGTGTCCCTGCCTATGCAATAGATATTTACGCTATTCGCAATTTAAGTAAATAGTCATATTTTCAAAGACACTTAAATAACAAATATCCCCTACTTCCTGAGGATGTGGGGGATATTTTTTGACTAAAGTAGTAGGTTGGGTTGAGGTATGAAACCTAACAAACCCAACCTAAAAATATCTACTCATCTATTTCTAAGTCCTCCTCTGTCAATTCTTGATGAGGCACAGCCGCAATAATCGCATCTATAACTTTAGAAACTGGTAATATATCTATCCCAATATCAGGAAATTTTGTCCCTTTAGGAACTATAGCCCGTTGAAATCCTAATTTAGCCGCTTCTTTTAATCTTAATTCCATTTGCGACACCGATCGCACTTGTCCTCCTAAACCCACTTCTCCAATTAATACCGTACCAGGATCAACTATTCTATCTCGGAAACTAGCCACAATTGCTACCGCCATTCCTAAATCTACCGCAGGTTCTTCTACGTTTAAACCCCCTGCTGATGCTACATAAGCATCTAACTTGGACATGGGTACACCCACTCGTTTTTCTAATACTGCCAAAATTTGTACTAACCTATTATAATCTATTCCTGTGGCAGCCCTTCTAGGTGATGGATAACTAGTAGGACTTACTAATGCTTGTAATTCTACTACTATAGGTCTTGTTCCTTCACAAGCTACTACTATAGCTGTACCTGGTGCGGGATCATCACGGTTACCTAAAAATAACTCTGAGGGGTTAGGTACTTCCCTTAATCCATTAGATACCATTTCAAATATACCAATTTCATGGGTAGCACCAAAACGATTTTTAACAGTTCTTAATAATCTGTGGGAAGCAAAGCGATCGCCCTCAAAATACAATACTGTATCTACTAAATGTTCTAATACCCTTGGTCCTGCAATAGTTCCTTCCTTAGTTACATGACCAACTATTAACATAGTAATATCTTCATGTTTAGCTACTTTCATTAAAGCGGCTGTACATTCTCTAACTTGAGCCACTGATCCCGGTGCAGATGTTAAAGATGGAAAAAATACAGTTTGAATACTATCTATTACTGCCAAATTTGGTTTAAGAGAATCTATCTCTTTTAATATTTCTTCTAAGTCAGTTTCAGGAAGTACATATAAATCTGCACTTAAATGATCAGTAGAAATAGGATGTTGGGAAATTTCTATAACAGGATCATCATCAGAATTTTGGGAATTTTTGGAACTTTCGGCAGTTTCAGGATTTTCGGAATTAACTAGATTAACAGACTTAGAGACACCTAAACGAGAAGCCCGTAACTTTACTTGTTGTCCAGATTCCTCACCAGTAACGTAAAGAATACGATATTTTTGAGCCAATTGATTAGATACTTGCAAAAGTAAAGTAGATTTACCGATACCAGGATCACCACCAATGAGAACCATAGAACCAGGAACCACACCACCACCCAAAACTCGATCTAACTCGCCATAACCAGAGTCCCAACGAGCGATTTGGCGATCGCTAATTTGGTCAAAAGTCAAAGCAGCCCTAGCTTTGGGAGGTTTTCCAGGAGATTTAGAAGTAGGTGAACCACTTTGCCAATTACCCACTCCACCCCGGCCAGGAACATCCACCGAAGATTGAATAGTAAACTGCTCCTCCAAAGAGTTATAAGTACCACAGGAGGGACATTTACCAAACCATTGGGAAGACTCCGATGCACAATTACTGCAAATAAAGAAAGTTTTTGGCTTTGCCATGCTGAAAATCTAGGTAATAATCTTAATTTTTTATTAATTTTTGGAAAAAACCGACAGCTAATAATAGTAATAGTTATAGCATTTTCCAGATCAATTAAAGAATGATATTCTAATAATTATGATAATAACAATTAAAGATGAAAAATTTTACTTAAGGAGCATGAAAAAACTTGGAAAGTCATAAAGAAAAAATCCTGGTAGTAGACGACGAAGCCAGCATTCGCCGGATTTTGGAAACACGCCTTTCCATGATAGGCTATGACGTGGTAACGGCTGGGGATGGCGAAGAGGCTTTAGAAACATTTCGTAAAGCAGAACCGGATCTAGTAGTATTGGATGTAATGATGCCCAAACTAGATGGTTATGGAGTTTGTCAGGAATTACGCAAAGAGTCCGACGTACCCATAATTATGCTTACAGCTTTAGGAGATGTGGCAGATCGCATCACCGGTTTAGAATTGGGTGCAGATGATTATGTCGTCAAACCATTTTCTCCCAAAGAACTAGAAGCGCGAATTCGTTCTGTACTGCGTAGAGTAGATAAAACAGGTGCAAATGGTATTCCTAGTTCCGGAGTGATTCATGTTAGCACCATCAGAATTGATACCAATAAACGGCAAGTTTATAAGGGTGATGAACGTATTAGGTTGACTGGCATGGAATTTAGCCTGCTAGAACTATTGGTAAGTCGTTCAGGAGAAGCATTTTCTCGGTCAGAAATTTTACAAGAGGTATGGGGATATACACCCGAACGTCATGTAGATACTCGTGTAGTTGATGTACATATTTCTCGGTTAAGGGCAAAATTAGAAGATGATCCTAGTAACCCAGAATTGATACTAACTGCTAGAGGTACTGGTTATCTGTTTCAAAGAATACTTGAGCCAGGAGAAGAGTAGTATTCAGGTATTCTTGCTTGCGTAGTTGCGCTTTAGCGCAATCTACCAAAACAGCGCAAATACCTTAAATCAAACAAGATAATAGTAACCCATATTATAAAATACATTGTTGAATTATACTTGAGATGTCAAAATCCGATTCTAGTCGCGTTTTGCGACTTTTACCATTAGTAGCTGGAAGTTTAGGAGCTACACTATTATTTATTAACCGTCTATTAACACCGGACATTACCGACTCTCAAGCACGAGGAGATGTCTTAGGAGTTATCTTAAGTGCAGTATTAATTTTAACGGGATTAATTTGGCAACAAGTACAACCGCGCTTACCAGAAACAGTAGAACTATTGGGAAAAGAAGGTTTTACCTTAGCTGATGATTTATCAGATTCAGTAAAAACCGAATTGGCTTGGGCATCACATTTACTATTAACTAATACGGTCACGCGATCGCTCATTGTCTATTATGAAGGTAAAGTTTTATTAAGAAGGGGAATTTTACCGGAAAAATCCGTTGTCACTCCTGGGGCGATCGTCAAAAGAGTATTAGACACACATAAACCCGTTTATTTAGTAGCATTAAAAGTCTATCCAGGGAGATTTGAATTTGACTATTTACCAGAAAACACACAAGGTGTAATTTGTCAACCTATAGGCACAAAAGGAGTTTTAATATTAGGTGCAAATGCTCCACGCAGTTATACTAGACAAGATGAAAATTGGATTAAAGGTATAGCAGATAAATTAGCTGTGACAATGGATAATTAACAGGAGTTAGGAGTCAGTGAGGAGATTTCACAGTTTATAGCATTTATTAAACTCGTTACATACAAATCTAAATGATAAAAATATTGTATTGCGGGCAAGATTACCGCTAAATATTTACCTCACTTCGATAAGATTCGCTGTATCACTATCAAACCTTTGATTTATCAACATTTTGCTTATTTGTGTAAACCCCAATTAATCAAAATTTTGATGTTGAAAGTTTCACCATTCGGAGGCGTTAGTCATAACCCGATAGCTGATAGCTAAACACTGTAAAAATAAATAGTCATGTTGATGATTTATGTTAATAACTTATTGGTTGCTAGTTGCTGTAATGATTGTAGGCGTAATTGGTGCTGTAGTTCCTGCAATTCCTGGTAGTAGTTTGATTTTAATAGCTATGATTATTTGGGGTATTGTTAGTGGTTCATTAGCAGCAATTAAAATTCCTTTAATCGTCACAATAATTGTTTTAATTCTAAGTATCGGAGTAGATTTTTTAGCGGGTTATTTAGGTGCAAAACAAGCTGGCGCGAGTAAATGGGGACAAATAGGGGCTTTTGTAGGTTTACTATTAGGATTTTTTGGATTATTACCCACCTTACCCTTTGGAGGTCCATTATTAGGTATTTTATTTGGTCCTTTACTCGGTGCAATTGTGGGAGAACTTTTGTATCAACGTCAATTATGGCCCGCGATAAAAGCTGGTATTGGTATTACGGTAGGTACTGTGCTTGGGAATGTAATTCAAGGTATTTTAGCGATTACTGCGCTAGTAGTATTTTTAATCACTACATGGCCATAGAATTGTTGTATCTTGTGTGATAGTGCATAATATCCCCTTTTCTGGAAGAAATTGGGGATATTATTTTTTATGTCAAAGCCTGCTTTGCTTCATTAGCAACAACTTCGACTTCATCCTTAGCTAACTGTTCTAATAAAGGTTTTGTTTGTGCATCTGCTAAATTCACTAATGCCTGAACTAGACGATAACGAATTTGCCAATCAGGATTACTGACATAAGGAGCTAAAATATTGAGAGCATCTTCATGTCCCAATTCTCCCAAAGAACTAATAGCCGCAGTTTGCACTAAGCCATTATCAGAATTTAATGCTTCCTTTAACAAGTCAAAGCCTCGCGGATCACCTAAAGATCCTAAAGTAGACAAAATACTAAATTGTACTAACCATTCCGGGGTAGTCTCATAAAGTTCCTTGATATCTTCAAAAGCAGCCTGTAACTTCAAAGCACCTAAACAGTCTGCGGCAGCGGCTTGTACATCCGGTTCAGGATCTTTGAGTAATTTCCGCAAGACATCCAAAGCTAAATCCAAATCTTGGGATCCGAGAGTATCAAATTGACTCACAGCAGAATAACGTACACGGGCGTTTTTATCAGAAATAGCGATTTGTACTAATTCTAAGGCAGTTTTGGGTTCTAATTCTCGAATTTGATTCACTGCACGTAAGCGATCGCCAAAATTTTCCGAACTTAATAATTCTCTCACAGAATCGGCCGAAACAGTCATTAAACTAGTCCTTTTAAAATAATTGATAATTGGTGATGGGTAATTGGTGATGGGTAATTGGTAAAATTTTGATCACCTGTCACCTATAACCTATTCAGCAGCCATAGCGCGGATAATATCACCACGAGTGAGAATGCCAATGACCTTACCAGTATTATCAATTACAGGTAAACGATGAACCTTATGGTCTTGGATGAACTTTGCCGCTTGTTTGATAGACTTATCAGGAGAAATAGTTAAAGGATTTTTGCTCATTACTTCCCCAACAGTTTGGCCTAACGCTTTATGTAGATCCCGCTCATAAGTAGCAGGATTTTGTAAATAAATCACGCTATCTAACAACATAATGTATGCTGGTGGAGTTACGCCAGTTTCTTGCCACATTAAGTCTGTTTCTGAGATAATGCCCACTAATTTACCCGTGTCATCAATGACAGGTAGACCACTAATATGTTTTTCTGCCAAAATTTTGATAGCTTCTTTTAACGGAGTTTGAGGAGCAACAGAGATAGGATCACTACTCATCACCTCAGCAACGGTTTTAAGCATTTTTTGTACCTACACCTTTTATAAGTCTTTTTCATTGTTGTTTATTATTCTAGGAAATTATCGCTCATAAATAAATTATCTGATAAATAACCGTCAACTTTCAGTTTTCTTATTCTTAGCTGAAAGCTGATATGGTAGCTGATATAGTGATAGTATTTGAATTTACAAAAAATTTAACTACTTGTAAGGTGTATTAGGCAGAGCCGTAATGCACCATTAATCAAGTTTAGTGTTATCCAAATTAAAAGCACAACAGCTTACTCATTAGTTAATAGACATCTTGTGATAATTAGATAAGCTAATGTGCAGCACTCACTGTATAATTAAAAAACCTGAAGTTACAGTAGCACAAGCATCTTGCTTGTATTAATTATTCAAGTTAAAGGCACAACAGCTTATGCGTTTCTTACAACCCTTGTAGAGACGTTCTATAGAACGTCCCTACATTAATTATCGGACAGGTCTAATATGGTGGATAAGCAAAATCATCATCATCTGCATAAACATAAGAATTAGTCAGACCAGACATTTCTGCTTTGGAAATATCTGGTTTAGTTGTCTCTTTGCCAAATTCTTTATATTCTTCAAAAGTCTTACAAATTATTTCTGATTCTGGAGAATCTGACGCAATCAAATAATCTGTTAAAGTAGAAACCGTAGGATGTTTATAATCTACAGTAGAGGCAATTAAAGCAATATTTGGTTGTATTCCCCTTTCTTCACATTCAATTATCGGACAAAAAATACCATGAGCGTGAAATAATGGACCTTTAGGAGTTACTGGTTTCTTTTGAAAACCAGCATAGGCTTTTTCTAATTCTCCTGCAAAACCTCCTGTAATTCTCCCTTGTTGATATTCCATATAACTCTTACCAAAACTTGCTCCTGCTGCACCGCTCAAGGTTAATTGTAATGGTAATTGATGTAAAAATTTCTTATCTTCTCCTACTAAAAAGATTAGATGTCGAGTAAAGGTTTTAAACTTCATTTTATCTGCTAAAAAAGCATCATAATTATCCTTAAACGTTCCTAATTTATTACCCGTTTCTCGATCTTTGACAGATAAAGGACCCCTACGCACAATCACTAGTCGGGGAGTGGTGCTAATAAACACTGGTTCTGTTTCCCCAGAATTAAATTCATGTTCTACTTGTTGCCAGTTATCATCTGGTTGAAAACCTACTGCTTGAGCATTTTCCACACGAATTGCTAAACCATAACTTTGCAAACCATCTGTACCATAACGAGGGTTGATCATTAAACCCCAAGGAATGACTTGAGATGGTGGGGCGTTAAATTTTTCATCTTCAAAATCAAATTTAGCAGATGCTTTTTCTTTCATAGTCTTCTATTTATCAATTAATCAATGTTTTTTGATTTACAAGTTTGACTTACAAGTTTTTGTAAATTTACCTTCGTTCGATAATTTTAACATGAGAAATAGGTGATTGGTAATTAAGTACGGAGTGCCGACTAGGGACCACGAACCAGGGAGAAAATTCTTCATTCTGACTCCCGGATCTCCTGACTCCTCAATTATGAGTCTAGTTATAAGAAATGTTAAGCATTGTGTAACAAGGTTGTTGGGGATCAACTGTTACCTGATAAGAATCTATAAGTCTATATTCCCAAAGGCTTATAGAATAAGGAATCTATATATCTTCAAGTATATTCCGCAGGAATTTCATAGTTAGCTGAGATGAAATGTAAATTTTAGTAAAGAAATGCTCATTTTTCTCAGAAGATTCTATATACTGGATTTCACTGAAAGAAAATACAGTTAGTTCGCACTATAGCGATAAATAACTGGAAAAACTGGAAAAAATCACATTAAAACTTGCTGTGTATTAGGAGAATAAACAAATGGTTTCGGCTCAAAGTGCTAGTCTGGGTAAAACCTACTCCTTGTTAATGATGAAAAGCTTTCTAATTTGGACTTTTACATTGGCAGTGTGCTTATTAGTTGTCGGTTTTCCATTGGTTGTATTAATGGCTACTGTTGGTTGTTTATTATCTATTGTGTTACAGTCTGTAATGCCTACTACTGCTGTATTAGTAGTGGCTGGTGGTTTGGTCATGTTTAATGTAATGGCAGTATTAATTGGTGCTGGTGTATTAACTGCTAAGGGTATTCATCCTACGCAGATTAAATGGTTAAGTTGGTTACATGGTGAAGAGGAAAAAGCGCACACTGCTGTTTATGCGGCTTGTCCTTTAACTTGTAGTCTTGATAAATAATCAATAAGTAATGGTTAATTTGTAATTAATTTGTGATTAATTTCTGTTCTTTAAAACTCGACAAACAGTACATCTGCCCGGTTAGTCCGGGTTTTTTCATGTATGTAGGCTTGATAATAGCCAGGAGTCAGGGGTTGGGAGTCTTGCTCCCGCACCCTACCTATTATTTTTGCAGTTTGTTGGGAATATCTGCACAACCTCCGGGAATGGTTTTACGGGTTTTTTCTCCACCCCAACAACAGCAGTAATAACGGGCAGATTCAGACATTCTTTGGACGTTGGTAAAGTCAGCATTTTCCACTACTGCACCAGTATATTCTCCAGTTTCATAGTTAGGTACTTCCGTGCGACTACGAGGTGATGCTTGTTCCACAGTACCGTAAAATAGGCGTGTGCCATTTAAGTCTGCTGCCCTGAGATTAGCTTCATAAAGAATACTACGGGCGAGGTTAGCTTTGACGAGTTTACAATTACTTAGGTTGGCACGAACTAGGTTAGCTTCACTTAATTCTGTCCAACGGAGATCGGTTTCTGAAAGGTCTGCTGCTGCTAACATTACTCCTAAGTCTATGACTCTCACTCCTTCAAGTCTATCTTCAGCATAACCTCCTGTACCATCAAGTATAGCTCTACCTAAACGGCGATCGCGCTGTAGGGGTGTTAATAATTTAGAACGAGAGAGAAACCGCAGTATTTTAGCTTTACCACTGGCATCTACACTACTAAATATAGCGGCTGTGCGTCCTTCGGCGATCGCTCGTTCCTGTGGCCAGTCTTCTAATAATCCTTCTTCATCTAACACTAGATCGGAAACTCCTTGAAAGTAGGAGTCTATGGTTTGCTGTTGGGTGATAATATTTTGTTGGGCTGTGAGTTGGTTTTGTTGAATTGTCAGGTCTTTGGAAATTATATATTGTCGCCAAGCTACATAAACTGCTACAACGGCTATAGATATTTGTCCTAACGCGCCAAACCATTCTGCTAATGTTCCTGAAGCGTCCCAGTTTACTTTTCTTTCTAAGAGTAATAAGCGATCGCCTAAATCAGTAAATTGAAATAAACCGATAATGCCAATTATAGCTCCCACTAAACCAATAAATATAATTTTCTCTTCTGGTGAAAACCATTTTTGCACCGCATCTTTGAGCGAGGGATATAAGATGATACTTGATAATACTAAAGTTGCTAAACTGCCCAAAATTCCTAAAAGTGAGCTATTAATCAGTATAGCCACCAAAGTAATAATAATAGCTATGCTCAGTAAAGATATACTATTAAGTGTAAATTTGATTTGAAAACTAGGATTGTTTTCTCCTAGAATTTTCAGCCGAGGTTTTTTCTCATTGACCACTACTGGGGTGTTTTCACTATCGGTATACTGAGTATGATCATTAATTGGTAAATTGTCTTCCTGGTGGACTTCTGGATTGGATGAATGGGAAGATTCTGGTGGAATACTCATGTTATCTAATAAAATACCTTAATTTTACTTGTTTTTTAATATTGATATTTCTACTGGTAGATTTTACTAGATTTTACATTTTTTGCCAAGATGCCAAAATTTCTGCTAACAAATATAAATTTCTCTGATATTGCTATAACTAATTGCTATAATTAGCAATTATCTGGGGTAAAGTTCGCTTATTATGATGTCAACCTATTTGTAGGTGTAATAAATCTCTAATTCTCTATATCAGATCATTTGATTTATTGACCCTTAATATGGTATAGTATGTGAAATTTATGTTCGAGAAAAATTTTCATAAACTTTATGTAGACTTTAAATAATCAAAAAACAATTAGTAAAAAAAGGGTTGTTTTAGATACGAATTGCCTATCTCAATTTGTTCTATGATCAACATCTAATAAAAATCTAAAATTTGTCAAAATTTGTAGGTGCAATATGGTAATTTGGCGGTGCTTAATTGCCTGCGGATTAATTAGTTTTCTCACAGTTGGTTGTAATGGTTGGGTCAATTCTTCTGAAGAAAATGCCCAAGAAATTGTACAACAAAATAATGTAAATCAGTTATTAACAGAAGCACAAGACAGTCAAAAAGCAGAGAACTTATTAATCCAGGGTAATACATTATTAGATACCCATCGTTATCAGGAAGCTTTATTAGTTTATGATCAAGTCATAGCTATTAAAAATGATAGTGAAGAAACTTGGGTAAATCGAGGAAATGCCTTAATAGCTTTACGGAAATATGCAGAGGCTTTGGAGTCTTATAATAAGGCGATCGCTCTCAAACCAAATAAAGATGAAGCCTGGTATAATAAAGGTAATGCGTTAACAGCTTTACGGCGTTATCAAGAAGCAGTAAAATCATATCAACAAGCGATCGCTATTGAACCAAATAAATCGGAGGCTTGGATTAATAAAGGAATTGCTTTAACCAGATTACAACGTTATCAAGAAGCGTTAGCATCCTATAATCAAGCCTTAGTTATTACACCTAATTTACATCAAGCCTATTATAATAAGGCTTGTAATTATGCTCTACAAAATAATGTAGAATTAGCGATAGAAAACTTAAAACAAGCTATTGAACTTCTGCCAAAAAAATACAAAAAACTAGCAAGAACAGACTCAGATTTTGATAAAATTAGAAATGAAAAACAGTTTCAGGAACTATTACAATAAATTCAGCGTAATATGAAAAAACTCTTAGTTACAGGTGTAAGTGGATTTTTAGGGTGGCACCTCTGCCAGATAATCAACCGAGAAGAATGGGAAATTTACGGTACTTATGCCCATAAATTAATAGACATTTGTGGAACTAAAATCATTAAAAATGATTTAACAAACTTGGCACAATTAACAACATTATTTCAGGAGATACAACCTGATGCAGTGATTCATTTAGCAGCCAAATCTCAACCTAATTACTGTCAACTAAACCGCGAAGAATCTTATAAAATTAATGTTACTGCATCTTGTAATATAGCAGGACTTTGTGCAGATAATTCTATACCACTAGTATTTACATCAACAGATTTAGTATTTGATGGTTTAAACCCACCTTATCAAGAAACAGATAAAGTATCACCTGTAAATATTTATGGAGAACAAAAAGTAGCGGCAGAAATAGGAATATTAAATATATACCCTTCAGCCACAATTTGTAGAATGCCGTTAATGTTTGGCAATCAAACACCCACAGCAAAAAGTTTTATTCAGCCATTTATAGAGATATTAAAAAATGGACAAGAACTGAATTTATTTACAGATGAATTTCGCACTCCAGTTAGTGCCAATACAGCAGCAAAAGGGTTATTATTAGCACTAGAAAAAGTGCAGGGAATAATTCATTTAGGAGGAAAAGAACGTATTTCGCGTTATGATTTTGGGAAAATATTAGTCGAAGTATTGCAACTTCCTGGAGATAAATTAAAATCCTGTTTACAGTCAGAGGTAAAAATGGCAGCGCCAAGGCCAAAAGATGTTTCCTTGCATAGTGAAAAAGCCTTTAATTTAGGATATGAACCATTATCTATCAGAGAAGAATTAGAGATATTTGTTAAAGAATAAATCTTTAATTATGTACATAAAGTAGTGGAAGCAGGCGATTTTTAAGTTGTAGGAATATTGATTCCTATAATTGATGCTTCTGCTAATATTATATTTTTAATTATTACTCTGATGTGATTAAGATTTGATTTCATGGTTGTTGACAAAGGGGTAAGTTAATGTTATAATTCTATCTGATAAATACAAAATTTATTATCATAAAATGAACAAAAATCTTGTGGGAAAAATTGCCTTAGTCACAGGTGCTACTAGAGGAATTGGTAAAGGAATTGCCATAGCTTTGGGAGAAGCTGGGGCTACGGTATATATTACAGGACGGACTTTAGTAGCTAATAATAATGATGCTATTGGTGGTAGTTTACAAGAAACTGAAACGGCAATTATAGAAGCGGGTGGAGTTTGTATTTCTGTACAGGTTGATCATAGTAATGATGAGGAAATAAAAGAACTTTTTGCACGTATTGAGAGAGAACAAAATGGTCAATTAGATATTTTAGTTAATAATGTCTATGGTGGAGTGCAAAGGTTAAGAAATGAATTTGGTAAACGATTTTGGGAATGTGAACCTAATTTTTGGGATGCTGCTAATAATGTGGGTTTAAGAAGTCATTATGTAGCTAGTGTTTATGCCGCAAGAATGATGACAAAACGCCAAGAGGGGATAATTTTTACTATTTCTTCCTGGGGTGGAATGTCCTATATTTTTAATGTACCTTATGGTGTGGGAAAAAGTGCTTGTGACAGATTAGCAGCAGATATGGCCATAGAATTAAAACCTTATGGTGTCAGTTCTTTAGCTATTTATCCTGGTATTGTAGGTACAGAACATATTACAAATTTTGCCCAGGAACAGAGTTTAGAAAATGGTAATTCCTCATTATTTGGTGATGGTTATAATTGGGAAACACCGTTATTTACTGGGAGAGCGATCGCTGCATTAGCATCTGATCCTGATATTATCAAATATACAGGTAAAATACAAGTTGTAGCAGAAGTTGCTAAGAAATATCACATAGTAGATGAAAATGGTAATTGTCCAGTTTCATTGCGTTCTTTACGGTTTATTTTCACTATGGCAATACCTTTTTTAAGAAAATATAGTTGGTTAATTCCTGATGTAATTATTCCCGGTTGGTTATTTTCATTTTTACGTGGTTTGGTGTGAGTTATATAAGAGTGAGATTCCTGATTTATTGAAGAAGTCGGGGATTTAATTTTGTTATCAGGTTCATACAGCAGTTTCCGTTATTATGAGGTACAGATGTTAATGATAAAACCCTTGTAACACAGGCATCTTGCTGTGTTCATAGTGTACTTTATGTAGATGGAATGTGCTGTATCAATTAAATTTTGAGATTACAAATCATACAAATCCTTAAACCATTTAACAAATATTTGTGCTTTAGGATGTTGTGGATTTAGAATTTCCTCCTGAATAGCATTATGTAATTGTCTTCCTGGGGGTTTTTGCCAAGCTAACCAGGAATAAATATAGGCTTTATCAATATGTTCATCTATAAATTCTGCACCTTTAATCTTTGCTTCTGTTACTACTTCCTGTGCATATTGCCAAAGAGGTTCACTTTCGTCTTTAATCATGTAAGCTAAAAATGTTTCTAACATTCCTCTATTTTGATTATCTGGCATCATCCAAACACCGAATTTTTGCTGATTAATCATATTAATAATTAGTCCTGTTTCTGGCATTTCTTCAGGAAAATTATCTATGCTTTTTTGTATTATTTCTACCTTTAAACAAGCATTTCTGATACTTTGCCAACGATCTTGAGGATTTTCATCTGCATCTATTATTAAACCTAAGTGAGTTAATCCGCTTTCTTTCAATCTTGTAGATATTTTTTTATGATCAATAAATCCATCACTTCCATAAGATTGAATATAGACTGGTTCTTTACCTTGTAGCCAAGGAACTCCATTAGCTTCCATAAGTTCTGGAATAACTCTTTTATCTTGTTCACCTTCAACAATTAGTTTTTTATTAACAATAAGAACTTTAGATTTATCATTATTTGCCATTACTACCGCACCTCAATATTTTCTTCCGCCGCAATGACAATTTCAGATTCATCAAAGATAATACTGTTTTTTTGATCTTTCTCAATTCTGTGAATCCTAATACCATCATCAGTTACATTCTCTGTTTTTGCAATGTCAGCTAAACTCTGCCAACAATCATTACTATGTGTAGTTGCAAAAACTTGGACATTTAATCTTTTGGCTGTATCCCAAATCATTTTCCACATACCAGACATTGTAGTAAAATGAAGTCCAGTATCTATTTCATCTACAAATAAATAACCATCTTTAGCTGATACTATTGCTAATGCGAGTCCTAAAATTCGCCAAATACCATCTCCCATACTGCTAATAGGTACACGCTGTTTTTTATCACTAAGACGCACAAAAAAACCAGTATGTGAATCAGCAGCAGAGCGTAATCTCGCCATCTGACTAGTTTTTTGAACATTTGCTGGAGCAATACGTTCAATTTTTGGATCAATAATTTTAAGAGCTTCTGTTGCCAGTTCTTCTTCAGGAGTTAATACAACTTCTTCAAATAATTCTTTCATACTTGTGGTAGTTAAAGAAAAAGAATTGACAAATATAGTCCTAGAGAATTGATTTTTTTTGTCTCGACTAGAACGTTTAATAAATCTTAAAGATAAGCAATTATTATCTAATAAAGGCATATTTACAATTTCTTTAGCTTCATTTTCTCTATTCCAAACTACTCTGAAGTTCAGGCTTTTTAGATTACTGGATAATCCTTCAATCAGTTCTCTTTTAACTTCTTCATCCAAATCATCTAGTTCTTCTAAATCAGCATCAATATGTAACTTTCGGTTTCCTATATTCACAGAAAACTCTTCTTTAATATTGTCGTTAATTCCTGAAATAGAAAATTGACTATCTATATTAAATTGATGATCATAAAATAAATGAGAAATATTAAGTTCACGTTCTTCTCTTGGATCATCACTCCAAAAATACTCACCTCGGTTAATCATTATTTCGCCGAGAGGTTCAAGATTAGTTCGTGAACATAAAAGTTGAATAGCTTCTAGTATGGAAGTTTTACCGCTATTATTTTCACCAACTAGTAAGTTAATTCTGCCTAATTGCTGAATTTCAAAGGATTTGAAACCTCGAAAGTTCTCTATTTTTACACTTTTTAGCATGGTTTGTTAAATGAAGATAACAGAGAAATAATGACTAAATTTATTATATCAGATACCGTGTGAAGTTCCGTAGAATTGATCTAGGAACCCAATGCTGATTATATTTTTTCATCATGTACCTTTTATGTCACATTCTACAGTAGTAATTAAATAAATCCCCGACTTCTGTTAAAAAATCGGGGATCTAAATCCTATTTCAACGCTGCTAATAAATCATTTTTCGCAGTCTCCAAAGCCTCCGGTAACTTACTTGCATCTCTACCCCCAGCTTGGGCTAAATTCGGTCTTCCTCCACCTCCTCCACCACAAATTTTCGCTACATTACCTACAAATTTTCCAGCTTGTAAACCTTTCTGATTCACTTCCGCACTAAAAGCAGCAACTATACTCACTTTTCCTGCTTCGGGAATTGAACCTAAAACCACTGCACCATTACTAATTTTTTGCAGTAATCTTTCTGCGGCATTTTTTAATGATTCTGCATCTACATCTTCCATTTGTGCCACAATTATTCTATGTTCTCCTATCATTTCCACAGTCTGTAATAAGCTGTCAGATTTCACTATTGCTAACTGGGATTTTAGGCTTTCAATTGTTTTTTCATTGTTGCGAAGTTCGGTTTGTAATGTGGTAATTCTGTCCGGTATTTCTTCCGGTTTAACTTTAAAGCGATCGCTCAAATCTTTTACTACTTTATCACGCACATTCAAATAATCTAAAACCGCCGCACCAGATACCGCTTCTATTCTTCTGACTCCTGATGCAACTCCCGCTTCAGCTATAATTTTGAAAACGCCAATTTCCGCAGTATTATTAACATGAGTTCCCCCACATAATTCCATAGAAACACCAGGAAAATCTATCACGCGCACTTCATCACCATATTTTTCTCCAAACATGGCCACCGCACCTTTAGCTTTTGCTTCCGCTATGGGTAACACTTCAATTGTGGCAGAATGCGCTTCCGAAATCCAAGTATTTACTAAATCTTCCACCGCTTGAACTTCTTCCATAGTTAATGCACGAGGACAGTTAAAATCAAATCTCAATCTTTCAAAAGAAACTAATGAACCTGCTTGAGAAATTCCTTCATCAACCACTTTTTTCAATGCTGCTTGTAATAAATGTGTGGCGGAATGGTTAGCTTGGGAACGACGACGACAACCCCGATCAATTTGGGCGTTAATATTGTCACCAATTCTAATTGTACCCCGTTCCACATATCCGAAATGAATAAAGAAATCAGATTCTTTTTTCACATCTTCAATTCTGATTAAAACCCCATCTCCCGCAATATATCCTTTATCTCCTATTTGTCCTCCAGATTCAGCATAAAATGGCGTTTTATCTAAGACAATTTGTACTGCTGTTCCTGCTTCTGCTGTTTCTTGGGAAATACCATTAACTAACAATACTTCAACCTTTGCTGTGGTTGCTAATTCATGATAACCAATAAATTGGGTAGAATGAATATGTTCTGCTAATTTATCTAATGAACCTTGGACTGTTAAATCAATAGTTTCGTGTGCTGCTTTTGCCCGTTCTACCTGTTTTTGCATTTCCACATTAAAACCATCAACATCCACAGTTAAATGATTTTCTTCGGCCACTTCTTGAGTTAATTCTAAGGGAAAACCAAAGGTATCATATAAGGTAAATGCACTTTCTCCATTAATGACAGTTTCACCTGTTTCCTTGACATTTGCCATGATTTCTGCTAATAGTTTTTCACCTCTATCTAAGGTTTTTAAGAAGTTACTTTCTTCTCTTTGTAATTCAGCTTTAATTACTGTTTCTCTAGTACGTAAATTTGGATAAACATTTTCAGAAAGAGAAATGGCAGTTTCTGCAACTTGGTTGATAAATTCTCCGCTAATTCCTATTAGTCTTCCATGTCTAACTACCCGACGAATTAAACGCCGTAAAACGTAACCTCTACCCACATTAGAAGCGCGAATTTCATCCGCTATCATGTGAACTACAGAACGTACATGATCACCAATTACTTTTAAGGAAACTTTGGTATTTTCATCACTTTCATGATAATTAATATTAGCAATTTTGGCCGCAGTTTCTATGATGGGAAAAATCAAATCTGTTTCATAATTGTTAGGTTTATTTTGTAGAATTTGTGCCATTCTTTCTAAACCCATTCCTGTGTCAATGTTCTTATTTTGTAATGGGGTTAAATTTCCTGACGCATCCCGATTATATTGCATAAATACTAAGTTATAAAACTCAATAAACCGGTTATCATCTTCTAAATCTATATGATCTTCGCCTTGTTCTGGATGAAAGTCATAATAAATTTCTGAACAAGGACCACAAGGACCAGTGGGACCAGAAACCCAGAAGTTATCATCTTCCCCCATGCGTTTGATGCGTTTTTCGCTGACACCGATTTTATCGCGCCAAATTGTGTAAGCCTCATCATCTTCTTCAAAGACGCTAACAACGAGATTTTGCGGAGAAAAACCGAATACTTTCGTAGATAGTTCCCATCCCCAAGCGATCGCCTGTTCTTTGAAATAATCACCAAAGCTAAAGTTACCCAACATCTCAAAAAATGTATGATGTCTCTTAGTACGTCCTACATTCTCAATATCGTTTGTTCTAATACATTTCTGCGAAGTTGTAGCACGTTTATACTCTGGTGTCCGTTGTCCTAAAAATATGGGTTTAAATGGTAACATTCCCGCAATGGTTAATAATACTGTGGGATCTTCAGGAACTAAGGAAGCACTGGGAAGAATTTGATGTTGTCGTTGTGAGTAAAAGTCGAGAAAAATTTGACGGATATCGTTACCGCTTAGGTATTTGAGATTGGAAGACATGAGAGTTTACAAAAAAATAATAGTATCTATTGCTATTTTCCCACTGCTTTAGCCGGAAATTTGCAAAATCATCAAATCATCTCCTTTCTAGTATTGCAGATGAGTGAAGCAACTGGGACATTACTAGAGCGCGTTAGATATAAACAATCCGTGTATTCACATAATTTATTCATTTTGATGCACTTTGTATATTTATTAAAAAATAATGTCTATCTTTATCTAGGTTTTATATAGCACTTACCATTTATAAAAAAACCTAACTCTCTCCTAAGAAGAGAGGGAAGCGGAAAAACTTTTTTTAGCTGGAATCGGAGTTTAAAAACCTCTCCCCAACACGGGAGAGGTTTACCAAAGAGGTTTATTCATAGATTAAAAACTTTTAAAAAATCCTCTTACTCAAGATAGTTTGCAAACATTCTGATACCGTAGCACCTTGTTTCATAGCTATCACTAAATCTTGATAACTCAACCAATTTGCCTGGATGAGATTTTTAGCTTGGAGAAAATGAAAACGTTGTTTTTGCTGATAAGATGTTTCTGAAAATCCTAAAACTTGGAGAATTTCCCTTAATTTAGTTTGATCATCATTTCCACCTTCTGCAGAGTTAAAAACTAAAATTTCCGCAGCAATACCAGCCATCCAAATAGTACAATAACAATCTACAACGTGAGCAGAAATTTTACCAGTTTGGATTTGTTTTTCTATTTCTTGATCTACTAAAATAACACCACCCTGCCCTGGTTGCCCTTTTTTCCAAGCATCCCAAGCAGTTAACGTATAATCACTAATAGTAAATCCTAACAAATGAGCGACTAGAAAATGGCCAGCTTCGTGATGTATAATGCGTTCTTGATAGTTAGGAGAAAACCTAGATAACCAATCTAAAATTATTGTTCCTCCCTTACCTTGAAAGCTAAAACTATCTAAAGTTGCTATTCCTAAAAATGTCACAGTTGCTAAAGCTGGAATCGTAGGAGAAAGATGTATTAATGGTCCTAATAACGTGGAAATTGTCATTAAAAAAATAGAAATAGCGATGACATTGATAGCAGTTTGGTTCATATTTGTATATTCAGATACCTGATTTTTGAAAAAAGTCCGGTATCTAGTTCCTGGATAGTATGGCGATCGCCAAATTATAACATAAACTAATGTCACTTATAACTATTTCCACAAACTCTGGCGAATTTTATCAGTAAATTTCTCCTTTTTGGGCGCAAACTCACAACAATTTATAGCTTCTTCTGTTAAGACAATTTTAGGATTAACAGCACATTTTAAATAATGATTATTTGTGAAAAACAGACATTTTTTGCATGGTAATTTATGGTAAATATCATTTTTAACACAGTTTTTATTGTCATGATTATTCCGGAATCTTTGCAAAATTATTAATACAATAGTCCAGAGAATAACTACACCTAAAGGACTTAAATATAATGTCAATTCTGGTAGATTAATATCATAATTTCCCACTTCTTCTTGTTGATAATTTTGTTGATCATGTTCTTCATTGCTGACATTAATGTTTTTTGTGCTATTTTGCAATATCAAGATGTTTTTGCATACCTGCAATCTATACATATTATTTTCCTTACTTATATAATGGTTATCAATCTAATCAGCGACAGAAGCAGGTTTTCATCCCTAACAGGATGTTGGTAAAGTCTAAGTATTAGATATCTGCTGGTAATTCAATGTCCGTGATTTGAAACCTAAGATTCACTTGAATTGTGACAACTGATCATCAAATTAGAAACTATATTTAGAGACTATATACTTATAAACTCTTCCTTCTGATAATTTAGTTACCAATTAATTATATATTTAACAAAATCAAAAGTTGCTTATCTCTGTCAGGAGTTTTAGTTGCTAAAATATGAATATATATCTAAAGTAGTAATTTTTCATATTATTCACATATTTAAAGTATAAAAAACCAAGATTCTCCATATTTAAAAGACTTAAAAAAGGTTGAGAATCTTGGATAAAAGTAATAAGTTCTTATTCTTAATTTAGTCTAGCTTTAACGTCAGCAGCAAAATCTTCGTATTTTCTTAAAGGAGTGACTTCTACATGAACATTTTGGCCATTTTTCTTCATAATTGGTAAATCCAGAAGAATTTGATCAAGAGTATCAGGGGTAGGAACATCAACAATAACTATTACCCGACGAGTACCAATACATTTCCATAAGTCTACTACAATTCCCGCTTGTTTAGCTGCTATTGCAGTATCAGCTTCTTCACTCCAAATAGTAAATAGTTCTTGCTGGTTCATATTATCAGGGTATTCGACAAGAAAGTCTAAATGATATAGCATTTTTGATCCTCTCAAAGGTGTATTCTGCCATAATTATTTTAGATAATTTTAGATATTATAGACAAGTACCTAGTACCGCAGGGCGGAAGTCAAAAGTCATGCCTTCAAAAGTCAAAACGAAGACAGTATAGACTTTTGGAGGATTTAGAAGGGTTGCTTTATTGATGCCAAGCTGTACTAGTGGAAACAAAAACCATAGATGTGTATAGGTTAAAAACTAGCAACATAAAGTACATAACCAATGGCTTACTGTGTAGCCAGCGTAGCTGATACATTAGGTTAATTACGTATATTTTGTATATTATATTATATTTAGCACTGAGGATAGAATAGGTAGACCTGGGCATTCTCTAGTTTTTCGTATATTGAAATTGATATGGCATAATTTAATCATAAACTAATCACAATATCAGGAGATAAAACTACGCTGTACGCACGTCCTCTAGCTAGATTAATAGAACAATTGCAACGTTTACCAGGAGTAGGTCCCAAAACCGCCCAAAGGTTAGCTTTATATATTTTAAAGCGTCCAGAATCAGAAGTGGAAGCATTAGCCCAGGCTTTAATAGAAGCAAAACAACAAGTGGGTTTATGTCAAGTGTGCTTTCATCTGTCCTCTGAACCAGTATGTGAAATTTGCCGTCATCCCCAACGGGATAATACAACTATTTGCGTAGTGGCTGATTCTCGTGATGTGATTGCCTTAGAAAAAACCCGCGAATATAAGGGTAAATATCACGTTTTAGGCGGTGTTATTTCGCCGATGGATGGTATTGGTCCAGAACAGCTAAATGTTCAAGCATTGGTAAGAAGAGTGAGTCATCAAAAACCATTGGAAGTCATTTTAGCAATTAGTCCTAGTGTAGAAGGTGAAACCACAACATTGTATATTAGTCAATTACTAAAACCTTTTACTAAAGTAACTCGTATTGCTTTTGGTTTACCAGTGGGTGGTGACTTAGAATATGCTGATGAATTAACTTTAGCAAGGGCTTTAGAAGGTAGAAGAGAAATTAATTGATAGCAATTAGCTAATAAATATGAAGACTGAATAGTTGCTATATAGTTTTTATAGCATTTTCTATATATAGCAGTAGCCACAATTGTCAGGACATTTTTCTATTGTCTGTTCCCTGTTATCTTTGAATTAAAATACAATGTCTTATACGTCTGTTGCTATAATTTCTGTATTTTAATAATTAATAATTTTTTAATATTACTATAATTTACTATAATTTATAATCTTATTAATAATTTTATTGATAACTTTTCTGTATCTATTCATTGTGAGTTGGTTAAAAGGAATCATAGATTATGTCTGAGACGAATAAAAGTAGTTGTTTTGTAGTTGGTATCGGTGCTTCCGCAGGTGGTTTAAGAGCACTGGAAGAATTTTTTGATAATATGCCAGCAGATAGTGGTGCTGCTTTTGTAGTAGTACAACATTTATCTCCAGACTTTAAAAGTTTGATGAAAGAATTATTAGAAAGACGGACTCGGATGACTGTAAAACGAGTCCAAAATGGTATGGAAATTGAGTCTAATATAGTATATTTGATTACGCCGCAAAATAATTTAATTGTCAAAGATGGAACTTTAGAATTAATTCAGCAAAGTGAATCTCCGCGACAACAACCGAATTTTCCCATTGATATTTTTCTGGATTCCCTAGCTAAAGAAAAAGGGGAACAAGGGATGGGTATAATCCTATCTGGGACAGGAAGTGATGGTACAAGAGGTTTACAAAGTATTAGCGAAGCAGGAGGTTTAACCTTTGTACAGTCTCCTGGCACAGCAGAATTTGATGGAATGCCCCAAAGTGCGATCGCTACTGGTATAGTAGACCAAGTATTGCCCCCGGCGGAAATGGCTAGAACCATTTATGAAATTATCCAAATGCAGCGTCAAGGTGCTACCCAAAATGAATCTTTATTACCAGAATTAGAATCAGAAAAATTAAGAACTATTATTTCCATTCTTAACCAATATGAAAAACTAGATTTCTCCTATTATAAGCCTAGTACATTAAGTCGTCGTATTTACCGTCGCTGTTCTTTAAGTGGTTATAACCTTTTAGAAGATTATATTCAACATTTGACAGTTTCCCATGAAGAAAGAGCATTATTAAGAGATGATTTGATGATTGGTGTTACGAGATTTTTTCGTGATTCCGAAGCATGGGAATATTTAGATTTAGAGGTGTTACCAGAATTAATTAGTCCTTTAGAAAATGGTCAACAATTGCGGGTTTGGGTAACAGCTTGTGCTACTGGGGAAGAAGCCTATTCCATGGCCATTTTAATTGATGAGGTAATTAAACGTTTGGGAAAACATTTGAGTGTGAAAATTTTTGCTACAGATATTGATGCTGCTGCATTAACAAAAGCATCCGAAGGTATTTATCCCGAAAGTATAGCTATTGATATTTCTCGGCAAAGGTTAGAACAATATTTTACATTCCGTAATCGCAATTTTCACGTTTCCAGAGCATTACGAGAAATGATTATTTTTGCCCCCCATAATTTAGCTAAAAATGCTGGTTTTACCAGGATGCACTTAATTAGTTGTCGCAATGTTTTAATTTATATGCAGCCCATTTTACAACAGCACGTGATGAGAATGTTACATTTTTCATTAATGCACAAAGGGATTTTATTTTTAGGTGCTGCGGAAACTCCAGGAGAATTAATTGAAGAATTTAGTCCTATTTATGAAAAGAATAAAATTTATCAGAAACGTCGCAATATTCGTTTACCAATTGCTAATCAAAATTTAGATTATATTACTCCTGTGGTTTCTCGTCCCAGTCAACAAGTTAGACGCGGCACTTCTCAATTTGATCCGGTGTTAAGTGCTGCTTTTAGTATGTTTGCACGTCGGCGTTTTTGTACTTGTTTATTAGTAAATGATGATTTGGAATTATTCCATGTTGTCACAGATGCGGCAGAAATTATGCAGGTTTCTGAAGGACAAATGACTAGGGCAATTGAAGATTTAGTTCCTAATGCTTTAAAATTACCTATTAATACTGCTCTACATCGGGCAAAAAGAGAACGGAAACAGGTTCTCTATGGTAATATTCATTTGTATCAAGGCGATCGCATTCGTAATGTAAATTTAGAAGTTAGCTATCACACTGGTGATACTCGTATGGCTGACTTTTTTATGTTAATCATAGAAAATGAAGAGCGTCAAGTTCCCCCTAGTCGGCCAGAAGTGTTTGAACAGGATGCAGAAGCCACACAACGTATTCTTGATTTAGAATATGAATTACAACAAACCCGGGAAAATTTACAAGCTACTATTGAAGAATTAGAAACTACTAATGAGGAACAACAAGCTACTAATGAAGAATTATTAGCTTCCAATGAAGAATTACAAAGTACCAATGAAGAATTACATTCAGTAAATGAAGAACTCTATACAGTTAATACTGAATATCAAACGAAAATTAGACAATTATTAGAATTATCTAATGATGTGGATAATTTATTAAGAAGTAGTGAAATAGGTGTAATTTTCTTAGATAGAGAATTGCGAATTAGAAAATTTACTCCCGCAGCAACTCCGGCTATTAATTTATTAGAAACTGATGTAGAAAGACCTATTCAACATATTACTCATAACATGAATTGTTCTAATTTACTACCACTATTAAAACAGGTGGTAGAAACAGAACGTCCCATTGAACAGGAAGTACAATTAAATCATACTGGACATCATTTGTTGATGCGTTTGTACCCTTACTTGAGGGATGATGGACAAGCGGATGGTGTTGTAATTACTTTTGTAAATATTGATGAAATTAAACAAGTACAACAGGCATTACAAAGACGTACAGAAGAATTAGAAAAACTATATAACACTAATCCTGTGGGTTTGGTACTCCATGATCATGATTTGCGATTTGTCAGAGTTAATCAGGCTATGTCAGAAATCAATGGTCTGTCAGTGGAAAAACATTTAGGTAAAAGTGTACGCGAAGTATTGCCAAACTTAGCTGATGAAATTGAACCAATTTTACGACAAGTCCTCAAAACAGGAAAGCCAGTCAGCAATAAGGAGATTTCTGGTATTACTCCGGCTCATGCTAATGTA
The DNA here is from genome assembly GCF_014696225.1 of Anabaena sp. FACHB-1237. GTDB lineage: Bacteria > Cyanobacteriota > Cyanobacteriia > Cyanobacteriales > Nostocaceae > FACHB-1237. The sequence continues at coordinate 83,229 of NZ_JACJPV010000009.1, read as the reverse complement.
GTTAGAGATTGGATTGTGAGTTATTATCCAGTAGAACAGCCAGATGGTTATCGGGCTATTAGCGGTGTCATTGTCGAAATCACTGAATTAAAACAAGCTCAAATGGCTTTGCGTAAAACTGAAGAACGCTTGCGGTCAATAATGCACTCTAGCCAGACGATTTTATTTAGTTGTGAACCTCATGGTAATTATCAGGCTACTTTTATTAGTGATAATGTAGAACTTATTTTAGGTTATCCACCTCAAACATTTTTAGAAGCAGATAAGTTTTGGCATGATTATATTCATCCCGAAGATCGGGAAAAAGTTGTATCAGGATTACAAAACTTGCAAAATGATAATAGTTATTCTTATGAGTATCGTCTACGTTGTGCAAATGGTGACTATCGCTGGTTTTTCGCTCAATTGCGATTAATGCGAGATAAACAACAACAACCAGTGGAATGTGTAGGTTATTTAGTGGATATTAGCGATCGCAAAAATACAGAACGTTTCCTAGAACAACAGGTACAAAGAGAACGTTTATTTAAACAAATTAGCGATGAAATTAGACAAAGTTTAGAACCAAGTAAGATATTTACAACTTCAGCAAATCGTATTGGTGAAGCATTTGCTGTGAATCGTTGTTTGTTACATACCTATGAAGCCCAAGCAGAAAAAGTTTTACCTGTAGTAGCAGAATATTTAAGTGGTGGGTTTCCATCTATTAAAGAACTATTAGGACCTATTGCTGGTCATCCTCAACTAGAGGAGATTATACAACAGGATACAGCGATCGCTATAGATGATGTTTTTAATCATCCTCTATTAGTACCCACAATCAATGTTTCTCATCAAAGTCAACTAAAATCAATTTTAGCAATTAGAACATCATACCAAGGAAAATTAAATGGATTAATCTGTTTACATCAATGTGATCGCCAAAGAAACTGGACAAGTGAAGATATAGTGATGTTAGAATCGGTAGCTGCTCAAGTAGGAATAGCGATCGCCCATGCTAAACTATTACATCAAGCAGAGAAAAGACAAATAGAACTTGCACAACAAAACCTGGCCTTAGAAACAGCTACAGAAAAAGCAACAGCCGCAAGTCGTACCAAGAGCGAATTTCTAGCAAATATGAGTCATGAAATTCGTACCCCCATGAATGCAATTTTGGGATTTTCTGAACTTTTGCAAAGTCTTGTTAAAGATGATCTAGCTCAAAGTTATTTACAAGCAATTCAAACTAATGGTAGAACCTTATTAACCTTAATTAATGACATATTAGATTTATCAAAGGTAGAAGCAGGTAAACTGAAACTGAATTATGAATCAGTTAATTTACCCTTGCTTTTACAAGATATTCAACAAATGTTTATACATAGAGCAAAAGAAAAAGGACTCTTTTTAAACTTACATATTAATCCTAATATACCCAGTGATATTTATATAGATGAAGTCAGATTGAGACAGATACTAGTTAATGTAGTTGGTAATGCCATTAAATTCACCGAAAAAGGTGGTGTTACCATCAGAGTCAACAGCCAAACGCATCTACAAATTGAAAACCAAGCACATTTAGAAATTGCCATTGTAGATACAGGTATAGGAATTAGCAAAAATGATCAAATGTTAATATTTGATGCTTTTCGTCAAAGTCAAGGACAAAGTAATAGAAAATATGGGGGTACAGGATTAGGCTTAACTATTACGCGTCGACTGATGCAAATGATGGGAGGAAAAGTAGAAGTCATCAGTGAATTAGGAAAAGGTAGCACATTTAACCTCATTTTCCCAGAAATTACAGTAACAAAAAACAACCCAATTAGTTTATTAAACAGTATTGCCAGCTATAACTTTAGCCAAGTACCATCATTAAAAATACTGATAGTGGATGATGTACAATCTAACCGAGATTTACTTCATGCCTATTTCAACTCCACACCGCACCAAATCATGATGGTAGATAATGGAGTAAGCGCAGTACAATTAGCAATAGAACATCATCCAGACTTGATTTTACTAGATTTAGTCATGCCGCAGATGGACGGACAAACAGTATTAAAAAAATTACACGCAAATGATAAAACTAAAAATATACCTGTAATTATGGTGACAGCATCCATACAAGAGCAGGATTTTGAAGAATTGCAAACATTAGCACAAGGATTTTTACGTAAACCTGTAAGTAGAATAGAACTAATGAAAGAATTACAGCGAATTTTCCCCTCGCAAATTACCTTACCTAATCAGGATATACAAAGTTGTGAAACAGTCATGACAGAGGAAGCGCTAAAGAAGTTACCAAAACTGATAGAATTACTTGAGCAGGAAGAAGTAAATGTATGGCAAACTCTCCATCAAACTTTATTAATAGATCAATTGCGAAATTTTGCAATAAGATTACAAGATTGGGGAACCCAATATCACTGTCCTGATTTACAAGAGTATGCAACTACTCTTAAAAATCAAATTGATACTTTTGATCTCGCGTATTTATCAGATACCGTAGCTAGTTTTCCCAAAATTAGTAAAAGATTGGAAAAAATGCTCCATGAAAAAAATAATGATATAGTTGATTAATAATGGAAAAAGATATTTTTAATCCCCAAAATTACACAGTTTTAATTGTTGATGATCTGATTCAAAATATTCAGGTATTAGCAACAACCTTAGAAGCTAAAGGTTATTCTATTACTTATGCTTTAAGTGGAAAAGAAGCCTTACAAAGATTAAAAGCTATTCAGCCAGATTTAATTTTATTAGATTTATTAATGCCAGAAATGAGTGGTTTGGAGGTATGTGAAGAAATTAGAAGAAATTCTGATTATTCCCATATACCAATTTTGTTTTTAACTGCTAGTCATGAAGAAGAACATTTATTAGAAGCATTTGAAAAAGGTGCTGCTGATTATATAACAAAACCCTTTAGAACAGCAGAGTTATTAGCAAGGGTACAAACTCATATTCAATTAAAATATCAAACTAAGAAATTGCGGGAAAGTGAGAATAAATTGAATACTATTGTCACTTATATTAAAGATGGAATTTTAATAGTTGATCATGATGGTGTAGTGCAATTTGTCAATCCGGCCGCCTTACAAATGTTTGATAAATCTTTTGATGATTTGTTATATCATGAATTAGGGATTCCTGTGGTAGTTGGTAAAGTAGCGGAATTGGATATTATTCGTGCTAATGGGGTGTTAGGAAAAGCAGAAATTACGGTTGGGGACGCAGAATGGTTAGATAAAAAAGTTTCTATTGTTTCTTTAAGAGATGTGAGTGAACGAAATCAAATTGAGAGAAAATTAAGGATAGCGTTAAATAAACAAAAAGTCCTGAGCCAAAAACTCAAAAAAATTGCTAATACAGATCCATTAACTGGCATTTTTAATCGTCGTCATATTTTATCAATACTGCAAGAAGAATTTAAAAGAAATAAACTTTATGATCAAACTTTTTCGTTATTATTGGTGGATATTGATCACTTTAAGTCAGTGAATCGTAGCTATGGAAATCCAGTAGGGGATCAGGTATTACAAGAAATAACGATATTTTTGGGAAATTGTTTACGCAGTGTGGATATGATTGGGCGTTGCGGGGGAGAGGAATTTTTAGCAGTGTTACCTGGAACAACTTTAGATGGTGCACTAGAACTAGGGGAAAGTTTATGTAGTAGAATTCGCAATTTAAAGATAGAAACTCGTGCAGGTTTTGTGCAAGTTACTGTGAGTATTGGTGTGACTGTGTATAGTTCTGAGGATAGTAATGATGAAGTGATGTTAAAAAGGGTTGATGATGCTTTGTATAAAGCTAAGGAATTGGGACGCAATCGCTGCGTGTTTAATTAAAAATAAATCCTGAGCAAAATTAACTTTTAATCCTGATGAAAAGACTTTTTTAGCAAACCCTAAATAGTTTAATATATCAAAAAATATCAAACTCAACTTGTTGATCCTTGTAGCAAGAAAACTGATAGCTACTAGCTAATATCTTCTATAATACCTGTGTTTTCAACCCATGCTCTGCCTGAATTTGGCCATTGATCGTTTAGTTAATACTGGAACTAATAACTTTGCCATTTGGGTAGTCAAAGCTCCCTACCCCAGTGGCTATGTTTTGCGCGACTGTGTATTTCCTGCTCAACTTAATCAAGTTTGGCAAGAATGGCAACAGCTATTTGCAACTACAACCGCTAAAGGAATTGCTTCCTTAGCATCAACATCTACATCAACAATGTTAACAGCTAGTAACAATACTAGTCCTTATAGTAGTAGGCTGATGCAATCTTTGGGAATTAGTCTATGGAATTGGGTATTTGAGGGTGTAATTCTCAGTATTTGGGAGCGTAGTTGCGGTATAGCAATTGGCAAACATACAAAACTACACTTGCGCTTAGAAATTAGAGATCCAGATTTAATCGCTTTACCTTGGGAAATTATGCAAAGGGAACCAGGAACATCAGCTATATCTCTTTCTCAGGAAATTCTCTTTAGCCGTACCACTAGTCAAGTTGAACCGTTACCAACATTACGCACAGAAAAAACTTTAAAGATTCTGCTGGTATTGGGTGATGATCATAAATTACAACTGGATCAAGAAGCTCAATTACTGGAGAAAACCTTGCTAGTTGCTAAGAGTGAAAATACTGCTAATTATGCACCTTGCACGGTGAAAACCTTAGTTAAACCTACGCCCCAAGAATTAACTCAGGAATTAGAAAAGGGCATATATAATGTATTTTTCTATGCTGGCCACGGACTACAGGCACCAGATGGAGGGTTATTGTTTTTAGGTAATCAGCGTAACATTAGTGGCCTAGAATTAGCACAGGTGTTGACTCGTGCAGGTGTAAAATTAGCAGTGTTTAATGCTTGTTGGGGAGCGCGACCAGCAGAAAACAATGATCGGGCTATTACTGGGAGTAGTTTAGCAGAGGTTTTGATTCGTCATGGTGTGCCTGCTGTGTTAGGAATGCGTGATGAAATCGCTGATAAGGAAAGTTATAGTTTTATTCAGAGTTTTGCTCAATCTTTGCGATCGCATAAATCCATAGATCAAGCAGTAGCCGCCGCTAGACAAGAACTATTAACATTGTATAAGTTCAATCAACCTGCTTGGACTTTACCCGTACTTTATCTTCATCCCGACTTTGATGCAGAACTGATTAAAAGTGTGGAGGAAGGTATTACAGAACTCCCAGATGCCGACATTTCTAGTCTCATTACTCCAGGGACAACGGCATATTTGCGATGCTTGGGGCGGGGAAAATCATCCCTAAATTTGGGAGGCAAAACTTGTTTATTGCGTTCTGGCGTGACTCGTATCGGTCGCACCAAAGATAATGATATTGTCATCCCTGAAAATTATATTTCCAAACGTCACGCAGAAATTTTATGCCGCAATATGGTGAATAATTATCAAACTACTTCTACCTATTATCTACAAGATTGCTCTACCTACGGTACAACCTGGTATTTAGCCGGCAATGGTTGGCAACAAGTCTTCCGGGAAGAAGTACCATTAAAATCAGGAATGCAATTAATGTTTGGTAGTAGTAGTAGAGGTGAAATTTGGGAGTTTATTCTCGAAGAACATTAAATCTATACCTGCTATCAAAATCAGATGTTGTCACAGTAATGATTTTGCGGAAACCTGATTTTTCAACTTGTATCTCAGAACAAGACCAATAAGTAAATTGTGAGAAAAAAAATGATCACTAATATTCAACAATTACATCCTTTACAACTTATGCCATCTTCCGTAGATTTAGAGTTATTAGCAACCCTCCTAGAACCAGAAGATGAAACCTATCCTTGGAATATATATGATGAATCAGCAGAAGAATATTTTGAAAATTTAGAACAACAAATAGAACTACAATGTAACTGGGAAGATATATCAGAAATAGGTTTAGAATCAAGGTCAATATCGTTTTATGAAACTTTAGATTCTCTATGGGATCAATTTAGCAATGAAGCACAGCAAGAACATATAATTTATGAAAAAACAGTTAATTATTTGCAAGAAGTTATCAAAACAATTTTAACTATTTCTGTGCCTGGTAATTTAATTAATAATATTGCGAAAAAAGTCACACAAGTATTTTCCCTGGAAAAGGCTACTCATGAAAAATTTAATTACGGAAAATCTAATTATGAAAAATCCACTAGCGAGAAGTTGGTAGAATGTGTGCAAAGTTTACTACCTAATTTAGATACAGATGATTTATTAGTTTTAGCTCGTCCTTTTGCTTATTCTATGCGTAGTCAAGAATCTTCTATATTAATAACCATGATGAATAATTTAGAAAATAACCATCGAGATTGGGTCACTTTATCAGAAATTGAACAGGCTAGATTAACTTTAGCTTTAACTGATTATGCCGTACAGCATCTTCAAAATATTGGTGATTGATAATTGGTAATTACACCTGTTGGATAATTAATGTAGAAACGTTCTATATAACGTCTCTACATTAATTATCAGCAATAGCTAAATTTGTGGGCATTAAGGTACAAATTGTGGAGGAAAGCCACACATCAAAATGTAGTTTTCTGGATTTTGAACCAATTAAAAATTACTGTAGTGCAAGCATCTTGCTTGCATCCATTATCCAAATTAAAAGCAGAACAGCTTAGTTAGTCCACTAAGGTGTAGCACCTTACCAAGCTAGAAATATTTGATTATCTTTTTAGTAACTATGGTTACATCAAAGGTATGGGTTTAGCAATGCTCCCCGCACTTCGCACCCTAGTTGATGGTACACTCAACTTAACAAGCTGTTGAATAAACCTACAATCCCAAATCCAGTGTTAAAATTGTCTCAAAATGGTTGTTCTGTATGGGTTGCTTCGTCATCCAACGAAGAACTATTAACACCCACTGCTGTAGCCCTTGGTAAGTTTGATGGTGTTCATCTTGGTCATCAAAGAGTCATTCAACCCATATTACACTCAGGATGCAGTCAAGAAACTCAACAAACTAATATATACACAAATACGTTGCAACGACTATACTCTACGGTTGTTACTTTTGATCCTCATCCCCATGAGTTTTTTACAGGTCAACCCCGTGCTTTGTTAACGCCTCTAGATGAAAAAGTAGCTGCACTGCGATCGCTAGGAGTACAACAATTAGTATTATTACCGTTTGATAGAGAATTATCTGCCCTTTCTCCCCAAGAATTTGTAGATAATATTCTCATTCAACAACTACAATGTCAAAAAATCAGTGTGGGAGAAGATTTTTGTTTTGGTAAAAAGCGTCAAGGTACAGCCCAGGATTTAAAAATACTTGCTGCTCAATATAATATACCAGTTACTATTGTTCCTATTAAAACAGATACAGACAGTTTAAATGTCTGTCCCGATGCTCCTATCAGTACCTCTTTAATTCGTGAAAATTTAGAAGCAGGCAATATTGAAAAAGCCAATCGTCTTTTGGGTAGACCATATACTCTTAATGGCATAGTAGTAGAAGGACAAAAACTAGGTAGAACTATTGGTTTTCCCACCGCTAACCTACAATTACCCAAGGATAAATTTCTCCCGCATTATGGAGTTTATGCCATTAAAGTTCTGATTCCTCAAAAAAGATCAGATATTTCCCATCAGGAAAAATTAGGTGTGATGAACATTGGTAAACGTCCCACTGTTAATGGTATAAACACAAGTATAGAAGTTCATTTGTTCAATTGGCATGGTGATTTATATAGACAGGAATTAATAGTACAACTAGTACAATTTCTGCGTCCTGAACAAAAATTTTCTTCTCTAGAAGCCTTAAAAAACCAAATTCAACAAGACTGTACCATTGCTCAACAAATTTTAAAAGTGTGATTAAATAATACTTTGAATGTTTCAGGAATGTTATCAAATCATAAATTAGCCCAAGCAATAGCTGATTGTGGGTTTTATGAGTTTAAGCGTCAACTAGAATACAAGGCTAAAAAGTTTGGTTGTCAAATCATAATTGCCGATAGATTTTATCCATCCAGTAAAACTTGTTCTCACTGTGGATATAAAAAAGAAAATCTTTCTTTATCTGAAAGAATTTATCACTGTGAGAACTGCGGTTTTGAGATGGATAGGGATCTAAATGCCGCAATTAAATTAATTTATCGCGTCTGGCTAAGGCGTGTAAGTCTACTGAGGGATAACCGCTCCCATGCTCCCATTGAAGTAGAAAGTAAAGTCTAGTTTTGTCTAGGTTTTATATAGCAGATAAGTATAAGAATATAATAAGGACTACGCGACGCTGCGCTATCGCTACTATACAGGCAAAGTCCACACTTCGACAGCCTCAGTGACTACCTGCGTGGACTAGGTAAAAACCAAGGATTTTTAACCTGCGTAGACGCGATTTCTAATCTTTACAAACATCCTCTCAGGGGGCGATCGCTACAAATGATTGAGAAAGAGCAAAAAGTGGCAAAAAATATCTCAAGAAAAAAAAGAGGGTTAATTAACATTAACTGAAAAGCTAACAATTACTAACAATTACCTAAGGGTTGCTGACTGTGCAAAGTCACACCTCTATGGTAACAATATTGGAACTTTGTGGTAAAATATCCTTGAAGTACAATATTAAGCTAATGTGCAGCACTCACTGTATAATTAAAAAACCTGAAGTTACAGTAGCACAAGCATCTTGCTTGTATTAATTATTCAAGTTAAAGGCACAACAGCTTAGTAGGCAATATGCCCATACTACCAGAATTTTGTTATGAATCAGAAAAACTATGATCTCTAAATAATTTTTGCGCCCAATCTATATCATAAGGTAAAGGAGGTTTAATGGGACGATAATCTTTTTCATTAGTTTGTCCATGATGTAAAACAGCATTCACAATTAGACAGGGTTCTTCACTTAAATTAATTGCACCATGTAATACTCCTGGAGGAATGGTAATAATTTTTGGTTCTCTTTCACTCAAAAATATATATTGATATTCACGTTTGTGTAAACTAGTTATTAAAATTTGTCCTTTTACTACTAATAATTGATCTGTTTGATGTCTATGGACAAACATATTATCTATGAAATTACCAGCAATATGTACTAGAGTAGTTTGATTACTATTAGCTAAAGAGTAGAAAGAAACCATTCCGACTTTCATGGATTCTAATTTTTGAATGTTAATGCTTTTACTGCAAGTCATTTTCATACCTCGTGATTATCCTAATGTGGTTAAATCTAGCGAGCGTTTCATGAGAAGCAAGTAGTACAAAATCTCCGTTTATAGTATAGGAGAATGTGAAGAAAATCTTGATTATTTTATTCTATTTTGACTGTGACTTTAAACACATTAGTTTGATTTAGTCCTAGATTATTTCATGAAAATTAATAATAAAAAGTATATTTGGTAACAGTAATGATAATTTTGATAGATTTAATTAGGGTTTGCTGATAGCCAAGCGTGGCCTAAGCCATATCTGATCTGAATAGGAATTACGCAAGATTAATTAATGGTAAGTAAATATATGCCCAAATTATCACAGCATAAATCATCTCATAGGAAACTTAAACGTCAACTTTTTATCGTCATGTTGATAATTTTTGCTTCGAGTGTTGCTATGGGATTTATATTAGGTTTGGCAAGTAATGTTCATGCTGTAGTGCCTACTAATATTGGTACTTAGGAGAAAAATTGAAACATCCCCAACTTGTTCAAGAAGTGGGGGATCTTGTTGTGGAATATTGATTTTTTTAGTCATCAAAAACACTAGCAAAGAAGTCCAGAGTATCTTTTAAAGCATTAATAAACACATCAATTTCCGCATGATTATTGTAAAAAGATAGACTAACTCTTGCTGTTCCTGCTAACCCTAAATAACGGTGTAAAGGTTGGGTACAATGATGGCCAGAGCGGATAGCTACACCTTCTTGATCTAACAAAGTTGCTAAATCATTAGCATGAACACCCTGGGCTGTAAAAGCTGCTAAAGCGGCTCTACCTTCGCCATGAGCATCGGGTTTGGGTCCGTAGATTCTAATTTGAGGTATTTGGGTTAATTGCTCGAATAAATAAGCTGTTAATTGGGCTTCATAGGCATGAATTTGATCCATACCTATATTAGTAAGATAATCTATAGCGGCACCAAGAGCGATCGCTTCGCCAATTGCGGGAGTACCGGCTTCAAATTTATGGGGTAATTCAGCATAAGTGGAATGATCTAAATACACTTCAGAAATCATTTCTCCACCGCCCAAAAATGGGGGCATTTCCTCTAGTAATTGTAACTTACCATATAGAAAACCGATGCCAGTAGGAGCGCACATTTTATGGCCAGAAGCCACCAACCAATCACAATTTAATGCTTGAACATCAATAGGAGTATGGGGAACACTTTGACAAGCATCCAATAAAAATTTAGCGCCATATTCATGGGCAATTTCTGCTATTTCTTTAACTGGGTTAATGCAACCCAAAGTATTAGAAATATGCACAATGGAAACTAACTTTGTTTGATGAGAAATCAGTTTTTTGAACTGTTCTAAATCAAAAGTTTCATCAGGAGTTAATTCAACGAATTTTAAAACTGCGCCAGTTTTTTTAGCCACAAACTGCCAAGGAACAATATTACTATGATGTTCCATTACAGACAGGATAATTTCATCTCCTGCTTGTAAATTATTCATACCCCAACTATAAGCCACTAAATTAATAGCTTCAGAAGCGTTGCGAGTGTAAACAATTTCCTGACGAGAATTAGCATTAATAAACTTAGCGATTTTATCTCGTGCAGCTTCATAAGCATCAGTAGCTTTTGCACTTAAAAAATGTGCGCCGCGATGAACATTTGAGTTATATTGTTCATAATAATCACGCCAAGCATTTAATACAGATAAAGGCTTTTGAGAAGTAGCAGCATTATCGAGATAAACTAACGGTTTACCGTGAACTTCCTGATGTAAAATAGGGAAATCAGAACGGACGATATCAGCAAGAGATTTAGTAGAAGTCAAAGTCATAATTAATAAATCAAGTAGTTGCGCTTTAGCGCGAAATTTTGAAAATTCGTAGTTCAGATAAGGAATGCAAGCAGGATGCTTGCACTACTTTAATTACAGGAAAAATTCAACCTTATTTATCTGTGAGACTAACAACTTTATTTAATAGTTTATCTCGCAAAGAAGCAACAGGAATAAAGTTAATAATTTCCGATGCGAAAGCATTAACTAATAACTTGCGTGCATTATGTTCATCAATACCACGACTTTGTAAATAAAAGATTTCATCATCTTCCAATTGACTTACCGTAGCACCATGAGCACATTTAACATTATCAGCAGTAATTTCTAATTGAGGTTTAGTATCAATTCTCGATTTAGATGATAACAATAAATTGCGATTTAATTGGGCAGCATCCGTTAATTGTGCAGGTTTAGGGACGAATATTTTACCATTAAATACACCATGTGCGCGATCGCTTATAATGCATTTATGCAATTGTTTACTCACACCATAAGGATGATTTAAAGATAAAGCACTGTGAGTATCAGCCAATTGTTTATCAGCGATAACCGTCAAACCATTTAAAGTAGTTTCAGTTTGTTCACCAGTTTGTAAAATCTCCAAATTGTGACGAGAAATCTTACCACCAATAGTTACAGAATTACAGCTATAACGACTATATCGAGCTTGAGTTACAGCAGTTTTACCAATATGAAAACCAGCATCACTTTCTAAAACAACGCGAGAATGATGTACTTGAGCATTTTCATTTACCCAAACTTCAGTAACGCTATTTTTCAGATAAACTTCTTGTGCAGAAGACGCTACATACTCCTCAATTAAAGTTACCTGAGAATTAGATTCAGCTATTACCAAACAACGAGGTTGAGAAATAGTAGCAGCATTAGCAGAAACGGAAATAAATAATAGATGAATGGGATTTTCCACTATCACATTTTTACCAACCCATACCACAGCCACATCATTTAAACCAGCAGTATTGAGAGCGGTAAAAACTTCCTTTTCCCCCTCAGCTTGGGCTAAATATTCCTGAGCCACTTGAGTAGGTAAAACATCCAAATTACCAATTTTCACCCCAGTAGGTAAATTAGAAACTTCCGATAAACTAGCAGCAAAAACACCATTAATAAAAACTAAACGATGTCCAACATCAGGTAAAACAAAATCATCTTGTAGGGACAATTCATCAATTGTCCCTACATTCTTGAATGTTACCTTCTTTAAAGGAGACAAATCAGTAAAACGCCATTCTTCATCGCGGGTATTGGGAATGACAGAATGGCGAACCCAACTAATAGCACCATCCCGCAAATTTTGTAACGAACTATCATTTTTATTGGTAGTTACCTGACTTAATAAACCAGTCAAAAATGCATCTCTATCTAACAAGAGATTAGCTTCATTTAACATTTCTACATTGATAGGAATAGTCATTATACAGCCACTCCTAAAACTTCTTCTAAAACCCAATCATAACCACGAGATTCTAACTGTAGTGCCAACTCCTTACCACCACTCTTAATAATTTGTCCCTTAGCCATAACATGGACAAAATCAGGGACAATATAATCAAGTAGACGTTGATAATGAGTAATCATAATTGTGGCATTGTTTTCATTAGTTAATTGATTAACACCATTAGCCACAATTTTCAAAGCATCAATATCCAAACCCGAATCAGTTTCATCCAAAATAGCTAAAGTAGGTTCTAAAATAGCCATTTGTAAAATTTCATTGCGCTTCTTTTCACCACCAGAAAAACCCTCATTCACACTGCGGCCAAGAAAAGAAGAATTCATTTTTACAACTTCCAACTTTTTCTCAACCAAATCATCAAAATCGAAAGCGTCAACTTCCTCCAAACCCCTAGCTTTCTGACGAGAATTATAAGCAACCCTTAAAAAGTCCAAATTACTCACCCCAGGAATTTCCAAAGGATATTGAAAAGCCAAAAACACACCACTTCTAGCCCTTTCTTCCGCTTCCATTTCCAGTAAATTTTCACCTTGGAAAATAATTTCGCCACCAGTCACAGAATAAGCAGGATGTCCAGCTAAAACCTTAGAAAACGTACTCTTACCAGAACCATTAGGACCCATAATCGCATGAATTTCACCAGCGCGAACCTGCAAATTTAAACCCTTTAAAATTTGAGTTCCATCAACATCAGCCGTCAAATTCTTCACCGACAAAATCAAATCACTATTCTCAACAATCATCTTCTCTTCCTCTCTTTCTTTGCGTCTTTGCTTCTTTGCGACTTTGCGCGAAACTTCCTTACCCAACACTACCTTCCAACTTCAAACTCAACAACTTATCAGCTTCCACAGCAAATTCCATAGGTAACTGATTAAAAACATCCTTACAGAAACCACTAATCATCATAGAAATAGCATCTTCTGAAGAAATACCACGTTGAGCAAAAAAGAACAATTGATCCTCACCAATTTTAGAAGTAGATGCTTCATGTTCAACCTTTCCAGTATTATTTTGAACTTGAATATAAGGAAAAGTATTAGCTTGAGCATTATCTCCTATTAACATAGAATCACATTGAGAGTAATTTCTCGCGCCTTTTGCTGTGGGATTAATTTTCACCAAACCGCGATAACTATTACTAGAATTACCAGCAGAAATACCTTTAGAAATGATGGTACTGCGGGTATTTTTACCAACGTGAATCATCTTAGTTCCAGTATCAGCTTGTTGCTTATGATTTGTTAATGCAACGGAGTAAAATTCACCCACAGAATTATCACCAACTAACACACAACTGGGATATTTCCAAGTAATAGCTGAACCAGTTTCTACTTGAGTCCAAGAAATTTTAGAATTGACACCTTGACATAAACCCCGCTTAGTTACGAAATTGTAAATTCCACCTTTACCATTTTCATCACCAGCGTACCAATTTTGCACAGTGGAATATTTAATTTCCGCATTATCTAAAGCCACCAATTCTACCACAGCAGCGTGTAATTGATTGGTGTCGTACATGGGTGCAGTACAACCTTCTAAATAAGAAACATAACTACCTTCATCGGCCACAATTAATGTCCTTTCAAATTGTCCTGTTTCTCCGGTATTAATGCGGAAATAGGTGGACAATTCCATGGGACATTTTAAGCCCTTGGGAATATAAACGAAAGAACCATCACTAAATACAGCTGCATTTAAAGCAGCAAAATAATTATCAGCAATAGGAACTACGCTACCCAAATATTTTTTAATAAGTTCTGGATATTCTTGTAATGCTTCAGAAAAAGAGCAGAAAACTACGCCATCTTTAGCGAGTTTTTCTTTAAATGTAGTGGCTACAGAAACGCTATCAAAAATCGCATCAACAGCAACATTACTTAATCGCTTTTGTTCATTTAAAGGAATACCTAATTTCTCGAAGGTTTCCAATAAAGTAGGGTCAACTTCATCTAAACTTTTGAGTTTTTCTTTCTTTTGTTTTGGTGCAGAATAATAAATGATATCTTGATAATTAATTGGCGGATAATTGACATGAGGCCAAGTTGGTTCTGTCATTTTCAGCCATTGATGATAAGCACGAAGACGGTACTCTAACATAAATTCTGGTTCGTTTTTCTTCGCAGAAATTAGGCGAATAACGTCTTCATTTAGTCCACGGGGGATAGTATCGGTTTCGATATCAGTGACAAAACCGTATTTGTAAGGTTGGTTAACTAAGGTTTTAACAGATGCGCTCATCGGTTTGTGTGTTCTCTAGTGTTCTCTTTCAAGGATAGGCAACGGAATAGGTTCAGCTTTTTCCCGTTGTTGTGAGCGATTTCTCACAATGCTGCTAAAATAGTGGAAAAGACTAAAGCAACTCGGTTGTTGTTTAATCTATTTTTTCATTGTACGCTAGATTAGCAACAACTATGTTGTTTAAGTCAAATTTTTCGGAAATTTTTTGGAACTTTGTTAGAAAGTATTAGGACGAACATGGCTACTACCCAGCAGTCCTCCACCAAGCAGGATATTTTAGAGTATTTATTAAAACAAGTACAAGCTACGGCTTTGGAACTTGCGGATGTGTTAGATGTTAGCCCCCAGGCTATTCGTCGTCATTTGAAGGATTTGGAAGCGGATGATTTAGTGATATATTTGATACCAGAAAATCCTGGTATGGGTCGGCCGCAACATCTTTATCAACTAAGTCAGCGAGGAAGGAAGCAATTACAGAAGAATGTCACCGGTTTAAGTGATAGTTATGGAGATTTTGCGGTTTCGCTACTAGACACTTTAGCGGAAACTGTGGGAAGTGAGCAGGTTAAGACGATTTTACAAAAGCAGTGGGAGCGTAAAGCGTTGGAATATCGCGCAAAGGTGGGTACTGGTTGTTTGCGGGAAAGGGTAGAAAATTTGGTGGAGTTGCGAAAGTCTGAGGGTTTTATGGCGGAGTTTCATCCAGTAGATAATAATATTAATAATGGTGAAAAGTTGGTTGAGAAATATATTTTTATGGAACATACTTGTGCTATTTCTAATGTGGCGGAGTCGTTTCCTAGTGTGTGTGGTTTGGAGTTAGAAATGTTTGCGGCTATTTTACCTGATTGTAAGGTGGAAAGGACTCATTGGTTGATTAATGGGGAACATCGTTGTGGTTATTTGGTGGAGAAAAGTTAGGTATATTTGTAGCTTATATACCCATTCAAAAACAATTTCCATCCTGCTGCTTTGTGGGAATAAGTAAGTTTAAAACCACAGGATAATCAGAAAATAAAACTATATGTTAACGGAATTTCACCTGAGCAATTTCAAAAGTTACAAAACTAGTAGTTTACCATTGGGTCCATTAACTGTACTCATAGGAGCTAATGCAGCAGGTAAAAGTAATGCTATAGAAGGATTACGTCTTTTATCATGGTTAGCACAAGGACATAAACTCTCTAGCATTCAATATGAAATAAATAACACAGAAGGATTAATACGCGGTCGCATCAATGATTTATGTTATCAGGGTGAATCAAATTTTACTTTGGGTTGTAAATTAGATATACCGGAATAGAATGAATTAAACATTACTCTCAATATCAGAGATGGAGAATTACACATTATTGGGGAAAAAATTATTGATGCTAATAATACTGTACCTTTGTATGAATCAGAACAACCATCCCAAGGCATAAATACAGATGTTAGTGTAAATTATAATAACTTTACTAGGGGTAAAAATAAGCCCAAAATTACTTGTAATGACCAAATGACTATATTTGTACCACTAGATAGCCCTGCACGCTTTGATAGTAAATATGAAACATCACAAAATAAAATACCTGAGATTGTACAAGAATACCAAAGGGTGTTAAATAACATCTTGTTTTTAGATCCTGTTCCTGCAAAGATGCGTGAATACAGCTTTAAATCAGAAAAAAAATTACAGGAAAATGGTACAAATCTTTCCAGTGTTTTATATCGTTTGTGGCATGATCAACCAACAAATCAAGATATTATCTTAAATTTTATTCAAAGCCTACCAGAACAAGCCATAGATGGGCTAGATTTTCTCCTTGGTCCAAGGGATGAAGTGATGGTCAAACTGGGAGAAACTTTTGGAGATCAACATCGTTACTGTGAAGCTGCGTTACTATCAGATGGTACTTTAAGAGTATTAGCGATCGCTGCTGCTATGTTATCAGCCACCGAAGGTAGTTTAGTAGTGATTGAAGAGATTGATAATGGAGTTCATCCCAACCGCGCTAAACATCTACTGAGTAATATCAGAGAAATTGCGGAGAAACGTAAATTAAGGGTATTACTTTCTACCCATAATCCTGCGTTAATGGATGCTTTACCAGATGAGGCTTTAGGAGATGTAGTATTCTGTTTTAGAGATACCCAAGAAAGTAATAAAGGTAACAGTAGTTTAATTAAATTAGGAGATAGGTTAGATTTTCCCAGTCTCATTTCCCAAGGAGAACTAGGACATTTAGTAACTGCTGGTATAATAGACAAGTAACGATTGATGTTTATACTCTTGCTGCTTCTTTATATTATGCAGTTACAGGTAAACGTCCTGAAAGTTCGCTGGATAGAAAATTATATAATAAGCCGTTAATTTCTCCTAATAAATATGTTGTTGGTATTAGTAATGAGTTGAATCGGGCAATACTTAAAGGTATGAATTTAGAAGCGGAAAATCGTCCGCAATCTATGAGAGAATGGTTAAAGTTATTACCTGATGTTAGTAATCAGGTTTATCAGGTTAGTCAAAAAATAGAACATCAAACAATTAGGACTGAGAAAACATTTCCTGTTATTGTAGGTGCTAATAATTCTCCTGATGTTAAGTTAAATAGTAAGAATATTCCTTCAGTTTGGTTAAAATTCATGAGCTTACATTTGACGATAGTTTTTTTACTATATCATCATTCAAATTATGATTATATTGTTCATCAAAATTTAGGCTTTGCTTTCTTTACTACTTCCTTTACTAATTTAATTATAGCTTTAGCTTCAACTTTGCCTTTACCTTTGGTACTTGCTTCAACTTTACCTGTAGCTGTGGGCTTTACTTTTATAATTTGTTCGTCCTTGATCGCTAATTATACTATATCTTATACTGTTGTATCTTTATGTATTGTCATATTTTTCATTATTCAACTTTATTTGGTCAACATTTATCGTCAAATCCATAAGCATTTAAGCCAATATCCTAGCAAAGATTATAAATTTTTAGTTCTAATGGGTGTATCTTCATTAGGCTTATTTTTAGGCTGGCTAATTTATCAATTATTCCCCATATTTGGACATCGTTAAACCCTTGAATTTCTTATGCTCTTATGATACAATATAATCGAGTTACCAAAATATAACTACATAAATACAAGGAATATGAACAACCTATCAATTCCAGTGACAACATTACAAGAAGCATGGGAACAAGGTTTACAGCAAGGTTTAACCCAAGTTGCTGTAAATATGTTACGAGAAGGTATTGATTTAGATTTTATCGTCAAACTAACTGGACTGCCATTAGAAGTAGTTACAAATTTACAAACTGTTGATATAGATGATGATAAAATATTAGTTAAAAATTTTTTAGAAATGAGTGAATCATCATTAAATAAAATTTGGCTTAATCCAGAGGAAGACGAAGCATGGAAGGATCTATAGAACATTTAATTAAAGGTGATGTGATATCTGTTCCTTTTCCTTTTTCTGATACATCTACCACTAAGAAACGTCCAGCTTTAGTTATAACTGAATCGGACAATAATAATATTATAATTTGTCCCATTACTAGTAAACCCGGACGAGATTATGAAATTAAGTTAGAAGATCAGGATTTTAGACTTGGTAAATTAAATTTAAGTCCTTGCTATATTTTTTAAAATTTATACGGTTTTGCACAATACTCGTGTTATTTCGGAAAATATTATGGTTGGTATGATATTAAATAGCTTCTCCCTCTTTTTAATTACACCTTATGTAACTTGGAGTTGGCCATCAAATTTGTGTATATTTATATTTTTATTATGTGCTGGACTACTAGGGCTTTTTTATAGTTGGGTTTCTGCTTTTGTATACATTGGATTTGTTATTATTCATCTTTTAATTTCCTTTGTTTATGTTGCTATTCATGAAGAGTTAAGCAAGTCTTTCAAAAAATGGCATCAAGAAATAATGATACTTTGCACATCTTGGTTAGGTATATTTTTAGGCTGGTTAATTTATCAAATCTTCCCAATATTTACAAATCGCTAAACCTGTAATTTAGATCCCCAACTTCTTTTAAAATCACTATATATTGAAGAGAGGAGAAAAAAGTAAATTATTATGAAAGTTCAAAACATTAAACTCAAACATTTTAAAAAATTTCGAGATCAAGAATTAGATTTTACTGATCCTGAAACTGGTTTAGCAGAGGATTTAATAGTTCTCATCGGTGTAAATGGTGCAGGAAAAACCAGCATTTTACAAGCTATTGCATCCACACTAGGTACAGCTACCAAAAGATTAAACAAACCTGCTGATTTAGATTGGCCAGGATTTAACTATCAATTATTAGGTAGTAATTGGCGTGGTTCTCCCACCAATGTTACTATTAATGTACAATTTTCTAAATCAGAACTGCAAGCTATCAGCGAATTTCACCAAAAATTACAAGAAATGGGACGCGATTTACCAGTTCCTCCTGCTCAACAACATTTTGTTACTTTAAAATGGCAAAGTGAGAATGTTACAGCTAATAGTGCAGCAGAATTGTTTCAATTTAAAGGACGAGAATATGCTAAACAATTATCTCGTTCAGAAGGATTTTCAGTGTTTGAAAAAGTGGGAACAGTTTTTTGGTACACAGAACAAAGAACAGCAACCAGTTTAACTCCTGAAGATCCAAAAAATCAATTAGAAATTACAGAAGATATTTTACGCGATCGCCTAGCAAAATGGCAAATGATTCATGAGAAATATAGAAAAAATGGTAAAAGTTTTCGTCCAGAAGCAAAAGATTTATACGCAGAAATAGCCAGAATTTATCAAACTGTTTTTCCAGGACGTGAATTTGCAGGTTTAGAAATGCGAGATAATATTGATGATCTTCTTACTGAACCTTGGTTTTATCTTTACAACAGTAGAAATAAAACTCACTATGAATTTTCTGAAATGTCTGGAGGAGAACGTGCTACATTTCCTATACTTCTGGATTTTATGAATTGGAATATTCATAATTCAGTGATTTTAATTGATGAAATAGAATTACATTTACATCCACCAATGCAACAGGCTTTACTCAGAAATTTACCCAAATTAGGTAAAAATAATCAGTTTATTATTACAACTCATTCTGATTATGTAGCGCAATTAGTACCTGAATCATCTATCAGAATTATAGAGGAGTAAAATGGATAGAAGACGCTGCAATTATTTTACAAGATTATCAAGCTGTGCGATGGGCTTTAGGTAATTTATGTCAACTTAGTGCTAGTAGAAAACATTTAATAACACAATGGACTAAAGATACAATTCCAAATTCTCTGAGTTTATCTGATTGTAAAAGTCAGGCTTTATCTTTAATTAATGACTTTAAAAATGCAGTTGCGGAAGTGACAATAGATAAGTTTGAAGAGACGCTGGAACAGTATTTACAGCTTTTTCATCAACAGGAATTTTGGCAACAAAAGCAGTATTTAGTTTGGTTTAATGGTAAAGATATTTACAAAGCAATGCACAAAATTAGTGAAGATAAAAAAAGACCATATAAATCATATATTTCTATGGATCAATTTTCCGAAAAATGGGCAATTAATAATATTGATATTTATCAATATCCTGATTTAATTGAGTTACAAAATAAAATAGAACAGCTTTAGAAAAAATATTAAAAAAAAGTATCTATAGAACATTTAATTAAAGGTAATGCGATATATCTTCCCTATAAAAATAAAACTCTGCGTCCTCCGCGTCTCTGCGTGAGAAAAAATAATCCTCATAACTCAACAATTACCATAATATGATTTAATATCATAAACACAACTTACAATAAACACACTTTTAAACCTTATGGATATTATACCCAATCAATCCTCCACCGAATTTTTAACCCCTGATGAATCTGCACAAGTTGACGCAGCTTTATTATCTTCCCCTGAAAAATTCTTAACCAGATTAACCATTTCCTCCTTACGGATTTTACAACATATTGCCAAAGAATATGATGTTTCTATTGAAGAATTGACAGCAAAACAAATCATTACTTGGTTTGAAGTTGATGGAAAAATTAGAAGAGAAAGAGGTATAGAAGAAGCATTTTTAAAATGGTAGAGAATATCATTCTCCTAATATTTTGCTTGTTATTATAGCCTTTTCCCATGTCAAGAAGTACAGAATTATCCACTTTAACTCTGACTTCTTGTACCTTATTTATAGATTACTGATAAGTAAAAATTATCTAATATTAGAAATACTTTTAAAATTTATAATTTACAAATATTTACAAATATTTTTATTAACCTTCCCTTAAATTTATCTTAATCTCTTATTGAGAAGAATTTCTATTTATTAACGATCTTGCAATACTTTCAGCGATTTGGTATAATTTAGCAAAATTTTTAGAATGGGTTATTATTGTCAATTTATCAACCTGCTGCATAGATAATTCTGAAAGTCATTATTCATAAGCATTTGAGAAATAGAGTATGGAAAAAATAGCCAGGAGATTTTCCCCGTAAAAAGGGGTTTTTCCCATAAATTTCACAAAACAATTATTAAGTTTTATAACAACAAAAAAAGCACATTTGACAAATCAGATATTTTATAGTATTATTTCTATCTCCTATCAGTAAAGATGAGATAAGCTGCACCAGAAAGTAACATTGCTGCTAAGAAATAATTACGAGTAACAGGTATTTTCATATACCAGACACTAAACCCAGCAAATACAAGCATAGTAATAATCTCTTGTAAAACCTTTAATTGCGGTAAACTAAAATATTGAGAACCTATACGGTTTGCAGGTACTTGAAAGCAGTATTCTAAAAGAGCTATTGCCCAACTTGTAATAATTGCTACCCAAATTGGCGCGGAACGTAAATCTTTTAAATGTCCGTACCAAGCAAATGTCATGAAAATATTAGAAATCAGCAATAAAATTATGGGTTTAAACATAGTGGGGTAATTAATCAAAGATTAATATAACTTATCATTTTTATTTCTGACAATTTGTATAAATTTGTATAGTTGATTTGATTTAATCACCTTTTCGGATGTAGAATATTTCCAAATATTCATCATATTCATCAAAAATATCAAAAGTTAGGTTAATTTTTCTCACAACCAATATCACAACTAGTCTATGTCATACCAACCAGCACAGCATCCTACTATTTTAAACAGTAATCCTTATCTTGAATTAAATAATCAAGGTAAAATTTTACAGTTAAATTTGCATAAACCTCAACACACTTTAGGACGGGATCCTAGTGCTGCTGATTTAGTTACTCCCCAAGATTGGAATTTGGTTTCTCGTATTCAAGCTGTATTGCGTCAAGAAGGTACAGAATATCGCATTTATGATGGAGATGGTCAAAAACCTAGTAGTAATAAATTATATGTTAATCATTCTTTAATTACTGCTACTCAAGGTTATTTATTAACCAATGGCACAGAAGTTCAAATTTCTCAAAATCCTCATAAATTAATTGTTATTAGATACATTAATCCTAATAATATTCAGGGTATTTCCATACCAACTAAAAAGAGTGTTTCTTTAAAACAAAAATCTGTTTTAATTGGACGAGATCCTACAGCAAATTTATGTTTAGATGCTCCGACAATTTCCCGTCGTCATGCCACTATTGATAGTGATAATAGGGGACGTTATGTATTACAAGATTATAGCACTAATGGGGTTTTTATTGATGGTCAACAAGTCAAAGGTAAGGCAATTTTAAATAATGGGGCAAAAATTAGAATTGGACCGTATACCTTAGTTATACGTGATGACAATTTAGAGATTTTAGATCAAGGTACTCACATTAGATTAGAAGCACAAAATTTGATTTTAACAACTAATGGTAAAGTGAGAATAGATGATTTATCTTTTGCTATTGAACCGGGACAATTTGTGGCTTTAGTGGGAGGAAGTGGTGCTGGAAAATCTACTTTAATGCGGACGCTTTTAGGCATTGAAAAAATTACTCAAGGTATGGTTTATTTGAATGGGGAAGATTTAGAAAAAAACTTTAATTTGTATCGGAATCAAATTGGTTATGTTCCCCAAGATGATATTATTCATCGAGAATTAACTGTTGCAGAAGTTCTCACTTATGCTGCTAAATTGCGTTTACCTCCTGATATTAATTTACAGGAAATTGTGGAACAAGCATTAACAGCAATTAAAATGAATCATCGTCGTAATGCGTTAATTAGTGATCTTAGTGGTGGTCAAAGAAAACGAGTAAGTATTGGTGTGGAATTATTAGCTGATCCTAAATTATTCTTTTTGGATGAACCAACTTCAGGACTTGATCCTGGTTTAGATAAACAGATGATGCAATTATTAAAAGAATTAGCTCATCAAGGAGGAAGAACGATTATTTTAGTAACTCATGCCACGGCAAATATTACAGAATGTGATAGAATTGTCTTTTTAGGCATAGGGGGTAAATTATGTTATTTTGGTGATCCTCAAGATGCTTTAAATTTCTTCCAAGTTAAAGATTTTGCAGATATTTATATTAAGTTAGAAGATGAACAGGAAGCGATTAAGTGGGTGCAAAAGTTTCGCCAATCTCATTATTATCAATTATATGTTGCTAGTCAATTAAATTCAGGGATGAAAGCACAGTCAAGTATTCCTCCCCAACAGAAAAAAGTCTCATTTTGGCAACAATGGTTTTTATTAACACAACGTTCTGGATTATTAATTTTTAGGGATAAAATCAATCTCTTTTTATCGCTTGTAACTGCTCCCATTGGTATTGGTTTAATTACTTTAGCAATGAAAGATAAAACTCCTTTTGTTGCAGATGGTGAACCAGAAGCGGGTTTAGCGTCTTTAGCTTTGCGGGTTTTATTTGTATTTACTTGTGCTGGTTTATGGGTAGGTTTTTCTAGTTCTTTACAGGAAATAGTGAAGGAGTCAGCTATTTATTTACGAGAAAGATTAGTTAATTTAGGATTATTTGCTTATTTGGGTTCTAAAATTACGATTTTATCAAGTTTAGCACTAGTACAAACTTTGTTAATTGTGATGATGATTCTGATGGGTTTTAAATCTCCTAGCCCATCATTAATTTCTTGGAATATGGGATTATTTATCACTAGTTTTTTAACATTATTTGCTAGTTTTAGTTTGGGGTTATTGGTATCAGCTATTGTCAAAAATAGTAGTCAAGCAAATAGCACTTTACCACTGTTAATTTTACCGCAAATTATTTTTTCAGGGGTGTTATTTAAAACTGAGGGAGTTGTGAGTAAAATTCTGTCATGGTTAATGATTAGTCGTTGGTCTGTTGGTGCTTATGGAACAATATTAGATGTTAATGCTTTAGTTCCAGAAGCGGTTAAATTACCTGATGGGAGTTTAGTTCCTCAGCCTTTTGAACCGACACCCATTTATGATCCTACCTGGGGAAATTTAAGTTTAAATTGGGGAATTTTGTTGTTACACGCGACGGTTTATTTATTGATAACTTTGGGTTTACAAAAGCGGAAAGATATTTTTTAGTATTAGCAAAAAGATCCCCGACTTCTTTAAGAAGTCGGGGATCTGAAATACACTATTTAACATTAGTAACTATCCATTGATTATTTACTGTATTAAATACTAAATAAAAACTTACTCTACTCACGATGATGCGACCATTTTTTAAAACATATCTTAACTGAGTAGAAACTATAGCGGTGTTTCCAGTATCTTCTAATAAACTGGTTTGATTAACATCCACACTTTGAACCTTTCCACCCCACCAGTCTATATAAGATGAATAACCCTTTGGATGTAAACGTTGATTATTTTGTAAACTAGGAGATAATAAACTCCAAGAAGTTTGATATTGACCTTGATTAATATAACTATAGTAATTGATTACAGCTTCTTCTGGTGATGGTCTGTTAATTGTGGTTTGATTTTCTACTTGTAATTCAGGAGATGGACTGGCACTAGGAATGTTATTATCTGTATTTACAGAAGGTGTTTTTATTGAATTTGCTTGATTGCTAGAATTAGAGGTAAATTCGTTATTTGCAGACTTTACAGGTTCAACATTTTGGGATGATTTGTTAATCACAGAACTAACAATAATAGAAGCACCAATTAAACCACTAGCAATAATAGCAGGAATTATCATTCCTCCTTTATTACTATTATTATTAATATTATTGTTATTCTGATTAACAGATTGATAATTATTTTGATAATTATTTCCTGGACTAACTGCAACTGTTTGTGGTAAAGGATCTGCAACTTTTGTATTACTAATTGATGTGGGAGGTAATGTCACAAATTGCTGTTGTAAAGCATTCAACATTTCCCTAGCAGAAGCAAACCTTTCTCTAGGATGATAAGCGATCGCTTGATCAATTACTCTTGCTAAATTAGGATTAATATTACTAGCAAAATGTCGCCAAACTATTTCCGCAGTTTGAGAATCTGTATCTAATTCCTGTGGTCTTTTTCCTGTTAGTAAATAAATTGCAGTTAATCCCAAACTATACAAATCACTAGAATAAACTGGTCTTCCTGCTGCTTGTTCGCTGGGCATAAATCCCGGAGTACCAATAATAATTGAACTAGTGGCGTTTCCTTGAGAATTAACCACTGTTCCCATAGATTCTCGCACAGCGCCAAAATCAATTAATACTGGTTTATGATCAAGATTTCTGATAATAATATTGTCAGGTTTGATATCACGATGAATAATATGTTTTGAGTGAACATAATCTAAAACTGGCAGTATATTAATTAGTAATTCTTCCACTGCACTGTTAGTAAATAACCCTTGTTTTTCGATTTTTCCTGTTAAAGTATCCCCCTCTATCCACTCTTGTACTAAATAAAATTGTCCCCCATCAATGAAATAAGCGTATAGACTGGGAATTTGTTCAGATGCACCACCAAGTGCTTCTAAAATTGCTGCTTCTCGCTGGAATCTTTCTTGTACTAATTGGTAAATTTGCGGATTATTTTGAATTGGTTTTAATTGTTTAACTACACATAAACGCTCTGAAGGCATATTTACATCTTTAGCGAGAAAGGTTTCCCCAAAACCACCAGATCCTAGAGTGCGGATAACTTGATAACGATTATTTAATAGCATTGTTTTGATAATTGATAAATAGTTTAGATGCTGCATTTAATTTAGCATACTAACAGATTTAGACCCCCGACTTTTTGAGGAAGTCGGGGATCTTTTGATAGTATATCTCACTGAATATTTTCTGATCAATCAGCCATTTTGTTGAAAAATGATCTCCTCTAATTTTTTTAATAATTCCTGTTCATTATAAGGTTTAGAAAAATAGGCTTTTGCTCCTAATTTCATTGCTAACTCTCTATGTTTACTACTACTACGAGAGGTTAACATAGCCACAGGAATATGTTGTAAATTACTATCAGCATTAACCCTTTCTAAGAAAGTATAACCATCAATTCGTGGCATTTCAATATCACAAATTACTGCTTGAATTGGGAGGCCACTGGCTAATTTTTCTAAAGCATCTTGTCCATCTTTTGCTTGTTCTACTTGATAACCTCCTTTTTCTAAAGTTAATGCTAAATAACGTCGCACATTAATAGAATCATCTACTACTAAAATTGTTCCTTTTTCTAAAGTTACTGGTTTGGGTTGGGGAGTTTTTTGTGGTTGTAAAAAAGCCGTTGTTAATCTTGCAGTTGCTAATTTATTACTAAGCTGTGGACGTTTACCTGTAGTTACCCACAACACTAAATCATTAGTATTAACTAAGGGTACAACTCGTCCATCTCCTAAAATTGTGCAACTATGTAAACCGCTAGGTAACGGAATATTTCCTTCCACTTGACGTACTGCAACTTCTTGTTCTCCCCAACAACGTTCTACTTCTACCGCTATTTTTTGCTGATCATTTTTAATAATTAAAACACTAGTATTATTAATAATTGGACTAGCTTCTAATTCTAAACGATGATATGCAGAACAATTAAATTGAAAATAACGATTTAACCTTAATAATGGTACATGATGATCTTGCCATTTAATCATTTCTTGACCATTTTCTGATAAAATTTCTTCCGGTTTTAATAAGAATATTTCCGCAACTACATCTGTAGAAAATGCTAAAAATAAGCGATCGCTTTCTATTAATAATACTCTCTCTACAGATAAGGTAAATGGTACAGTTAAAGTAAATGTTGTTCCTACCCCCAATTGAGTATCAACATTCACATCTCCCCCCACTAATTTTAACTTATTTCTGACAATATCCATACCCACACCACGACCGGATAAAGCTGTAACTTTTTCAGAAGTGCTAAACCCAGGCTCAAAAATTAATGATAATAATTCTTCTTCACTGACACTATCTAATAATCCCTGTTCTAAACCCATTTTTAAAGCTCGTTGATAGATTCTTTCTAAAGAAATTCCCCTACCATCATCCTCAATAGTAATAATAGTTCTATTACTATGATATGCAGCTTTAATACTAATTAAACCCTGTTCTGGTTTACCCACAGATAAACGAGTTGCAGGATCTTCTATTCCATGATCAAAAGCATTACGTAATAAATGCAATAATGGTTCATTAATAGCTTCTAAAATACTTCTTTCTATTAATGTATTACCCCCTTCAATTTTTAATTGGACATTTTTGCCATATTCTAAATTCAAATCGCGTATTGCTCTAGGAAATCTTTCTACTAAATCAGAAAATGGCCGCATTCTCACTTGTGTAATTTGTCTTTGTAACTGTTTGGAAGTTTTATTAAATTTACGTGCTATTTGCTCTGCATCATTCACACTTAATTCAATATCGCTAGTAACTTCTGCAACTTGGACAATAGTTTCCATAGCATCTTGAGATAATGAGTGAAATTTTTGCCCAATTTTTTCTAGCTCATGATGATCATTAATCATTTTACTATAAGCTGTTCGCATTTCTTCATGTTCTTGATCAAGGATTTGCACTCTTTGACTCAAACTAGCAGCTAATTTTCTTAATCTTTCTATTTGCACATTTAAACCATTTTTCTGCACAATAATTTCGCCAAATAAATCATTAATTTTCTCTAAATGTTTGCTAGGAACTCTCACAGTATTTTCCTGGTTATCTCGTTCTTTATATTGATAATTATTGGCATTTTTTTGTTCAATATATTCATTATTTATATCTTCTTCAGGAAAAATAATACTATCTAATATTACTGAACTGGGAAATTCTGTATGATCTTCTAAATAATTATCATATTTTGTTAATATATTAAGATCGGGATTTACTAATTGAATATCATCCTGATCAACAGATTCATCTATTTCAGTAATATTAATCTTATTGGGTAATTTATCCCATTGATTATTTAATACTAAATTGTGGGATAATTGCCATTTTTCTAAGGCTAATTTAGCAATTTCTACACTACGTTCATCTGCCACTTCTAAATGATAATGTACTGATTCACATAGTTGAGTAAAAGGAGTTAATTCCAGCATTTCTCCTAAATTAGCTAATTCTTTCGACATAATCATTAATTGCGATCGCACTAATGATTCATTCTCAGAATTAACTAATAAATTTTCTACCTTTTGTAAATATTCTTGTACCTCTGTTTGAAATAATAAATGAGCGGTGCTGTGAGCAAGCGTAGCTATCGCATGACTATCTTCCCCAGATACGAAAGTTGTAATATCTTCTGGAGTAGGATCACCTAAACGATCATATAATTGATCAAAAATTGGGCAACAAGCATTTTTTAACCAATTATTATCTAAACTTTTACCCTGAGAAAGTACCTCCACAATTTTTCTTAATCTATCCACACTTGCTAACAATAAACTCTGTAAATCTGTATCAATTACCAGAGAATTATTTTGATTTTTCAACACCTTAAAAGCATCTTCTAAACGATGGGAAAAATCACTTAAAACTCGAAAACCCATCATTGCTGCACCACCTTTAATAGAATGGGCAGCACGCATACCAGAATTAATCTGTTTAACATCAATCCGTTTATTAGGATCTACTTTTAACCATATTCCTTCTAAAACATTCAAATGATCATTAACTTCTTCTAAAAACTGCATCTTAATTTCTGTTTCTTTATCCTTACTCATTTGTTGATAATTCCTGATTTACTAATGATTAATTACCCAAAAATAACAAGACTAATTATTATTAATCAATTATAATCAAATCAATAAACAATGGTTTTTATTTTTTCATAGATTGCTAAAGTTTCTTCTAAAGATTGATGAATTTCCTCAGTGTTACATGATACTGTAGCCATTTCCTTGAGATTTATATCTAAAATTTGTGATGTTTGTAATTGATAGGTTTTAGTATTAAAAATGGATGTAATCACTGCATCTAACTGCTGTAATATATCCATAATTTCTTCTACATTATTCTTGCCATCATTGATTTTTAAATCACTAGCAACTAGCTGATTATTTGTGATATTCACTACTTCTAAAACTTCACTAATTCCTCCTTGTAATTTCCCTAAAATCTGTTCAATTTCTTGAGTTGTCGTAGCATTCCGTACTGCTAATTCTCCCATTTCTTCTGCTACTACCGCAAAACCTTCTCCATCTTCCCCAAATCTTGCAGCTTCAATACCTGCATTAATTGCTAACAAATTAGTTTGCATAGCAATTTGACTAATTGATGCAACCATCCTAGCAATTTGTTGAGCATATTCCCCTAAATACTTAATCTTTTTAGTGGTTATTGATAATGATTCTTCAATCACAACAGTATTTTCAATATCTTCTATTAATTTTCTACTCTTATTTCCTAGGCCATTAGCATCATTAATTAAACTTACTGCTAATTGCAATTTATCAAAGATAAATCGTATATTTTCTATTATTTCTCCACACATTTCTACATTTTTCATCATCTCCTCTGGTTTTAATAATGATATCATTCTCACTTTTTCTAATTTTTCTATAGATAGATGAATATCACTAATAACTAATTCTAAATCTTGATTAATATTGTCAATATTGTATGGTAAATCTCTAACTTTTATATCATTTTTATCAATATTACCAGTTAAATTACTTTTCATGTTCTGATTTTCTGCATCTGAAATTACAGACTTTGCTAAAACTTCCATTGTAATTAACTGAATTAACCAAGCAACCAATAATGTCATACATAATACCATTAATGGAGTAGCCATAATAATAAATATTAAAAATTCCCTTTGGTTTTGAAATGCAACACTCGCTGACTGTGTGACAATTAACCGTAAATTCATCTTTGCTAAATCATCTGGTACATCTGTGGTTAATGCTACATAACTAACTAATTCCTGGTTTTGACTATTTTGGGAAAATGTGCTAAAAGTCTCAATATTATTACTAGCTATTATCTGTGATAATTTGGGATAGATAGTTTGAGCATCTTTTCCTAATACATTATTACCTTGGGAATTTGTTGAAGAATTTGCGATAATTTTTCCTGCACTATCTAGTAAAAGATATTGTTTATTATTATCCAGATATCCAGTTAAACCTTGTTGTAAATTATTTATAGGTATGCGAGTTTTTACAATATTCACAATATTGTTATTTTCATCTTTAATTGGTGCAATTATATAAATTACCGTTCCTACATTTTCTACTTTTTCTAGAGGAGTAATTATAGGATAATTGTGCTGAATTACCTGGTTTAAATCTGTCAGATTTAGTTGTGTTTCTAAATATTCTCCTCCATATTTAATCAAGTTACCATTAATATCAAATACTGATACGCTATCATACATCTTACTGCTTTTAACTAAGTTATCTAATGATTGTTGTCCATTATAATTATTGGTATTGTTGGGGAAGTTGGCTAAATTAGATATAATTCCCATATCTCGATAACTATCTGCTATCAAACTTTTAACTTTGTTGCTTAAACCCATTACTTGAGTTTCTTGAAAATCTCTAATTTGCTTACTAATTAATTTATTACCAAAAGAATAAGTAAGACAACTAATAACTAATACTGGTAAAGTTCCAACCACTATTGATAAAATTGTATATTTTGTACTGAGGTTAAATTTATCTAAGAGTTTTACCCCATTTAACCAAGACTTATTTTTCTTAGTATTAGTCTTTTCTTGATGGCTTAGAAATAATGATGTTTGATTCTGGACATTATTATTATTTTGAGTATTGGTTTCATGGAACATTAGTTTTTATCCTTATATATAACCAGATTTTTTGCTGTTTGTTATGTCGAAATTCAAGCATTCTCAGAGATGAGAATATTAGATTCTAAAATGTTTTTAGCATCTAGTACTAACAATATTTCTTCTTGTTGCACTATACAACCACATAAATAAGGAACTAAACTAGATGCAACTTGTCCTAAAGGTGAACAAATATCATCTATATTAAGTTTAGTTGTACCTTTAATTTCTTGGACAACTAACCCTAAAATCATCGCCTCTATTTGTATAACAATAATATTGTATTGCCGCAACCGATGATCAAAACATTCTAAATTAAACATCTTAGGTAAATCAACTACCCAAATTATATGACTTCCCCAGTTCATTAACCCTAATATACAATTAGGCATATTTGGTATAGCTGTAACTGATGTTATAGGAATAGCGATCGCTTCTTGAATATGATTAATTGATAATAGCGCACCTGTTTGTTGATTTAACTTAAACTCCAGATAGCTATTTTCTCTGTTCTTAGATATACTTTGATTTTTAAGTGAATTATGCTGTTGATTCATGTCTAAATTTTAACAAAATATAATTTTTATCCACAGGATATCCCCAGAAATCAGGCTAAAAGCCTAATCTACTGTAATATAATTGTCATTATTGCATTAATCTTGGATAGCTATTGGCGATGTCTATTTTACCAGACAAGCTCGCTCTAACCGACTTTATGATTTACTAAATTAGTGAAGGGCGAACGATGGGACTTGAACCCACGAATGGTAGAACCACAATCTACTGCCTTAACCACTTGGCCACGCTCGCCATTTATCATTGATAAAACCACTATAACATCTTTTTCTAAAAAGATCAACTTTTTTCGGAAATTTAAATATTTTTCTTGTTAATCTTGGCAAATAAGGTTTTTAGTCATTTTGAGACAGATGTAAGGAAAGTGATCATGTTAAAAATTCAGGACTTACCCAATTGGAACATTGCTAGGGTGCGGTTCGCCAAGCTCACCAACCACGTCAAACTGCATAAATCCCACAAATAAACAAATTGTTCATATCTGACGCACAGTACAAAAGATTTTTGGTGTGACACTTGCTTAAGTCCTAAAATTAACAAAATTACAGATTTCTGGTAAGTTTTGTTGTCAGATATCTCTAAAACGTCTTTATTCTCACTTAAATCCTATTATCCCTAGAATTATGAAACCATTAACTGTTGTTGGACTTTTAGGATCTGCTAGTTTAGCTATTTTAGGAATAGTAATGTTTCAAACTAATCCTAAACAGGATAGTTATGAAAATTACACAATGCAACAATTGAATACATACTTAAAAACGGATGTTTGTCAAAAAACGCCTAATTTTCTGCAAAGTTTAGTTAAAGTTGATTGTAATGAGTTAATAACGCGATTCAATCCACAAATTAAGGATTTAATTACTTCTACTACAACAAGACAAGATTATATAATTTTTAGTGTATATCGTACAGAAATCAATGTTAGTTCTTGGATACCAGGGATACCAGGATATAAATTTGAAACTTTGGGAGCATTCAATCAATTTTATACTTACAGTGCTGTAAAACAATAATGTAGTCAGTATAGACCAAGCACTGCTAAGACCGTATGTGTACAGTTTTAGCAGTGCTTTTGGGAAAGTCCAAACCCAACCCATGCTTAGGATGCAGTACTCCTTGCACCTCACTTGAATGGCTATTATATTGGTTTTTAAAACTAATGCCAGGAACCAGACTTGAACTGGTGACACGAGGATTTTCAGTCCTCTGCTCTACCGACTGAGCTATCCCGGCATTTAACTGTCTTGGTGTTTTTTCTTCACCACGATTACTAACTTTAACAGAAGAAAAAAGATATGTCAAGGGGTTAACCAGGAATTTTTTGTGAATAATTTTTTCTGAATTAATTTATGTATGATATGTATGACTTCATGCAAGACTAATTTCTATGAAATAGAGCAAATATTTTTTGTACCCCTGATTTTACCCCTGCGAAAACTGTGATAAAGCCCAAAAACTGTACCAAAACAATACTAGGACCAGAGGGTAGGTTAAACAATCCAGAAACTATAATTCCTGTAATGCTACTAAGACAACCGATAATTACTGCTCCTAGCAAAAAGCGGCTAAAATGATGCGTGATAAGTTTAGCAGTGGACGCAGGAATTACTAAGAAAGCGTTAACAAGTAAAATACCTACTGCTTTAATTGCTACTGCGACGGATAAAGATAATAAAACGACAAATCCATAACGATATAATCGTACTGGTATACCTTGTACTTTTGCCACATCACTATTAAGAGTTAAAAGTATTTGTTGAGGTAGAGTTGATAGTAGAAAAATTCCACTACTAAATAAGATGAAAAGTGTCAAGACTAAATCTGTGTTATCTATGGCTAAAATATCACCAAATAACACACCCATTAAATTGCCATGATATCCTTGAATAAAACTAGTGAGGATAATACCGATCGCTAATGAACCAGATAAGACTATACTGAGAATACTATCACTAGCCAAATCGGTTTTATCAATAAAATAGAGGACAATTACTCCAAAAATCATGGTAAAAGCTAATAACATCCATCTGGGATTAGTGTTGAGTAATATACCTAATACTATTCCTACTAATGCAGCATGGCCAACAGCATGGCTGAAAAAAGATAACTGACGCAAAGTGACAAAACTACCTAATAAACCGCCCATAATTCCCATTAATACAGCGCCAATAATAGCACGCTGCATGAAAGGAAATTGAAATAAGTTGATCAAGTCATAATAGTTAGTAACTGCTAACGAGGTATCTTGATAAATGGGAACTAAGGACATCATAAACTTCTGTATTTTGTGTATTTTGTGTTTTTGCGTGATTTTTGTTGATAAATAAGTGGATATAACAATAACAATGATTCAGTCTACTCCCTTTCATAGTTTAGAAAATAGTTAGAGAATAAATCTTTGCAAATCTTATTATAAGATGCTTTAACTACAGAAAAAGCGCAACGGATGGCAGAGTTTTTTTAGTTTTTTAGGGGATCCTAATCCTTTACGTATTCTGTCACTTTTAGCAAATCAAGAATTATGTGTGGGAGATTTGGCAGGATTATTGGATATTAGTGAATCTGCGGTTTCTCATCAGTTGAGAAATTTAAGAACTATGTGATTAGTGACTTATAGAAGACAGGGAGGAAATATATTTTATCGTCTGCATGATTGTCATATTTTACATCTTTATCAATCTGTGGCTGAACATTTGGATGAGAAAAATTGAATTGAGTAATTATTTAGTAATCAAGCAATTACCGCCTACCTACCGTCAATTAATTATCAATTATGATGATGTTGATAACGACTAAAACTCGGACCGTATGTAGCTAATAAATTTTGTGGAGAAAGGGCAATTTCTGGTTGTCCAGAACAAACTAAGGTTTGATTAATACATAGCACGCGATCGCAATATTTACTCACCATATCAATATCATGAGAAACTTGTAAAATAGTCCAACCTTCTTCTTGTTTTAATCTACTTAATAACTGATGAAAGTCCGCAGCACCTTGCATATCTACTCCTGCAAAAGCCTCATCTAACACTAACAATTTTCGTGGTACTACTAAACAATAGGCTAATAAAACTCGCTTGAGTTGACCACCACTTAAAGTCCCAATAGCTTGATTTCTTAAATGATAAGCATCTGTACGTTGTAATGCTAGTTTGATCATGGTTGATTTTTCTCGGTTGTCTGGCAAAAATTGCAGCAAACCAGGTTTACTATGATCGCTAATTCCTAAAGCTACTAACTCACCGACAGAAATAGGAAAACTGCGATCAAAAATGAAGTTTTGTGGCATATATGCCAAATTTTTACGTAATTTTCCTAACCGAGAAATTGGTCTACCAAAAATCTCAACTTGTCCGCTATTTTTAGGAATTAAATCTAAAATAGCTTTTACCAATGTACTTTTACCAGCACCATTTGGACCGACTATGGCTGTATTTGTTCCTGGCAATAACTCAAAATTTACATCTCTAATAGCTAAATAATTACCTTGATAAACAGTTAAGTCTGCAACTTTTAGTGTTGGTAATATTGATGAAATATCTTCTGTTTTTTTGGTGTTCATAAAATTCAGGATTGGCAGATTTTCCAAGATATGATAACTTTAATAATATGAGTGACTTATTGACAATTATCAGCTAATGTTTTTAAATTTTTTTGCATTACTTTAAAATAGTAATCTGGATTAGTTTCACCATTTTCTAAAGAGTCTAAAGTATGCACAGTCAACTTCAAATCTTTAGCAATACTTTCTAGTAATTTATTATTGATTCCTGGTTCACTAAATAAAGCGTTAACTTGGTATTTTTTCACTGTTTTAATCACTTTTTGAATATCCGTTGGTGAAAGTTGCCTTTCGGGAATTGTAATTACTGCAACCTGTTTAAGATTATAGCGTTTAGCTAGATAGGGAAAAGCATCATGAAAGGTAATAAATGTGCAATTAGGTGTTTTTTTCAATGTTTCTTGAAACTGATTATTCAAATTATCTAATTTTTGAATATATGCAGCAGCATTACTTTCATATTTACTCTTGTTTTGCGGATCGGCAACTATTAAACCATCCCGAATATTTAATACTTGTTGTTTAGCTAAAACTGGATCTAACCATACATGAGGATTACCATTTTTGTGATTATGATTATGATCGTGTTCATCATCTCCTTTGCTAATATTATCTACAGGAGAAATGGCATTGATAGGTTTAATTCCTTTACTAGCATCAATTGTTAATAATTTAGCATTTTCAGAATTTTTAATAGTATTTTCCAAAAACTCCTCTAACCCTAAACCATTTTTTACTAATACATTTGCTGTAGCGATCGCTTTTACATTATCTGGTGTTCCTTGATATTCATGTACATCTGTTCCTGGTTTAACTAATATCTCTATATCAGCAATATCTTTAACTACTGCTTTCGTAAATAAATAAACTGGTAAAAACGTTGTTACTACTTTAGTTGTGGCTATTTGAGTTTTTTTCTCTGTCACTGGTGCTGTGGTTTCACTAACTATCTTTTGATTATTAGTGCCATTACAACTATATACAAACGATAGTAAAAACATCACTATTAGTACAAATTTGTTGCTTCTTTTC
This sequence comes from Anabaena sp. FACHB-1237, assembly GCF_014696225.1. Lineage (GTDB taxonomy): Bacteria > Cyanobacteriota > Cyanobacteriia > Cyanobacteriales > Nostocaceae > FACHB-1237. Next base: position 47,256 of record NZ_JACJPV010000009.1, on the reverse strand, counting down.
ATGTATTTTTCTCCCCCACTTTTTCAGATGTTGTTGTATTATGATATCATAATGAGACTTATTCTCATATTTTTTTGACAACAAAAAAAACCTGTATTTGTAACTAAAGTTACATATATTTTCTCTATTTTGAGTAGTATTACTCTATGCTAGATTTTCTAGCATGACTTACGTAATTAGCACATTAGTAGGTTGCGTTAAAGAAGTTATGCTATCTGACGTAACCGACAACTAGGAGTAGATTAATAATCCTTAATAGTTATTAAGTCATACTCTTCTATAATCGTGTAAATGTTTCATAGGGGTGTAAGTGAAAATGCTGAAAAGTCTCAAAATTGCTAGTAGTTCTATACTGTTTTCTGCTATAGTATTAATGAATTGTGGAGTGTCAGCTGAAGAGTTATCACAACAAAACGTTGAATCAAAAAATACTAATGATTCTACTCAAGAAGAGTCAGTATCACAAGTTACGTCAGTATCTCAACTTTCTGATGTACAACCCAATGACTGGGCATTTCAAGCATTGCAATCACTAGTAGAACGTTATGGCTGTATTGCAGGATATCCTAATGGTATATTTCGTGGCAATAGAGCATTATCACGATATGAATTTGCAGCTGGTTTAAATACTTGTTTAGATCGAGTAAATGAACTAATTGCCACTGCTACAGGGGATCTACCTAAAAAAGAAGACGTAGCCACAATTCAGAAGTTATATGAAGAGTTTAGTGCAGAATTAGCTACTTTAAGAGGTAGAGTGGACGCATTAGAGGTGCGAACTGCTGAACTAGAGGCAAGTCAATTTTCAAATACTACTAAACTACAGGGACAAGTAGTAACGGTTGTCAGTGGTATTCTATCGAGTGATCAAGTTGATGGTGCGAGTATTACGGATAAGAATACTACATTAGGCGCAAGGGCGCGAGTGGAATTAGTAAGTAGTTTTACGGGTAAAGATACTTTATTCACCAGAATCCAAAGTAACAATATTAGCAGTCCTGGTTTCCTGAGTACCACAGAAGGTAACTTGTTTTTTCAGGGTAGTGGCAATGCCATCCTAGATGCTTTATGGTATAACTTTCCTCTAAGTAAAAATACTCAAGTAAAACTGATTGCTAATGCTGGTGCTGCGGATGATGTTACTAGTACCGTAAACCTTTTTGATGGTGATGGTGCTTTTGGTGCATTATCTACCTTTGGTACAAGAAATCCCATTTATGGACAATTAGGTGATAAAGGTATAGCAATTAACCATCAATTTAACAAAAAGCTAGGATTAAGTTTAGGTTATTTAGCAGGTACAGCCAATGATCCTCAGCCTGGTAATGGGTTATTTGATGGTAAGTATGGGGCTTTAGCACAGTTGAATTTAAAGCCAAGCGATCGCATTTCAGTAGGTTTAACTTACATCAACTCCTATAACCAACCATTACTAACAGGTAGTAATAACGCTACCACAAGTTTTGCAGGTGAAGCATTTTCTAGTAATTCCTACGGTGTGCAAACATCCATAGGTATTAGTGATCAATTGGTACTTGGTGGTTGGGCGGGATATACCAATAGTCAGGTATTAACTGGTACTAAAGGAGATGTGGATATTTGGAATTATGCTGTTACTTTAGGTTTTCCCGACTTGGGTAAAAAAGGTAACTTAGCTGGTGTGATCTTGGGTATGGAACCAAAGGTAACTAGTGCTACAGTAGGATTACCAGTAACAGCAGACCCCAATACATCCTATCACATAGAGGCATTTTATCAGTACAAAGTTAGCGATAACATCACTATTACACCCGGTTTAGTGTGGTTGACTGCACCAAATCATGACAATAATAATGATGATATAGTTATTGGTGCTTTGAGAACTACCTTTAGTTTTTAGGGTATAAGGGTATAAAAGTTGGGTTGCGATGCAGCTTAACCCAACCTACGGTTAATTAGTGGAGTTATTCACTGAAATTCTTTTTGTATTTTGGGGAATTACTCCACTGGTTAAACTGCGGAAATATAACGCACCAATAATAGTTAAAAACATTAAATATCCTATGGCTTGCACTAAGAAAATTTGATCTCTATAACCAAATAATGATTTAAAAATAATCCCTGGAAAATTATCATCAGGAAGTATTTTTTCTAAATTCCAAACTAATGGACCAAGAATACAAGAATGTACTTTACTAAAGTGTTGATAATAGAAACAAATATTTTCTGATGCACGACTACTAAGAGAAAAGTTAGCCATAGCTTCATCAAAATGATGTAATGAAGAAACTACTAAACCAGCCACAATTAAAATTAAGAAAATGCCCATAGTTTGGAAAAACTGGCGAATATTAATTTTCACACCCCATTTAAACAATAAAACACCAATTGCTGCGGCTGTAGCTAAACCCAATAAAGCCCCTATTGTGGGTAATAAACCTTGTTGAAAATTAGCAGCTATAAATAAAACTGTTTCAAAACCTTCACGAGTAACAGCAATTAATATCAAGGTAAAAACTCCCCAACCAGCATGACCATTTTTTGCTAATGCTTCATTAACTGCACCTTCAACTTGTGCTTTCATTAATTTGGCTTGTGTTGTCATCCAAATTAACATCCAACTCAGCATAATTATGGCTAATATACCAAATAAAGATTCTAGTGTTGGTTCAACTACAGGAGTATATTCTGGGTTAATATTGCCTAAGAATTTAATCAGAAATGTAAATAAAATGCCAATTAAAGCACTGACAAAAATACCCACAGCAACACCACCAAAAACCCAAGATTTTAGATGAGATTGTTTGGCTTTATGTAATAATGCTAATACAATTCCTACCACCAGGGCAGCTTCTACTCCTTCCCGGAGAGTAATGACAAAAGTAGGTAAAAGAGTACTAAAGTTCATAGTTTTTAATGATTTTCTGTTAGATGTAGATGTAGGGTGCGTCAGACAGCATAAATCACGCAAATAAACAGATTATTGATATCTGATGCACCATACTAATTTGTTAAAATTTGTCAGGGGATTATACACTTTTATAATTTAATCTTAGTAGGGGTTTAGCACTGCTAAACCCCTACTAATTTCTCATGATATACTAGCTAAAATCCCGTAGCATTTTCTTGAGTTCTAAGTTGTGCATTTCTTCTTGACCTATCATACCACGAGTAAATTCTTCTAGGTAAATACTGGCATCTGCCACAGTTTCTAGGAGACTTTTGTACATATCTAGGGCTTTTCTCTCGTGAGATAAACTTTCTTGCAAAATATCTTTAACTGTATGTTTGAAAGTTTCTTCCATTGGTGCAATTCTCAAGGTAGGATGGCCATCTAAACCTGTTAAAATTTCTCCTACTTGTTGTGCGTGTAATAAAGATTCACTGGCTTGGGCTTTGAAAAATGCGACAATAGGAATACGGTTAGGTCCTGTTACCATCAGGGAATAATGAGTATAACGTACTACTCCTGCTAATTCAAATTCCATGATAGCATTAAGGAGATCAATGGTTTTTTGGTGGTCGAGTTCTCGCATTTTTTGTTAAGTTTGGCAAATTACAATTTCAGGGGCTGTTTGAGAGAATTTTTGTGAGGTGTTATACCAATATTATCTATTGGTTTATCTATTGGCATCCTGGAGTTTTTTTGATGTTTAAGTTTTCACTATTTCCTCTCTTTTGATTTATTTTAAGCTGTTTTTTGTTGATTTCCAAGGGTGTGAGATGATTAATTTTGTACGTTGGTATTACTGTTATTCATTACTAACGTAAGTTGCCAGTTAGATGAAGTAAGGTGCGTCAGAATCTTAAAATTGGTAATTTTAACCCAAATTATTCTGTCTGACGCACCCTACACACTACAAAATATCCGAAAATTAATAACTAGCAACTTGGGTTACTATTAATTTCCTTTAATGATTTTTTGTGCGTTTTCTTCGATGGTTTTAATAATTTTACTCACTTGTTCGGGGGTTTTAACTGCTTGTGCTGGAGGTATAGCTGTTGGCCAAGTTTTCACTAGTTCTGCTAAGTTGGTTTCTATGGTTTTGTTGATTTCAGGATTTTTTTGATTGATTTGGGTAGCAATAGTTTTGTATAATTCTTGAGAATAAATTACAAAACCACGAGAGTCTTGATATTCTATGGGTTCGGTAATTTTGCCCTTGGCTATAGCTGCACCATATTCAGAATTAGCAGCATCTAATAAGCTATTTATTACTTGAAAAATAAATGTAGGTTTGCTGATTTCTTCTTTTGGCAATGAGGCGATCGCTTTATCTACTGCTACCATAGAATTACTAAACTCACTCTTAATTTTTTCACTCTTAGGGTTACTTTTCACTAATTCTTGTAATCTTACTAAATTACTCTTAAATTGTGTAACTTTTCTGTCATTTAACTGTTCTTCCACATCAATATATATTTCCTCTACTGGATGTCCTATATGGGGTTCAGCTTGTTTAGGTTCATTTTGGTCTAATAGTTCTTTGGCTACTAAAAGATGTCCTTTCATTAACCCTAATTTGGTCATGAAGTCTATATCTTTGGCTTCTCCTGTTAATACTATATCTTCCACTGTCACCATATCTTTAATTTGGTCAAATTGGCCTTGACTAATAACTTTTTTTGTGACTAAATCTTGAGCAGAACCATAAGGTCTACCAGCTTGAATTTTATTAGATAATGCGGGTACTCCTAATTTAGCTTCTAGTTTATCTAATTGGGATAAAATGGCATTATTAATATTGATTTTTGGTTTATTACTGTGGCCACTGTGGGCGCTTATTTCTGTCACTTGTGCTGTATTTGGTGTGGTTTTAATATCTGCTGTTGGTGTGCTGTTGGTGCAGGAACTCAGGGAAATAATGATACACGCACCAATAGATAGAAATATATAACGAGATTTAATCATTGTTGCTCCTGGATTGAAAATGGGATAAACAGTGTTTTCTGAATGTCTAGTGAAAAAAACTAATAAGTATTCGCAATAGATATTCATAAATATTTATCATAAATGAAAGTATTTATCAACTAATTTTTTGTGTTCTGGGTATAATTTAGATTTTTTTAGATTTTTTAAATTTATGTTCTCAATTCAAAGCATTAAAGCTTATAATTAGCACAGGTACTCATTCCCAGGTGGCCGCCTGGAAATGAGAAACTAAAATAAGAAAAACTAATTAGACTCCATTGCAGATACTTGTATCAAAAAAGCATGGGGTCTTTACTTTGCTAAACCCAAGTCATATTTGCCTTCAAAACTTAAAGACTTAACATGAAAGCCTTTAAACTTTTCCATCTGACTAACGCGCATCATAGATGTAGGATAAGTAACGGCTAAGAGAGAAAAAACACCAATTAATACCCAGACATATTTCTGTAATTCTCTATCTGATATTTTTTCTTTAGCTAAATTTTCTGTTCTTTGTATTTGCATAACTCACATCCTTGGTTGATTTATTATGTCAATGGTAAATAGGGGAATAAGGGGTGCCAACTCATTGCAGTAGCGGCAATCATTAAGGTGAACATCCAGAAAAATATGGTTCTGGACTTAATTTTTTTGTTTTTCCAAACTACCGAAAGAATAGCCCAGCTGACAAGCCAACCTATAAGTAACACTGTTTCTTTCCCAGAATAACTCCCAATATTACCCCAAACTTTACTAGGGTTATGACTACCTGGTATCCAACTGCCAAGTGACCAAAGCATTTTTTCAATGTTTTTATTCGTATCCGATAAATGGTGTGCCACCATCATTGTAAAACAGCCAATTGATGCACTAATCAAAGCTGCGGCTGCTGGTCCAGAAACAGTTGGTGGGTTATTTGAACCTTGATATAGAAACACAGGAAAGCCTTTTAATTTTTGCCAAAGGTGACTATAAAAAGGTTCTAATTCCGTGGTAACTTGAGATGACTTTGGGTATTCAGTCATAGAAATGATCCTCAAATATTTAATTACAAATTAATTACAAGGCATGGACTTTAGCAATACCAAGTCCAGTAACTAACCCGCCCATGGCATAAAACATCATTGCCATTAAAGCCACACAGGTAGCAGTAAGAACGGGGCGGTTTTGTTTTTCCAAAATTGAGTCACCATATTGCCATAAAATCCAGGTACAAGCTACCCCTAATGGCAAGGTAAATAAAACGCTAAATTCGTGGTACTCCATGAGTACATATTGAACTAAAGGGGAGTTTTCTTTAAGCCAAGCTCTTGCACCACCAAATTCGATTCCTGCACGGTAACGCATATAGACTAAATTACCTGTAGCGATGCCCAAAAATGCGATCGCACTTGACCAAAATGTTAAGGTACGCATTTGGGGTAATATTTTGCTTGATCCTCGCAGTAAGGGAAAAGCTAAATGTCCTGTATACACAGCAACAACCATTGCTAATAATGCTCCCACGCCATGAATTGTTCCTAGTGAACGCTGCCAGGGGCTAGGATGTAAAAGATTAAAAAATGGCAAAAATAAAAACATTCCTGCTGATAAGATGCTCAACCCATATACAGAAGTTTTAGCAATATCTAGCTGTTTAGGAAAAGTCCTCGAACCTGAATCAATACCTGAATCTACCATGATAGATACTCCTGCTTTGCAATTATATAAATTACATTTCCATGAAATAATCTAGCGATTTTTCCGAGAGGTTTGCACTCTTTTAATTGATCATAAAAATGTAATTTTTAGAACAATTAGCTAAATTTACTTGCGGTGAATAATTCCGCAAATAAATATTTTACTTTATTAACAGTGCCTGCTTGATGACAGCACTTATTAAATAATACATATTTTTAGTTAAAAAATAAACCTTAACTGAACTAAAGTTTTTATTTTTCGACTTAATGGTGATAACCATAACTTATGTTTCAAATTAAAAAATTGTATTTACTTTTGTAGAGAGAAATCTTTTTTATTTAACTCATTAGATTTTATTTGTTGATTGACATGATTAATAATATTCTTGACCTGTTGAATACTAATATTTTCCTGCTTACTGACTTGATCAATACTGGAACTATTAACTAAATAGCAAATCATCTCTTCATATCTTTTAGTGTAATTTCTCCGCCAATTAATAAATTCTAATTGTTCTGTTATGTAACGTTGACATAACCGACAATAAAACTGACGACGGGGTAAATTTAAGTAAACTTGTTGACCACAAGTGGGTAAATCTCTCACTAAAATTGGCCTAACTTGATGTAATTCTGCTGTATATTTATGGCAATAAGGACAGTCAATTCCCGACGCTAAAATGCTTAAATTGAAACAAAGAGAATGATCTGAATTATGCCAAGATTCTACTTGTACTTCTGGTAAATTAAGTAACTTAGTTAAATGTTCATCCATTGGCAAATATACCCCACTGATAATTAGCTAGTTAATTAATTGAGATTATCTAGTTATGGCTCCATAAAATAAATGATAAAAATTGTCAAAATTTAGTGAAACAATAATCTTAATAGCATATCAATACGTACAGTAAGTATGATTACGATTTCTTGACTAGATTTTGGTAGTCATTTGCAGCAATGACTTCAAACTGTCCCATACAGCCATTTTCGGCAATTACATCCTGATGCGGATGAAACATATACTTTCCTGGATACTTAAAAGCAAACTCTAAAATGTGTCGTTCTGCTACTCCCATGGTTAAAACATCCGTTTTTTCACTGGGAGTCATAGTCATTCCTGAACGGTAAACATCAAAAAAGTTAGCGTGAATATGAAACGTCACTGCGGGATCAAATTCAATAATGTTCAATACATGGACACGAATTAATTGATTCTGATAAATTTTGACAGGATTGTGCATAAGATAATGGGGAAGACCATTAAAAGCATAAAACTCATTTTTGTCATCATCATTTATGTCATATCCAGACATAATTAATACTATTTCATCGGCGGGAGGACGTGGTTTAGGTGGATCAATGATAAACATTCCATATAAACCTTTAGCAATGTGCCGGGTAACAGGTGCGACATGACAGTGATATAAATGAACGCCGTAGGGTTCAGCATCAAATTCATATATAGTCGCTTTACCGTTACTAACTGGTTTTACTCCATCCATTTCTGCGGTATGAATACCATGAAAATGTAATGAGTGAGAATGTCCAGCTTTATTGAGAAAAAGTATTCTTATTCTTTCCCCTTGCTTTGCCCGTAGGGTTGGTCCAGGAATACGTCCGTTTAAGTCCCAGATGTTATAAGACACAGCAGTATTAAGCTGTATTTGGGAAGTACCAGCAACTAACTGAAATTCTCGAATTATTCGCCCATTTTCCCGTTTAATTGTCCCGTATTCAAAATTTCTCAATACTTGAGTTGGGTTAGCAGCACCATGAGAATGTGGCATTTCTACTAAGGGAGGAATTTTTACGGTGTGATTATTTTTGGTTTTGAGAAGTTGCCAAATTCCTGCGGTAGTTGATATTACAGCACCAAATAAACCCATTTTTAAGAGTTCTCGACGCTGGATTTTATCTTTACTGATGGTAAAGTTATGAAACATGAAGTTACAAGGGAAATGATTGAACAAAAATTAGGAATAATGGACAAATAATGATAATTGTTTGCAATTAGTTGTATGTATCCTACAGGAGTTAAGAATTATTGTCAATAAGTTGAAAAAATAATTTTTTGTGGATGATCTTACGTGAAGTATGCAAAATATGTAGCTGTTTACTCAAGTATGGATTATAGATGCAAGCATCTTGCTTGCACTGCTTTAATTCTAGGTTTTTTGATTATACAATTTATTTACACATCAACTGAATCCGATTCCTAGCTAAATATCTTAATTTATATCACAACATATTTAAGCGAATTTACTGAAGTAGTTAAGAGAATCAGATTAATGGTATAATGATGGTAACACCCAAAATTTGCTGGAGGATCTCTAGCAACAATAGCTCAGTTGTGTAAGTCCTGAATTTTTATCAAGTGATCAGGTTTAATGAACCATAGAATTATTAAACTTCTGTAATTTTTCCTTTGACAGTTAAATAATCGTGCTACAAATCATGTTCCAGGGATATAAAAATCATCATTACTACCATTACTACTATGCGAGTTTTTCACTATTCTCCACCGGCTGAAGCACAGACACGCCAGCGTATCTTAGAAGCGGCTCAACATTTGTTTGCCGTGCATGGTTTTGATGGTACTACAACTCGTGACTTAGCGCAGTCTGCGGGTATTGCGGAGGGTACTTTATTTCGCTATTTTCCTAATAAAAAGGCGATTTTGGTGGAAGTGGCCACTAATGGTTGGGTAGAAATTCTTACAGATTTATTAACGGAATTAAGTGAAATGGGAAGTTATAAAGCTGTAGCCCAGGTGATGCGGAGACGGATGTGGAATTTGCGAAAAAACGCTGATATGATGCGTGTCTGTTTTATGGAGGTGCAATTTCATCCTGATTTGCGCGATCGCATCCAAACAGAAGTTATTGATAAAATGACTAATGTAGCGGAAGCGTTTTTTCAAACGGCTATGGATAAGGGTATTTATCGCCAAATGGATGCCAAACTGGTAGCCAAGGTATTTTTAGGAATGTTTGCTATTGCTGGCTTTTCTGATAATACTCTAATTAATGCTAATGCTTCTCCTGAAGAAATGAAAGAAATGGCTGAAGGTTTAGCGGATATTTTTCTGAATGGGGTATTAGCAAAAGAATAATTGATAATTGATAATTGACATACCTATCTATTGCCAATTATTTTCGCCTGATGACTCCATTGTTTCACTAATTCAATACTAGGAGATAAATCAGAACGTTGTAAAGTAGCTACTTGTAATTTGATAATTTGTTTGTGTAATTTATAGGTAGGAATTTCTGCTAATTGTTGTACAGAAATAACTCCAGAATGCAACAATAAACCACAATATTGTGTACCTACGGTGGGAATACGAGATAAATTTGCTAATGCTACCCATTTGTTAATATGTTGAATATTTATTTTCAATTGGTTAGCTAAATTTAATCTAGTTTCTGGTGTTTTTCCTTGTTGAAATAGGTTCATTGTGGTGTTAATTCCTATTTCTTGTAATTGGGTTTTTTCTGCTACACTTAAACCCGGTAATTCTGAAATTGGCCAATTAGACTGCATAAGATAATGGATAGTGGATAATTGATAGCTAATTACTGAATAATTCACCTTGCATCACGGTAACTGCTTGTCCAGATATTATCACGCGATCGCCTCCATTATATCTTACTTTTACCACTCCTCCCCGAGTTGATGCCTGATAGGCTAAAAACTCATCTTTCTTTAATTTATCCCGCCAAAATGGTGCTAAACAACAATGGGCTGCCCCTGTAACCGGATCCTCATCAATACCTAATTCTGGGGCAAAAAACCGAGATACAAAATCATAATCATGATAACAAATACTTGTCACTATCACATTACCAATGGTCAAATTTTTCATCTTCTGGAAATTGGGTTTAGTATTTGTTACTAAATCTGCTGATTTTAATTCTACCAAATAACCTAAAGAATTGATCGCCACTGATTGAATAGATGTCAATTCCACATCTAAAACCTCCGCAATTATTTCTGTAGAGTCTATAATTACTTGAGAATAATTCACAGGAAAATCTAATTCTATCCAATCATCTTGTAATTTAGCAATTAAAATACCACTTTTTGTGTAAAATTTTGCTATTTCATCTGGTTTTAAATATCCTTGTAGCCATAATACATGACTACTAGCTAAAGTTGCATGGCCACACAAAGGAACTTCTACCGATGGAGTAAACCAACGCAGTCTAAAACCATCATTTTCACGAAGTAAAAAAGCTGTTTCTGATAAGTTCATTTCCTGGGCAACTTTTTGCATCCAGTCATCAGTTTTGGCAGTATTTAATAGGCATACAGCCGCAGGATTTCCTTGAAATGGTATATTAGTAAAAGCATCTACTTGAGTTATTTTAATCATTTGATTCATAATTATTGATAATTTCTAAGATCGATATTATCATAGCGGTTTCCAGTCTAATGAAGTACAAAATCATCTGCGTTTATCTACGTTCAATTATTATGGAAATAGCTGTAGTATTTTATTAGCATTCATTCAGCATTCAGCTTTTTTTCAGTAAATTTAATTTTGTACCTGATAAAGAGTACATATCGCTATATTGTCTTTGAGAATAATGTCCTCAAATAATAGCTGAACGCTGATAACTGAATGCTGAATGCTGATAAACTTACTTAAAAGCCGCTTCTACCTGTGCTGGAACTGCGATTTTTTCTGTGGTTTGTAAACTAGAACCTTTTAACCACAATGTTACAGCAGGTATTACTCCTAAAAACACACCTAAGAGTACAGGAATAGAAAAACCCGCAGCTAAACTCATAACTGTAGCAAAACCGAAGTTACCTAAATACACTATCAAAGGTAAATTTAGGGGTAAATTTTCGATTTTAATGGGGTTTTTACTCCATAAGAAAGCTGATACAGTCATAAATATTGAACCTGTTCCCATCCAACCCGCAAAATTTTGATAAGGCATTCCAAAAAACGCACCTGGTTGATGCCAGTACCAAAAAGGCAAGGATGTTTGACTCATGGCTGGGTCCAATACAAAATCCCATGATGTTAATAATAATGCACCTAAAGCGATCGCTCCTGCATGACGCAATAATGTGGGTTTATTATCTACTTTTAAACCTACACGAGCCAATACATAAGCAACACATCCTAAATAAAACCAAGATAAGGGAATTGTAAAAGGTACTAAACCAGCAATTTTATAACCTAAACCACTTAGATAATTATAGTGACCAAAAGGAAATCCTGTGCTAGTTCCCAATAACTCACTACTCAGGGAAATTGACAAAGAAGGAATTAAAAATGCTAAGGCCTTTCCTAAACCTAAATGGCGATAAGCATAGATGAAAACTGCTAATGCACCCAGAATCATGTATACCACACCACCACCTGCCATACTCCACTGCATGACATTTTCACTAAATTCGGAAACACCGACAATTGCTTCAGCGTTAGGAATAACTATCAATATCCCTATCAGTCCAAATATCATAGATACAATGTGGCCGATAAGGGACACACGCTCAAAAATCGCAAGCTGTCTCATGATCAATCCTTAATAATATGCCAGATGGCTACTCAACTGCTAATAGTTTACAAATATTTATGAACTTATTTAACCAAATATTTAATTTTATTGCAAAATTTTTATAAATCATGTAATTAGGAATGAGAATACAGAAATTTATACCGACACTTCGTACTCAATAACTACTTTATTTAGCCGCAATACAGGGTAAAATAATTAATATACCGAATTGTCGGGAATGCCAAAATTATGATGATCCTGAAAAAAATACCTTGGTTTTCCCTATCACTAGTCCTACTAACTTACACTGCACTAGGTTGGGTAATTTCTGATACTAAGCCTCCTGTTTACATTTGGATTGTTACCGTAGTTTGTACTTTGATATTTGTTAGTTTCTTGACAAATGTATTTTCTAAGATAAGTAACTATACTAACGTTTTATTTAAGACAAACTTTAGAACATTTGGTGTGACAGTGTTAGCTGCTTTTCTGTTTTTTCTGATGATTGCTTGGTTTAAAGTATTTCTTGATACTTTATTAATTTTATCAGCTACAGTTTTAGCGAAAATAGATTTTCAAACAGCTAACTTAAATAAACAATATACCTTTTTATTAACGTCTTTAAGTTCTTTATTAGGTTTAGTATTAGGTATATTTATCCATTATCGTATTAGCAACGTTTAAAAACAAATAAAAAACAAATAAAATAGGAGATTGCAGGTTTAGCGACTAAATAATACTAAACCCGCTTTCCTACAAATTAATTGTTAATTATCCATTATCAACTAACTTTTTAGCTTGCAGCAGCAGCAACAACAGGATAAACGCTTACCTTCTTCTTGCTTTTACCTTTTCTTTCAAAAGAAACCACACCATCAACTAAAGCGAATAAAGTATCATCACTACCAATACCAACATTATTACCAGGATGTACTTTTGTGCCACGTTGACGTACTAAAATATTACCAGCGCGGACAGTTTGACCACCATAGCGTTTTACGCCTAAACGTTGAGCATTAGAATCACGACCGTTCCGTGTACTACCTGTACCTTTCTTATGAGCCATAATTTCCTCTTGTTATTGTAATTTTGCACTTTTGGGAATTTTAACTTATTCCACTGCTTTTACTTGTTACTAATAGTTTTAGGGTGTGTCAGATATTAATAATCCGTTTATTTGCGATTTTTATACAGTTTGATCCACCCTAAAAATATGCCAGTTGCGTCAGTCCTAGCTAAATTATTCCGCAGCCTGTTCTACTTCTTCCTCGACATATTCAACAATAGCACCAGAAAGATTAAGAGCAGATTCTTCGTAAGCTAGAACTTCATCATTGAGTTTAATGGAATTAATCAACAATCTAGTAATTTCTTGACGATGACCCCGTTTTTTGCGAGTTTTCTTTTTAGGCTTCATCTTATATACTAGGACTTTACGGCCTCTAAAGTGCCGCATCACAGTCCCTTCCACTATAGCACCATTTACTGTAGGTTGGCCGATGGAAACTGTGTCATTATGTTGAAGCAGTAATACTGAGTTAATGGTAACTTTATCATCAGGTTCGGCGTGTAGTAATTCAATATCGTAAAAGTGGCCTGCTTCTACTTTAATTTGTTTACCGCCAGTTTGAATAATTGCGTAGGTCATGATTTATGTTGATAGTGCCGTACAGGTAGCTGGTTTATGTCTAAATTTGATGTGATTTAGTGTTCCAGCTTTTTTGGTATGTCTACCTGATCCGAGCGGGATAAGAGACAGACAATCTACGATTATAGTATAGCGATCGCTCTTTTGTCAACCAAATCAAAAAAGATGGTTGACTTATTTTTTTTGATATTATCAAAAGAGGAAGATATCTGAATTTTAATTATCATAATTATTGGAGAAATATAAACAGTATGGTGCGTCAGACTAGATAGATTCTACCAATAAACAGATTGTTAATATCTGACGCACCCTACTAATAAGCTAATGTGCAGCACTCACTGTATAATTAAAAAACCTGAAGTTACAGTAGCACAAGCATCTTGCTTGTATTAATTATTCAATTTAAAGGCACAACAGCTTATGCCAATTATCTAATTTTAGATAATAATTAGAGAAATATGAAAAGAATTGAAGTTGAAAAAAGAGCGATTTTTATTGGTTTAGCAGGTAGTCATGGTTATGGATTAAATCGTCCTGATTCAGATTATGATTATCGTGGTGTATTTATCGCCCCTAAACGTTATTATTTAGGATTTGATAGCATTGAACAAAAAGATTCTGGTTGGGATGAACCGGGTATATTTCCCTTCATTGATAATAATCAAGATACGGTAATTTATGAGTTGCGAAAAGTTCTACATTTGTTAGCTGGTGCAAATCCTAATATTTTAGAACTGTTATGGTTAACTAATTATCCTTTTTTAACATATATTGGACAACATTTAATTAATCATAGGGAATTATTTTTGAGTAAAAAGGTTAAACATACCTATTCTGGATATGCTTTTGCCCAAATTAAAAAGATGGAAACCCATCGCAAATGGTTATTAAACCCTCCTACAAAAAAACCTATACCAGCAGATTTTGGTATTGTGGATGAAACCCCTTTAACCAAGGATGAATTAAATGCTTTTTTGGAATATTTATATATTTTAATTAGGGGTAAAATTGAATTTTTAGAGGAGTCAGAACAGTTATATCAATTGTTGACTGGAGATATTGATTTTAAAGGTATTTTAAAACAATATGCTTTAAATGATGATGCTTTAGAATATACGCAAAATTTAACTTATGGGCGAAAAGATTTTATTAGATTATTACAAAAAAGTCAAAGTTATCAAATTGCATTAAGAGAATGGAAAGCATATCTATCATGGCAGGAAAATAGAAATCCTACAAGGGCAGAAATGGAGAAAAAATCAGGTTATGATTTAAAACATGGAATGCACTGTATTAGGTTGTTGCGTAGCGGTTTGGAAATATTGAAAAATGGTACCATTGTTGTTGATAGAAGATTAGCTGGTGATGTTGATGATTTAAGGGCAATTTTAAGGGGTGATTTTAGTTATGATGAGTTGATGAAAATGGCGGAAGATTTGGTTAAGGAGATGGATATTGTTTATGAACAATCTACTTTACCACATCGTGCTGATTTAGAGAAAATTAATGGTTTGTGTATGGAGTTGGTAGAAATGCAGGGTTGGGATGAAGTTTAATATCAGTTAAATTAGATCCCCGACTTCTTAAAGAAGTCGGGGATCTTAATTAATTAACGAGGTTGTGTCATTCTCTCAAATACTATTAATTTTTTAACCCTACTTCAGCCCATACCACTGTATATGGAGAACCAGAAGAACTATCAACAAAAGAAGTTATATTAAGAATAACTAATTTTTGACCAACCAAAACTACACCCTTTTTATCTGGTAGTTTATAATTATTATACTTTTGTGGTGGGTTAATCCGCAAATTTACGTTATTCATAACTATTACTTGATCACCAATTCGAGGAACAACAGGAGGAGAAATAGTTACAGGTTGAGTAGTGGTAATAAGTGCTTCTCCAAGAGTCATCTTATCTGAATTATTATTAACAGCACCTAGTCTCATCCAACCTAGAGAAAAAGGTTGATTTCCTGTTGGTGGAATTATTACTGCTTCTGTTGGCTGGTTGAATACAATTGGTGTTGGTTCTATTTGATTAGATATAATTGGTGCTGTTGTTGGCTGATTGGATACAATTGGTGTTGGTGCTGGTTTATTCAGGGAAAAACCAATAATAATAGCAAGTCCAATTACACCACTACCAATTATAATTGGAAGAGTTATTCCTCCTTTACTAAAATTTAAGTTATTTTGATTATTTTGAATGTGTGGAATAGCAGGAATATTACCAGGAATATTAGCAGAAATAGGAGTTTGTAAAGCCATTAACATCTCTTTAGCAGTAGGATAGCGATCGCGTTGATGACAAGCAATAGACTTATCTAAAACATCACCAAAACTTACACTCAAATAGGGCGCACAATGTCGCCATAAAATATTTCCTGTAGTTGGTTCTGTGGGTAAATCTTGAGGGTATTTTCCAGTTAATAAAAAAATTGCAGTTAAACCCAAACTATAGATATCACTGGCAAAAACAGGTCTACCTACAGACTGTTCCATAGGCATAAATCCTGGTGTGCCAATGACAATTGATTGAGTAGGGTTTCCCGAAGGGCTCATTTCTGTATTCATAGTGACTTTTACCGCCCCAAAATCAATTAACACAGGTTTATTATCAGTTAATCGCCAAATAATATTATCTGGTTTAATATCTCGATGCACTATTCCTTTACTATGAACAAATTCCAAAATTTGTAAGATATTAATCACAATTTCTTTCACTGTAATTTCATTTAATACACCTTGCTGTTTGAATTTTTCTGTTAATGTTTGACCTTCGATATATTCTTGTACTAAATAAAATTCTCCGCCTTCAGAAAAATAGGCATATAATCTAGGAATTTGATAATTGCGATCGCCTAAATCTTCTAAAATAGCTGCTTCTTTTTGAAATCTTTCTTGTACCAATTGCTCCATTTGTGGATTATTTACTAATGGTCTCAGTTTTTTTATTACACACCTTTTATGAGAAGGCATTTGGGTATCTTGGGCTAAAAAAGTTTCCCCAAAACCTCCGCTACCCAATACCTGCAATACTTGATAACGATTATTCAATAATCTCACTGTCATAGAAGTTCACCTTTGTTTAAGCTTTACTTACTTTTTAGGGATTTAAGTAAAATCTCGCTTTATCTGCACTATACTATCACGTCTTAATACATCAATGTGCTGAATATTGGCTAAAAATACCATCAATTATGTTACTTTTTATTACAATGTAGCTAAAGATCCCGGACTTCTTAGAGAAGTCCGGGATCTGAAGACTACAGTGCTAAAGATCCCGGACTTCTTTAAGAAGTCCGGGATCTCAAGGCGGATCTCAATAAACCTAAGATGAATAAACTTCTGCTGCTACTTTTGCCAGTCTTTTCATAGCGATCGCAATTTCTTGATCACTACCAGTTAAACTAATTCTTAAACATTGGTTTTTATGCTCCCATTCTTCTTTTAAACCTGGGAAAAAAGTACTACCAGGAACAGCAATTACACCAACTTTTTTTAATTCTTGATAAAATTCCCAGTCAGTCATAGGCAAATCTCGCAACCATAACCAGGCAAATATTGCCCCTTCTCCTCGATGTAAAAACCAAGGTAAATTTTTTGGCATTGCTGCATCTAATGTACTTTCTAAAACGTCAAATTTATGTTGATAAAAAGGCCGAATTACTGTTTCTGCTATCTTTGCTAATTCACCTGATTTTATCGCACGAGCAGCGATCGCTTGTCCATATCTTGACGAATGAATTCCCACATTAGTCTGAAATGATTCTAACACTTGAATCAAGTTTTCATCACCAATCGCTACCCCAATTCTTTCCCCAGGTAGGCCAGCTTTTGATAAGCTCATACAATGAAGAATATTCTCCCCAAACACCGGAGTCATCTCTGTAAAATTCAAGGCCGGAAATGGTGGAGCATAAGCGGAATCAATTAACACTGGTACATGATAAGGTGCTGTTAAATCCGCTATCTTCTGCACTTCCTCATTAGTTAAAACATTACCCGTAGGATTACAGGGACGAGAGAAAATTACACAACCAGTATTTTCTGTAATTGTCAACTGACTAAAATCTGGACGATATTTAAAGCGATGTGCAACTTCATCAATATCTAAAGTAGGCTTATAGGCAATTAATGACTCTGGAAATAAACAAACACCGCCATAACCTGTATAATCTGGACTTAAAGGCAAAACAATGTCCTTGAATGTTCCATTACCCATATCGCCACCGAAAGCATTAGCAGCATAGAAATAGAGAGTTTGACTTCCGGCAGTAATAAGTACATTACTATCTGTTAAATTTAACTCATAGCGCTGGTTAAAATCATCAATAATTGCTGTGATTAATGGTGCATAGCCTTGACTAGAACCATAACGACAGACAACTTCACCATATTCAGGACTAGCTAATAAATCTGCTGTACAATCACGCCATAACTGTTCTACCTCTGGTAAAATCAGAGGGTTGCCGGCGCTTAAATTGTATAATTCCTGTCCCTTATTAGCTTTGAGGGTTTCGTTAATATCTTTCATAATTGCTCTCACGCCGGTTAAATTAGACATTTGAGAGCCAATTTTTGTAAGGGCAGGTTTCATCATGTTTGTTATAGACTGAATTAATTGTAAGATAGGGATAGTTGTTATTTAATTTAAACCAGATTTGCTATTTTAACAAAAACTGGGAGTAATTAAAAGTCAAATATGAGCTTTTTCTGAGGTGCTTCATCCTAAAAGTATCGGCATTATTCCAGTCTACAGGCTAACACGGTGAATCTGACCGATTCTTGACTGAAAAAGCGATCGCCTATCCTGTCCTTACTCAAAGATGGTATTCAAAGATGGTATAATTTAGCTGGGATGATAATTCATTCATCACAGAAACCTGTCTCACTATAAAATCATTACGCAATTCTTTAAAAATCGGCACTTATCGCACAAATAATAATCTATCAACAAAGCATACGGATGATCAATAAAATATTTATCAAATAACGCTAAAGTCAGATCCTCCACTTCTTAGAGAAGTCAGGGATATTATTATTGTAATATAAAGTACATAAAAAATTTAGATATCATAATTCTCAAAGGTTTTTAAAGTAATGTAGGATTAGTAATGAAGGTTTGGTTAAATAGTAGGATATTCCCAGGATATATTAAAAATGTTGTGGAAACTTTATGACCGAAAAATTTTACTAATAGTAATCTTATTTGTAGGATTTTGCTTATTTTTACAAATATTAGCTCATTTATCAGCAGAATTTTTCTGGTTTGATGAAGTTGGTTATATTAATGTCTGGTTATTAAAATCAATTACTCAAGGTATAACTTGTTTATTGGTGGGGGGTATCAGTATTATTTATTTATTAGTAAACCTGATTTTAGCTAGAGAATATCAATATAATAATTCTGAAATAAATATCAAGAATAATATTAATATCAGTCAAAGACTAACTAAATTTGTTACTCCCTATCATCTCCATCAAAATAATTATCGCAATGAAAATTTGCTAGTGGATAAATTACCCAATAAATCAGAAGGTATTAACTTCTTATGGTTATTGAGTATCACAACATTACTTAGTTTATTAATAGTGCTAATGGTTATTTTTTATGGTCAAATTTCTGTGAAGTATTGGCCAGAAATATTCAATCCAATGAATCAAGTTAGTTTAATTATCCCATCAATCTTTGAAATTAAGACAATTGGTAAATTAATTAAAGATATATATTCCCAGTTTTGGTATTTAGCAATAGTGGGATTGATGTCGGTAATGATATTGGTTTACTATCAGTTTCTATTAAAGGCGATCGCGGTGATTTTTAGTATTTCATTTGCTGTGGTAATTTGTCAATACTGGTCGAAAATTCTCCTGTATTTACATCCTACTAAATTTAATCTTAGCGATCCTTTATTTAATCAAGATATTGGCTTTTATATCTTCTCCCTACCAGTTTGGGAATTATTAGCATTTTGGTTAGTTGGATTATCTTTATATGGCTTAATCTCAGTATGTTTAACATATTTACTATCAGGAAACAGTCTAATTCAAGGTGTATTTGTAGGTTTTTCCTTATCCCAAAAACGCCATTTATTAGTTTTAGTTGGTGTTTTTATGTTAGTAGTTTCTTTGAGTTATTGGATTAGTTATCATCAACTACTTTATTCAGATCGTGGAGTGATTTATGGTGCAAGTTTTACTGATGTAAAAGTTTCTCTACCAGCAGATAAAATATTATGTTTATTAGCAGTGGGATTAGCTATTTATTACTTATGGCAAGGTATATTTTATGATGGTAAATTTTTAAATCATCGCTGGACAATTTATGGCATAATCATTTATTTAATATTAGCAATAATGGGAGATTATCTAGTTCCTAATGCAGTGCAATCTTTGATAGTGCAACCCAATGAATTGCAAAAAGAAGATGCTTATATTCAAAGAACAATTAAATTTACTCGTCAAGGATTTGATTTAGATAATATTGATTCTCAAATTTTTAACCCCCAAGGAAATTTAACTGAAGCTGATATTAAAGCTAATGATTTAACAATTAGAAATATTCGACTTTGGGATCAAGAACCACTATTAAAAACTAATCGAGAATTACAACAAATTCGCCCTTATTATCACTTTCATGATGCTGACATTGATAGATATGAAATTAAAAGAGATGTCACTAAGGAAAAACAACAGGTACTAATAGCAGCTAGAGAATTAGATTATAATGCTGTACCACCACAGGCAAAAACTTGGGTAAATCGTAATTTAATTTACACTCATGGTTATGGTTTTACCATGAGTCCAGTTAATACCGTTGCTAGTGGTGGACTTCCAGAATATTTTGTGAAAGATATTATTAATATTCATAAAAATAGTGATAGTTTCAATATTCCTCCTCTGGGTATTCAAGAAAGTATTCCCATAGGAGAACCACGAATTTATTATGGAGAAATTACTAATAATTATGCAATTGTTAAAACAAAGGTTAAAGAATTAGATTATCCCAGTGGTAGTGATAATGTTTATAATGTATATGATGGTTTAGGAGGAATAAATATAGGCAATTTATGGAAGAGATGCTTATTTTCCATTTACTTAAAAGATTGGAGAATGCTATTAACACGAGATTTTTTACCAGAAACAAAGGTATTGTTCCGCCGTAATATTAATGACAGAATTAAAGCGATCGCTCCTTTTTTACAATTTGATAGTGATCCTTATTTAGTAGTAGCTGATCTTGGCGAAAATCTGCAATTTCCTGGCACTAAAAATCACAATAAAAACTATCTGTATTGGTTAATAGATGCTTACACCATTAGTAATCATTATCCCTACTCTGATCCCTCTGAGACAAATAAAGATCAGATTAATTATATTCGTAATTCTGTGAAAATAGTCATAGATGCCTATCATGGTACAGTGAGATTTTATATAGCTGATCCTAGTGATCCACTAATTAATAGTTGGGCGAAAATTTTCCCGCAAATGTTTGAACCACTGGCAAATTTACCGACTGATCTTCGTAGTCACATTCGTTATCCCGTAGATTTTTTTAAAATACAATCTCAACAATTAATGAATTATCATATCACTGATTCTCAAGTTTTTTATAACCGGGAAGATCAATGGCAAATTCCCAATGAAATTTATGGTAATAAAACCCGTAAACTAGAACCATACTATGTAATTACTAGTCTTCCTAACTTACCTTTTGCTGAATTTATCTTATTATCACCCTATACTCCTAAAGATAGAACAAATTTAATTGCATGGTTAGCTGCAAGATCAGATGGCGAAAATTATGGTAAATTATTACTGTATAATTTCCCTAAAGAAAGATTAATTTATGGTACAGAACAAATAGAAGCTAGAATTAATCAAGATCCTCTCATTTCTCAACAAATTTCTCTATGGAATCGTCAAGGATCTAGTGTTATTCAAGGAAATCTTTTAGTTATACCTATTAACCAATCTTTGCTTTATGTCGAACCAATTTATTTGGAAGCAACACAAAATAGTATTCCTACATTAGTGAGAGTAATTGTAGCTTATGAAAATCGTATTATCATGGCACAAACTTTAGAAAAAGCATTAGAAGGAATATTTTTACCAGATATTATTCCACCTGATCCTATTATTCGTTCTCTTGAACAAACACCAAATTAATAATATCTTGTTTGCTCCCCCTGAAAACACCCTGCTACTTAGGTAGAGGTAATTCATGCATTACCCCTACCTTGGTTAAGTTTTGAGTAAGTCCTGTTTACACCAAGACCTAAGTTAAGCTGTTGTGCTTTTAATTGGATAATAGATCCTAGATCCCACATTGGGCACTCTCAACTGTCACACAACGAAAACCCGTCATTTAGAGATTGAGAATTGGCGAACTGCTTGCAGCAGTGCTTCGCTATCGCCACCTAAGATTTAGACTATGTTGTATCAAAACTATCCTCAGATGTATTCAAAAATCCGAAAAAACCCATTGTGACACCGGGCGTACTCAAAGTAGGATAGATGCAAGCAAGATGCTTGCACTACAGTAAATTTAGGTTTTTTAGTTATACAGTTTAGCTGTGGATCAGCTTATTAAAATTATGTTTTGCTAATATTTACTATACTTACATATAGTTACATTTAACTGTATCAATACCAGATATGGCATTTTGTATCTGATACCAAATATCCCTAACTTCTTGAAACAATAGGGGATCTACCGGGGATCTAGTTTTAAAATCAATTTAAGGCAAAATTGGGGTCGTTAAGTGCTAACCTAAAAGATGATATTCTTTGATCTCAGGTCTTAGATGACCTATTCTCACAAATAGCTTCAATCATTTTAGGCATAGCATGGTCACCACCGCAGAAAAAACCAACATAGGTTACATTACCCAAATCATCGGTCCGGTTGTAGACGTTAAATTCCCCGGCGGTAAATTACCCCAAATCTACAACGCTTTGACCATTCAAGGCACTAACGAGGCTGGACAATCTATCAACTTGACTGTTGAAGTACAGCAATTATTAGGCGATAACCAAGTCCGCGCTGTGGCTATGAGCAGCACTGACGGTTTAGTACGTGGCTTAGAAGTAGTTGATACTGGCGCACCTATTAGCGTTCCCGTAGGAAAGGCTACATTAGGACGTATTTTTAACGTTTTAGGCGAACCAGTAGATAATCAAGGTCCAGTAAATAACACCGAGACTTTACCTATTCACCGTGATGCCCCCAAATTAACAGATTTGGAAACCAAGCCTTCGGTATTTGAAACTGGTATTAAAGTTGTGGACTTGCTGACTCCCTACCGTCGTGGTGGTAAGATCGGTCTGTTCGGTGGTGCTGGTGTTGGTAAAACCGTTATTATGATGGAATTAATCAACAACATCGCTACTCAACACGGTGGCGTGTCTGTATTTGCGGGTGTAGGCGAACGCACACGGGAAGGTAATGACCTCTATAATGAAATGATTGAGTCTGGGGTTATTAATAAAGATAATCTCAATGAATCTAAAATTGCTCTGGTTTATGGGCAAATGAATGAACCACCCGGAGCAAGAATGCGGGTTGGTTTGTCTGGTTTAACCATGGCAGAATATTTCCGTGATGTCAACAAGCAAGACGTATTATTGTTTGTTGATAACATTTTCCGCTTTGTACAAGCTGGTTCTGAAGTATCCGCGCTTTTAGGTCGTATGCCTTCGGCGGTAGGATATCAGCCTACATTGGGTACTGATGTGGGTGCACTGCAAGAACGAATCACTTCCACAAATGTAGGTTCTATTACTTCTATTCAAGCTGTATATGTACCTGCTGACGACTTAACCGATCCTGCACCTGCTACCACCTTTGCTCACTTGGACGGTACAACAGTATTATCTCGTAGTTTGGCTGCTAAGGGTATTTACCCAGCGGTAGATCCTTTAGGTTCTACTTCTACTATGTTGCAACCTAACATTGTAGGTAAAGAACACTATGATACCGCTCGCGCTGTACAATCTACTTTACAACGTTACAAAGAGTTGCAAGATATTATTGCAATTCTCGGTTTAGACGAATTGTCAGAAGATGACCGTTTAACAGTAGCACGCGCTCGTAAAATTGAACGTTTCTTATCTCAGCCCTTCTTCGTAGCAGAAGTATTTACCGGTTCTCCTGGTAAGTATGTGAAGTTGGAAGATACTATTAAGGGTTTCCAAAAGATTCTTGCTGGTGAATTGGATGAGTTACCAGAACAAGCGTTCTACTTGGTAGGCGATATCAATGAAGCGATCGCTAAAGCTGAAAAGCTCAAAGGCTAATTAGGTAATGGGTAATGGGTAATAGGTGGTGGAATTTACTACCAATTACCAATTACCAATTACCAATCACCAACCATAAGTAGAATCTAAGAATATGACCCTCACTGTTCGTGTAATTTCCCCTGATAAAACTGTTTGGGATGCCCAAGCTGAAGAAGTAATTCTCCCTAGCACTACTGGCCAGTTGGGTATCTTAACCGGACACGCTCCTTTGTTATCTGCTTTAGATACAGGCGTAATGCGTGTTCGCGCTACTAAAAATTCTAGTTGGCAGGCGATCGCTCTTTTAGGTGGTTTTGCTGAAGTTGAAAACAACGAAGTAACCATTCTTGTTAATGGTGCAGAAACTGGCGACAAAATCAATTTAGAAGAAGCTCGCGCTGCTTACAATGAGGCTCAAACTCATTTAAGTCAAGTTCCCCCAGGTGAACGTCAAGCCCAAATTCAAGCTACACAAGTCTTTAAACGCGCTCGCGCTCGTTTTCAAGCTGCTGGTGGTTTGATCTAAAACCTGATCATGTTGCATGGTGGTTGTATCCATCATGCAAACTTTTTTAGGATTCTTCTGCTTTCATAAATGTTTACCTGCTACATAAAAACTAGACAAAACTAGATAACTAAGAATTTAGTTGACTGTCAATCCAGTAAACTTTACCTATCATCTATTTATGGCAACCAAGGGAACTCTCTAAAGTTGGGAGGACGTTTTTCCAAAAATGCTTGTTTTCCTTCTGCTCCCTCTTCTGTCATGTAATATAAGAGTGTAGCATTACCCGCAAGTTCTTGTAATCCTGCTTGTCCATCACAATCAGCATTAAAAGCCGCTTTTAAACATCTAATGGCGATCGGACTCTTTTCTAATATCTCCTGCGCCCATTTTATACCTTCATTTTCTAAGTCTGCCACAGGCACAACACAATTAACTAAACCCATTTCTAAGGCTTGAGTAGCATCATATTGACGGCATAAAAACCAGATTTCTCGCGCTTTTTTTTGCCCCACTATTCGCGCTAAATAACTTGCACCAAACCCTCCATCAAAACTACCTACTTTTGGTCCCGTTTGTCCAAAAATGGCGTTATCCGCAGCTATGGTTAAATCACAAATGAGGTGTAAAACATGACCACCACCAATAGCATATCCCGCAACTAAAGCAATGACTACTTTTGGCATGGAACGTATAAGACGTTGTAAATCAAGTACATTTAATCGCGGTATTCCTAAATCATCAACATATCCTGCTTCACCACGTACACTTTGATCGCCACCTGAACAAAAGGCATATTTACCATCTGTATGTGGTCCTGCACCTGTAAATAAAACTACACCAATGCTAGTATCTTCCTTAGCATCCCAAAATGCCTCGTATAATTCAAATACAGTTTTAGGACGGAATGCGTTACGTTTGTGGGGACGGTTAATGGTAATTTTAGCGATACCATCGCTTTTTTGGTAGATGATATCTTCGTAGGTTTTAACGGTTTTCCAGTCGGTTTGCATACTATTCTCAGGTAGGATTGAGAAATATTTTAATATAGCAGGGAATAGGAGTACTCTAGATCCCCAACTTCTTCAAGAAGTGGAGGATCTAAATCTGTACATATTTGCTATATATAACTACAGATTTTCCTGTCCTTGGTATCAAAACACCATTAAAATAACTTTTTTTGGAATTATCTATGCTATTAATTTTTTGATTACTGTATTTATTACCTCCAGTTATTGTTTGTTTTTTAGCGTTATTTATGATTTCAGAAATATCACTGATACCAAAATATGGACTATGGTAAAATTGACAATAACCTCCTACTAAATTCTCTGCCTGATCTGAATTGATATCTTCCAAAAATAACCTAATATCGTTGTTACAATTGATTATTTTAGTCATTGTTTTTAGCAAGGATAATCTTGATATACTAAATTTGGCAGAGTCTTTTGATAATTTTCATCTATCTATGAGATTATCATTTATGATATCAATTTATCATTTACTTATAAAATCGAAAATTAACATAAATTAATATTAAAAAATGTAAAATTATTTGCCCATAGTTATTTATTCAGATGTACGCTATACTCAACAGCTTTGAAACCATAAATACAACAAACAAATAAAACAAATATGGTACAAACAAAATTTCAGGCATACGCATCTTTAAAACCAGGAGAAAAACTCCAACAATGGGAATATGAACCCACTCCTTTAGGTCCCCATGATATTGAAATTCAAGTCACTCATAATGGCCTATGTCACACAGATATTCACATGAGAGATAATGATTGGAATGTGAGTAAATTTCCTCTGGTAGCTGGCCATGAAGTAGTAGGAAAAATTACCCAAATTGGCAATGATGTCAATTATTTTAACATAGGCGATCGCGTCGGAGTTGGTTGGATTCGTAACTCTTGTCGTCGTTGTTCTGCTTGTTTAAGAGGAGAAGAAAATGTCTGTCGGCAAGGTTATACTGGTTTAATTGTAGGCAATCATGGTGGATTTGCCAATAAACTGCGAACTACGGCTGATTTTGCCTATAAAATCCCTGATAACCTAGATTCTGCTAGTGCTGCTCCCTTATTGTGTGCTGGTATTACAGTGTATACTCCTCTCCGTACCTATATCAAAAATCCAGGGATGAAAGTGGGAGTTATCGGTATAGGGGGTTTAGGACATTTAGCCATCAAATTTGCTCGCGCTATGGGTGCAGAAGTAACCGCATTTTCCACATCTGTGAGTAAAGAAGCAGAAGCTAAATCTTTTGGAGCGCACCATTTTTATAATTGGAATGATGCAGAAAAAATGCAGCAAATTAGCGGAAGTCAAGACTTAATTTTAAGTGCAGGTTCTTCCGAAATAGACTGGGATAAAGCGTTTAAATTATTAGCAAATAATGGAGTTTTTTGTTTAGTAGGCCTTCCTGTATCTACTTTAAATATACCCCTACTTTCGTTAGTATTTGGGCAAAAATCTGTTGTTGGTAGTGTGGTAGGAGGACGCAGATTTATGAATGAAATGTTAGAATTTGCAGCCATAAATCAAATTATGCCAATGGTGGAAACTATGCCTTTATCTCACATTAATGCAGCAATGGATAAGGTAGCAAATAATCAAGCTCGTTATCGTATTGTGTTAGTTTCAGAATAACCTATTTCATCAATTTAGACATAATCTAATCCTTGTTTTTTCAGGCTAAAATTCTTTGTTCTGTATTCTGTTTCCTGACTCCTAGGGGTTTAGCAATGCTAAACCCCTACACTAAATAGGATGGCAAATTTTAGAAAATAGTTAGAAAATACTCATCTTTCCTAAAGTTTCTTGTCTCCATTGTGCGTCTTTTTTTCTATTAGTTTTAACTTCTAAAACTCTAATTCCTGTTTCTGGTAATATTTGTAATTTCTCCTTTAACTGTCCCCAAGAAGTAATTAATTCATATTCCACAGAATAGGTAGCACATAATTGGCAAAAATCTATATTTTGTGGAGTAGCAAAATATTCTTCAAATGGAGGATCAAATTTCGATATTGGTAACATTTCAAAAATGCCACCTCCATTATTATTGACTAAGACAATTGTTAAATGTCCGATAAATTTATTTCTGATCAAAAAGCCATTTGTATCATGTAATAAAGCTAAATCTCCTGTTAACATTACACTACTTTTGTGATGATGTGCTATTCCCAATGCAGTGGAAATTGTGCCATCAATGCCATTTGCACCCCGGTTAAAGTAAGGTTTAATTTTTGCATTATTTGGTTTCCAGAAATATTCCACATCCCGCACTGGCATACTATTATTAATAAATAAAGGAGTTTCTTGTGGTAATATTTGGGATATTAACCAAGGAATTTTACTCTCTATTATCTCCTCTATATTTTCTAAGTATTTATCAATGTTATTTCTGGTAATATTTTCTATTTTCTGCCATGTTTCTAAATATTCCATGTTCTGCTTATTTGTATCCATCGTTAAATCAAAATCAATAAATATATTTTCTATTGCTGTTCTAAGATGAGTAGTTTTACTATGTAAAGAATCGAGATTATCTGCTGTATTGTCAATGACAAATTTTCGACATTTGATATTACTCAACCAACTCCGTAATTCCTTACTAGTAGGCATTGCACCAACTTGAATTACTATTTTTGGTGTTAATATTTTACTGAATTTATTATTTCTTAAAATACTATTATATGTAGAAATTAAATGAGGGTTAATATCTTGATAATTCCTAATGGGAGAAAGTCCTTCTGCTAAAATTGGGAAATTTAAAGTTTTTGATAAATTAGCGATCGCTTGACAGTATTTTTCCGGGTTTTCTGGTTGTGCTACCCCCGCAATAATAATACCTTTTTCATAGTTATAAATAGGTAAACAATAACGGGTAATTGGTAATGGTTTATTACCAATTTCTGCAAAAAAATCTTCCACATCTAAAGTAAAATCTGTACCGTCAAAAATTGGAGTCAGAGGATCACGAAATGGTATATTTAAGTGAACACATCCCTTTTCAGGAAATTGGCAACGTTCCCAAGCATGAATTATAGTTTGTCTGAGATAAGCTAACATTTCCATATCTAAAGAAGGAGTTGCTAACTCAACTTGCCAATTGGGAAAATTACCATATAATCTTAATTGATCTATGGTCTGTCCTGAATGACACTCCCTTAATTCTGGAGGTCTATCAGTAGTTAAAATTAATAACGGTACATGACTTTCTTTTGCTTCAATAACTGCTGGATAAAAATTTGCTCCTGCTGTTCCCGAAGTACACAGTAATACAACAGGCTTACCACTTGCTTTAGCCCGTCCTAATGCAAAAAAAGCAGCCGAACGTTCATCTAAAATAGAAATGGCTTCTATATTAGGTACTTGTTGTACAAAAGAGACAGTCAACGGAGTAGATCGAGAACCAGGACAAATAACAGCACATTCTAACCCTAAACGCTTTAATGTTTCAGTTAATACGTAAGACCAAAGTTGATTCAGATTATTAAACTTCATGATCACCTAGTAGATTACCTAATAGTTCTATTACCTTATTTATCAGAATAGAGTGATATAAACAAAGTTAGTGACAAATTTTTGGTAAATTATTAGTAAATTTGTTGTCAGAATTGGATAAATTAAACGGTAATTAAAATTTAGGTCAGTTAAAATTGATCAGATCATCCTATTTACATTTTCATCCCCATAGAGGATGAATAAGTTAAACAGTAACCAAAATCCTTATATCTGCACTATATATGTCTAGTACAAATTTTAAGACTAAAGACCTACTGTGGAATCAAGATCAACAAAAACTACTGATGCAAGGTGAAATTTTAGTAGAAACCAGATCCTACCATCATTGGGGTGGTGCTGTCACTGCGTGGATGTACGTACCTTTGCTGCGTACCCAAGTATGGCAACAAATTACAGACTACCCTCGCTGGGTAAGTTATTTTCCTGACATCACCAAAAGCGAAATTATCACCAAAGGAGAGGTAAAACGTCTGTATCAAGCAGCACAAAAAGCCTTTTTCTTTTTTACAGCACAAGTAGAAATATATCTGAATGTAGTAGAAATCATTGGCCAAAAAGTCCAATTTCGCATGGAAAAAGGCACATTTGACGATTTTCACGCTGATTTAGAGTTAAAAGACATGGGTAATGGTACTCTTATTGCTTATACTGTGGAAGCAACCCCAAATATTCCCATTCCCTCAATTTTTATTGAACAAGCCATGAATTTGGAACTCCCCGCAAATATGCGGCAAATGCGCCAAGTTATTTGTAACAATAAATAATCAGCAATAGGAAATTACAGGTAATATATCTATCTTACAATAGTAAATATTTTATCACAATCTCCAAGATCCGTTTTGCCGCTTGGCCATCTCCAAAGGGGTTAATGGCGTTGGCCATTTGATCATAAATATCTGTACTACTTAGTAACTCACTTGCTGCTGTAAGTATATTATCTGTATTTGTACCAATGAGTTTAGCTGTACCTGCGGTTACTGCTTCTGGCCTTTCAGTGGTATCTCTCAGCACTAATACGGGTTTACCGAGACTAGGCGCTTCTTCTTGTAATCCGCCAGAGTCTGTTAAAATTAAATACGATTTATCAATTGCACTTACTAATTCTTTATAATCTAGGGGTTCTGTTAAAAAGATGCGGGGGTGATTACCTAATATTTGTTTTAATGGTTCTCTAACTGTAGGATTACGATGTAATGGCAATAATAAACCCACGTCAGGGAATTTATCCAGAATTTGTAGAAAACCCTGGGCGATATTTTGTAGTGGTTTTCCCCAATTTTCCCGACGGTGTACTGTGGCTAATATCATGCGATAATCTAACCAATTTAATCCTTTAATATCACATTCTGGCTGATTTTTAGCAACATTTAATAAAGCATCAATGACGGTATTTCCTGTTAAATAAATTTCGCCTAATACGCCAGCATTTTTGAGATTTTGTACAGCTAAGGTAGTGGGAGCAAAATGTAATTGTGTAATTTGCGAAATTAATCTTCTATTTGCTTCTTCTGGAAAGGGATTATAGATATTATCAGTTCTTAAACCAGCTTCCACATGGCCTACAGGAATTTTTTGATAAAATGCTGCTAAAGCAGCAGCAAAAGCGGTGGTTGTATCGCCTTGAACAATCACAAAATCTAACTTTTGGGATTGAAATAATGTTTCTAAACCCTCTAAACTACGACAGGTAATATCATTTAAAG
Organism: Anabaena sp. FACHB-1237; assembly: GCF_014696225.1. Classification (GTDB taxonomy): domain Bacteria; phylum Cyanobacteriota; class Cyanobacteriia; order Cyanobacteriales; family Nostocaceae; genus FACHB-1237. The sequence continues at coordinate 16,494 of NZ_JACJPV010000009.1, read as the reverse complement.
ATTGTTGCTTTTGCATGATCTCTAAATTATGATTTGCTTGAATATTAAACAAGTTCATAACTTGTTCTACCATTTCTCGATGTTGTCCTGTTAGAATTACTTGTACATCTAATTCTGGGCAAGTTTTAAAAACCTGAATTACGGGAGCTAATTTAATGGCTTCTGGGCGTGTTCCTAATATAATACCAATACGTTTTTTGGTCATAGTGTTGTTAATTGATTTTTACTTTTTAGCTATCAGCTTTCAGCTTAGAATAAAAACTGACTTCCTCTACGGGTTTAGCTGTGCTCATTGGTGTAAACTTAACGTCAAACCCATAGCCAGACTGGGAATGATAGCACAGCCTGGCATAAGCCATATTTCTGTGTGTCTAATAGCAAAAGTCATAAGCAAGATGACTAAAATAACTAGAAAATTTTTTAAATTATATAGCAGATAAATTACCCTAGATGGTATTTAATATAATCATCAATTATCTACGGGAGAGTGGCAAAATGAGTAACTCCAGTAATTCCAGTCAGATAAAGTTCGGCACTGATGGATGGAGAGGTATTATTGCCGATGATTTTACTTTCCCGAATGTGCGGAAAGTTACTAGGGCAATAGCTTGTTATTTACAAACAGCTTATAGTAAAGACAGACCTGTTTTAATCGCTTACGATACAAGATTTTTAGCTGAGAAGTTCGCTAGAGCATCTGCTGATGTTTTAGCAGATTTAGGATGGAATGTACAAATCACTGATAGAGATTGTCCTACTCCTGTAATTGCTTATAATGCCCGTCTTCTAAATTCGGCTGGGGCGTTAATGTTCACTGCTAGTCATAACCCTGCGCCTTATTGCGGTATTAAGTATATTCCTGATTATGCAGGTCCAGCTACTCCAGAAATTACTGATACTATTGTGGCCAATATAGAAACTGCTACGGATGAGTTACCTAGTAGTAACCCATCAGGCACAATTTCTACCTTTGACCCTAAGCCAGAATATCTGAGTTTTATCTACAGTTTGTTAGATGTGGAAAAAATTAAGAGCGCTAAGTTAAAGGTAAAATATGATGCCCTTTATTCTACCTCTCGCGGTTATTTAGATGAGGTTTTAGAGCATTGTGGCACAAATTTACAAAGTTTCCACACTTGGCGGGATGTGCTTTTTGGTGGTGGTATGCCTGAACCAAAAGGCGAACAACTGGTAGAATTGGTGGAAGCTGTGAAAGCAGATCAGGCTGATTTAGGTTTGGCTACGGATGGTGATAGCGATCGCTTTGGTATTGTAGATGAACAGGGTAATGTCTTAACTCCTAATACTGTACTTTTGGTTTTGGCTAGACATTTAATCAAAAACAAAGGTAAAAGCGGAGCAATTGTGCGTACTGTAGCCACTACCCACTTATTAGATAATTTTGCCGCTAAGTATAATTTGCCACTATACGAAACCGCAGTGGGTTTTAAGTATATTGGGGAAAAAATGCGGGAAACTGCTGTACTTATTGGTGGTGAAGAGTCGGGGGGTTTGAGTGTTATTGGACATATCCCAGAAAAAGATGGAATTTTAGCAGATATGTTGGTGGCTGAAGCTATTGCTTATGAAGGTAAACCTTTAAGTGTATTAGTAAAAGAAGCTATAGCTGAAGCTGATGGACCACTATATAACAAGCGTTTGGATTTACATTTAACAGAATCTCATAAAGATGCTGTAATTAATACTTATACTCAAAAGCCCCCGTCAGAATTGGCAGGAATTGGGGTGAAAGAGGTAGGTAGAAAGGACGGTATCAAACTCTATTTAGAAGAGGGTAGTTGGGTATTATTGCGCCCTTCTGGTACAGAACCTTTGGTAAGGGTGTACATGGAAACTAACTCTCAGGAAAAACTAGCTCAGATAGCTGCGACAATGGAAGCGGAAATTGCTAAGTTAGCGTAGAGGGGTGTAAGGAGCACAGGGTGCAGGGCAAAAATTCTGACTCCTGACTCCTGACTCCTGACTCCTGACTCCTGGATATTCTCACATAAAATTATGAAAATTCTCCTGAATTTATTGATATCTCTGATTTTAGCTGGTTGGATGTTGGCGATCGCGGTTATTTCTGTACAGAATGCCACACCAGTATCTTTGCATTTTTTAGCTTTTCAATCCATACAAATTCCTATGGGTTTAGTATTAGCTTTATGTGTGTCTCTAGGTTTAATAATAGTGCCTATTCTACAGCCTCTTTGGACTTTAGCAGCATCTTCTCGCGTTGATGAAGAGGCAGAGTTTTTTGTTGATGATCAAGATTTTTAACAGTTACTATTGTAACGATAAATAGCATCACACAGCACAGAATAAGCTAAATTACTACGATTCACAAATTGACTAACAACAAACAGATCCATAAGCAGCCTCAAGTAAAAATACTTGTTTTTTGATTCTTTTTGATTCTTGAGATATACTATAGTTAATTAAGAGTTACATATCTTTACAAAATTAGATAATTTCGGGGAAAAATTTTGCGTAAGCACAAACAGGAGAAAAGAGCATAGAACGCTGATAAATAGGCAATTTGGGGTAATCTCATCAGGTTAAGTGATCTCAAGTATTTATTAAATTGTTTAAAGTTATGTAGCCTTTTACTTACAGCTTATCAATGACTGCGGTAAACTATGCCTTGATTATGATTTTTTGCCTTCGCAGAGAAGAACACTTGAAAGGAGCAGTTTTTCAATGTCTCATACCGTAAAAATCTACGATACCTGTATCGGCTGCACACAATGCGTTCGCGCTTGTCCTACTGATGTATTGGAAATGGTGCCTTGGGATGGCTGTAAAGCTGCTCAAGTTGCTGCTTCCCCCCGTACAGAAGACTGTGTAGGTTGCAAACGTTGCGAAACTGCTTGCCCCACCGACTTTTTGAGCATCCGCGTTTATCTAGGTGCTGAAACAACTCGGAGCATGGGTCTAGCTTACTAAGAATTTTAATATTCTTACAAGTCAATTGCTGAAGACTAAAATAAGATTAATCGTCTTGTTTTAGTCTTCTTTTAGTTTTCAGGAGTCAGGAGTCACTCAGTCAAAAGAATATTGTACCAATCACCCATCATCATCCTTTACGCTACAATTGTAACGATAATTTTATATTTACTGCCAAACCTTGATTCAATCTGACACTTTAGAACTCTTAGAATGGCATCGTCTATGCCAACATCTTTCTACCTTTGCCTCTACTAAGCTGGGTTGTATCCTCTCGCGTAAATTACCTATTCCCCAAACTCAAGCAGAAAGTGAACAGCTATTAGCTCAAACAAAGGAAATTTATCAGCTAGAAAGCCGCTTATATCCCGGTTTATCCTTTGAAGGTATTCAAGATATTGGTGATTCCTTAGAAAGAGCAGCTTTACAAGGTATTTTATCAGGTGGCGAATTATTAGCGATCGCCACCACTGTTTCTGGTACAAGAAATTTACGCCGCATCATTGACAGTCAACCAGATTTACCTGTATTAACAAATTTAGTTACAGAATTACGCACTTATCCTGAATTAGAACAGGAAATACACCATTGTATTGATGATAGAGAACAAGTTACAGATCGTGCCAGTCAGAAATTAGGCGAAATTCGGGAGGACTTGCGAAAAATACGCGCACAAATTCACCAAAAACTGCAAAATATTATTCATGCTAAATCAAACGCTTTACAGGAACAATTAATTACTCAAAGAAGCGATCGCTATGTACTCCCTGTAAAAGCACCTCAAAAAGATGCCATAGCTGGAATAGTTCATGATACATCATCTAGCGGCGCAACACTTTATATTGAACCTAATAGCATTGTGCCATTAGGCAATCAATTACGACAAACTATTAAAAGAGAACAAGTAGAAGAAGAAGCAATACGTCGAGCTTTAACAGAAAAAGTAGCAGCCGTTAAACCAGACTTAGAAAAATTACTAGCCATTGTTACAGCTATAGACTTGGCCACCAGTAAATCTCGATACAGTCTATGGTTACAAGCTAACCCGCCACGCTTTATCCAAAGACAGGATCAGGAAATGATCACCCTACGGCAATTACGCCATCCCTTGTTAGTCTGGCAACAGCAACATGAACAAGGACATACCGTAGTACCTGTAGATTTACTCATACATCCAAAATTACGAGTAGTAGTCATTACCGGACCAAACACAGGCGGAAAAACAGTCACCTTAAAAACTTTGGGACTAGCTGCATTAATGGCAAAAGTAGGTTTATTTATTCCTGCCCGTGAACCTGTGGAAATCCCTTGGTTTGATCAAGTATTGGCAGATATTGGTGATGAACAATCCTTAGAACAAAGTTTATCCACATTTTCAGGTCACGTGCGCCGCATTAGTCGCATTTTAGACGCATTAACATCAAAAATAACAGAGTCAGGAAATGTAGAACCCAGTCCATCTTTAGTATTATTAGATGAAGTGGGAGCAGGAACAGATCCAGCAGAAGGAAGTTCATTAGCGATCGCTCTACTACAATACTTAGCAAATCATAACCAACTAACTATCGCCTCCACTCACTTTGGTGAACTTAAAGCCCTAAAATATCAAGACCCTCGTTTTGAGAACGCCTCCGTAGAATTTAACGAAAATACCCTTTCACCTACCTATCGGCTATTATGGGGTATTCCTGGACGTTCTAACGCCCTCAGCATTGCTTTAAGGTTGGGATTAAAACCCGAAGTTATAGCTGCTGCAAAAATGCAAATAGGCGAAACAACGGACGAAGTAAATCAAATCATTGCGGGATTAGAAGATCAACGTCGCAGTCAAGAAACCAAAGCAGCACAGGCACAAGAACTACTCAAACAAGCGGAGAAACTGTATCAACAAGTATCAGCTAAAGCCAACGCCTTAGAAGCCAGAGAGAGAGAATTAAAGATATCCCAAGAAATAGCGGTACAGAAAGCCATAACCGAAGCCAAAGGGGAAATAGCCCAAGTAATTCGCCAACTACAAAGAGGACAACAAACAGCCCAGGAAGCGCGTAAAGCCACCATAGCCCTAGAACAAATCACCGAAAAATATCAACCTCCAGCACCGCCCAAACCCAAATCAGGATTCATACCAAAACAAGGAGAGAGGATTCGTATACCCAAACTAGGACAGACAGCAGAAGTTATCAACGTTTCTGATCACAACGGAGACTTAACAGTGCGGTTTGGAATCATGAAAATGACAGTCAACCTAGAAGATATAGAATCATTAGATGGACAAAAACCCGAACCCATTAGCAAACCCAAACCAACACCCACACCCCTGGCCGTAGTAGCCCCAGCCCCAGCCCCAGCCATTCGTACATCTAAAAATACTATAGATTTACGCGGAAAAAGAGTTGGAGATGCAGAATATATCTTAGATAAAGCCATTTCCGAAGCTACAGGACCACTTTGGATTATTCATGGCCATGGCACTGGTAAACTCAAACAGGGAGTTCACAGTTTTTTAGAACAACATCCCAGAGTGAGTAGTCATGAACCAGCAGCACAAAACGATGGTGGTACTGGGGTAACAATTGCTTATATTTAAGCGGAGGGAGTAGGGAATAGGGAGAAAATTGTTTATTCTGACTCCTAACTCCTAACTCGATGACTCCTGTTACCAAAAATGTAACCACAAGATATTTCTGCCAATTTTTCAACTATGGTAAAAGTTATGTATTCCACCACTAGTTCCACTACCAGTAAATCTCAGTGGGATGATTTGCACCAAATCCCAAGTCCTCCTGCATTACAATGGGATAATATCAAAACACAGTTAGACCTACTTCTATTAGCTTTGGAAACCATTGCTGGTATTAGCTCAGATGCGATGATTTCTGCCGCAGTACATCTTAACTTAGATTCTAAAGTACCAGATCGCATAGCATTATGGCGGTTACGTCAATCTAACCCTATCCGTAAAAGTCAGGGAGGTAGAAAAAAGTTAGATGTGGAAGAAGCACAGGCATTAGTTTTGATTATTTGTTATCTGAGTAAGCAAAATCAGGAATTAATTCGTCGTGCAGTTGGTTCATTAGAAAAGATTACAGCTAATAAACAAAAACCTCATCAGGTCAGTTTATTGGGAGACTACATTGATGCTTTTTGCAATACCTACCAAGAACGTATGGAAGAAGAAGAAACTATTACTATGGATTTATTAACTAACTTAGCTTTAAAAATGTTAGTAAATTTACTCTTTTATAGTTCTAATGTTGGACATCGCCGTTTGTGGTTAGCATTAATAGATAAGTCCTAAAAATAATTCTCAATGCTACACATTGACTTTAACATTCTAGTTTAAAATTGCCTAATATTTTTTAGTTATTGATTATTTGAGATTTGCGGTTTTAGTCATCAACAAAAATCCAAAACCTATCCACTCACATTCTCCTTGTAAATTATTCTTATGTCCTCATCAAATTCCGTCATTAGACGTTATACACCTCCTACTTGTACCCTAGAAATTTGGGCCGAAGGTTCTCCTTTATCCCATTTAATGAAGAAAACAGTCCTGAATAATCTCCATTTTAGATTGCAATTTGACGATCCCCAATTACCAGAAGAGCGTAAAATTTGTATACGTGGTGATAAAGAACAATTAGAAATTCTATGTACTGTAATTACTAATTACGTCCAGCAAATTTTACAACAATCTGCGGAAGATTTTGGCAATACTTTATCTAACACTGAACCTACTAGTATTTCATCTGAACCAGACATTGAATCAGAAACCAAAGATGTTGTTGCACCAGGTTTTTATTCGCCAAATATTTCGTCTTTTAACACAAAAACTCCTGAAAACAGTCCTGAAAATCGAATTTATGTAGAACCAGGAGAAAATTTAACTCATCAATTGTTTTTAGGTCCTCTAGCAAATCAAACATCTGGTTTATCCATTGATTTAACATTACTACAATTATTTGATTTAGCCAGCGCTTTAGATGAATATTCATCGGATGTGATTACATTACCAACTCTTAACCATCAAAATTCCCGACGCAGTTTACCTACTTGGGCACCCATAGCTGCTGTGTTAGTTGTAGGAATTGGTTTAGTCCCTTTTACTTGGCAATATGCTAAAAATTTACAAGCAAATCAACAAGTAGCTAAAACTACTCCTAAAAATGCAGAAATACCTTTAACAAATTCACCACAACTCGATCCTAGTCTTTCTCAATATTCACCAAATCCCATTTTACCTAATAGTGTTAACCCATCTATTTTACCTACTAATGCACCTATTCCACCTATAGCAGTCTTACCACAAACAGGAGTCAATACATCCCCTAATTTACCTGGGAATAATTTACCTCCTAATACATCTACAACTAATAATGCCCCAGGGAAAAATTTACCTGGCAATAATAATGGCAATATACCTATTAATCCTCAATATCCATTAAGTACAACTATGCCTAATTCTCAACCACAGTCCACTATACCTTTGAGTCGTCAAAATACCACTTTATCTAGTAGTCTCAAAACCAAGAAAATTCCATCTTCTAATAATAAAAATTCTCCTAATTTTTCTACTTTACCTGGTTCTGTTGTTACTGTTCCTAATAGAAATTTCAGCACCTCTAATTTTAGCAAACTTCCTAATCCCATACCATCTTTTTCTCCCGGTATTTTACCCCAGGGAGATGTGGCAATAAATAATATTAATACATCTAATATACCTGTGGCTGAAAGTTCTCCAGGAGTGGAAAAAGCTGATAGTCAAAAAGCCTTAGTTGCCAAGTTAAGAGAAGCAAACAAAACCTCTGCTAATAGTGCCAATGTTAATAATAATCAGACATTATTTGATACACCACAAATAGCAGAAGCTAGAGAATTTTTACAGAAACGTTGGCAACCACCTGCTAATTTTTCTCAAACTTTGGAATATAGTTTAATCTTGGGTGTTGATGGTAAAATTGAGAGGATTTTACCCTTAAATCAGCCTGCTAGAGAATATATTGATAAAACTGGCATTCCTGAAATTGGCCAACCTTTTGTTTCTACTAATAAGTCAGGACAAAGTGTAAAACTGCGTGTAGTTTTAAGTGCTGATGGTAAAGTACAAACTTTCCCAGAATAGTAGTTTTAGATACCGGACTTCTTAAAGAAGTCCGGTATCTGTGAGTTATAATTCTTATAGTAGTATAGTATAATTATCCCTACATAAGATATACTTAGCTACTACCATGAGTCAATGTATTAACCCTAACTGCATTTACCCAAATCCTCCAGGTACTAAATTTTGTCAAAGTTGTGGAAATAAAATACTTCTGGACGATCGCTATCTTCCCATAAAATTCCTCGGTGAAGGAGGTTTTGGCAGAACTTTTCAAGCAATAGATGAAAAAAGATTCAATACTCCCTGTGTCATTAAACAGTTTTTACCTCAACAAGCAGGAAGTACAGCATTACAAAAAGCTACGGAATTATTTCAACAAGAAGGTAAAAGACTACAAGAACTAGGAAAACATTCCCAAATACCCGACTTATTCGCATTCTTTCCCCAGGATGGGAGACTATATTTAGTGCAAGAATTTATTGATGGTCAAAATTTACTGCAAGAATTAGAAACTCAAGGTAAATTAAAGGAAGCGCAAATTAGAAATATCTTAATAGAATTATTGCCAGTTTTGCAATTTATTCATGATAACAAAGTCATTCATCGAGATATCAAACCAGAAAATATTATTAGAAGCACCAATGGTACATTATTCTTAATTGATTTTGGCGTTTCTAAAGAAACCAGTGGCAGTATTTTAACAAAACTTGGAACTATTACCGGAACTCCTGGATATGCACCACCAGAACAGTTTCGTGGTATGGTTTATCCTAATAGTGATCTTTATAGTTTAGCTGTTACTTGCATCAGATTATTAACGGGACATTTTCCACAAAATGATGGTTCAGATCCTTTGTTTGATACTAGCAGAATGCAGTGGACATGGCAAAAATATGTTTCTTTAAGTCAGGAATTAACCAACATATTGGTAAAAATGTTACAGGATACTCCTGTAAACCGTTATCAATCTGCTAAGGATATTGTAAATGTTCTCGCAGCAGCAGAAAATCAGAAAAATGTGGTTATTTCTACTACCCAAACTCCACAAAAACCCGTTTATAATAATACTTTAAAACAAACATTCCAGTCAAACACAAATACAAATATCCCTCCTACATCATCATTTATACAAGATTTAGGAAATGGGGTATTTTTAGAAATGATAGCCATTCCTGGGGGAACTTTTATGATGGGTTCACCAAATAATGAAGCAGAAAGAAGTTCTGATGAAAGTCCACAGCATCAAGTGACTGTTCCTAGTTTCTTTATGGGTAAATATCCTTTGACACAGGCACAATATCAAGCTATTATAGGGAGTAACCCATCTTACTTTAAAGGCAATAACCGCCCTGTGGAAAATGTGAGTTGGGATGATGCTGTAGCATTTTGTCAAAAGTTAAGCCAGAAAACAGGTAAAAACTATCAGTTGCCCAGTGAAGCACAATGGGAGTATGCTTGTAGAGCAGGTACAACTACACCATTTTATTTTGGGGAAACTATTACCACTGATTTGGTAAACTATGATGGTAATTATCCATATCGTTCAGCACCAAAAGGTGAGTATCGCCAACAAACCACTGATGTAGGTTCTTTTCCCCCTAATGCTTTTGGTTTATACGATATGCACGGTAATGTATGGGAATGGTGTGCTGATGACTGGCATAAAAATTATATAAACGCGCCTGTAGATGGTAGAGCTTGGAATAGTGGAAGCAATTATAAGCTAATGCGATGTGGTTCTCAGATCACCCCCGCTGGGGATTGTCGCTCTGCCAATCGTGCTGGGAATTTGCACGATAATCGTAGCAAGAACATCGGTTTTCGTGTCCGTGTAACGCACCTGAAAATTACAAACTCATAATATAGCATTTTCACCAGATCACAGGTTTAGGAAGAATGTCAAGTAGTCAGATATGGCTAACGCCACGCTACGCGAACAGGATACCCTAACGAATTTTCGTCATTGTAGCCATTCCCCTTGACAAACGTATTCCGAAAAAGTACAATACCGGAGGTAAAGTTGTGGAACTAGTATATAAAAAATGCTCTTGTGAGACTCACAGATAAGAAAAATAGACAGATAATTTATAGTAATTGATGTTAAAATTAGAGAGTATGTTATCTTAGGAATTTAAGATATGACTACAAAAATACTGCCACTTATACAACATAGTCTTTATGAAGAAGACTATTATTTATGGATAGAAACAACACTGAAACAATTACAAAACCAAGATAGTGAAAATTTAGATTGGCAACATTTAACAGAAGAGATAGAAGCCTTGGGAATTGAACAAAGACGAAAAGTAGAAAGTTATCTTAAACAGTTATTGATTCATCTTTTACTTTATTGCTATTGGGAAAGTGAAAAAGAATTTTGTCAACGTGGTTGGAAAAATGAGATTGCTAATTTTCGAGATGAATTAGAATTTTCATTTCGATCTAAAACACTGTATAACTATTTTTTGGAATGTTTAGATTCAGTTTATATTAAAGCTAGAAAACAAGCAATTCAAAAAACAGGTTTACCTAGTGAAACTTTTCCTGAAAAATGTCCGTTTACTCCTGAAGATATCCTTAATAGTGATTATTTTCCTGAGTAAATTATCCAGAATTATCAAATAAGTAGTCATGCAAAATAAATTTTATATTTGACAGAGGGAACAGAGAACAGGAAATACTAAGCTAATGTGCAGCACTCACTGTATAATTAAAAACCCTGAAGTTACAGTAGCACAAGCATCTTGCTTGTATTAATTATTCAAGTTAAAGGCACAACAGCTTATCATAATTGATTCTTTCTATTGATTCATGACTCCTAAACTAACAAAAATTACATCACGGTTTCTGTCTTTGTTTATCTGGTGTAACTTCTATTTTTGATGGTAAATTGCTATATTTTCATTTCTTAATAATTCTTAATTATTCTTAATATTCCCCAAAATTTATTGAGAATCAGATTCAATAAATTAACGAAATTTGGTCATTTCAGCCATTCCCCTTGACAAACGTATTCCCAAAAAGTACAATACCGGAGGTAAAGTTGTGGAACTAGTATATAAAAAATTCTCTCTGAGACTCTGCGCCTCTGCGTAAGATACCCAAAAATCTTAATAATTATTAACAAATTCCAAAAATTATCGAAAATTATTAAGAAAAATATTCAATAAATCAACGAAATTTGGTCATTTCAGCCATTAGGCTTGACAAAGGTTTTCCAAATGGTACAATGCTAATGGTAGAATCTGGAGCATACTATAGGTTGTTATCAGATATTAGCTAATATTGTGTCTATCTCCTTTCGTGTCAAGACGCAAAAATTAACATAATTCAAAACCTAAATCAAATACGTTTAAGCGTCAAAAACTAGAATAATTATCAATTATCTAACTAGGTTTGACAATCACAATACCATAGGCTTGGGGGGATAAATATTTTTGTGCTGCGGTTAATAAATCCATAGCAGTTTGTGATTGAATATGTTCTGGATAATTAAAAGCAGGTTGTAAATCACCCACAAGAGATTGATAATAACCATACAAACTTGCGCGATCGCTAGGAGTTTCATTTCCAAAGATAAAGCGGTTAGCCACACGACGACGCACACGGTCAATTTCCGAAGTTTTCACCAATTCTGATTGTAGCTTAGTTAGGTGTTGGGCGATCGCTTGTTCTACAGCCTGTAAATTTTCCACATCACACTTAGCAGAAATAGAAAATACACCTTGTAAAAGATGGTTCATATTGCTTACAGACACAGAAGAAACTAATTCTCGTTCTTCTCGCAAATCATGTACTAACCTAGAAATGCGGCCATGGCCTAAAATACCAGCTATCACATCTAAAGCATAGGTATCATCTAGTTCCCTTAAACCAGGAACACGCCATAGCATAATTAACCGTGCTTGTTGTAAACTAGGATCAGTAAATTCCCGACGGACAATATCAGAAAAAGCAGGTTCAGGGTTTATTTGTAAAGGATAACTATTAATATTTGCAGGTTGATAATTATCATTAAAACCCTGTTGAATAATATTTATTAACTCATCCACAGGTAAATTACCCACAGCCACCGCAGTTATAGAAGATGGCCGATACCAAGTATCATGGAAATGGCGCATTTGCTCAGGAGTGACTTGAGAAATTACATCTTCAGGACCAAGTACCGGACGACGATAGGGTAAAATATCAAAAGCCATTTCCATCGTGTGACGGTAAATGCGTCTTCTGGGGTTATCTTCAGAACGTCTAATTTCTTCTAAAACCACTAATCTTTCCTTTTCAAAAGCCTCATCAGGAATAGTAGGATGACAAACCACATCTATTTGTAAAGGTGCCAATTGGGCAAAATCTTTAGGAGCAGTGGTAATATAGAAATGAGTGTAGTCTTGACTAGTAGCGGCATTAGTTACAGCACCTCGTTCTTCAATGCGACGTTCAAACTCACCAATAGCTAAACGTGGTGTACCCTTAAAAACGATATGTTCCAAAAAATGTGCCATACCATTAATATTATCTGATTCTTGAGCAGAACCAGTATTCACCCATATATTGAGATTAACAACATCAATAGGCATTTGTTCCGCAATAATAGTTAAACCATTAGGCAGATAATGTACTGTAGGAAAATGTAAACGTGGTCCTTGTAAAAGAGATGATGTCATAGGTAATTGGTGATTGGTGATTGGGTAAAATACAGCAGTTTCCATTATGATCAGGTACAGATATTAATGATAAAACCCTTGTAACACAGGCATCTTGCTGTGTTCATAGTGTACCTCATGTAGATGGAATGTGCTGTATAATTCTGGACAGATATATTTTTCTCAGTTATAAGCTGTAATAGTCAAAGAAATTGCTACCAATAGTCTAATTGTATCATTGTATAGTAAATAACCATAAATATCCATTATTTATGTCTAAATAGCAGTAAATCTTAACATAAACAATTAACCCTGTTGCCAAAACTGTGATAAAATTTCCCCTGGCCTTTTGTCCCAAGTATCAATATGCTCATAAATTAAACAATCCGTATTTAATTTATAAGTCGAATAACCATTAAACAACAACTTAGCACGCCAAGGAACACGCAAAACACCCCTAACCGTCCATCTGGCGATAATTGTATTAAGATCCGTTGCATAAACATCATGTAAGTCAAAAGCAATATTAGTAAAAAACAACCCTCCATGAAAACGTAAAGTCCAAAAGATGATCCGGTAATTTAACTTACCTTTAAACTTATTCACAGGATCAGCAAAATAGATATCATGAGTATAAATACTATAGGAAATATCCTGATTAAATAAAGTTGGCAAGTCTTGTTTTAAGGTAAAAATCACAGATTCTAGTTGTAATTGACGATTTATCATAAACTACTGCTTGTTTAATTTGGATCAAGGATGCAAGCAAGATGCTTACACTACTTTAATTTTATGATGGTATTGACTAAATAGACATCTTGTGGTAGAAATTGGACGTTCCATAAAACGTCCCTACAAGGGTTGTAAGTCACATATATAAGTCACATATATTTAATTTTCACAAGATGTTGAATGTTGAGCTATGAGTAATTATTTCTTTAATGGGTAATATAATTAAGATCATATTTTATGCTCCTGACTTAGTAACCAATAAATACTTAACACTTTTTAACTTTTCTAGCAACAAATCTTGAGAAAAAAGTAACAAAAAACTTGTGATTTATGTCAACACCATAAGTCAGATTAGTGAGATAATAAAGTTGTGAGGAAAAGAACGGATACTCCATTAGAGAGGGGAAACAATATGAAACTCCAACTAGTAGCGGCCATAGCATTAATCACTCCCCTGTTTCTAGCTAACACAGTACAAGCTGGAAACCAAAAAGACCTAGAAAAACTTTTGAACACCAGAGAATGTGTACAGTGTAACCTATCAGGAATGAACCTCAGTGGTGAACATTTAATTGGTGCTGACTTGAGAGGCGCAAATCTCCAAGGTGCTAACTTACAAGATGCTAACTTAGAAGGTGCAGACTTGACCGGTGCAAATCTACAAAATGCTAATCTCACATCAGCATTTCTTACCAATGTCAATTTTAAACAAGCTAATTTAAACGGGGTAAATCTTAGCCGCGCTACAATAAACGATTCTAACGTATATCAAGCATTAATGAACAATATGACCATTACTGATGCCCAAATATATCATACAGGTATTGGTATTGGTGGAGAAGACGCAGTTCTCATTCCTGACTGGAAGTAAGGTTATTAGCTTTCAGCTTTCAGCTAGGTTTGTCTTAAACAAAATAGACTGAACTTAGCTGCATTGCTGAACTCAGGTATGAAATTGAGAAATTCAAAATAGGACTTACACAAGTGTCACACTAAAAAATCTGTTGTTGGGTGCGTCAGATATCAACAATTTGGTTATTTACATGATTTATACCCCAATTCAACAACGCCAACTTAGCAAACTATGAACCTCCCCCTTTTGCGTGGTTATGATGGAGTAGATAAGCAAGAACTATCTCTATCGCATAAGCTAGACAAGTCGAAGATAAACTCACCGCAAATAGACATAGTTAATGAAATTACTTACTAATCTGATTTACCTCGCTTCTTGTCAGGAAGTTCCAAAAATACCTTTTCCCCAGCTTTTAAGCCTTCTAAAACTTGAATTTGACTATCAATATTTGCCCCAATAGTTATCGGACGAAATTCCGCCTTATTGTCTGCATTTGCTACCCAAACCCCTGTTTTTCCTGCTTTAGTAACAATCACCTCTTGTGGTATTAATAAGGCATTATTAATAGTATCACCAATGAAAATTACCTCACTCACATTCATTCCAGATTTTAATTTATCTTTATTACTTTCTAAAGATACTCGCACTTGAAAAGATGCGACATTCTGCTCTACAACTGCTTCAGGAGCAATTAATCTCACGTATCCATTAAACACTTCATCAGGATAAGCGTCAACAATAATTTCTACTTTTTGCCCTTGTTTAATATGTGATATATCTACTTCAGGAACATTGACTAAAACCTCTAAACCTCTGGCTAAAGCTACAATAGAAGTTGAAGTGGCTGAAGCATTACTAGAAGCGGAAATTGCTGGACTTACGTATCCTCCTAATGTGGCATATCTTTGAGTAATAATTCCATCAAAAGGAGCGCGAATAATGGTGTCTTCTAACTTTACTTGCTGCTGTTTTAATTGTGCTACTGCTGCTGCTACATTGGCTTTTAATCTAGCAATTTCTTCTGCACGAGTGCCATTTTTTAGTTTTCTCAATGCTTGTTTTTCTTGCATTACTACTGCTTCTTGTTTTTTAATATCTTCATTTCTATTACCACTTGTTGCTAAGGATAATCTTTTTTCTGCTTCTAATAAATTGGCTTTCGCTCTCCTATTTTCAGTGATATATTCTTCTAAACTATCGCTAGAAATAGCTCCTTCTTTTGCTAAATTTTGATATCTTTGTAATCTTGATGTTGTTAATTCTAAAGTTGCTTTTGCGGCCTCTACTTGAGCGCGTGCTTGATCAATTTCTTGGGTACGGTTTCCATTACGAATTATCTCTAATTGCGCTTGGGCTTGGGTTACACGGGCTTGGGCTTGGGCTATTTCTTCAGGACGAGAACCTGCTAAACTTTCTGCTAATAGTGCTTTAGCTTGATCTAAGTTAGCTTGATATTCAATTATTCGCATTTTTATTTCTGAATTATCCATTCTTCCTATTATTTGCCCTTTTTTGATATTTTGTCCCTGTTCTACATTTAATTCTGCTAGTAAACCTGCAGTTTTAGGACTAATATTTACACTTTGTACGGGTTGAATTTTCCCACTAGCGGAGATTCTCACAGTGATATTTTTTGCTTTTACGGGAACGGTTAATTTACTAATATCTATGGGTTTTTTTCCCTGTTCCATGATTTTTAATGTGCTGGTTGTACCAACAATTAAAACACCACTAGCTATTAAACCCATTAACCATCTCAACGGATATTTGATTTTTTGACGAATTACCGGAATGTAAATGTATAAGGTCATCTTTTTATGTCTTCCTAAAACTGATAATTTACAATATTATAAAATAACCACTCAGTAATAACATTCCAGCAATGGATGATTATACCTGATGTTTCAGATTGCTAGTGATATTGACGACAATGTATAACTATCTTAATAATTATCTTAACAAATATTATCATTTTTGCAATGGTCGGCGCACCATCAAGTGAATTTTTGCCATATCTTTGAGCTACGTTCTGTACTTCACAAAGTAGCATAATTAAACTACATTGATCATTATCAGATTATCAAATACCTAGGACTTACGCATTGACAGAATAAAAAAATAGTGCATTGATAAATAAGGGTCGTCTAGTAATCGGTATGGGAGAATGAGAGAAATTACTAAACTCTCGACAGCACAATGCAACATAGACATCTACA
>NZ_JACJPV010000089.1 GCF_014696225.1 Anabaena sp. FACHB-1237 | reverse complement strand
AATCTATCATTGACTCTCAAGGTCGTGTAATCAATACATGGGCTGACATTATTAACCGCGCTAACTTAGGTATGGAAGTAATGCACGAGCGTAATGCTCACAACTTCCCCTTAGACTTAGCTGCTGGCGAAGTTGCTCCTGTAGCCTTGACTGCTCCTGCTATCAACGGTTAAGATTTAGATAACTTAGATAGATGAAAAAAACGCTCTCCTGATGGAGGGCGTTTTTTGTTTTGGGAAAATAAATTATTAAATATTAAATCAAAGTTTGAATTATAAATTATAATGCTATAGTTCTATAGTTATAAGATTTGTACTTTCACTAAACTAAGCAAATGCAGTAAGTATTTATTATGAGTCAAATAAAAGTTAAAAATTTTGGACCGATTAAATCGGGTTTTATAGAAAATGATAGATTTATAGATATTCGCAAAATTACTGTTTTTATTGGCAATCAAGGAACTGGGAAAAGTAGCATTGCTAAGTTAATTTCAACATTTAGTTGGTTGGAAAAACAGTTATATCGTGGGAATTTAGAAATGAAGTATGTAACAAGTCGTAATCGTTTCGTGAATACATATTGTAGCTATCAAAACTTAAAAAATTATTTTTTACCAGACACAGAAATAGAATATCGTGGTAATGCTTATACTTTTAATTATGTCAATGGAAAATTATCTGGTTCAAATAATAATAGCCAAAAGTATATTTTGCCTAAAATTATGTATGTACCATCAGAGAGAAATTTTTTTAGTGTAGTTAAACGGGCAGAAAAATTAAAAGGATTGCCTCAATCATTATCTGCTTTTTTTGGTGAATTAGAACGTTCTCAACAGGAATTATCTGGCAGTTTGACTTTACCAGTGGGTAATATAAAGTTGGAATTTGATCAGAAAAATAATACTTTAAATATTATAGGCAGTAATTACAAATTAAATATTTCTGAATCCTCAAGTGGTTTTCAATCTTTTATTCCTTTATTTTTAGTTTCTAGAAATATTGCTTTATCTATTAGTGAAAATCATGATTCTTCACAAAGTGAACTGAGTGGAGAGGAACAAAAAAGGTTAAAAATGGAAATTGAGAAAATATTAAATAATGATAATCTTTCTGAAGAACTTAAAAAAGCTGCTTTGGAATTGTTATCTTCTAAATACAAAAATGAATGTTTTTTAAATATTGTGGAAGAAATAGAGCAAAATCTTTTTCCACAATCGCAAAAAAATATTTTATATAAATTATTAGAATTTGTGAATATGACAGAAGGTAATACACTAATTCTTACTACTCATAGTCCTTACATTATTAATTATCTGACATTAGCAATAAAGGGATATAAAGTTTTACAGAAAATTATAGATTTACCAAACAACAATTTACTCAAGGAACAACTAGAAAATATTGTTCCTCAAGCATCTTGTATATCTGATGAGTATTCAATTGTATATGAATTAACAGAAACAGGAGAAATTATCGAACTTTCTAATTATGAGGGATTACCTTCTGATGAAAATTATCTTAATACTTTCTTAGCAGAGACTAATAACCTTTTTGATAATTTACTGGAAATTGAGGAACAAATATGATTATAAATTTTTTTGATGCTAATTGTCAAAGTCAAACAAATCAGCCTAAATTTGGAATTTGCGATGATTCACCTTCAGAAAATCCTGCTTATATTAATATTGATGATTATAGCAAATGGATCGCTATTGTTGAAAATAATCAAGAAATAGATGTGATATTTACGGCTATTGATAATTGTATTAAAATTCTTAGATCAGATGGTACAATGGATAATCGTTGTGATGGTATGCTGACTTACAACAATAATCTTATTTTTGTAGAATTAAAAACGAGAAAGTATAGAAATAGTGTTTGGATTAAGGAAGGAGTGGATCAATTAAAAAGTACAATTAGTGTTTTTATAAGTAATCATGATCTAGCCATTTATAAATCTATAATTGCATATATAGCTAATAGCAAAAAACCTCATTTTCAGTCTTCACAAATTACAAGAATGCAGACATTTAAGAAGGAAACAGGTTTTAGATTAATCATCCAAAACACTATAAAACTTTCTTAGATTAAAATTCGACTTTTCTAAATTCTTTTCTGGAGATGTCTAATAAGCTGTTGTTCCTTTAACTTGAATAATTAATACAAGCAAGATGCTTGTGCTACTGTAACTTCAGGTTTTTTTAAAAAAACAGTGAGTGCTGCACATTAGCTATATTAACTATATTAACATTATCATTATTAACATTATCATTGCACTAGTACCAGATTCAACACGGAAATTACAATAACTACACCTATTAAAACAGTCATAAGTCGGTACAATAGTAGGCCCCCGACCATAAGTAATAACTCTGTTGCTATTATTACCAGTATTTTCCTAAAAAGAAGACATTGTTACAATATTAAGAGTAGATTTACAAAAAAGTTTACGAAAAAATAAAGCCTGTAAACCTTACTATATATAGGTTTTATCATTGAG
>NZ_JACJPV010000088.1 GCF_014696225.1 Anabaena sp. FACHB-1237 | reverse complement strand
TAATTAAGTTTAGTAAATTTCATCGTTAATTAATTTCTTAATGCACCCTATCATCATTCTCTCATAAAATTAATACCCGTCATTTATTTAATCTATTACTATTAACAATTCTCAATCAGTCTGATTCAATAACATCTTCATTATTGCAGTACACATATACTAATAATTAGCGATCGCTGTGCCAGTTGCGTAAGTCCTGCAAGGTTCAAAATGGTATCTTACAGCAGTTCATTATCAATACAACAGGGAAAAAATTGAACTTCTAACACAAATTCGCAGACGGGAACAAGAGCGAATGTTAGAATATATGAAAAGTCAACAATGTTTAATGGCTTTTTTAGCAACAGAATTAGATGATCCCAATCCACAAGAATGTGGTAGATGTACAGTGTGTGTAGGTACACGCTTATTACCGGAAACTGTTACCAATGCACGAGTAAATAAAGCAAATTTATTTTTACGTCGGAGTAACCAAATTTTAGAACCGCGTAAACAATGGCCTTCACAAGCATTATTAACTTATAAATTTTCGGGAAACATCAAAACTAATTTAAGAGCAGAAACAGGAAGAGCATTATCTTTATGGGGTGATGCCGGTTGGGGAGAATTAGTTAAAAAAGGAAAATATAGAGATAATCATTTTGATGATGAACTTGTACAAGCTACCTTTGAGATGATTCAAAATTGGCAACCTCAACCCTTTCCGACTTGGGTTACTTGTGTTCCTTCTTTAAATCGTCCAGAACTTGTACCTAACTTTGCCAAAAGACTAGCAGATAAATTAGGATTACCATTTAAACCAGTTGTCCGCAAAATTCGGCACACTCAGTTACAAAAAAATATGAGCAATAGTTATCAACAAGCTCATAATTTAGATGGAGCTTTTTTAATTGAATCTTGGCAAGGAATGAGTGGTAATGTATTCTTAATTGATGATATGGTAGATTCCCGTTGGACTTTTACTGTAATTGCTGCACTTTTACGTAATACTGGAAGTGGGTTAGTTTATCCTGTAGCATTAGCTCTTAATTCATTGGGTCAAGAGGATTAGAAATATTATGTTTAATACTATGTCAAATCATATCCTACAACCAGATACTCAAGCAATATTGCTATTGTGTGCTAGTTTTGGGCAAAATCGTCAAACTGAACCGTTACCTCTAACTTTAAGTGAATATAACTTGTTAACAGAATGGTTACGTGAAAATCAAATGCGTCCAGCAGATTTACTACAAAAAACAGCCAGAGAAAAAATACAAAAAACAACTATTAATAAACTTAATCTTGATAGACTTATAGCTTTATTAGAACGGGGTTTAATGCTAAGTTTAGCAGTAGAAAAATGGACAAGTCACGGTTTATGGATATTAGGACGTGGTGATTCTAAATATCCTAAACGTCTCAAACAAATATTAAAACATTCATCACCAGCTATTATTTATGGAGTGGGAAATGTAGAATTATTATCTTTAGGGGGATTAGCAATTGTAGGTTCTCGTGATGTAGATGAAGAGATGATTCAATACACACAAAGAGTAGCAAAAACTTGTTCTCAACAAAATATACAAGTAATTTCTGGAGGTGCAAGAGGTATAGACCAAGAATCAATGTTAGGTATTTTAAATAATGGAGGAACTTCTGTTGGTGTATTAGCTGATAGCTTAACTAAAGCAGCAGTAAATAGTAAATATCGCTCTGCTATTCGAGAAGGTAGATTAGCTTTAATTTCTAGCTATGATCCTGATGCGGGATTTAATACAGGTAACGCAATGGGAAGGAATAAATATATTTATAGTTTAGCTGATTATGCTTTAGTTGTTAAGTCTGATTTGGAAAAAGGTGGGACTTGGAATGGTGCGGTAGAAGCATTATCTAAAATCAAAGAAATTCCTGTATTTGTCAACATGATATCTCCCATTGCAGAAGGAAATCAAGAATTATATAATCGAGGTGCAAAACCGTTTCCTTCAGAATTTGAAAATACTAACTTGAGAGAAGTTTTAATAAAAGAAGTTGTTGATAGTGAACCGAGCAAAACAGCAACAATGGTAGACAATAATAACAATATTGCACCAGATTTTAAAAATATTTCTAAAGATTGGTATGAAGATTTCTTGCGTTTAATACTAGATTATTTACATCAACCGAAATCCCCGAAAGATATTGAAACTTATTGTAAATCTAATACAGGATTGATTTCAGGACAGATAAAAGTTTGGTTAACAAGAGCCATGGATGAAAATAAAGTCATTAAAACAAAAATAAAAAATCGCGTTATGTATAAGGTTCATCCATCAGTTAATCAATTATCTTTGTTGTAATTTTCGGTGGTTTGTTGGTGATGAAAGTTGTATTTGTCTGAATCAGGATATCCAGGATTCAAGGATTGACAGGATGATAATTTTTAGATCCCACATTCCGCACCCCAAACTGTCACAGAGGGAAATTACGTAGAGAAAAAATTAAAGGGAGCATCAAAACAAACATATAAAGTGAAAAAAGGCATTTGAGAAACAGTAAATCACCAAAAACGTCATCAAAACCTATTCTCAATAAGAACCAATAAGAATGCACACCACCTGG
>NZ_JACJPV010000087.1 GCF_014696225.1 Anabaena sp. FACHB-1237 | reverse complement strand
TCTGATTCCAGAAACTAAAGCTGAGAAAACTAAGCGGGAGAAAAAAATTGCTAAGTTAAATAATGAGATTGATAAGTTAAAGGTTGAGATTGAGGATATAGAACGTGGGAAGATTTATGAAAATACGCTAGAATGGCGTTTTGAATTTCCTGAAGTGTTGAATGATGAGGGTGTTTTTGTTGGTTTTGATGTGGTTATTGGTAATCCTCCTTATATTGCTATACAGGATTTAAAAAAATCTAATTTCTTAGTTTGTAATTATTATTCTACAAATTATCAAACAGCAGGAAAAGGAAACTTTGATATTTATCTTCTTTTTGTAGAAAAAGCATTAGATTTATTAAATTCTTCAGGTTTAGTTGATTTTATTATGCCTTCTCTTTGGATTTATAATGAGTATGGAAAACCATTAAGAAGTTTAATTCTTAAATCTAAGTATTTATCGAGATTTTTAGATTTTGGTTCTAGTCAGGTTTTCCTTGATGCAACTGTTTATACAGCCTGTCAACAATTTAGTAAACAAAAAAAGGATTATTTCCAATATTTAAAAATAGAATCTTATAAATTTCAATTTCTTCAGTTTAAAGAATGGGCAAAAATTTTATTTTCTCAATTAAATGAAAACAATTGGAGTTTAGGAGAAGAAAATATTTTAAAAATTAAAAGAAAAATAGAATTAAACTCAAAATCTTTAGGTGAAATAGCACAAATTTTTGTGGGGATTCAAACTAGTGCTGATAATATTTATCATTTAAGAAAAATTTCATCAGGAATATACTATTCAAAAATACTAGATAGAGAAGTTGAAATTGAAGATTCTATAATGAAACCACTTATTTCAGGAACAGAAGCTAAACGATATAAAGTTCCTAATACTGATAAATATTTGCTTCATGTTTATCAAACAATTAATGATTTTACCTTACTTAATCTTAATATATTAAAAAGTAATTATCCCAAAGCTTTCGAGTATCTAAAAACAAATGAATCAATTTTAAGAAGTCGAGAAAATAATAAATTTGACAATGATTACTGGTATCAATTTGGAAGAAATCAAAACCTTGATAAGCAAACATTATCAAAAATAGGTATAGCACAAACAGTTTCAGATTTACAATGTTTTCTTGATGAAGATGGCAAATTTTTCTTAAATAATGTGCGCGTCAATGGTATTAAACCTATTAATGAAAATGAAGTAAATATAAAATATTTATTAGGCATTTTAAATTCTAAGGTTGCAAATTTCTATTTTAAATTAATTGGTAAACCTAAAGATAATGGTTTCTTTGAAGCAAATAAGCAATTTATTTCACCAATACCTATTAAAATTGCTAATGAAGAATATCAAAAAAATATTGAATCATTAGTTGATCAAATTCTCAACGCTAAAAAATCAGATCCCAATGCAGATACAAGCGCATTAGAAGCAGAAATTGATCAAATGGTTTATCAACTTTATAATTTAACACCAGAGGAAATTCAAATTATCGAAAGTTATAGATAATATCACCTTATCCATATCCCTAACTTCTAATATTCATTAGTTTTCCTAGGTTGGGTTAGGCGATAGCGCAACCCAACAAATGTTTAAAAATGTTGGGTTTCCTCACGTCAACCCAACCTACGCAATATCTGATTCTGACAATTTATAATTTATTGACAGGATAAAAAAGAAATCGAGGATATTATCGTTTTCAAAACTATTTGTGTTAATTCACATCCTGTAAATGCTTAAATCCTGGATATCCTGATTCTGAAAATTTAAGGCTAAAATTAAATTGTGTCCGAACAAATTATAAGATTTGTAAAAAAACAAGCTAAATTTATCTGTAAATAGGGTTTGCTGAATAATTTAGCTTTGGTTAAACTAAATTTAATCAATATCAAGGTGTGAGAAAATGAACTTATTACAGTTACCTTTTGCAAATGATAGCAATACTCTCGATAAAGGATTTTATAGCGAACTATTACATATTATCGGTTTAACGGAAATTAAAGAAGGTAGTAAAAAACTCATTCAACGCAAAAAAGAACATGATAGAAATATGGGATCATTAATAGAAAATGCTATTTCCCAAGTTGATAGTTTAGATAAAATTTCTCGTTTAGAAAAACCAGAACAATTTGGAGAAACTTATCAAGAACAACTTTTCAATCTGGGTTTAGAATTAGCAATTACTTGGATGAATAGAATCTTGTTTTTAAAATTATTGGAAGCGCAATTAATTAGATATCATAAAAATGATCTGTCTTGGGGATTTTTGAATTTAAATAAGGTGGAAAATTATGATGATCTTAATAGTCTATTTTTTAGTGTTTTAGCACGTAAACCACAGGAAAGAAGTAAAAATTTACAACAAAAATTACAAGAAAGATTTGCTCATGTTCCTTATTTGAATAGTTCTTTATTTGAACCTACAGACATTGAACAAGAAACTATTTTTATTAGTAATTTGCGAAATGAGAAATTACCAATTTTTACTGGTACTATTCTCAAAGACAATAACGGTAAAAAACTTACTGGAGAAATTAATACTTTAGAATATTTGTTTGCTTTTCTCAATGCTTACAATTTTGGTAGTGACACTGGGGAAGAAATTCAGGAAGAAAATAAAAGGTTAATTAATGCTGCTGTATTAGGTTTAATCTTTGAGAAAATTAATGGTTATAAAGATGGTTCTTTCTTTACTCCCGGTTTTATTACTATGTATAT
>NZ_JACJPV010000086.1 GCF_014696225.1 Anabaena sp. FACHB-1237 | reverse complement strand
TAATTAAGTTTAGTAAATTTCATCGTTAATTAATTTCTTAATGTACCCTATCATCATTCTCTCATAAAATTAATACCCGTCATTTATTTAATCTATTACTATTAACAATTCTCAATCAGTCTGATTCAATAACATCTTCATTATTGCAGTACACATATACTAATAATTAGCGATCGCTGTGCCAGTTGCGTAAGTCCTGATTTATATTGACGATCATACTTACATTGCTCCTTATGTTTCTATCGCCGGACCTGGCAATGTTAAAATTGGTAAAAACTGTATGATTGCTTCCCATTGCGGAATATATGCCAATAATCATGTATTTACGGATGTTTCTTTACCAATAAAGGATCAAGGTGTGACTCGTCAAGGTATTATCATTGAAGATAACTGCTGGCTAGGTCATGCTGTGACAGTATTAGATGGTGTTACTATTGGTCAAGGTAGCATAATTGGTGCTGGTGCAGTTGTGAAAAAAAATATACCTCCATATTCAATAGCGGTAGGTGTACCAGCAAAAGTAATTAAAACAAGAACAGATCAAAAATTCCCAGAAACTTTACTAAAAGCTGAATTGTAACTGATTGATAGATATAGGAGTAAAAATTACATCAGTGTTTTCTACAACCCTTGTACGTTCTATAGAACATCTCCACAGTTTAATAGTGGTAAGGGTTAATTAACAGTTTGTGATATGATATCTTTTCAGAATTAGCGGTATTAGGTTGAAATAACAAAAATATAGTCAAATATTGACATCTGTGGTACAAAAATATTATCGCCTCTGCTAGTGCATCTGTGATGTAAGATGTGAAGGTGTGTGATATATTATCCTGGAGTTGAATCGGAACTCTATGTGATGATAGAAACCGAATAGCGCGGCTTGTAGTTAGCCCCAGTAAGGCGTGAACCTTACCAAGCTAGAAATATTTGATGATATTTTTAGTAACTATTACTAATACTCGCAAATTTTCAAACCTCTTGGAGTAATTTCTATGGTGACTTTAAAAATCGCAGTTTATATCGTTGTCTTCTTTTTCCTGAGTATTTTCATATTTGGGTTTTTATCCAATGACCCAGCACGTAATCCTGGCCGTCGGGATTTAGAATAGTAATGAGTAGGGGTTTAGCAGTGCTAAACCCCTACAGATTTTAAAGTGTTTATACTATTTTATTCATTCTAAATAAAAGCTAATTGCATCAACACTTATTAAAGTATTTTAAAAATTTTTGTATATTATTTGATAATACAAGAAATAGAATAAATTAAGAACTAAGAGCGTAAGAACTAAGAGCGCAAGAACTAAGAGCGATCGCTAATTTTATTACTAACATTATTATGACGAAATTAATCAATAAAACACAATTATCAAGAATTAAAGTACAAGGTTTTAAATCTATCACTGAATGCGATCTTGAACTTTCTCAAATTAACATATTAATTGGCTGTAATGGCGCAGGAAAATCTAATTTTATCAGCTTTTTTCGCATGATTCAAGAAATATTAGATCAACATTTACAAATATTTGTTAGTCGTCAAGGAAGACCAGATACCATACTACATTTTGGCAGAAAAACCACTGAAAAATTAGACATTCAATTACATAATTTATGTTAGAAAATCTACAACCAGGTTTATTTGGGTTAATTAATTGCAATCGAGATTTTACTCAACCAACGAGTTGGGGTAAAAATCAATTTAATAATTCCTTTCCAGTTGCATTAGCTTGCTATATGTATAGCAAAGGATTAAAATTAAATTACTTAACACTAGATCATCAATTAAAAATCAAGCATCAAGAAATAGATGTTCAGCAAATATTCGGTATATCACCAATATCTAATAATTTATTTTTCTTCTTTGAAAGTGATTATGTTCCTTATAGAAAAATAGTTATTGGTAAGTTACCAAGAGTTGATTTAGTCACTCATGATTTGAATAGAGATAATTTATGTTTAAAAAATATTGAAATTAAATTAACCGCATTACCTGATAATTCTACTTATCGTTTACCAGATCATCAATATGGATGTGAAATTGTTACTAGACCAGATACAATTGTTTATCTAGCCTTGAGTATTTGTTATGAATTTCAACATCAAAAAGATAAATTACTTAGTTATCTACAACCTGTATGTAGTGAAATTCACGACTGGTTAAGTATTAGTCAAGTATTGCCATATATTTCTAGTATGATCAATTGTTTAGATAATTTATTAATTGATAACTTAGAAATCCAAATACCATTAGTTATGCAACCAATATGGAAAACTTTAGGGAAAACTGCAAAACTTGATCAACATTGTTTAGATATTTTTGTTTGGACTAATTTTGCCTTTACCAGACTTTTCTTTGATATAGCTACCAAATCAGAAGAAGAGACTATACAAAGACCAATGCGTTCTGTGGTATGATTAATAAAAATGCTATATGAATTTGCACTTAGTGGTAAAATCAATCATAAATTAGTAATTGATACCCTAACTTATAATACTAAAAATGATAAAGCCTTTGCATTAAGTGGTTCTAATACTCGTCCTTATATGATGTGTGATAATTTGATAAAACCTAGAATTACTAAGCAAGAAATTCAAAACATTATTTTAGGTGGAGGACAAAATTTTTTAAGCCCTGAAAGAAGATTAGATGCAGCTATACTTAGCAATCCTGAAATTTTTGATATGTAGATGGTATATATTTATTATAGGTATTTTAAAATATGCAGTTATATCATGATCATAGTTCATTAAACTCACTCAAAGCTATAGATTTATTTTCTGGTTGTGGGGGATTATCATTAGGATTTAAAAATGCTGCATTTGAAATTGTTGCAGCTTTTGATAATTGGAAATCAGTTATTAATGTATATCAGCAAAATTTCCATCATCCTATTATTGAATATGATTTAAGTCAGATCAATAATCATCATGACTATAGTATTTTTAAAGACTTTACACCTGATATCATTATTGGTGGTCCACCATGTCAAGATTTTTCCAGTGCTGGTAAACGTAATTAGGACTTACGCATTGACAGAATAAAAAAATAGTGCATTGATAAATAAGGGTCGTCTAGTAATCGGTATGGGAGAATGAGAGAAATTACTAAACTCTCGACAGCACAATGCAACATAGACATCTACA
>NZ_JACJPV010000085.1 GCF_014696225.1 Anabaena sp. FACHB-1237 | reverse complement strand
TAATGGAGCTTTGGGGATTTTCCTCAAGGCAATGTGGGATACCACCTTTATCAACTCAGTTGGTAATGTTGTACTGGACCTTCACGATATCTCAGATGTCAGGGAATGTCTCGGTTAAAAGTATCAGTTACTAGGTGATGATCAGAAAGCGCAAGATTTGTTGCGGATGCTACAAAATTCCCCACCATAAATATGCCTCCCTTTCATCCAGATGAAAAAGGGTTTCTTTTAGGACCAATTACATTATCTTTACAACCAGGAGAGATATTATTTATTGTTGGTGAAAATGGTAGTGGCAAGTCAACCTTAGCAAAATTAATTACCGGATTATATACTCCACAATCAGGAGAAATTTATCTTAATGATCAAAGAATTACTTTAGAGAATATCGAGTGGTATCGCCAACATTTTTCAGCTATATTTTCTGATTTCTACTTATTTGAAAGTTATATGGGTATCAATTCTAATAATCTTGATCAAGAAGTAGAAACATATCTTAAACAACTCCAGTTATCCCATAAAGTAAAAGTTAAAAATGGGTTTTTATCAACTGTAAATCTTTCCCAAGGGCAAAGAAAACGTCTTGCTTTATTAACAACTTATCTGGAAAATCGCCCCATTTACCTATTTGACGAATGGGCAGCAGATCAAGAACCTAGATTTCGAGATTTATTCTATAAACAGATTCTTAAACAATTGAAAGATCGTCATAAAATAGTAATTGTTAAGCTAATGTGCAGCACTCACTGTATAATTAAAAAACCTGAAATTACAGTAACACAAGCATCTTGCTTGTATTAATTATTCAAGTTAAAAGCACAACAGCTTATCACCCATGATGATGATTATTTCCATCTTGCTGATCACATTATCAAACTCGATTATGGTCTAGTTGAGTTTGATAAGGTGAATCAATAGTTTCTCTAATTGATTAAAAGGGGTTGCTGAATTGGGGTATGATTATGATATTTGTTTCGCGCATCAGCCAAGTGAATCACTTGCGTTAGGCGCAAAGGCGCAAAGTTTCAAATTTTGAATTTGTCAATTTCATACCTGAGTTCAGCAACGCCGATTAAAAAATATAGCCAACCTAAATCATTGGTACAAACAAATGCATTCGTCTGTAAATAATTATCTGTAAATAATTGCTATATTTAGGATAAGCAGTAAAAATAATTTTCCAATTGATTAAGGCTGACTATATTTACGGATACTTTTTAGACCTCTCCGGAAATTAGGTTTTCAGATTCTTTTTCATCAGATGTCTTTTGAATAAAAATATCTCACATACACTGTTGCTTAAATATGGACGAATACATTAATATTAACAAAAAGCCAAAAATAGGCTTGTTATTTGGGTTTACTACTTTATTCTTCCTCATAGGTGGACTTTTTCTTGCCTATCGTCAGTTCTCCATTTCTAAAGAAGTTAATGAACGTCCTAGACCTATATTAGCAGAACGAACTAACTTAAGTATTGTAGTTTCAGCTAATGGCACAGCTGAACCAGAAAAAGTGGTAAATGTTAGTCCAAAAACAGTGGGGCTTCTTAAAGAACTACTGGTGGATGAAGGTGATTATATCAAAAAAGATCAGATAATTGCTAAGATGGATGATTCCAATTTGCAAGGACAATGGCTGGAGGTCAGAGGAAAACTCGCACAAGCGGAAGCAAATCTACGTAAACTGATTGCTGGTAATCGTCCACAGGAAATTGCTCAGGCACAAGCTAAACTGCAAGCATTAGAAGCGAATCTGAAAAAACTGATTGCTGGTAATCGTCCTCAGGATATTGCTCAAGTCAAAGCTAAATTAGATAGTGCTAAGGCTCTATTTAATAAAGCCCAGGAAGAACTTAATCGTAACCAAATACTTTTTGATGAAGGAGCAATTTCTGAGCAGACATTAAAAGAAAAAAAAGCAATTCGTGATTCTGCTGAAGCTACAGTAGTTGAACTTCAAGAAAGCCTGTCTCTGGTAAAAGAGGGGACTAGACAGGAAGAGATTAATCAAGCCCGTGCTGATGTTAAAAGTCAAGAGCAAATTCTAGAATTGCTAAAAGCGGGAAATAGACAAGAAGATATTGATAAAGCCCGTGCAGAGGTTGTATCTGCCCGTGGATCTCTCCAAAGTATCAAAACACAAATTAATGATACTGTGATTAAAGCTCCCTTTGATGGAGTGGTTGCTTTTAAGTATGCTGAACCTGGTGCCTTTGTTGCTCCCACAACTTCAGGAAGTTCTGTCTCTTCAGCAACTTCTTCTTCTATTTTGTCAATGATTTCTAAAAGCAGGGTTGTTGCTAATGTTTCGGAAAATAATATTACTAAAATTCGCATTGGACAAGATGTCATCATTGAAGCAGATGCTATTCGTGGCAAGGAATTTCGAGGACGAGTATCACAAATTGCTACTCAGGCGACTGTAGAACAAAATGTTACCAGCTTTAAGGTAAAAGTTGCGTTAATAGGAACAGCATCTCAGGAACTCAAGGCTGGTATGAATGTTTCTGCAAAATTTCAGGTTGGTAACTTGACGGATGTGTTAACAGTACCAACAGTGGCCGTTACCCGTCAAAATAATGTTACGGGTGTATTTGTTGTTTCTCCTAATGAATTACCTAAATTTGTGCCCATCACTGTGGGTGCTACTGTTAATAATCTTACAGAAGTTAAAAGCGGACTTGATGGTACAGAACATATATTAGTTAATACTCCATTTCAAACACCACCAAAATCAGGGTTTTCTTGGCAAAATTTACTTGGTGGCTCAAATGATCAACGACCTAGAGGTGGTCCACCACAAAGAGGTAGACCACCACAGGAAGATGGTCCGCCACAAGGAGATGAGCCACCACAAGGAGATGAGCCACCACAAGGAGGTCCTCCCTAATTACGGATCGCTAAATTGGGGACATCGCCAAACTTGAGATAATGAATTAATAATTTCAGAGAATATCGCAACATTTCTTCTGATTTAGAATAGCAAAGTGTTTGACGATGTAGTCGCTCCCAATGTTTATTTAATATCAGGCAAACTTTATTCAGCGAATTTAAACTTTTTCCTGAATATATGTAAGAAAGGTAGTTGGGGAGTTTGTCTTTGACAGAAACTCAACCTTAAAGGCTTGTGGTTATCCGTGTAAAGTATAGGATATTACCAAGTCAGAAATATTTGATTATATTTTTAGTAACTAGGACTTACGCATTGACAAAAAACATTATCTATGTATTCTAGATCATGCGATCGCTATTAAGATTAGCAAAAATATGCTCACGTACAACTAAAGTAAACAGATTCCTCTGTACTTCATACCAGTTG
>NZ_JACJPV010000084.1 GCF_014696225.1 Anabaena sp. FACHB-1237 | reverse complement strand
TACCCGCGTGTTTAGCCATTAATATTTCTTGGGTTTTATTTAACTTGAGTTTTGTTTTAATGGATAAAAGCATTAGACGCTCTCAACACTGTATTTCTTTATTGTCTAAGTTTGACACACTTTGTATAGGTTCGTTAATAGCATTCTTGAGATGATCTTTGATTTCTTTGGAGTAATTTCTCAATCCGTACAACCGACAAGAAAAGCAGTGAATAATTGCCATTAGGTGTTCTACTAATT
The DNA here is from genome assembly GCF_014696225.1 of Anabaena sp. FACHB-1237. Classification (GTDB taxonomy): domain Bacteria; phylum Cyanobacteriota; class Cyanobacteriia; order Cyanobacteriales; family Nostocaceae; genus FACHB-1237. The sequence continues at coordinate 3,233 of NZ_JACJPV010000084.1, read as the reverse complement.
CTTGTTGGGGTGACAAAGATTCCTGGTTTGCAACTATGATCTCTAACTAAAATTGCCAATGTACGGGAACATCAGGAACGGAATCCTGAATTTTTTTGATGATCACCGGATCTAATGCACCCAGTTTCACTGCTTGTAAATTAGCCGTAACTTGACTGGGGCTTCTCATACCCGGAATAACCACCTCAACTTGAGGATGGTGCAAAACATATCTTAATGCTGAAACGGTGATTCCGCCGGGTAATTCATCCAAAAAATCTAATTTTCTTGAACTATTTAATAACCATTGTTGATCCCCTGCAGGTAAATACTTACGCCAATCATTATCAGCAAAATTTGGTTGTTGATGAAGGTATTTATGACTTAAGAATCCTGATGCTAAAGGAACTCTAGCGATAAATTGATATGCAGGATTTAGGTGGTTAAACAAAAACTCCTCGGCTCGGCGATCTAAAATATTAAAAATCGCTTCAATTACATTACCAAAAGAATATTCTACAACTTTTAAAGCCCCTTTTACAGTTTTGGAGCTAACGCCATATTGCTTAATATATCCTTTCTGAATTAATCCTGTGAGTATAGAGACATCATAACCATTCCAGTCGAAGTCATCAGGAGGGCTGTGGAATAGCAAAATATCAATGCAATCTACCTTTAAGCGTTTTAAGCTATTAGTAACAGCTTGCTCTAACCATTGGGTTGAAAAGTCTTGGTAACTATAACCTTGATGATCCTGGCGATTTCCAAATTTTGTACAGATTCGCAACTTGTCTTTGGGATAATGCTTAATAGCTTTCCCTAAAATTTCTTCTGCTCGTCCCCATCCATAGGCATCCGCAGTATCAAAAAATTGTATTCCTCCATCTATGGCTAGGTGAACAGATTGAATGGCTGTGGCTTCTTCAATATCTCCCCAACCTTTATGCTGTCCATTAACTATGTTTTCACCACCAAATTGCCAAGTGCCAAATCCCAGTTTATGTGTTAATGATTTCATCTTGGCCAATGTTTTCTAAATGAAAATTTTTCGGCTTGCGAGAGTGGAGAATAACTGATCCTTTGATCAGTGTTCTTTCACCTTTTTGAGTAGTAAAAAAGGCCGTTCTGCCATGCAAAAGTCTTTCATCATGAAAAAATACTGCATCTGTCGGACTTAAAAGCAAATTCGTAGTGATTTGACTATTGTGAATTCGAGTTTCCAAAAAGTGCTGAAACCTTTCTACTAATTCTTTAGCTTCAGGTGCATTTTTCGGGTCTAATCGGTAGTAATTATAGTTTAATCGCCATCCTAATTCATCTTCTGTAATAATCGGCTTTGTTTTCCAATTTTCATGCCTAGAAAAACAAACAGGAATAGTTTTCAAATCTTCTAACAATCCATATTCTTGATCAATTTCTAAAGCTTGAACTAATAAATCGCTATCCAGAAAAATAGTCGCTCCACCTAGTTTAGCTTGGGAAAGACAATAAAAGTAATTAACAGCATCATGATGATTGAGGTAGGAATTATCAGTATGTAAAGGCTGTCGGGTATTGCTGGAGCGATATTTATTAGGTTGTGCTGGATCATAGCTAATGTCAATCCAGCGGTTGCCAGTTTTTTTACCAGTCTCCTTATCTTCATCCATATCAATTACCCATCCTAAGTAATTACTTAGATCAGTATAAAATTCATGGGTAGATAGTTGAAGATTGGGAACAACTAAATGAATAAGTTTATAATCCTCTAAAGCTGATTGAATCGCTTTTTTGGTTGATTCGGGTGTTGTATACTCGATTTTTTTGTAAAAATTCATGGTCAATTAATATTGTACAGATGAATCAATATTTCTAATCACTTTTGCCGGAACTCCGTAGGCTACTACACCAGGGGGTATATCCCGCACTACAACCGCTCCAGCACCAATAATGGAATTTGCCCCGATGGTAATGCGATCGCTCACCGTTGCGCCAATTCCTATCCATGCTCCTTGTTTGATGGTTGTTCTACCACCAATATGAACACCTGGTCCAATATGAACCCCGTCTTCAATCACACATTCATGATCTACACTAGCAGTAGTGTTAATTATGACGTTTTTACCAATTTTTGCACTGGGATTAATTACTGCTCCGGCACAAATTACTGTACCTGACCCTATAACTATATCACCAGCTACAATTGCTTGAGGATGGACTGCTGTGGCTAAACGAAAACCATTTTGCTCAACTAAGTTTGATAATTCTAGTCTAGTTTGACAGTTGCCAATAGCAATCAGTGAGTATTTAACCCCATCATCATGAAGTTGATCAAATTTTTCTCTACCTCCTAAAATAGTTACTCCGCAAAAATTCTTACCATGTAAATGTAAGTTTATGTCGTCCAAAAATCCGACAATTTTGTATTGATTTATTAAGCGGATGATGTCAGCCACTACTAACGCATGGCCAGAAGCTCCCCATATTACTAGATTTTGGCACAAATCATTCATAAGTCAGCCAACTGTAGGAATCTTCTCGCATATCCTAGTTGCAGATGCAAATAGCTTTGACGAGCAATTGTTTCTTTTTCCAAATTGTGTTCACCCAAATCTGCTTCAAAAACTGTCAGTATTTGCTCTGCTAATGTTTCAGCAATATGGGGATCAAAAAACAAGCTATTTGGCGGATCTTGCTCTTGGTGAACCTGAATATCAGATAAAATTATTGTTTTACCTAACATTCTGGCTTCTTCTACTCCCGTATGCCATCCTTCAAAGAAAGATGGTTGCAATAATCCCACACTACCACGTAGTAATTGAAATTGATCCCCTTTAGGAATCATACCCAAAATCCTTACATAATCATGTAACCCAAACTCATGGATACAACTAAGAAACTTATTGTAGTAACCTGGATTACGATAGTCGTGGATATCTCCCGTAAACACAACTAGCATGGATTGATTACGTTCTTTGAGTATTTTCAATGCCTCCAGCACAACAAAATGATTCTTGGTCGGTGCTAATGTGTTACTGACTAGTAAATATCTAGATGGTAAATGGTACTTGTTAATAATTTGATTAGGGGAATAATTCCACCATGAATCATCTGCAAAAACTCTAAATTGCAGAACAAAAGTTTTATCTAGGACTTACGCATTGACAAAAAACATTATCTATGTATTCTAGATCATGCGATCGCTATTAAGATTAGCAAAAATATGCTCACGTACAACTAAAGTAAACAGATTCCTCTGTACTTCATACCAGTTG
>NZ_JACJPV010000083.1 GCF_014696225.1 Anabaena sp. FACHB-1237 | reverse complement strand
TGTAGATGTCTATGTTGCATTGTGCTGTCGAGAGTTTAGTAATTTCTCTCATTCTCCCATACCGATTACTAGACGACCCTTATTTATCAATGCACTATTTTTTTATTCTGTCAATGCGTAAGTCCTAAGTTGTGTTTAAGAAGAATCCATTTACTAGGTTAGGACTTACGCAAGTGTCACACTAAAAAATCTGTTGTAGAGTGCGTCATATACAGCAGTTTCCGTTATTCTGAGTTACAGATGTTAATGATAAAACCCTTGTAACACAGGCATCTTGCCTGTTCATAGTGTACCTCATGTAGATGGAATGTGCTGTATTAACAATTTGATTATTTACATGATTTATACTCATTCAACTGCATACTGAGTAATTTACGACGTAAGTTATCTAAAGCTGTAGAAGAACTTAAATTTCTAATAGTGGACCTATCACGGATAGTTCCAAACCTATATTCAAAACTGGTTACTTGATTATTTGGATCTGCTAAACCAATATAAACTAAACCTACAGGTTTTGTATCTGTTCCTCCTCCAGGTCCTGCAATTCCTGTAATACTTAATCCCCAATTTGTAACTAGAACATTTTTTACCCCTATAGCCATTTGTTCTGCTACAATCGAACTAACAGCCCCGAATTTTTCTAAATCTTGAGAATTAACTCCTAGTAAATTAACTTTCACAGAATTATCATAAGCAATAACTCCCCCATGAAAGTAATCAGAACTTCCAGGAATTTCGGTTAACATTTGCCCTAAACCTCCACCAGTACAAGACTCTGCTACTGATAAAGTTTGTCCTGATAATTTTAATAATTTACTAACTACTATAGCTAAATTATCATTATCAATACCATAAAAATCTAATCCAGCAATTTCTATTAGTTGTTGTTCAATAGGCGTAATTAATTCCTCTGCTGTTTTTATGTCTGACGCTTTAGCAGAAATTCTTAATCTTACTTCTCCTTTACCAGCGTAAGGTGCAACAGTAGGATTAGTTAAATTTAGATAAGGTGCTACTTTTTCTGCTAAAGTAGATTCACCAATACCCCAAAATTTTAAACTACGACTGTAAATAATTTCTTGTCCCCAACCTTGACTTTTAAGAAACGGAATAGCTGTTTCTGTCCACATTCTGTGCATTTCGCTAGGAACACCAGGAAAGGTTAAAATTGTTAATCCTGATCGCGGTTGCCAAATAATTCCTGGCGCTGTACCTGTAGGATTAGATAAAATTTCTGCACCTTGAGGAATTAATGCTTGTTTATAATTACTAGAGGACATTATACGTCCTCGTTCAGCAAATTTTTGAGTAATATCAGCTACAATATCAGAATTTTCTATCAAAGGAACACCGAAAAAATCAGCTAAAGTTTCACAAGTCAGATCATCTGGTGTTGGTCCAAGTCCACCAGTAAAAATGAGAATTTGTACCCGTGAAGCAGCAATTTCTATTACCTTTTTGAGTCTTTCTGGATTATCTCCCACTACTGTTTGATAATAATGGGGAATACCTAAAGCTGCTAATTCTTTAGCTAAAAAATGAGCATTACTATTTAGTATATCTCCTAGCAATAATTCAGTACCAACACAAATAATTTCAGCACTCATAGAATTTTAGATTTTGGATTTTAGATTTTTGGGATGTAGGGTGCGTCAAATATGACAATATGTTTATATTAAACCATCTATCAAATCTGACGCACCTCAAAACATTAATAGGATGTAGGGTGCGTCAAATATGACAATATGTTTATATTAAACTATCTATCAAATCTGACGCACATCAAAACATTAACAGTGACTTACTTTCTCACATTGTCAATAGTTAAGATAATTGACAATGTTTAAAAATTCCAACTTCATTAAACTAACACAGGTACAGGAATTTCTAAATGTGGATACAAAGGAAAGCGATCGCACAAAGCGGCTACTCTTTGACGACAATTTGCAGCTACTGTATCTGAATCGGGAGACAATAGGCGATCAGCAATTATATTACCAATTTCCGTAAATTCTGTCACACCCATTCCTCTAGTAGTCATTGCTGGAGAACCCAAACGTAAACCACTAGTAACAAAAGGAGACTCAGGATCAAAAGGTACAGTATTCTTATTAGCAGTGATATTAATACCACTTACTAGCTGATCAGCCTTTTTCCCAGTCATACCAATAGAGCGTAAATCTACCAGCATTAAATGGTTATCAGTGCCATTAGATACCAACTTAAATCCACGATTTTGCAACTGAGTAGCTAAAGTTTGAGCATTTTTAATCACCTGTGCAGAATAATCCGCAAACTCAGGTTTTAACGCTTCACCAAAAGCCACAGCCTTACCAGCAATTACGTGTTCTAAAGGACCACCTTGAGTACCAGGGAAAACAGACTTATCTAACTTTTTACCCAACTCTGCATCAGCAGTCAAAATCAAACCTCCACGTGGTCCGCGTAAAGTCTTATGAGTAGTAGTGGTAACAACATGGCAAAATTCAATTGGATTAGGATGATGACCTGTAGCAACCAAACCAGCAATATGGGCAATATCTGCTAACAAATAAGCTCCCACCTCATCAGCAATACTGCGGAACTTTTGAAAATCAATAATTCGAGGATAAGCAGAATAACCGCAAATAATGAGCTTTGGTTTTTCCTTCAAAGCCAGATCACGAACTTGATCATAGTCTAATTGTTCAGTGACTTGACTAACGCCATAGTGACGTACGTTAAACCATTTACCAGAAACATTAACAGGTGAACCATGAGTTAGATGTCCGCCATGAGACAAATCCATACCCATAATAGTATCACCAGGCTCAAGCAAAGTCAGAAAAACTGCAAAATTTGCTTGTGCGCCAGAATGAGGTTGAACATTAGCATGATTAGCACCAAATAACTGTTTAGCACGTTCAATAGCTATTTGTTCAACCTTATCAACAAACTCACAACCACCATAATAACGTTTACCAGGTAAACCTTCAGCATACTTATTAGTTAATACGGAACCCTGTGCCGCCAAAACGGATGCAGAAGTAAAATTTTCACTAGCAATTAATTCCAAATGGCTGCGCTGTCTCAGTAGTTCTTGATTAAGAAGCTCATGGATTCTGGGATCAGAAGATTTTAGTAAGTCTGAATTAGTCTTAGTCACGTTTACTATCCTTATGGAAAAAAAATCTTAGGGAAAACAACAGTTCACAATATTACTGAACTGAACAATTTAGTTACTACTTTTAGAAATATTCATTTAGTAGTTGCCTATAAGCGATACAAGCATCATAACAATTGCTGACATTTTTTTACCGTTTGACTCCATAAATGGCCATCTACTCCAGGTACGACCCCAACCTAGCCATTAATTGATCATTGGCAAAACCAGCGAAACCTTTGATATGCAAAGGATAGAGCGTAGTTTGCTCAATAGCCAAAAAATAAATAAAAAATTTTTTTGAAAAAAGGGTTGACAAATCAGAAAAGGTAAGTTAAGTTGATTAAGTGCCAAAGAGAGAGCGACGAGAGAAAAATCAAGCGAAACTCAATGGAACACCGAACCTTGAAAATAATATAGTTT
>NZ_JACJPV010000082.1 GCF_014696225.1 Anabaena sp. FACHB-1237 | reverse complement strand
GCAGCGACTCTTGGAGGTACATAATTTACTGTCATCTGATAGCTAAGTTTTTTACTTGTTCTATCATACCACAGGATGTCTAGCTATGTATAGTATGTCTTGGTAATTTACTTTCTATCTTTAACTCTAATTTTGAAGACAATGGCAAGTTTTGATCTATCCAACTCCCAAATCTGCATCACCGATGAACCCGGCACAATACTCGGTAATCAATCTGACCAGTATCATAATCAGTTTAAAGTCCGCTTCTGGGGTGTACGGGGTTTAATTCCTACTCCCACTAGTTGTAACATTCGTTATGGTGGTAACACTAGTTGTATAGAAATATTTGTAGGTGGACAACGTTTGATTTTTGATGGTGGTACGGGTTTACGTATTCTCGGCCGCAGTTGGCAAAAAATAGATAAACCTTTAGAAGCACATTTATTTTTTACTAATTCTCAATCAAATCGTATTCAAGGTTTCCCATTTTTTGCTCCAGCATTTATTCCTGATAATTGTTTTCATATTTATGGAACTGCTGCTTCTAATGGTGCATCAATTAAACAATGTCTTTGTAATCAAATGCTGCAACCTCATTTTCCCTACCCTTTACAAGTAATGCAGTCAAATTTGAGGTTTTATAATATCAATGCTGGTAAATTCATTGAAGTCCATGATGTGAAAGTAAAAACTCAATTGGTTAATAAAAATCAACATTCTATGGGTTATAGAATTAGCTGGAAAGGTTATAATGTTGTTTATGCTACAGATGTACATAGAATCATTAATTCACAAGAACAAACAAGAATTTTAGAAATAATTGAAAATGCTGATTTATGGATTACAAATGCTATCTATACTCCCTTAAATGCTCATCAACATGAACCAGCGGAATCTAGTTGGAAAATATCTGTAAAATTAGCACAAATGGCCAAGGTCAAACAATTAATTATATCTCAACATCATCCTGATGACGATGATAATTATCTTGATAAAATGCAAGATCAAATTAAGTCTATTTTCCCCCATGCTTCATTAGCTTGTGAAGGTATGATTCTATCTGTTAATTAATAGATGATGTGCGAAGTCCTAAGTGCGAAGTGAAAATTATTTCTTGTAATTACTAAGCTAATGTGCAGCACTCACTGTATAATTAAAAGACCTGAAGTTACAGTAGCACAAGCATCTTGCTTGTATTAATTATTCAAGTTAAAAGCACAACAGCTTACTTGCTAATTACTAAAATTGCAACATTTTCTCTAATTGTGCAGCTACCTTACCACTAATCAACAGTTCCCTAGCCTGTTCTATGCCACTGTGGATATTAGAACAAATTCCACTATGCCATAAATAAAATCCTCCATTCCATATAGCTGTTTCCATTAATTCACAAGATTCTCCCTTTAACACTTTTTTTAGATTTTTAATTAGTTCTTCTGTGGTAATAAGGGGAACATTTTGGTTTGTAAAACCATAGTTAGTAGATGAGAGAAATAATCTCTGTAATTCTTTCGGTAATTGTTGATTTATCGCCGAAGAAAAACTAATAATAGCTGTGCGATCGCATGGTAGATCACAACTTCCTTCTAATCCTTTAATGAAGGTATATTTTTGGACATTATGTAAATCTAAAGCATCTTTAAAAATATTTTCTGTCGGTGGATGTACAAACCCTGCCATAATATGACTATCTCCAGTATAGGGGCACCAAATTAATTCCATTGTTGCTAAAGGTGGACGTTTTCCTAGTTGTTCTCGATATTGCCAAAGTGTTTTAGTTATGGAAAAATGATCAGGTGTGTAAATAAAACCAAGATTAGTTTTGGCAAATATTTCTTGAGTTTGTGCTAGAGATAAATTTCGCCAATTTACACCTAAATTATGCCAAATTTCTATTAAAGGTAATCCATATTTTGTGGGATAGCGATCGCCTCCGTGCATAATTACTGGTTGTCCAGTACTGGCTAATAATAAAGCAGTAATAATGTTAATTGGTGCTGTGCGAGTTCTACCATCATAGGGCATACCCAAAACGATGACAGTTTTATTATTAATTGGTGTTAATTTTGGTCCTAATTCCTGATAAGCATCTAACATTCCTGCTAATTCTTCACCTGTGGGGCGTTTCATGCGATGAGCTATTAAAAAAGCACCTATTTGCACTGGAGTTGCTTGACCTAATAACATCATTTTCATGGCGGTATAAGCCTCAGCACGGGTTAAATTTTTGGAAGTATGAGTTCCACTACCCACTTTTTGGATAAGTTCTCTAAATATTTTGTTCATATTCTTGGAATGTAATTAATTGACAATTGATCATTATTTTCTTCCTGACTGTCAGCTATTACCTACATTTGTTAGCTGAAAACAAATATTTTCTAATACTAATTGCCAAAAATGTTGAATGGGAGGAATTTGTAAACGATCTTGGGTTGTCACCATAACTACTCGACGGTGGAAATTAGAATTGTCTAATAAATTATGATTTGCTAAAGAACGAACTGCAAGAGTGGGATCATTTTTAGCTTCTATTAGTGCAGAATGGGGCAATAAAGCAATTAATTCTCCTTGACGAACTATGGCTCGAAAAGCATCTAAGGTATTGACTTCCAATACTGCTTGTAATTGTGCATTTAGTTCGGTAAATTTATCTTGAATTAAACGCTGCATTCCATAACCATCTTTAAAAACTACTTGGGGATAAATAATTAATTCTGACCAAGGAATAGATGTAAACTTGGCTAGGGGATGATTAGCAGATGTTAATACTTCTATGGGTTCATCGTATAATGTTTGTACTACCATTTCTTTGCCAGTAATTAAGAAACGATTGTGCATAACAATTGCTAAGTCTACTAAACCATCTTTCAGAACTTTTAGAGAGCGATCGCTACCTAATGATGTTACTCTCAATTGTACTTCTGGATATTTATGGCAAAATTTTTGTAATACTGGAGGTAAATAAGAAGCGCAGATCGAATGAATAGCGGCAACACATAATTCAGGCTGTTTTCCTATCATTAAATCTGTTAATTCTTGGGTAGCAATTTCCCATTCTTGACAAATTTTACGCACTCGCGGTAATAGTCTTTCTCCACCTAAAGTTAATTTGGCGTGACTTGTTCTATAGAATAATTCTACACCCACATCCGTCTCTAGTGCTTGAATTTGTCTACTGATAGTAGACTGGGTAACACCACATTTTTTTGCTGCTTGTTGAAAACTGCCTGTTTGCGCGATCGCCAAAAAGGCTTGTAACTGCTCTATACGCATAGGTAACAGGAATTACATTCCTAATTCTAATAATTAACAACTTGATTCTTTAATTTTAGTAGATTATGATACAAAATTTTGTTAACATTTCTGATATAGCTCTCAGGAGTTGGTAATTGGGTAAAATATAATTTTCCTCAATACTTCACCAATAGCGTGCTGTGACGTATGCCCACAGCACCTATGCTCAAGTCATGGCTTCTCCTGAGTTCAGGTAAGGGTAGCTATACTGACAGCACGAAAACCGCACCAGCTTCAATTTTCACTTGATAAGTTTTTAAAGGCTTATTAGCCGGTCCATTTTGCACCTTACCATTGCTGGCAAACTTCGCGCCGTGACAAGGACAAGCAAATTCACTATTTTTTGTGTTCCATTCCACTGTACAACCTTGATGAGTACAGTTAGGTTTGACCGCAATCAAATTTTTAGGTTTTTTGGATGTTCCTACCACTAATAGCGCACCAATGGGAGAATTTTCTACTAATAACTGCCCCGTTTTATCTAATTCTGTCACTGTTCCCACTTTTTGCCACTTCTTAGTAGTCTTAGATGTAGTAGCTGCAAAGGTGGTATCTTCTGACGTAAAAGCTGCTAGTGCTACGGGTAAAGAACTAGCTAATAAACCTAAGCCTACCCAATTGAAAAATTCACGACGTTTCATAAATGTGTAATTAGTTGTTTGCCTGTAACTTGTAACTATTACTGATTATTACCTATGGATTTTACTGCTATATAAAACCTAGACAAAACTAGACTTTACTTTCTACTTCAATGGGACTGTATTTCTTTATTGTCTAAGTTTGAAACACTTTGTATAGGTTGGTCAATGGCATTCTTGAGATGATCTTTGATTTCTTTGGAGTAATTTCTCAATCCGTACAACCGACAAGAAAAGCAGTGAATAATTGCCATTAGGTCTTCTACTAATTCTTGTTGGGGTGACAAAGATTCCTGGTTTGCAACTATGATCTGACACCCAACAGAAATTGCTAATTCCATAATAAAATCAAAAGTAAACCGACACATCCTGTCTTTATGCGCTACGACTATTGTTGATATTTCACCTTTAAGCATTGAAAGCATAATTGATAAAAATTTTTTCCTTTTAAAATTTAATCCACCTCCAATTTCTGAGATCCACTCATCAACAGCTAATCCGCGATTCAAACAGAATGTTTCCATCGCAGATATTTGGTTTTTAAGTTCAGGTTTTTGACTACTAGAAGAGACTCGGCAATAAACAACCACTTTTCGTTTTGACTCTATAGGTTTTAACCCTTGA
>NZ_JACJPV010000081.1 GCF_014696225.1 Anabaena sp. FACHB-1237 | reverse complement strand
TATAAAGTACAATTGTACTAATTACATTTAAAAATATAAATCAGTACAATCTTATGATAACAGATGATAACAATGTTATCAATCAATTAATTTATATTTCTTCTCCCTACGTTTCCATCCAAAATACAGATGTCCCTCATCTACCAATTCCTCACCTTCATCGTCTTTACCTATTAAATCCTCTGGTTCTTTCTCTAAGTCCTTTAAAAAGTCTTTAAGCACACCACCACTAGCAATAGTTCTCGCTTTATGGAGTTGTCTAGTCAATTCCAAAAACCATTCTCTATCTACGGTTAAATCACTTTCCTTAGTACAGTATTTAAGCAATTCAGGAATAAGACTAGCAGGACTATTACCCTTCTTAATAGCTTGTACATCTAACACAGGATTGTAATCAATCCTTAAACAACGTTTCCAAAGTTTTACCCATTCAGCTTGTTTAAGATAATTTTTACCAAAATAACTAGGCTGTACCATAAATAAACAATGAAAATGTGGATGTGCTGATCCATCTTTACCCCTGGTAACTTCCGTTGACTTTAGCCAGCCGATCGCAGGAAAATCTTTTAACCTAGTAAAACGTTTAAATGATTCGTGCATCCAATCTAAAGTTTTGCGTAAGTCTCTAATTTGGCAGTTATGCACAGTCAAAGTAACAAACAGCCAACGATAAGTAGGATACTCAACAAAAATCTTTGGTAGAATCTTATATGCTTTAGCTTTCCACATAAGAGAACGTCGCCATTGACAAACAGGGCAATGCCTAACACGACAAAACTTAGCTGAGTTTAATTTTAATTTCATTAATCCCTCGTCTGCATCTGGTACAAGACGGAAATCTAATAATTCAGAACAGTCATTGATACGGTGAGAATATTCCTGAAACTCACTACCTGCATAATAATTTGATACTTTATCAGCATTAGAACGATGTTTATCCCAGGGCTTGTCTCTTTGAGATAAATCAGTTAAACTAGGAGTATTAGAAATATTCGCCGCAGCCGAAACTGGAATTTCGGTCATGGCAATAAAATCCGTGATTTGGTTGATGTCGCAATCCAACTATATCACGGATTTTTCAATTTTTATCTACAAAATAGCTGAAAGCCTTACAGAATACGGATAAACAGGCTTACTGCGTGCGCCCGTTATCCCTCATAATTCAAGTAAAGGCGGAAAAGACAAAATCTATAATCGGGGGTCACATAAGTAAACCCTGGATTTGTGCTGCGCGATCGCCTCCTGTTAATTGCCGCTTAATCTCGCTACATCAATTAACCAGCAATTAGCAGGAGCAAAGAATGATTTTTCAAATAGACAATACATCACATACTGATATAGTCTTAGTAGACTCAGATCACCAATACTTAGATACAACTATGTGGATTGAACCGGAATTTTCCAAAAAACAAATTAGAAAAGCGGGAGAATCATTAATAGGAAAAGATGAAAAAATAGGAATAGATGATGCTCTTATAATTTTAAGCAATTGGAGAGGTTCACACGCATATCCATTAAATAGTGTACAAAATTCATTAAGATATCGTGCGAAACAATTAGATAATGATTATATAATAACACAACGGTTAAAAAGAGCATCATCAATTAAAGATAAACTCAATAGATTTCCTGATATGAAACTTGATAGAATACAAGACATAGGAGGATGTAGAGCAATATTATCTAACACACAATTAGTTTATCAGTTAAGAGAAGATATTATTAATATGCAAAGTGTTAATATAATCAAAGAATATGATTATATTGAGAAACCGAAAGAAAGCGGATATAGAGGTATTCATTTAATATCTCAATATTGTGGAAAACAAAGTATTTTTGAAGGATTAAGAATAGAAATACAAATAAGAAATAAAATACAACATTACTGGGCAACAGCAGTTGAAATTATTGATAGATTTACTAATCAACAATTAAAATCTGGATTGGAAGATAATAAATGGGTATTATTTTTTAAATTAATGAGTTTATTAATGACAGATATAGAAAAAGGTAAAACAATAAATTTAGAATATGCAAAACAATTAAAAAACTTAGAAAATGAGCTAAAAGTAAAAGAAAAGTTAACAAATTACTCTGTATTTGTTAACTGGACAGAAAATGAAGAAAAAAGAAAAGGTAAATTTTTACTAATGCTAGATACAAACAAAAGAACAATAAGTGTAGAATATTTTAATGATAGACAACTTCTAGAAGCTACAAAAAACTACGCGCATTTAGAAAAACAATTTGAAGAAAAAAACATTGATATTGTTTTAGTTGAAGCAAAATCAATACAAGAACTTAAAAAAGGATACCCAAATTATTTTGCTGATTCATCAGCTTTTACAGGATATTTATCTTATTGCATAAATCAGGTATCGGAATAACTAAACAATTAAAATTTATTGACTCAATATGCAATTACCAGAACCACACTACTCACGAAACAGATGGATCGCACAAATAGAGAAAGACTTTGCACTCATCAACCCCATGTATCATAACAAAGGCAAATTCGTCGTCCTCTGTTGGAATCCAAAAGGGCTAATGTGTGACAGGTGCAAAATCTTTAACACAGTAGAAGAATGCCAAACTTGGATAGACAGCGTAGAAGAACAAACACAACACATAATCACAGAATATGGTAAAGCTACAGTGTTTATTTGTGGTGACGGTGAATATTGGTGGAGCAGAGAAGATGAAGGTAAACAAAAATACAGCCCTCTCTACCAAGTCATCAATATGGAACACGCTATAGCAATGGTAAAATGTAGCCTAGAATCATTAGCAGACAAAGAAAGCATCTTCTAATTAGTCGTTGAGTACCATAGGTGCGCGAGAGGGGAATGCCCCTCTCAGGACTCTCCCCATACCTGTTTTTGACTGACTGCCAGTTAAATAGTCGTTTAACCCCTAAATTTATCAAAGCAGTCAGTCACCGCTACGCTAAAACAGGTTCAAAAATTATCTGATAACAATTGTTATCACTAGTTATCAAATAATTAAAAACCATGTTATCATAAAACTGATAACACAAGGTGATAACAATTTTATGGCTAACCCATTTTTCTCAGGACGCATCCCTCAAAGCCTTTATGACAGAGTAGAAGAATATATAAGTGAATCGGGTAAAAGTAAAACTGAGTTACTTATTAACGCATTAAGCAGCTATTTAGATTTTCCCGTAGAGGCAAAAGAAACAAATAATAGTAATGAAGAATTATGGATAGCTATAAAAGAATTACAAAAACGACTTGAAGTATTAGAACAGGGATCAATAAAGAAAAATGTTATCACATCTGATAACGATGATAACATAGAAATAGATATAAATCCTGAACAGCTTTCTTTGTTAGAAAAAGAAGAAACAAAAGCCAACAGTAAATTACTAACAACAAAGGAACTTATTGATCTACCAGAAATAAAAAAGCTAGATACACAAAAAGTTAAAAATAAACTTAACAATGCAAAGCAACAACAAAAATTACCTATAAAAATAGGTAATTACTTAATAGATAATGGTGGAAGAGATCCAAATAGTCCAAAAAATATTCTTTGGAAAATTAGCATTGATAACACTTGATAACGATGTTATCAATTTAAAGATTTTTTGTCATCTAAAGGGTTTTTAGGTGAGATAACAGGCTGGGAAATCCGTTTCCTAACAAACTTAATATGCTCTGCGAAATCTATTGGTTGAGATACATAATCAGCAGGGAGTACAATTTCAATAGCTCTTTCAACAGCAGTTAAAGGATGCAAATTCTCCCTAAGCATAAAATTAGCAGCAGCTTCACAAACAGATATATATCTTTGCAGAGGCATTGCAGGAAAATAATCTCTTATAA
This sequence comes from Anabaena sp. FACHB-1237, assembly GCF_014696225.1. Classification (GTDB taxonomy): domain Bacteria; phylum Cyanobacteriota; class Cyanobacteriia; order Cyanobacteriales; family Nostocaceae; genus FACHB-1237. The sequence continues at coordinate 1,119 of NZ_JACJPV010000081.1, read as the reverse complement.
GCTCATTATTATTTACTTTCTTACCCAGCATTTCAGATATACATTCTTTCATTTGCTTAGAAGTTTCAGTAGTTATAGCAATATTAATTGCATCATGTACCTTAGAAAAGAAAATCCCGCGATACTTCTCATCATCATACTTTTTAATCTGCTCTAAATAGACTTTAACTTGATCAGTCATCCTTAATCTAGCTTCATCTTTTAAAGCATCTCTATAAACAATACGATCTAAATCTAAGTAATCATAAACTGGGTTTTTACCAGTAGTCATCCACTCACGAATCCATTTACTTACTTGAATGGCAAATGGTTTATTACACCACTGAGCAAGCTGAATTGCTAAATCAGGGTGCAACCAAGTACCACCTCCTGTTTCTGGAGAACCGCGCTTAGACAAAACTAAACCTAAAAATATTTTAGAATATTTAGAAGCTGAAAGCCTTGCTATATCTAAATTGCGGAATTCTCCGCTTTTGATTTCAATACCCAAATCATCTGCAAGAGCCACAAACAAATCAAAAGTATCTTTAGTTGTAAACCAATCGTTTATGTTTTTATTATGCGCGAGACACATCGCAGTAGCATTAATAAAACCATCTGAAATCCTTTGCTCAACTTGGATTCCATTAACATCCCTAGAAACTTTTTGTTCTTTTTTGCTCATTAATAAAGCCCCAAATCAATATCTTTCCTAAGTCTATCAATAACAACTAGAGGTCTAATTTTGTAACCTGCATTAAGTAAATCTTTTAAATATACAAACATTCCTCTGTTAGAATGCTTGACAGAAATACCCGTTAAATCAATAGTTTTAGACTGCGTTACATTATCCAATGATAAACCATTGTCAATAATTTTGGCAACTTCTAATACTCTATCCGCGATCGCTTCAGGTACACGAATAACCTTTGTTTTACCATGATTCCATTTATACCTGTTGCCTGCGCCTTCTCTCTTACCACCTCTAGGCATAATTTTTGATTCCGTTACAATATAAAGTACAATTGTACTAATTACATTTAAAAATATAAATCAGTACAATCTTATGATAACAGATGATAACAATGTTATCAATCAATTAATTTATATTTCTTCTCCCTACGTTTCCATCCAAAATAC
>NZ_JACJPV010000080.1 GCF_014696225.1 Anabaena sp. FACHB-1237 | reverse complement strand
TAAAGGAAATAAGCAAGCATTAAATACAGAACTAGCAGTTCCCCCAATATGTAGCACAAGCATCTTGCTGGCATCCCCCAATATGTAGCACAAGCATCTTGCTGGCATCCCAAGAGTATGCCTGAAAACTTATCGGCGAATATAATTTGCTACTACACAAACCAAATTCACACTTCGACAGGCTCAACCACCACCTGCGTGGACTCATAAAAGAACGAATCTACTTTTAACCTGTGTAGGCAGGTTTTGTCTGTATAGCCGCGATTTCCAATCGCCAGAAGAGAAGAAAATTTAACTTACCAATTACTTAATTGAGTAGTCAAAAAATAGCGCACATGATCAACAAAAGTCGGACCCCATTTTCTATCCCCATGTCCCAAACCTGGAACTACAAAACATTCTCCATTAGGAAATTTTTCAGCACAAATTTGAGCATCTTTAAAATTAACCACAGAGTCATTCTCTCCCACTAAAAATCGCACCTGACGATGTGGTTTTACCCGATCAATATAACTCAAAGGATTAGCAGCAATAGCATATTGATCAGGCTTTCTAATATTTTGTACCAACTGCAAAAGATTAATAATTGTCTTTGCTTCTGGTTGAACTTTATTCAATAAATTACCCACTATTTCACCTAAAGGAGAACTAGCTAAAGCAGGTAAAACACTACCGCCCCAACTATTAGCAAAAGAGAAAAGATCCGCGTGGCCAATTGCACCTAATAACCTATCTCCTATACCATAAGCAGTAAAACAGTAAGCTGTTTCTAATACTCCCATACTCACGCCAAATAAAGCTAATTTATGCTTACCAACACCATATTTTTCTTGACAAAATTGATGAACATTTTTCAGATCATGGGCATTTTTTTCAAATAAATGTAATAACAATTTAGTATCAAAAGTAATACCTCTATCTATTAATGGTTGTAATTCTTTTTCTACTTTTGCTGTAAAAGTTCTGATTAAACTACGTTCTCCAGCAAAAGGAGTTTCGTATAAAGCCACTGCAATACCCATTTGTGTTAAAGTGGGGATAATAAAAGCATTTAAACCATAAGGCGCACACATTCCCTGTAAACCGATAACTAAAGGTGTATTATCAGTGACACCATAAGGCGGTAAAAACACAACCACAGGATAACCACTGAGTTTTTCGTTAATATCATCTACTCCCACATAATTAAAAGGTTCATAAAACCAATAGCGATCGCCATTTACACCTTCTAAATTAATATTTTCTGGTCCGTATATAGTCATATTGAGGTAGATTTTGGATAAGTAGTATTGTTATATTGTACAGTATATTTTCTGATTGTCAGAATCAGGATACCCAGGATTTAAGGATGTACAGGACATTATGCCATTTTACGAACATCCTGATATTGATTAATTAATCCTAGGGGTAAAGTGCATTGTGCTTTACCCCTACCCGCTAGAACTTTCTATAATTTCAATTTCCTCCGGTGTTAAATTATAAAGTTGATAAACCATTTGATCAATTTCTGTTTCTAATGCGGTTGTATCTGCATTGGGATCTGATTTTTTAGCGTTGAGAATTTGATCAACAAGGTTTTCTATATCTTTTTTTCGTTCTTTAGTTAGTTCAGGAATTTTAATTTTACGAATATCATTTAAAGTTATTTGTGTAAAATCATCTTTTTTTGCCGATGCAGAAATATTAGTTTGCATAAATGAAATAAATTTTGAATTAATTATCGCTAATAAATATCTTGCAGAAAATTGATTATTGTTATTTATAAAAATATATATATCTTTTTTAGTGATAAATTCTTCATCAGTCAAAGTAGCCATTATTCTTAGAGGGTGTTTGAAAAGTTATGGTTGATGTATCAAATATTTTTTACCCCACCCTAACCCTCCCCTTAGTAAGGGGAGGGAACTGGATTTTTATTGTTTCCCCCCCTTAGCAAGCTACGACACAAGTTCTATCTGTCTTCGTTTTATGATTATTTAGCCCCCTAAATCCCCCAAGTTTGGGGGACTTTGAAATTCTTATTCCCCCAGAATTGGGGGTTAGGGGGCATTCATATCATAGATGAAAGTAATTTTTAATCACCAGGACTTTATTCAAAAATAACCAACCTCCAAAACATTACTCTCATCTAAACCTTCATTATTTAAAAGGTTACGAATATTATTAATAAGATGCTGAAAAACTTCAATTCTAAATGGATTATTTTCTAAGTATTGAATATAATAATCTCGATAATCTAAACGACCTTGATAAGTGGCGAAATGTGTTCTAATATTAGAATTAATTCTTTTGGCTTTTCTTAACAAAATGACTTCATCAATATCTGTGGGAGCAGTGCTAATAGGAGACATATCTAACCATTCACATACTAGAAAATATTTTGCTCCAGGAACTGCGGTTTTGACATCATGTGCGGTTGCACATCCTTCTTGAAACATGGTTTTATCAAGATTGGTTTTACATTCTACAGCAATATAAGCCAGATTAGTAATTATACTTTTTTCTTGTGTAAAATCTGGAAAATGAGATGCTTTTAAATAGAGTTTTCTAGTAATTGCAAAATCTTGGTTTTTGCTTCTAACACTTAAACCACCTCCTAAAGCTGGAATTGTTAAACTAGACTCAAAGTAAACAGAAGAAAATGCTTTAATAGGTCCAACCTGGGCATCTAATTTTTCTATTTCTGGTATAATAATGGGGTTAATCAGATATGGTAAAAATTCCTCAATTATCGTATTATCTAATTTTAATTGCCCCTTTTGTCTATATAAAAAATCATTAGGACTATCAAAAATTAATTTGATATCTATATAATTTTTGTAATCAATCAACAAGTTTAATAGAGTATTTAACATTTGTTCTGATGTCACTTGAGATATTATAGCTTGTCTTAAATTGTTAATCCATGTTTCATAAATGTCCATTGCTTCAGTAACTCTAGGTTTATCATTAACTGGAAGTTTAGAATTATCCAGTAAAGCTTTTAGTTTTTCAAAATGTGGGGTAGAATAAGTTTTCATAACTTAAAAAGTTAATCTTAGTTAATCTTGGGTAACGTTATTGTCAGCTTGAAATATAGGTGATTTTTGTACCAAATTAGCACGGTTTTTAGCATTAATTATTTCTTCATAAATATCTCCTTCTATATTTTCTAAAGCTGTTGTTAAAAACTCCTTTGCTAATTCTATCGCTAGAGTGTCATCTGCTATGTGAGGATTTTTTTCAGGGACTAAATGTAAAATATCTTCATAAATTATTTTGCCAAATTTATTTTTAAATTTTCTTTCTTGAATTAAATCAATTTTAAAACCCGCACCTTGAACAGCTAAATTAGCTAATAATGTACCATTTTTAAAAGGTACACCACGTATATTTGATTCTCTGCCAATCACAATAATTACTCTACCATTTTCTTTAATTAACCTGTGAATTTCTTTCAACACATCTAGTATATCTAGGGCGTATTGAATAACAGTTAAAAACCTATTTTGACGATGTTTCCTATTAGCACCTATTTCTGATTTCGCTACTGTTAGTAAATTCCAACCTAACATTTCCATTGTTATACGATTGTTTTGATGATAATTAAATACATTAATATATGGAGGAGATGTGATCACGATATCTATACTATTATCTGATAAAGGAATATTTCTAGCATCTTGATGAATAACTTGACAGGGATGAGGAGAATAGGGCAGAGATGTAATAATATTGATATGCTTTTGTAATGCTTTTCTAAAGGCGATTAATTCTCTTGGTTGATTTTGTTGATGGTAGTTAATAATTGCATTGATCAGTAGATTTTTTAATATCTGTTCATTATCACATTCTTGTAATATTTTAATAATAAAATTTTCTTCGATTTCTTGTTTATCTAAAGATGTTTGTTTTTCAGAAAAGCCATAAAAAAATAAATCTCCTGCAAAGGGTAATAAATGTTTATTAATAATTTCCTCAGCTAATTTAATTAATTTTTGTCTTTTGGTGGGTTCTATATTTACAAAATGAGCAGTTTTAGCCATTTCTACAGCAGCAGGATTTATTTCAGTACCATAACAAGATAAACCTTGACGTGCAGCTTCAAATAAGGTTGTTCCACTACCTGCAAATGGGTCTAAAATGACATCATTAGGATGAGCATAAACTTTGAGAAATAGTTCTATTAACTCAGGTGAAAATTGACCTCTCCAGGGTAAAATACTTGTTCTATTTTTATTTTGCAAGTCTAATTGTTCTGGAGAAAGGGATTTACAATTATTAGAAATTGTTTGCACTTGACTAAAGATATCAATTATGGAAATGACTGATGTTAACAATGGTTTATTCTCCTATTTTATTCACTATTTGTTATCCAGGAAATATTTAATAAAATCCTGATTTATTTTCAGAATCAAGATCACCAATATTTTAGGATGTACAGGATATTATACCATTTTACGAACATCCTGATATTGATTAATTAATCCTAGGGGTAAAGTGCATTGTGCTTTACCCCTACCCGTTAGAACTTTCTATAATTTCAATTTCCTCCGGTGTTAAATTATATAGTTGATAAACCATTTGATCAATTTCTGCTTCTAATGCGGTTGTATCTGCATTGGGATCTGATTTTTTAGCGTTAAGGATTTGATTAACTAATTGTTCTAATAACAATTCTTCAACTTCTGTAGGTTCTTTAATAGGTAACATTTCAATTTTATACTTTTTCCATCTATTTGTACCCATTCCTGTAGTAGTTGAAATTTGGTTAAAATACCATTCTGATAGTTTTGAATTTAAAACTGCTAATAAATATTTAAGTTTTTCACCAGTCATTAAGAAGGTAGTAGCTTCAGCATAATAGTTAGAGTCATCAAAAGCAAATTTAGGTTTATCAGAAATCTCGCCCCAGATAATTTTAGGTTTGTTGAAATCTTCTAAGTAAGCACAGTTTCTCAGGTTTGTCCAATGCTTACCTTGATCTTGTCGTTGTTTGATCTGAGGAAGAAAAGAAAGCAGATAATTATAAATAGATGGATAATCTTCTTTAACCTTAATTCTTTCAATATTATTTTTTGCAACTCCATTATGTGTATTAATTAGGTAAAGTCCTGAAAAGTCATAACTATATTTTTTTAAGTCTCTACCTCTTAAAATAGGTTGCATTATTTCAGTAGAATTAGAATTTTCAGCAATTAATTTATTTTTAGTTTCCTCATTTATAATAAAAGCTGCATTAAAACCAGTCAATAAACCTCTATTAATATTAATATTGAACTCCTTTAAAAGCTTAGATAATTGCTCTATTTTCGATTTTAATTTAGTTATTTTTTCATTTCCTATAATCCATTCTGATGTGCTAGGTATTTTAAATTGAAAACAGTTATTACTAAAATATTTATCTAAAGAAGAACCAATAATATAATTATTCATAAGACTAGCCACATCAAAACATTCATTAACTTTATCCTTTTTCAAGATGATGATATTTGATTCTACAGTTGCTTCTTCAAAAATCTGAATATCCTCGATATTCAATAAAATATTAGGTTGCATATTTTCAATAAAATATTTTTTCAATGAGTCACCATAAATAGTTTTTAACCAAGAATTAGAAGTGATATAATTTAATAATCCTTTTTTTCTTAAAATACAATTTCCTCTTTCATAAAACAAACAATAGATATCTGAAACCTTTGTATAAGTTTGGTAGTTATTTTCAAAATAAGCACTTTGATATTTTTCTTTAATTTTAGATAGTGAAAAATAAGGAGGATTACCAATTACCACATCAAAACCAACAAAAACACCCTCATCATTTAACACTTCAGGAAATTCAAAACGCCATTCAAAAGCATTTTCATAAATCTTCCCACTTTCTATATCCTCAATCTCAACTTTTAACTTATCAATCTCATTATTTAACTTAGCAATTTTTTTC
>NZ_JACJPV010000008.1 GCF_014696225.1 Anabaena sp. FACHB-1237 | reverse complement strand
CATTAAACCTCCGGGCTTATGACTTCGTATCTCAAGAATTACGCGCAGCAGAAGATCCTGAGTTTGAAACCTTCTATACTAAAAATATTTTGTTGAATGAGGGTATCCGTGCTTGGATGGCACCTCAGGATCAACCTCACGAACAGTTTGTATTCCCTGAAGAAGTGCTACCTCGCGGTAATGCTCTCTAATGTTGAATTGCAAACGTTAATATGGCAATTTTTCTTTATGAGGTACAAGGGAAGATATTTAAACGCGGATGAACGCAGATAAACGCGGATATTTGTAGCTGATTTTGTACTTGATAAAATTAGAAAATGCTGTAATTTAAAATAATTATCCCCATCCTTTGATGGGGTTTTTTTATGTTTAGGAATTAGTGAAAATGCTGGTAATTAATGTTGGTAATTTGTTAGTTATTTATAGTTATTTAACTGACATAGGTGATGCAAGGAAGAGGCTTGCACTAATGTAATTTGATGTTATTATAAAGAAGTATTCTCACAAAATTTGAGGTTAATACAGCAATGACACAAGAATTAATAGACCTCAGAAATAGTATTTTAGAACAACGTTATAGTGATGCTTTAGCTATTATAGATGAGTTGGAGGGGATGAGTAAACAGGCTATTATTAGAAATATTCTGTCTTTTGTGAATATTTTGTTAATTCATTTGATTAAAAATCATATTGAAGAAAGATTAACTAATTCTTGGGCTACATCTATCCGTAATTCTATTATGGAAATTAAAAGATTAAATCTCAAGGAAAATAAAAAGTCCTATTATATTAATGTTGATGAATGGGAAGATTTAATTTTAGATGAAGTTATAGACAAAGCTATAGCTGATGCTAGTGATGAGGTTTTGAATGGTGCATATAATCAATTTCAGTTAGAGGAAATGATTGATAAAACAGAGTTGATAGGAAAAGGTTGTCAATTTTTAACTTTGACTTATGAACATTCAACGAAAACTTTACCGAAAGCCATAGCAGAAGTTTTAATACAGTTACCAGGTGGGGAAAATTGGTTTAATCGTAAGTAGTTAAATATCCCCAATTTCTTAATTAAATCTTTGCTAAATAAAAATAATTAAAATTACTTAATTAAAATTACTTAAATAATTGAAGGTTGATAAATACAGGTTTAACGATGTGCAAATATGGGGAAGAATTGATAAACTAACCAACCTAAAAATAAGCCTAATGATGATGTACCAGCACAAATGAAAAATTTTTTGCATTGACTAAACGACTGTTCGTCTAGTTTTCTTAGTGAAGAAATATAAGCAAACCACAAAAGAATACATAAAACCCATAATACCATACCACCAGCAACACCCAGCCAACCAAATTTTAAATATAGCATTGCCGTAATAAATAAAGAATAAGAACTAACATAAACAATGCTAAAAGAAATATCACTATCACCAAAATCAATACGTATATTTGTTTTATCTAAAATATTTGTTTTATCTAAAAAAACAATAACACTAGGAAAAGCAATAGCACTAGCAATGGCGAAAACAATAGCAATACCACTAGGAATGGCAGAAGCATTAGCAATACAAATAGCATTAGCAAAAGTACTAGCACTAACAATAGCAATAAAAATACAACCACCCAAAATATCAATATAACAAAAAGCAATAGCAACAGCAATAGCAATAGCAATAGCAACAGCACTATTACCTGAGAAAAATCCTAGAATTGAATAATAAAAAGTAATATATCCTAGTTCCCATAAAGGAAGATCACTAACTGCGGCTAATATATTTCCTAATGCCTCAAAAACACTTGATAAAATGCCTCCTAATATATTAACGATGCTTTCTAAAATATCAATAATAATAGCAAGTATACTCTTCAAACCTTGACCTAAATAATCAAAAATAGCTCTTAATTTTATAACTATATCTGGTTCATTTTTAATCGGCTTTTGATATCTTTGCGGAATAGGATATGTAGGAGTATTTATAACTGGTTTAATTTCTTCCTCAATTTCTATTTGAGGAGTAGAATTATTACTTACAGTTGGCAATAATTCCAACCATTTAGACATAGACTCAGAACGATATTGAGGTTCTAATTTCATCCCCTTCAAAATGGCAAGTTTCAGATTATTACTAATATGAGAATTATATACTTCTGGTGCAATTAAAGGATCTGAACGACGTTGTAAAATTACCTCCTTATAACGTTCAGTACCAGCAGCAGGAAGTTTTCTAGTCAAAGCATAATACAGAGAAGCAGCTAAAGTATAAACATCTAATGTGGGTTCACTCACTCCAAAAACTTGCTCATAAGGGGCAAAAACTTGATGGGCAAACTGTTTAGAACTTCTATATCTGCTAGTAGGAGTAATTTCCCCCGCAATACCAAAATCAATTAGGATAGCAGTACCATCTTTTTGAATCATAATATTGCCTGGATGGGCATCTCGATGAACTAAATTTACACTATGAACAACTATTAAAGCCTCTCCAATTTGCCGAATATAATTAACTGCTTCTGTTTCTGATAATGTCCGTCTTTGTACTAAATTTTGTAAACTTTCTCCCTCCACAAAGTCCATCACTAAATACCAGATGTTATCCTCTTGAAATAAATCTGTAATTCTCACAATATGATGATTTTTCTGTTGAGAAAGTTGTTGTAATATTCGCCCTTCTTTTTGAAATTTATCCTCAAATTTATGATAATCTGGATCATCTCGTAATTCATCATTGAGGGTTTTTATAACTACATAAGCCTGTAAATATTCATGCCAAACTTTATAAGTAATCCCAAAGCCGCCTTGTCCCAGGATTGACTCTATAATATATTTACCATTCTGTAATGTATGCCCCTTTTGCCAAACCATCGGTTACAGATGCCCAAAAAAAGTTATGTTTATTTTGGCACAATCATCGGCAAATGTGTAAAATAATTTGTAAAATACCCACAGCTATCAGCTATTAGCAGTGTAGAATTAAATAATGAGGTTTCATTGGATGCGATATACGCTTCTAATAATCTGCGATAACTGTCTGGAGAAGTATCTAAACGTTTTGCTTCTTTTATTAGTTAATGTTGTCGTTTTATATGATTATAAATGGATTTAGTATAAATATATTTAAATATTTAAAACTTTAATTAACTTCTGTAAGGGTAAGTTTCAATAAATCATGAGAAGTTGATGTTTGGTTTTCGTTATTACTGTCAGTAGAAATATTATTTTGTAGTGGTTGAAATGTCATAGCTTGTGTAGTGTATAATATCATTCATGAAATTGTCTTATATTTTTCCCAAATGTTCAAGAGAAATTTGCTACCAAAGATAATGTAGAGATGCTACATGGAACGTCTCTACAGGGGTTTAAAGTCACGCACATTTAATTACTACCAAATAAATGTTCAATTAATTTTGCTGAGGTACTTAGTAAAGTAGGGTAAAGCAGGTAAAATACCTGCTCAATTTTCATACTAGATAATCAGCTGATTATCAATTTATTCTCCTGTTTCCTGCTTAATTTGCCGAGATTCCCACCAGATAGGAACAATAATCAGCGCTAATAAAATTACTAACGCTAAAATGGCAAACTTACTCATCCAAGCTACTAACTGTTCCAAAGGAACAATCTTGCCGGCAAAGAAAGCTAACGTTACCATCACAGTAGCCCAAGCCATCGCTCCAGCAATGTTATAAATGAGAAACTTAGCAAAAGGCATTTCCGCAATACCGGCTAAAGGTGAAGCAAAAATTCTTAATAAAGCAAAAAAACGACCGAAAAATACTGTTTTACCAGCATTTTCACTAAATTGTTCTTTAATACTCAGTAGTCGCGCTTCTGAAATACGGAAAATTTTACCAGCTTGGAGTAAGAAAGGCCAACCGCCTACTCTACCTATCCAATAACCACAATTACCTCCAATTACAGCCCCAGCAACAGCATTACCGAGAACAAACCAATAATTGAGTTCATTACTACCAGCTAGAAAACCGCCTACAATAGTCACAGTTTCACCAGGAAGAGGAATGCCCAAATTCTCTAGTAAAATTCCCACAAAAATTGCCCAATAACCGTAATGATGAGCAATCTCTTGGATGTTCTCTAGTGAAAGTAGTTCAAAAGACATCCAGCACCACCGAGTTTACAAAATTTAACCTTTATATATCTTTACTTGTTTGGTTGAAACTGTCAATGAAGGAGTCTGGAGTCAGGAGTTAGAATTTTCACTCCAGACTTTGCTACCTCCTAACTAAACAGCATAAATCATGTAAATAACTAAATTGTTGATATCTGACGCGCCCTACAACAGATTTTTTAGTGTGACACTTGCGTAAGTCCTAACCTATACAAAAATCTATATAACGTAAGTTACCAGTTAGATGAAGTAGGGTGCGTCAGAATCTTAAAATTGGTAATTTTCACCTAAATTATTCTGTCTGACGCACCCTACAGACTACAAAATATCCGAAAATTAATAACTAGCAACTTGGGTTATATAGCAATAGTATTTGAATTTTCAAAATATCTAAGTATTTGTTTGTAGTATTTGTAGGGTGCATTAGGCAAATACCATTGCAAATAAGTTAACTTAATAATTACTTATCAATTACCTCATGAACTATTAAAAATTGATAAAAGATACATTTGTTACCGAATTTCACTAATACTTATGATTATACTGAAAAAGTCATCAAAAATTATACGAGGTAAATACTGTTTCCAATATTTATTTCCCCAATATTATTCAAGTTTAGCTAGTATTGAGTTTAAATGAAAAAGGTTAATTAACGGGTGACTTTCTTACTGACTTTAATTATATTAAGAAAGGTAGTTGGGGAGTCTATGTTGGATAGAAACTCAACCTTAGAGGCTTGTAGTTAGCCCTGTAAGATTTAGGACCTTACCAAGCTAAAAATATTTAATTATATTTTTAGTAACTATTGACATCGAGACTTTTTTGAAACGTTTCCCATATTATCCAGTTAAATTTATGACTCTTACACAAGAACGCCAACTAATTTTATTGAAGCCTGAAGGCGGTATAAACCTAGAGTTTGGAACGGCTTTAAGTGAACAGATTGCTACTATTGAACCTCGTTGCAACCAACTTTGGGTTATAGATTTAGCAGAAGTAGATTTCATGGATAGTTCTGGGTTAGTTCCTTTAATTAAAGGATTAATGTCAGCACGTCAAAGTGGTTGCCGTTTGGTTTTATGCAATGTTCAACCTCAAGTAAAGTTAATTTTGGAACTTACTCAGCTAGACTCAGTATTTGAGATTGTCCCCAAGTACGAAGATATTATTTGTGATACTCCCGGAAAATCTTTAGCTTTCACCAGCTAAATTATTCCCATGAGTGTCTTAAACTATCTACAGCAGATTCCTTGGCTACGAGGTACAGTCTAATATTCTTGGTTTTTTACTTCTACTTTACATCTGAAAATAAAGTGTACCTCATTACACCGGGAAGTGCTGTAAGTTAATAAAAACCTTTTATAAACCTAAAATCCGCAATACCTAAGAAGGTATTGCGGATGTGTAATTTTAATTATTTTCAATTAAAAACACCAATTTTTAACATCTTTGAACGGAATTAAATAGGTTGTGAAAACGTTAAACTGTAGATAAATCATCAGTGACGGAAATTTTTGGTTCAGAACGGGTAAAATTAGGTAAATCAATAGCGCTGTGATTACTATAGCGATTTTTTAGGGCTAAACGATAACTCACGCTTTGTAGTTCCGCTTGCAATTGGCGATTTTCTCTTTGTAATGTAGCCACTTTATCTCTAACTGGTGCCATTCGTTCTTCAAATTTACGACGGTAAATTTGCGGTAATTCCTGTACTACCTGTTCTAACATTCTACTGCGATCAGTCAGTTCTTGTACTGATTGACGTAGTTGATAAATTTCTGTATCCCGATGAGAAATTTCTTCTTGGTAGAATGCTACTTGTTCTTCAACAGCTTGAAGTTGATCTCTTAATTCCTGTAATAGACTTAAATTTAACTCTGGTTCAACCTTGGTAGTGGGAGGTGTAAAGCTCGTGTTTCCCTTAACTAGTCTAAAGAGTTCTTGGGATAATTGCTGCACCAATTGATCTCGCAGTTGCAGTTCTTGACGCAGTTGCGAGATTTCGCTAGATAATTCTTGAATGTTGGGTGTATCAGATGTGATCACAGTTCCTTAAAGCTCTTAGTTGATAACTAGGATGATCATAGCGTAAGTTTTTTACAATTGGTAATTGGTAATTGGTAATTGGTGATTGGTAATTGGTAATTGGTGATTGGTGATTGGTAATTGGTAATTGGTGATTGGTTTAGAAATAGTTACTAAAAATATAGTCAAATATTTCTAGCTTGGTAATGTCCTAAGCCTTACAGGGCTAACTACAAGCCTCTAAGGTTGAGTTTCTATCAAAGATAGACTCCCCAACTACTTTTCTTAATATATTCAAAGAACCGTTTAAATCTGCTGAATAATGCTGACCCGACTTAGACCTAAATAAACCTCTTTTAACTCTTTTTCCTAAATATTTCTCATGCTTTTTGATTGGTTCAAAATCCAGAAAACTACATTTTGAGGTATAGCTTTCTTCTACAATTTGTACCTTAATTGCAATATTAAAAATAGTAGCAATATTTAGAAATAGTACACATATTATAGATAGTATGCAGGCAAGATGCCCGCACTACATCTGAGGGTTGACGGCTAATAGCTGACAGCTAAATTAAGCAGTTACCGCTTCTGCTGGTGACTTTTGCTTGGGAACGTCCTGTTTAATGGTTAAGTAGCGAATCACTTCTTCGCTTAATCTCATAGCACGTTCTAAAACAGCGATCGCAGTTCCCGGACCTGTATAATTGACTTGAATGTAAATACCATCCCGATGTCTATCAATTTCATAAGCTAGACGACGTTTACCGCGATTTTGAATTTCAATATTCTCAGCGCCGTTTTCACGTAGTATGTTTTGATATTTTGTCACCGCTTGTTCTACCTGATCATCTCCTAAATCGGGACGCAGGATATACATAGTTTCGTAAACTGTGGTCATATTTTTTAGTCACCTTATGGACAAAAAGGCTGCTGGTGTTCATTTTTATCAAGGTCTGAATATAGACTATTGACATGATCAACATCACACAGCAACAAGGAATTATAATCTTAGCAGATTTTCATGTAAATTATCCACTTCATCCTTTATATTTTTGGATAGATCAGGTTATGGCACAGCGTTATGTCCGAGTTCAAAGTTACAACGGTAATATTTATTATGGTTTACTTCAACCCTCTCAAAGCGTACAAGTATTAAATGCTGCTCCTTGGTGCAATGGTGAACCCACAGATTTGATTTTAGATGCTGATAAATATCAAATTCTCGCTCCCTGTGAACCTTCTAAAATTATCTGCGTGGGAAAAAACTATGCTGATCATGCAGCAGAAATGGGCGGTTCTGTTCCTGTTGAACCTTTGCTATTTTTTAAACCACCTACAACTATTATTGCTAATCATGCAGAAATTAAATATCCTTCCATGTCTCAACAGGTGGAATATGAAGGAGAATTAGTTTTAGTGATAGGCGATCGCACTTATCAATGTACACCAGAACAAGCCCAAAGCAAAATTTGGGGTTACACTATAGCTAATGATGTCACTGCTAGAGATTTCCAGAGGAAAGACCATCAATGGGTGCGTGCTAAAGGTTTTGATACTTTTTGCCCTCTTGGTCCTTGGATAGTGCGAAAATTGCATCCTGGAGCGCGATTACAAACTTTTTTAAATGATGATCCTCACCCTGTACAATCATCTTCTATTGATCAGATGGTATTTTCTCCAGATATTCTGGTATCTTACATTAGTCAAATTATGACGTTGTTTCCTGGAGATATTATTTTAACTGGTACTCCGATGGGAGTGGGACAATTAAAAATAGGCGATCGCATATTAATAGAAATCGAAGGTATTGGTAGACTAGAAAATCATATTGTAGTAAGTATGTAATTAAAGTAACAAAAAGTATAGTTAACCTAAGTTGCTAGTGATAGACAAATGCGATCGCTATATGTCTATCAGGAATAAAATCTCCTGCACAAAAAAAACAATCCAAGTTGCTAGTGAGGAGTTAGGAGTCAAGGTAAAGAATCAATTATAATGTTGTTGCCAAGTTTTTCCCATCTATCTTTTTCACTTCCACTTGAGAGTGTTTTTTGCATAACTAGCAACTTACGTTATTATATACTCGTAACACAACAGCCCACAACATTCCTTAATATTTGCCTGTGTATTCATCTTCTATTTTTGATACTGGTGTTGATATATTCTCTTATGTAGAACCTCAGCGTGCACCTATTGGACTTTTTGACAGTGGTGTAGGGGGTTTAACAGTTCTCAGACAAATGTATAAACAACTCAGCAATGAATCTATTATTTATGTTGGTGATACTGCACGTCTTCCCTATGGTATTCGTTCCCAAGCAGAAATTTTAGTATTTGTCCGAGAAATTCTTGACTGGATGCAAAAACAACGGGTAAAACTGGTGATTATGGCCTGTAATACCAGTTCTGCCCTAGCATTAGATATAGTACGTCAAGAATTTGATTTTCCTATTCTTGGTGTTATTCTTCCTGGTGCAAAAGCGGCTGTGGAAAAAGGAAAACGCATAGGTATAATTGCTACTCCTGCAACAGCAAAAAGTAATGCCTATAAACAAGCTATTGTTGAAATTAGAACTGACGTGCAAGTTTGGCAAGTTAGTTGTCCTGAATTTGTGCCACTAATTGAACAAAGTCGTATTAATGACCCTTACACTACAGAAGTAGCTAAAAATTATTTAGAACCTTTGCTGGAAAATAAAATTGATACTTTAGTTTATGGTTGTACTCATTATCCTTTACTTGCTCCAGTTTTGCGATCGCTCCTTCCCCCTCACGTACAACTAATAGATCCTGCTATTCATGTTGTACAATCTTGTGCCCAGGAATTAGAACTCTTAGGTATGAGAAATACATACCCCCCTTTACCCACTCGTTTCGCCGTGAGTGGCTGTCCTGAACAATTTACCCAATCTGGATTACAATGGCTTGGTTATACCCCAATGGTAGAACAAGTTTGCTTTACTGAATAGTTAACAGTTAACCACTAACGGTTAACTGTTAACTATTCCACCGTTTTCTTACCACTACGCTTTGCTAAAGCTAACAACAAATACACAGTAAATAAGTACCCAGCAGCTAATATAAATATCATCATAGGCATATTTTCGTAAATCATCTTCTTTACCAGATCTGATATCTAAGGAATATAAAATTGCATCCCAAAACGGCCAAATTGCTCCCTATCAAAGTCATTCCTTGATAGGTATATTTGGATACGAAAAACTGTCCAGTAGAAAATAAACTTTCTCTGACCAATTAATTTATTCTTTAATACAAGATTCTCAGTCCATACATCTGATCACAGCCTTATCGCTAAATAGCAATACACTACTGTCTTCATCTATATTCTACCAGTCTGAGATACTGAATTCATACCAATCAATATAAATTTAAGCTACTTTTGACGTGCGCTGATTACGCCAAATAGCTTTCATGTTTGACAGCGCGTAGTTCAATTTAATACGCACATCAATCTAGCAGAAATTAAAATAAATTTTGCTATTTTTCTGGCTGCCATATTTTTAAACTGCTATATAAGACATAGACGAGTCTATACCCTACTTTCTACTTCAACAGGAGCATGGGAGCGGTTATCCCTCCATAGACTTACACGCTGTAGCTCAACGCGACTTTTCTTTTATTCGTGATTTTGAAAAAGACTACCACCATTATTGGTTGATTTTGGCATCAGCAATAGTCTTAATTCAGTACTTGACCTGACATCGTAAGATCATGTATCAAGTGGGTGACTTTTTTAACCAACTTATGTCAATTTTTGTCAACATAAGCATAGTTTTGTCTATAAAAGTGCCAGCTTAGGAATGGATCACAGTACCATTAAGTAAAATTATTGGTAAGTAATTTTACTTTGGCAGCAAATAATCTGAAAAACTTAATATCCCTAAAATATAGAATAACATAACCATCCAGAATTTGAAGCTAACTTCTCAACTAATTTTAAAATTTTTGCTAAGTTTTGTTAAGAGGTGTACATAAACTTTAATTATACTTTTTATACAGAAAAATAGCAGATTAACTACATATTTACCTCAAATCTGCTGTATAAAACACAAACTTGGCTATTCAATACTGCTGAGTTAAGGATTTTAGTAGGTTGGTTTGAACAAAGTGAAACCCAAAAAATCCTTGTAAATGTTGGGTTTTGTTGCCCAAGCCAACCTAGATAATTTTATTTTTTATTGATTCCGTTCTATTCCTTACCCCCACGACAGGACTTTTTTATCAAACCCTAATTATCAATCTTCAATTTTCCATTATTATTAAAGCGTACCAAATCCTTTTTTCTTCTTTTCCTTCTTCTTCTTTTTAGCCACTGGTGCACCACCAGGATAACCACGCCATCCAGGGGCAGGACGGTTGCCGGCTTCTAGGGCGTTGCCCCTTCCTCCTCCACCAAACATTCCTCCTCCTGGCATTCCGGGAAAATTGCCCTGTCCCATTTGCTGCATCATCGATCGCATTTTTTGAAAGTCTGCCACTAATTTAGTCACATCTGCTTCTTTATAGCCAGATCCCGACGCAATTCTTCTTCTCCTGCTAGGAGAACTACTTAACAAATCTGGATTTTTGCGTTCTTGTAAAGTCATAGAACTAATCATGGCTTCACACTGTTTTAGCTTAGTTTCTCCCTCTTTTAACTGATCCTCTGTGAGTTTATTCATACCGGGAATCATTTTCATCAGTCCAGCGAATGAACCCATGTTTTTCAATAACCGCATCTGTTTGAGAAAGTCGGTAAAATCAAATTTAGCCGCCAGGATTTTCTCCTGCATTTTCTCTGCATCTGCTATATCTAGCTCTTCTTGGGCTTTTTCCACCAAGGTGAGAACATCACCCATACCTAAAATTCTTGAAGCCATCCGGTCAGGGTAAAACGGCTGTAAAGCCTCAACTTTTTCCCCTACCCCAATAAATTTAATAGGCGCTCCGGAAATTTGCCGCACAGATAAAGCTGCACCACCGCGACTATCCCCATCCATTTTCGTCAGTATCGCCCCTGTAATGCCAATTTGTTCATGAAAGGTGCGAGTGAGATTTGCTGCCTCTTGCCCTGTCATAGAGTCCACAACCAGCAAGGTTTCATCTGGCTGTACAGTCTCCTTAATGCGGGCTAGTTCTGCCATCATGTCCGCATCTATTTGTAAGCGTCCGGCTGTATCAATAATTACAGTATTTATGCCTTCAGCCTGGGCGCGTGCTACACCTTGACGGGCAATTTCTACAGGATTAGCATCACTGCCTAATTCAAACACTGGTACATCTATTTGTTTGCCTAGTGTAATTAATTGGTCAATAGCCGCAGGACGATATATGTCTGTAGCAACTAATAAACAACTACGTTCTAATTTACGTAAATGTAAAGCTAATTTAGCTGTAGCAGTAGTTTTGCCTGTACCTTGTAAACCTGCCATTAACACGATTGTGGTTTTACCTGGTACTTCTGCTAGGGGAACGTTTTCCTCCCCCATCACTTGCACCAGTTCATCATAAACCACTTTAATAAATTGTTGATCGGGACGGACACCAGAAATAACTTCGATGCCTTGGGCTTTAGCTTCCACTTGGGAAATAAAATCTTTGACTACCTGGAGGTTCACATCCGCTTCTAACAAAGCTCGACGCACTTCTCTTAAAGCGTCTTGAATGTTAGAGGATGATATTTTATCTTGTCCTCGTAATTTTTTCCAGGCAGATTCTAAACGGTCAGATAGTGCATCAAACATAATTACTTGAGTAAGCTGATTTTGTTGGTGATGATAGAATTTTTCTAAAATTTACTAAATTCTGTAAACCTTATTCTACTTTGATCTTTGTTCTATCAACAATCCACTTCAGAAAATTTCCTCCAATTTGCTATTCAACGTTTTACTATTAACTATGAACCGCTTACCTTAAAATATATCGTTTAACTTATATGTTTTCACGGATATTAGCTAAATGCGATTTACTTAGTATAAATGAATAACACACCAGTTTCCGTTATTATGAGGTACAGATGTTAATGATAAAACCCTTGTAAAACAGGGATCTTGCTGTGTTTATAGTGTACCTCATGTAGATGGAATGTGGTGTATGATAGTGACTCTATTTAGTAATTGTTCCCATATATTTACCCCATAATTGGGCTGCTTGAGCACTACTACCATGAGTCGGAGTGTTATCATCATTACCTAGCCAAATACCAGTCACTAGTTGACGATTGGGGATAAAACCAATAAACCATAGATCAACGTTATTGTTAGTAGTTCCTGTTTTTCCGGCTTCGCCTAAACCCAGCCTAGCACCTCCACCTGTACCACTGGTAATTACTCCCTGCATTAATTCAGTCATTTGATCAGCTATACCTTTCTTTAATGCTTGTCTATTCCCTCTAGGATCTTTATCAAAAGAATAAATCTCTGCACAGGTTTTTAGGTCATTACGATCTTTACAGGTGCTACTATCGAGAATCCTTGTGATAGCATGGGGAGGATTCCATACTCCTCGATTGGCGATCGCTCCAAACGCACCTGTCATTTCTAACACATCCACACTGCTTTGTCCTAACACTAACCCTGGTACTGCCTCCAGTTCAGATTTTACTCCTAAATTCCTGGCCATATCCACGACTTTATCCAAACCCACTTCTCTAGCAACTCTCAAAGCAACGGGGTTTTCTGACAATGCTAACCCCCTAGCAATATCTAAACTACCACCAGCACCGGAACGACATGGTTTATAAGTAAATCCTTGCCATGTTAAAGAACTACAGGAATAATTCTTGTATGGGGATATCCCCTGCCTTAAAGCCTCAGCATAAGCAAATATCTTAAACGTAGAACCCGGTTGTCTCTTTGCTGTTACGGCGCGATTAAACTGGCTAGTTCTATAATTAGTTCCTCCTACCATTGCTAAAATAGCGCCTGTTTTGGAGTTTAAAGTTACCATTCCTCCTTGAGAAAAGCGAAAACTTGCTCCACTATTGCTTACAGAATTATTTAAGGCTAACTCTGCTTTTTTTTGCATAGAGATATTCAAATTTGTTTCAATAATATAGTTACCTTCTCTATAAACTTCAGGTCCTAAAAGTGATCTGAGTTCTTCAAATACATAATCATAGAAATAGGGAGCAATAGTTTTTGCTTGGATTTCGCAAACTTTAGGATTAACTTGTACAATAGAACGACGGGCGCGATTGGCTTCTTCCTGACTAATTTTACCCATAGTTAGCATCCGCTTGATTACGCGATTGCGATAATCAACCACACTTAATTTTTTTGTGCCACTACCACAAAAGTCAAAGGCGTTAGGAGCAGGTAAAATAGCTACTAGGGTAGCTGCTTCATTTAGTTGTAATTCTTTAGCTGACTTATTAAAGTAGTATTTAGCCGCATCGTCAAATCCAGAGGTGTTTCCTCCTAAAAATACACGATTAAGATAAGTTAGTAATATCTCATCTTTACTATAAAATGTTTCTAATTTTAAAGATACAACCCCTTCTCTGATTTTGCGCATTAAGCTATCTTCTCTACCTACATAATCACGAAATAAACTACGGGCAACTTGTTGAGTAACTGTACTTGCACCTTGTTGTACACCTCCACTACGCCTGTTAATAATTACAGCACGCAAAATACCGAAAGGATCAACTCCTGGATGCCAATAATAGCGACTGTCTTCAGAAGCAACTACGGCGGCAGGTAAATAAGGTCCAAAGTCTGATAGTTTGGGATAATCTACATGGTTAATATTGCGAGGTTCACGCAAGGGTGTTTCTCCATCCCCAGCATAAACTACTATGGGGGCGCTAGTAGCTGTGGGTAAGGGTCTGATAGAGAATTTCATCCATTCTGCACCAATGGCCAGCCCAGCTAATGCACTCACTCCACCGAGTCCCCATGCCGCCCAAGTAGCCACTTTAATGTACCATGCTGGCGGATTCCTAAATTCTATTTTCACGGACGCTGCTAGTTCTGGTGGACCGAGAGTAATAACGTCTCCATCACGCAGTTCTAAACTTGTAATTCTTCTTTTACCTAAGTAAATACCATTAACGGACTTTTCATCTTTGATGATGAACACTGATCCGCCTTGACTTGAATCTCTGGTTAAGGATAGATGTATTTTACTAACAACTTGATTACGTACTTTGATGTCACATTGGGAACTACGACCTAAGAGATAGCGATCGCCCAATAAGGGATATTCTTCTACTTTATCTGCTCCCGGATCTTGTACCCATAGTTCTGGTACTTTGGCATTAGCCTTGAGTTTTAATTTAGAAAAGTCTACATTAGCATGAATGGTTTGTATTGCTTGAGTCACTTGACCTAGCAAGGTGGGCGATTTTTGAGGGGGTTGTGGAGAACTCATCGGCTATAATTACGTAAAGAGGAATGAGACAAGGGAAAATAGGCAGTAAGTTTACAAGTTTAAATTTTTTAAATTTAGTTATTTTTGATTATTTTATCATGTCACTATAGTCCATACCATAGTTAAACCATCACTAGATCAACTACACCTTCTCAAAAATATTTTCCGCAATTTTTGAACCTATTTACCTCTGTTTATCTATGACTAGAAGTTGATCTTTCCTGCCATGATGCCAGTAATAAAAAGAAAATGCCTATACTAATAAAAGAGTCTGCTATATTAAACACAGCAAAATTAATCACACGAAAATCCAGAAAGTCCACTACATAGCCTAACATAAATCTATCAATACCATTACCCATTGCTCCACCTAAGATAAACCCATAGGCTAGTTGCTCCCATAAACTTAATATAGGTCCAAATATGGCTATACTAATCAATAGTAAACTAACTAATAGGGATAACCATTTTAACCATTCTACTTTACCACTGAAAAGACTAAAGGCTGCTCCTGTATTGGTTACATAGGTGAAATGAAATACTCCCGGTATTAAGGGTAAGGTTTCCCCTAAACGGAAATTTTTAACGACCCAATATTTTGTCAGATGATCAAATAATACTGCTACTATAGCAGAAATCCAAAACAGGCGATTTTTGATACGTATAGTCATGATGAATAAGGAAAAACTAATATAATTTGGTAATTGGGGTGATTGGTAAAATAGTCTCATGAATGCAGGGAACAGGGAGTAGGAGGAAATTGTTTAACTGTTAATTAACCCCTACTGGCTCATGTACGGGCGAAATTCGGTTCCCATGTCTCCTTATACGGGTTTAGTACTGCTACACCCCTACTAACTTCTAGTAAAACATTAAGTGTCTCAACACATAGGCTATAATAGTTACTGCACAAACTACTATTAACTGTCCAGGAATGGCAAAACATGAGTATTTTAAAATAGCTTGCAATAAGGATAGGTTTTCTGCTCCTCTACTGGGTAAAAGAATATAACTAATTATCAAGTAGATAATGCCACAAATATGAACTGTTAATAATCCGCATATACAACTAAAACCTAAAGTTTCTAATTTAGGTTTTACTTTAAAGGCAAAATAACCACAAATCCAAGATCCAGGAATAAAACCTAGTAAATAGCCAAACTGTGATAGTTTAACATATCCTATGCCACCACCTTCTGCAAAAACAGGTAATAGGGTTAGTCCCATGACTAAGTAAGCTATTTGTGACAGTGCGCCGGCATTTTTTCCACCTAAACAACCTACTAATAATACAGCACCTATTTGATAACTTACTCCTAAAGGTACGGTTTGAATACCGTGTTGACTCCAACTCCAAGGAGATGTAGTTCCATAAGCCTCTAGGAAAGTACCTGCCATGGTCAGCAGTAAGCCTATCATTGACCATAATAATTGATTTGACGCAGCAAACATTGATGGAATGGAATTATATAATTAATTGATCTTTATTTATAGCAATTGCTTAGATGATTAGATTATCAATTAATGAGCCGTTTTTTTTAAAAGTTCGTTCAAAGCACTCTTAAATTATTTAGTTAGACTTTTACATAGTGTATGCACTCATAACCTATCACAACCTCATTTAATACAGCAGTTTCCGTTATTATGAGGTACAAATGTTAATGATAAAACCCTTGTAACACAGGCATCTTGCTGTGTTCATAGTGTATCTCATGTAGATGGAATGTGCTGTATCTACTGTGAATTTTAGATGGGTAAACAGGTGACAGCCAGAAAATATACAGGTTTTTAGATTTTGATGTATAATCTTTTTTAAGATAGTCACTTAGATACTTATAAATGTAATTACTAGCATTTAGGTAATTGTATATTTATGTTAATTAAAATTGGTAAATTTGTCAAGTGGTAAAGGTAATGACAATTAATAGGAGAAAATGATACATTTAAGGAAGAAATTGGAGATGTAATAAAATTATGAAAGAAGTTAATCAAGAAATTGCTAAAGATAGGGAAAAAATGAGTTTAAGATGGTTAATTGTGGCAGCGATCGCTACAGTGGTTTTATGGCAAATACCTTTTGGTAATTATATTTTATATCCTTTTACAATTCTGGCTACCTGGTTTCATGAAATGGGACATGGGTTAATGGCTTTAATTTTAGGAGGACATTTTCATAAGTTAGAAATTTTTAGTAATGGTTCAGGACTAGCTCATTATGCTTTAAATAGTACATGGGGCAATATTGGACCGGGTTTAGTAGCAGCAGCAGGTCCGATGGGTCCACCAATTGCTGGTTCTTGGTTAATTACTGCTTCTGGCAGTTTTAATTTGAGTACCTGGAGTTTAAAGGTTTTAGGTGGGGTTTTATTGCTGTCTACTTTGGTTTGGGTACGTTCATTATTTGGTTTTTTGGTAATTCCCATTTTAGGTTTAATTATTTTAGGAATTGCTCTGAAAACATCAAAAAAGATTCAGGGTTTTGCCATGCAATTTTTAGGGGTTCAAGCCTGTGTGAGTACCTATCATCAAGTAGACTATTTATTTAGTTACAGTGCGGGAGGTTTAGGTTTATCTGATACAGCCCAAATGCAGCGATATTTGTTTTTACCCTATTGGTTTTGGGGAGGTTTAATGACTATAGCTTCTTTATTTATTTTGGTGCAAAGTTTACGTATTGCTTATACAGAAAAACACAATTATTAGATATCTTCAAAAATCAGGCTATAAGCCTAATCTACTATTTTACTATTGATGAGATATCTAAGGTTATTTATTAATAGCTCATTTAGGAACAGCTAGGAACAGCGATCGCATAACCCTTGAACTGTTACTTCATATCTTTCTACTTTTAAACCAACTCGTAATTTACTTAAATCTATACCGGGGAAGGCACTCCAGTCAATATCCTCAATTGCACCGCAGCAACTACAGCGAAAATGATGATGGGGGGCAATATTAGCATCATAACGGGAGATGCCCTCTTCTAATAATACTTCTCGCACTAAACCCACTTCTCGTAAGGTTTGCAGTGCAGCATAAACTGTAGCTTGAGAAGATGTGGGTGCTTCCTGATTTAAGTCTTTTAAAATCTGCTCAACTGTGGGATGATCCTTTCTATTTAGTAAATTCGCATATACCCCAAATCTTTGCGGTGTTACTCGCAAACCTTTACTTTTTAACGTTTTAATAATCTCATTAGCTTTATACTGCATAATACTTACTAAATAGTTACTAAACTAGCGGTTAATTATCCTATATAGACAGGAATTACCCAACTGGCACATTGGTAGGGTACATCAGACTGCATAAATGCCGCAAATAAACAGATTCTTGATATCTGACACACTCTACAACAAGTTTTTAGTGTGACACTTGCGTAAGTCTTAATAGATATAAACCACTATTATAACTTGTATCTGTTTCAGAGTGACACTTTTTTAAGAAATATATTATAAAATAAGTATTTATAACTATTGACTAATTCTTAACTCAGAACTATTCTGAGTTATAGTTTAAAAGTCATAACAATCAACCAGTAAATGATCAAGCAGTAAAAAAACTTGAGTGTTTCTGGGATTTTTAGATGCACAACACAGGTAGAACAAAGGACAAAAGAGGTATTTATGGCTGCTATTACTCACGTTCCTCATGTAGTATTCAAGACTCGTGTTCGTGATGAGTCTGTGGGAGGTTCCAACCCTTACCGTTGGCAAGATGTGACTACTGAAGAACTTTTCAGTGGTAAAAAAGTAGTACTATTTGCCCTACCCGGAGCATTCACTCCTACTTGTTCTTCTACTCACCTACCACGCTATGAAGAACTATATGATCAGTTTAAAGCACAAGGTGTAGATAGCATTATTTGTTTATCAGTTAATGATGCGTTTGTAATGTTCCAATGGGGTAAACAACAAGGCGCGAAAAATGTATTCTTGTTACCAGATGGTAGTGGCGAATTTACCCGCAAAATGGGAATGTTAGTAGATAAGTCTAACATTGGTTTTGGAATGCGCTCTTGGCGTTATGCAATGGTTGTAAACAACGGTGAAATTGAGAAGATATTCATCGAACCAGGTTTTGAAGATAACTGTCCTACCGATCCTTTTGAAGTATCCGATGCTGATACCGTTTTAGCATACTTAAAAGGTGTACCTCGTCCTGCAGAAGTAGCACCTCGTTTAGCATTTGTTGGTTAATTGACTAATTGATATAACACTTATACAGCAATTATACAGAACCCTGATTTCTTAAGGAGATTGGGGTTCTTGTTATTTAATTTGTGATCTCTAAAAAGACAAAAAATGAGTAATTGTGTCTAGTAAATACTCCAGAAAAACTTGACTTCAAAAGACAACAAATCAAAATAAAAGAGTAGGAATGTTAAAATTTTTGCGTAAGTATTCAGCCGTTAGCTTTCAGCTATGTTCTTGCTACTATTGTCTGATTACTAATTACTGAATGCTTACATTTTTACTTTCCTATATTCTGTATATAGTTAGAGGTGAAAAAAGATCATGATTAAGATTGTTGACATATATTCTAGTAACAACCAAGAGGATTTCACTAATCTTAGCCCAGAAGAACTCACAAGTATTGTAGGAGGTTACATAGGAGAGTATACTGGCTACGGACAATATGGTGAAGATCCTGCGACTATCAATGATATATCAGAATTTCTCAGCAAAATAGATAATCAAGTTCAAAGTTGGTGGTCAAAAATAGATGGAACTAGTGTTAGTTTCAGAAGAGGATTTAACATTTAGAACCAATCATCCCAAAATTTTGGCAAAATTTTTTGAATAAAGTGCGTTTTCAGAGCTAATTTACCAACTTTGAGAAACGCATATTTTTTTTATATCTCCAATATATCAATATATATAAATTACTAATTCTTATGACTTTACTCATTGATTTATGTCTTTTTGATGTAGTTCTAACCCTTGATTTCTCATAATTTTCTGAATAAAAATAAAAGCATCAGTTGAACAAAGACAAGTTTAACTGGTAGTCACAAAACATTAGTAACAATTTTTTAGAGGAAATCATGGCAAGTATTAAACTCTCCCAATTAAAGGCTGATGGTTCTGAATTATTTCAAGATTCTGAAAGTTTTTTGAGTGATATGAATGATGTAGATACTATTGCGGTTCAAGGTGGTGCTAGTTCTAATACTTTCGGGGATTTAGTTACTTTCTCTATTAAAGGTCAAGAATTTGTCTTATTAGGCTATTCAATTAGAAGTGCTGTGGAATTAGCTAAATCCTATAGTCACGGAGCTCACAATTTCTACTAAGGTAGATAAATATTATGGGTATAGCTCATAATATGTTCCAGATACGTTCCCGGTAAATTATATTGGTTATCCCCCTTTTTAAAGGGGGAAATTTTCCAAATTACAATTTACATAACTGGGATGTTAGTAAGGTGTGTCAGATTTAATAATTCGTTAGTAATCAACAAATTATTGCTATCTGTCACACATTAAAAAAAAAATGATGATTATTTCCATTTTTGTAAGTCAATTTTGATCATGAGGATAAGAAAATGGCAAATATGAAAATATATGATTTACCAGTAATTCATGATCTCAATTTTGACGATGATAATGATTTACCTATATTTGGAGGATTAGATGGAGGCATAGGCCGGGATTTTCCTGTATTAGTTCAATATGCTGTGAAATCAATGCAATTTGTATTATTGGCTTATGCTATAGATTCAGTTTCCTATTTAGCAACTTCATTCAATAATAATTATTGGTAATTATTGATGGAACCAATGCAAATTTGAGCTTCAATTTTCCAATGGTGATAATTTTCCGTAATGTTGGGTTTTTTCAACCTAACCTACAAATACTAAATAATTCAATTACGACTATGACATTTTTATTAAGTTCCGATAATGTATTTGATTACTTAGTTTATCATCGCATTTGTTATGAACAAGAAAAATTAACTGCTAAAATAGAACTAAAACCAGCGAAGAATTTTAATTTATTAGTGACTTTAGCAGATGATCGGCAATTGTTGGTAAAACAAGAGCGATATAATCAAAATGGTAAAACTTTAGGTGAATTTCAAGATGAGTGGAGAATTCATAATTTATGTCAAAAGTTCCCAGAAGTTAGTTATTTACGTAATTTTCTTTCTGAGGTGGTTCACTTTGATGTAGAAAATTCTATCTTGGTTTTTAACTATCTTCATGACTATCAAGATTTAGCAGAATTTTATGGTAAAGATGAAATTTTTCCTACTAAGATATCAGGGGTAATTGGTGCTAATTTGGCGGAAATTCATCGCAGTACCTTTAATAAACAATACTATCATCAATTTTTACAAAATTCTACTAATGATCTGAAAAATGCTGTTCCTAATCTTAGTCAGGGATTAGAAAAGATTACACCACAAATTTTTGGTTCACTTCCT
Organism: Anabaena sp. FACHB-1237; assembly: GCF_014696225.1. Taxonomy (GTDB): domain Bacteria; phylum Cyanobacteriota; class Cyanobacteriia; order Cyanobacteriales; family Nostocaceae; genus FACHB-1237. The sequence goes on along the minus strand of NZ_JACJPV010000008.1, from coordinate 133,247 downwards.
GCAGATGGGATTAAATTTTTTGCTCTTTATCAAAAGTATGATACTTTAGGAAAAGCGATCGCTCAACTAAATCAAGAATTTTATGCTTGTTGTTTAACCCATAATGATTTAAAACTAAATAATTTATTGTTATCACATCATTGGGAAAGCAATGATGAAAAAATGATTCGTTTGATTGATTGGGAAAGGGGTAATTGGGGAGATCCTGCTAATGATTTAGGATCGTTAATTGCTAGTTATTTACAAATTTGGTTATATAGTTTAGTAGCTAGTAAAACCATTCCTATTGAAGAATGTTTGCGATTAGCTGCAATTCCATTACATACCATTCAACCTTCAATTTCCACATTAGTTAATGCTTATTTAACCAATTTTCCAGAAGTTTTAGAAACTCGTCCTAATTTTTTAAATCTAGTGATACAATTTAGTGGTTTAGCATTAATTAGAGCTATTCAAGCAAGATTACAACATCAAAAAATATTCGGTAATTCAGGTATTTGCATTTTGCAAGTTGCTAAAAGTTTATTATGTCGTCCTCAAGGGTCTATTTCTACAGTTTTTGGCAGAGATTTTTTAGAAACTATAGCTAACTCTCACTTATTTGATTATAGATCCGTTGCATAGATTTCATAGATCAGATCACATATATCCCCAATTTCTTTTTTGACTTGGTAGATAAACTATTAATTGATATTAGAACTTAGGGATATTTCACTTAATCAAAAAGGGAAATAAATATGCAAGTAATATATTCACAAACAATACAAACAAGTCAATTTTCAAAATTACCAAAGCAGTTAAAAATATCCTTAGAAGACATTGTTAATTATGTAGAAATTGAATCTTATTCTGTATTTAAACATTTAAGATATAAATCAAGAGAATTACCAGCATCAGTGATAGCTCGTTTTCAAGATTTACCTTTGCAGGTTCAGGAGAAACATTTAAGTTTGCAATTACGCAATTTTATTTATGGTACTTATTATCATAACTCTTGGCAAGATACAGAAATTTCGGAAGTAACAACAGAGGAAAAGTTAACCAATGATAATTTATTTGGTATGGATTTAGGTTTTTATGAAAGATTACATAAAAATAATCAAGGAGAAGGTTATTGGAGTCCCAATTGGTTAGTAATTAATGAAGAAAGTGATGGTTGTTTATTAGTTAAAAGGAATGGCTTAACTTTACATATTCAAAGGGATGTATATTTATCTGACAGGGATAAAAATGCTATTGTTGGTGAATTAGTAGCAATTAAAATGCCTAAAAATTTAGTGCAAAATGCGTTTTATATGGCTGTTAGTAATCAAGGCACTCAAGGAGATAAAAATATTGCTAGGGTTTATTTTAATGTCACTCCAGAAGGTGCTATTTCTATGATGAAGTCTTTAACTCAACTTTTGAATTATTTACAAATTCCTTTTTCATTTAAGGCTTTATACAGTCCTGATAACTATAAACGTTATGATGCTGGAGTTCTTTATTTTAATAAATATAATTATCCGTTAATTCATGAGGTTTTAAAAAGGGTTTATTCAGAAAATAAGGATTATTTTTTACCAGAAGTACCTTTATTTACTAAACAATTAGCTCCCGGTTTGGGTTGCGCGGAAGAACCAGAAAATAAGTTTACTGAACAGGAGAGTTTTGGTACACATAGATGTCAAATGATAGCCAATGGTTTAATTAATAGTTGGCATAAAGGTGATAATAGTCCTGAGAGTAGAATTATGTCTATTTTTGAACAATTCGCCTCCCAAAAAATTAAGTTAGAATCTGCTTATCTGAATGCTTATTCAGACGATATTTATACTCCTTTAGAATAGCGGCGATTAGAAATCGCTACTACACAAACTAAGTCCACTTACGTGGACTGATACAAAATTAAGGTTTTTCAACCCACACAGGTGGGTTTTGTCTATGTAGATGCGATTTATAATTGCCAGGTATGAATTTATATTTTATAAACATTCTCTAAATTATCTACGTTTTCTGGATGTAATTGTTTAACAACTATTTCTAATTCTGCAAGTTGTTCTTTTAACCAATTGCTAAATAAATTACTCAAGATGTTAATACGCATTTGGTGATTTAATTCTGGTTTGATAATTTCTTCCACAAGAATGAGATGTACTCCTTTAGATGTGGTAATTGGTTTGATAATTTGTGGAGGGTTAGCTGCGAAAACTGCGGCCGCTATTTCTGGACGAAAATCACTACGTTTACGGATACCTTGATATCCTCCACCGCGACGAATTTCTGGATTTTGAATATATTGACGGGCTATTTCTTGAAAGCTAATTTCTCCTTCTTGTAAGGCATAAAATAATTCTAGGGCTAAATCTTCATCATCTAAGATGATTTCGTAGGTTACTGCGGCGGTATAATCAAGTTGATGGGCGTAAAAAAAAGGTTCTATTTTATCAGCAAATAGATGATTAGCTAATTTAGTAGAAATTAAATTTGTTTGGGCTATTTCTTCAAAATCATCTAGGGAAAGATAATGTTTATTTAGCCATTCCCAGGTTTCTTCTGCTTTAACTAGTTGGTTTGCTAAACGTAGATTATCGGCAGCTTTCTGTAACTCTTCTATTTCTATTTTAATGCCTTCTTTTTCAGCAATTTCACTAATAATTTTTTTAGTAGCGATCGCTTCTAGTACGGTAGGTATTTGACAGGAAATTTTAATCTGATCAAGAATATTTTGAGGAGTAACACTGAGAGTTTTTGGCATGATCTCATTCCTATCCTATTGGTAATTTTTGGAACATTGATTACCATGAAAATATGGCAGTTTTTTATAATTATCTTTATTGTATAGAAGAATTTTTGTTTTGGAAACATTAATATTAGTTTTGATCAACATTTCTATATTTCTTCTATCTTTTGATATATTTTGATATATTTTTTAGCAGATGGCGAATATAATTCGCTACTAGACAAGCAAAGTCCACCTAGGTGGACAGAATAAATAACACGCACATCCTAAAGGTTTTATTTGTATAACTGGTATTTATCATCATCTAATTATATTATTTGATAATATTTACTAAAAATTTACTGATTATTATTAAATTTGAAGAATTACGATTTAACATATTACCAAAAAACAAAAAATGCAAATCGTAAAACGCAACATTGAATTAAGAGTTGAGGATAGTTTGATGCGGGTTTATATCGCTTCTCCTAAACCAGTAGGTAAATATCCAGGAATTGTTTTTTACAGTGATATTTATCAATTAGGTGATGCCATAATTCGCTTAATTAATTATTTAGCTAGTTTTGGTTATATTGTCGCAGCACCAGAAATTTTCCACCGTATTGAACCTGTAGGTTCTGTAATTGAACCTAATGATCTTGGCAGAATGCGCGGTAATGATAATGCCAGAAAAACATTAATTTCTCAATATGATGCTGATACTCGTGCAGTAATTGATTTTCTCAAAAATGACAGTTCAGTTATTAATGATAGAATTGGTACATTAGGTTTTTGTATTGGTGGACATTTGGCTTTTCGTGCTGCTTTTGAACGTGAAATTGACGCAGCAGTTTGTTGTTATCCCACTGGTATTCCTAGCGGTAAATTAGGCAAAGGTGTAGCAGATACTATTCACAGAGTTAATGAAATTAAAGAGGAAATATTATTAATTTTTGGTACTGAAGATCCCCATATTTCTGAACATGATAGACATATTATCATTCATGCTTTAGAAAATGCTAAAGTACCTCATCAATTTTTCTGTTATGAAGCAGAACATACTTTTATGAGAGATGACGGTTATCGTTATGATGCTGTTGCTGCTACTTCTGCTTGGGAACAAATTACCGCTTTTTTAGAAAGAAAGCTGAAAAGGTAATTAACCTAAGCAAATATCCCGGACTTCTTAAAGAAGTCCGGGATCTGAATCAAATTAGAAAACCATATTGTTTTTTTCCATCTTCATATCTATATTCACGATTATAATAATCATCGGGATCATAACCTAAATCTCCCACAAAACAGAAAGAAACTGCTAGATTAAATGTTCTTTTTTCAAAGTAAAATTCTTGTTGAGGTGACATTTTCATGAAGTCATTTTTAAATTTCTTCCATTCTCTTTGATTATGTCTATCCATAAATACATCTTGTTGCTGTAAACGATGTAACCATGTTTCTTTTTTGAGAATTACCATATTTGCATCGCTTTCTTCAAAGTCTAAATAAATTTCTTCTAGGAGTTTTCGCATTTCTTTGGGATATCTACCCGCTAATGCTAAAAAGGCAATTAAGGTTTGTTTACATTCTTTTGATAGTTCTGGTTTCCAAGTTGTATCATCAGGTAAACTTGTCCAAATAATTTTTAGGATTTTACAAATATTAATTAACCTTTTTGCTGTTCTGGGAGTTAAATCAACGTGCTGACAACATTCTTTAATCCAAGCAAATTCTTCTGCTGTAAATTTCTCTACCACAATTAATGGTACGCTTTCTTTTAAATGTGGTAATTCTTGATGATCTACTTGTTTCGTTTCTGTTATTTCCTGTTCATTAATAACCATATCCCTAAGTATTTGTGATGGATAACTGCCAATGTTAGATTGTAGTAAGTCGTCTTGATATGTCTGTTGTTGCGAAGAAATCAATATTTCTGGATGATTTTCTACTTGTTCTTCAATTTCCAATAGAGATTTAATATAATTCTCTGTAATTTCTTTATTAATTGGCCGCATTCGGTAAGGAATTTGAATGATCTTCTCTAAATAATCTACACCAGAAGGGCTGCCACCACGTTTTAAAACTCCTCTATAAATGGTTTCTAATGCGCGACTAACATAGCGATCATCTATGGCTAAAATAATCACAAATATGTCGGTATTTAATAATAATTGTACTGCTTCTAACACCTGTACAACTCTATCAGGAGGACAACGATCTAAATCATCTATATACAATACTATTCTCGCTGGTCCTCTGGGGAAGTATTGTTTGAGAATTGCTAATTTTTCTGTATTAGGAGTTTTAGCAGTTAGATGATCTGATAAGTCTTTCAAATCTTCTTGTATTTGGTGCATTAATCCTAAATATTTTTGATAGGAATTTTCTTGTAAGCGATTATTCACAAATTCTAACAGTGACCTATATTGTGCTGTTAAACCTACTTTTTGTTTTTGTAATTTGATTGTAATTTGCAGGTTTTCTATGTCTTTTTGATAGGTGGTTAATTGTTGTTGTGCTTTTTCTTTCTCATCCTTAATTCTTTTCAATTGATTTTCTTCATATTCTGATTTACGTTTGTTGATTTTTTCTTCAATTTTCTCTTGTTTATGTGTAGCTAATTTCTGTTTTTCATTTTCTACATTTTCTCTTGCTACTTGTAATAATCTTATAGTTTTTGCTTGTAATATTTGCAGTTGTTTGAATATTTCAATCCCCACAGATATAGCAGGAATACTTGATACACTTGCTAACCAAATTTTTAGAGCTGAGGATATTTCTAATAGTGCAGGCATGAATTTTGGTAAAACATACACTATAAAACCATAGGTTAAAAATGGTAAGGTGGTAAAAATGATAAAAAGGATTAATTTTGTTTTATCTTTTTTAATAAATTCGATTAAACCTACAATTTTTATAGGTTGTTCTTCGATAAAATGATTAATTTTCTTAGCATTAATGATAATGTTGTCTATTTTGTCATTGTTGCTGATAATTAATTCTTGGGCTATATCTATGATGTTAGATTTTGAGAGTGTATCTAAGTTTAATATGGGAAATTGTCTTTCTAAATCTTGCCTGTTTTTAAATCCACAGGAGTTTAAAAAGTCTTTTAATATAGAATCCCCTAAATCATCTTTGAGTGTTTCTTTGAGTTGAGATAGAAAAACAATCAAAATGGCTATTTTTTCTGTTTCTTGATTGACATTTTCTGTAATTATTCTCACTTCTTCTTTAAATTCTTTGTCTAGTTGATCAAGATTTTGATCAAATTGACGTTCGATTTCTGTAGTTCTTAATTTCATTTCCTCATGTAATTCTTGCAGTTGGTTTTCTAGTTGTTTTAATTTTTTTTGTTCTTCTTTTCTGACTTCACTGAGAATATTCCATAGGGCGTTACTATTTACCTGATCTTCTTTAAATTTGGCAAATACTTCTGATGCTAATGTGGACTCTAAAATCGTTTTTCTATCATTATCATTCATGTCATTTAAGATAGACCAAATTTCTCCTCCTGTGAGTAAAGGTAGATATTCTCCTAGCTTTTTTTCTAATGTTAATTGTCTATCTAATTCAGAAAAAATAGTTTGCATCAAACTTGCCCATAAATCAGATTTTGCATAACTCCAAGCATTAAATTCTATTTGATAAATATGACCGACAAAAGGTGAAAGATTTGGTTCATTTCCTATTTTTCCCCATGTTTGTTTTTCGGTTAATTGTTGACAACGAATTTTAGTAATTTGCTGTTTTATTAAGTGTAAACCAAAGGATTTTCCGCTTCCCCAACCGCCTAAAATTGCTACTGCTAATGGTGGTTCAAGACTTCTTAACATTAATACGTCCGCGATCGCATAAAGTTCTTTCGCTACATTTAATGAATCTTCCCCTCTTGGTTCATCATTCTTGAATGCTTGAGGAGTACGCACTAAATTAAATTTACTCACCAACCAAAATCTAATACCATCTTGTCCCGCACTAATTATATAATTTCCTTTTGCATCAAATACTAAGGAATATACTTCGCCTTCATGTTGGCCAATAATAATCTGTCTTTTGCGATCTAGATCCGATATATCCCATAATCTCACTGTGTTGTCTTTACTACAACTAGCTAAAGTACTACCATCGGGACTGAACACCACTGACATCACTGGTTTTGTGTGTCCTACCAAGGGTTTACCAATTGTTTCCCCTTGTAAATCCCATAATAAAATTGTGTTATCTTCACTACCACTAGCTATCATTTTACTGTCAGGACTAAATGCTACGGTAGTAATAGCTTTTTTATGTTTTATAAAGGTTTGAATTGTAACTCTTTCATTAATGTCCCATAAACGCAATGTGTGATCATAACTACTACTAATTAAGGTATTATTTTCGTAACTAAATGCCAATGAGGTAATAGAATCTTTATGACCTGCTAAAACTACTATAGGTTCACCTGTGGTAACATCCCATAGGCATAATGTGTTGTCATCACTACCACTTATAATAGTATTTCCATTATTATTAAATAATACTGCTCTCACTGAATCTCTATGACCTGCCAGTACAGCAATATTTTCACCTGTACTTATATCCCATAACCGCACTGTATTGTCATAACTACCAGTAGCTAAAATATTACCATTGGGACTAAAGGCTACGGAGTTAATGGGTTCTGTGTGTCCGATACAACTAACGGACTTTTCCCCCGTTAGCAAGTCCCATATTTCCACTGTACCATCATCTAAACCAACGGCTATGTGTTCTTCTCTGGGCGATATGGCCACTGTCCATACTTCTGTTTTAAACTGGTTAAGGGTTTTTGGTAGTTGAGTTTGGGGTGCTTCCATGTCACTGTTATTATATCTGGATATTATTGGTTTTACTATGTTGTTATATAATTGTAAATAGTTTGACAATTTTATTTACAATTAGGGGTAAATTATAATTCTGGTTTAATTCTCAATTTATTAAATAAGTTAAGGATATGATTATATAATATGATAAATTTACTCAAGAAAATTATTTTAATAAATCTCATGTTTACAATGTTCAAAAAAGTCTCTTTTAGTTGCCTATTCCTGTTAATTAGTTTATCTATTGGTGATGGTAAACAAATAGTTAAAGCAGAAACTCGTACTTCGCAAGTTAATGTTAAAAATAATGACAATAAATCAATTTGTACTAATCAATTAACATCAGCTATTAATAATGTTGTTAATCGGGAAGATTTAAAGCGATCGCATTGGGGTATTTTAATTAAAAATTTATCATCAGGGGAAACTATTTACAGTCAAAATGCCGAAAAATATTTTACTCCTGCTTCTAATATTAAATTATTTACCACTGCGGTAGCTTTAACAAAATTAGGATCAGATTTTCGTTTTCGCACTGCTATTTATGATGATGGTAATGGAGTTTTGCGTGTGGTAGGCAGTGGAGATCCTAGTTTGAAAAATCCGCAATTACAACTTTTATCTCAACAGTTATTTCAAAGTGGTATTAAGGAAATTAACAAATTAATTGCTGATGATAGTTCTTTTCAAGGTGATCTGATTAATTCTAGTTGGGAATGGGAAGATATTCAATCTTACTATGGTACACAAGTTAATAGTTTAATTCTCAATGAAAATGCCATTTCATTAACTTTATTACCCCAAAAAGTTGGTGATAAATTACAATTAAGATGGGATAATTCTCCTGAAAGATATCACTGGAAAATTGAGAATAATACTATCACAACAGCATCAGGAACACCAGGTTTTATCAATATAGAACGGGATTTAAAAGGGCAAATTTTAAGGATTAATGGAAAATTACCAATAGATGCACCACCAGAAGTTAATACTATAGCTGTATTTGATCCTGCCACAAATTTTTTAAGGGAATTTCGTCAAGTTTTAGCTAATCAAGGTATAAGTGTTAAGGAAACTTTAATTAATAATGATCAGAAAAATAATAATAATAGTAAAGAAATAGCTGTGGTAGCATCTCCTCCTTTATCAGAATTATTATTAGAGACAAATATTAATAGCAATAATTTATATGCTGAGGTTTTATTAAGAACTTTAGCTAGTAAGCAACCATTAGGTACAAATGAAACTACTGCTAATTTAGGTTTAAAAGTCATCAAAGAAACTCTCACAGATTTAGGTATAGAACCGCAAGGTTATATGATCGTTGATGGTTCAGGTTTATCCAGAAAAAACTTAGTTACTCCCACAGCCATAGTACAACTTTTACAAGCAATGGAAAAATCCCCACAAAAAGAAATTTTTCGCGCATCTTTACCTATTTCTGGTGTTAGTGGTACATTAAAAAATCGTTTTTTAAATACTAATGCTGTGGGAATTATCCAAGCAAAAACAGGAACTATGACGGGAATTTCTAATTTATCAGGATATATCAATACTCCTAATTATCAACCTTTGGTTTTTAGTATTATGGTTAATCAATATCAACAACCTAATCAGGCTATCAGAACAGCAATAGATCAAATTCTGGTATTATTAACCGATTTAAAACAATGTGATAATTAAGAACACACTGAGGTGGTTTTTGTTGTAATTTTATGTTGTAAAAAAAATAATGTGTCAAAAATCATTATCAATACTCACGAAAATATTAAGCAATGCTACCACGTTTACGGATTTCTTTGGAGGAAATACCAACATTTTTAATCCCAGCTTTAATCATTTGTCTTTCCAACATGGCAAAAAATCGTGTTTTATCTCCTCCTCTAACCACTGCTTGATTATGCGCTTCAGCAATTGCTACAGGATATCCATAACCCTTTTGTACCTGTGCTAACATTAATCCTAGTGCTTGATCAAACATGACTGAATTTTCTGCTACCCATGCAGGAAACTCAATTCTAGCAATTTCTGCACCTACATTAACATAACAAAAGTATATAGTCTGTTCTTCATACAGTTCTAAAATACGGGCATTACTCCGCCATATAGGTCCACGTTGTCCTGGTTTAAGTTGGGTAGCCCACAGAGTTGTATCTCTTAAAGAGTCAAATTTCTTACATGGTAAATGATCTAATTGATTAGGGCAATGATTAATACAGTCAGGTACGGAGTGAGGACAGGCTAATAAACGTAAGAAGTTCATAGCTTCAACATTACGGGATGCACTTAAATATCCCATGAGAGGAATTTCAGCTTGATGTAGTTTTTGCCAAGCCTCTAGTATGGGGGGCAATATACAATCACGCGCATCCATTGGTAATTGATCTAATATCCAATGTATTAAAGAACCATCTACCATTGCTAATATTGGTGCAGAGGTTTTAGCATTAATAGCTAATTCTGCTAAGACGCTACTTTCTGATGCAGTGCGTCTATACCCCATCCATTCTTCGGTTCTAATTCCCCATTGTCGAGAGATATATAAATCTTCAGGACGATAAAATACCTCTGGTAAACTATCAAGAATTGGGTGTAAATTTTGCCCATAATGTAATACCACTCTACCAATATTTAAGAGGTAACAATAGGCAATTTCATGATGATTGGGAGCAATTTGTGAACCGTCGGTAGCTACTATTGTATGTACTTTTGGAGGAATAGGAATATCTATACAACTTGCTAATGGTTCTAGTGGTGTAGCATTAGCAAAGAGGATATTATTACTCCATCTTTCTTGTTTTTCTACTAACTCTTTTTGTGATTCACTAGCAATTTGTAAATATTGTTGTGCTAGTTCTAAACGTTCTTTATTGGCGGCAACTTCTAAGGTTAAATGTTCACTAAAACCTTGCATTTGTTGTGTTAATTTTGTTAAGTCTAACATATATTTTGGTGTAATAGTAGGTGTCAGATAACCGACTTGTTTAAGAAGTCGGGTATCCTGTTGTTAGAGTAAGATATTATTGATAACTTAGTATAACACTATCACAGGAGAAATGACTATGGGCAATTTATCTTTGATGCTTTCATCTTTGATATTAGGTATAACATTATATGTTCCTCAAGTTGATGCTGAAGATTTGGTAAATCTTCCTCACGGAAAAACAAGAATACTATTAGCACAAATAAAAAAGCAAGATAGTATTATCTATTTTCATCAAGGTTTAAATAGTTATATGTTTGGAGATTTGCCTAAAGCAATCAAATATTATAATCAAGCACTTGCTATCAATCCAAAATTTGCAGAAGTCTATTATCAAAGGGGAATTGTCTATGCTGCAATGGGAGATTATTCAGCAGCAATGAAAGACTATAATCAAGCGATCGCCATTAATTCTGGTTATGCAGGTATTTATAATCATCGGGGATTGTTACATTATAAATTAGGCAATATTGAGTTAGCAATTAATGATTTTAATGCAGCATTAAATCTTAATTCTGAATTTGCAGAAGCCTATCATCATCGAGGAATTGCTTATCATAAATTAGGGAATAAACAGCAAGGAATAACAGATTTAAAAAAAGCAGCAGAAATATTTAAAGAACAAAAAAGAATAACTCATTACCAAAAGGTTATGGATGATATAAATGGTAATTGGTAATTGCTGATTGCACAAGATCCCGGACTTCTTAAAGAAGTCCGGGATCTGAATAATATAAGTTAAACCCAGGTTGAGAAATCATGGGAAAATTGAGAAAGAGAAATTACGTGAATGCGATGATCTTTTTTCCCTGATTCTCTTTCTGCATGGGTATTATAACCCCAATCTGCTAGAAAAAGTTGCACATCTTCTAAGTCAGATTGTTGTTGAATTAATTGCAAGGTTTTTAATCTATCTTCCACAAACCATAGTTTTACAGGTTTCTGGGAAGATTTAGCAATTAATTCGCGCAAAGTTTGATATTTTGGACGTTTTACTTCCTTACCAAAAATTGCTGTTTCTGGTAAGTTTATCCCTTCTTGTAGTAATAATTCTTTAACAAATCGTCCTTCTTTAGTGGTGACAATATATAATTCAATATTACTAGCAAGAGTCATTTTTAGTCTTTCAATTACTCCATGATAAAACCTATGTAAACTTAACCATTCATTCACATCAGTTTTAATCCATTCATCTCGTAAACTATCAAGTTTTTTGGCAACTTCTTTAGCATCTAAATTATCTGATGCTAAAATTTTAGGAGTAATATTTGTCCAATTTTGCAGAATTTGATCATCATCAAATCCGTCAATTAATGCCTTAATTAAAATAGGCATTTCCCAACCTGTTTCAATTACTGGACGTAAGCGATAAAACCTTAACGCTAAGTCATCTGGTGGTGTATGATTACTTGTAGACCAAATTTGACAATAGGTACGCCATGCTACCTCAAAATATTCAATTAGTCCATCGCAAATCACTCCGTCAAAGTCTAAGGCTAAAATTGTGGGACTATTTGCTGTCATTTTTTAGATCATAAAAACTATTATGATTAGTTTACCGTAATTTTCTATCTCGATATGTAACATTTTCTGCAAATTTTTAGAGAAATGTGATAGAATATAAAATCATCTATAAAAATTCAATAATTACTTTAGAGGTAATAAAATCTTAACCACAAAATCCCCAACTTAAAAAAGTCAGGGATAGCAATAATATCTAACATTAAATCAGCATAATTAGCTAGTAGCTATACAAGTAGTACCTTCTAAACTACCACCAATATTTTCCCAAGCGGTAATACCTCCTGCAATTTCACATACACTAGTAAAACCAGATATTCTTAATATCTGTGCTGCGTAAGCTGACTGTGCATCATCATCACCATAGATATAAATATCTCGTTCTCGTTGTAAGGTAGAATGAGCGCGAGATGCTAAATTATCTAAGGGAAGAGGAATTGCACCTGCAATATGAGCTAAATTGTAATTAGATCGATCGCGTACATCAATTATTGTAAAAGCAGGTTGCCCCCATTGGAGACGCATTTTTAATTCAATAGCATCAGCAAAAAAATTACTATTCATAAGCCTTTCCCGCTTATAACCTCACTTGTAATTTAACAAATTTTTACGTAAAATTCTGTTTTCTTAATCATCAATCTAAATTTTAATTTAGTAGTTATTTAGTAGTTTTGTAGATAATTTTATGTTATAATTGTTTGATGTTAATTTTTGGTAATTTCTCTTAAACTTATATCTTTAACTACATTTTATAACTGGCAAAAGTTGACTTTTATAGTATCTATTATGGCATCTACAATGACATCCAAAATTCAACCATTACCTACAGAAGTAGTATATTTAATTAGCGCAGGAGAAGTAATAGATTCTTTAACAGCGGTAGTTAGAGAATTAGTAGAAAACGCGCTAGATGCTAATGCAACACGCATAGTAATTTCTATTTGGCCACAACATTGGAAAGTACGAGTTGCAGATAATGGAGATGGGATAAATCTGGATAATTTATATCAAGCAGCAGCAGCACATAGTACCAGTAAAATTCATTCTCGTGATGATTTATGGCGGATTAATAGTTTAGGATTTAGGGGAGAAGCATTACATAGTTTAGCAACATTAGGAGATTTAGAAATTATTAGCCGAGCAAAAAATGAAACGGAAGGATGGAGAATTAATTATAATCATCAAGGAGAAATGAAAGCAATGGAAATTGCAGCGATCGCTCCTGGTACGGTAGTAACAGTATCTAATCTATTTGTTGATAGTTCTCCCCATCATCAAAGTTTACCTCTACACATAAAATCAGTCCAAAATATTATTCAAAATATTGCCTTATGTCATCCTCATCTTACTTATCAAGTATGGCAAAATGATAAAGAATGGTTTACTATTTATCCGGCAAAAACTGGAGGTAAATTAATTCCTCAAATTCTCAGTCAAGTGAAATATCATGATTTATGTGAGTTAAATTTACCCATAGTAAATAGAGAAAATTCATCATTAAATTTAGTGATTGGTCTTCCAGATAGATGTCATCGTCATCGGTCAGATTGGATTAAAATAGCAATTAATGGGAGAATAATTAAATCAGCAGAATTAGAACAAACAATTATTTCAGGATTTCATAAGACATTACCACGCGATCGCTATCCTGTGTGTTTTTTACACCTTAACATATCACCAGATCAAATTAACTGGAATCGTCACCCAGCCAAAACAGAAATTTATCTCCATGACATGAATTTCTGGCAAACACAAGTTACAGAAGCTATCAGTAAAGCCTTACAAATTTCCGCAGGTAATATTAAAGAATCAGTTCACACAAGTAGAGTGAGTAATTTAATTAAAGTAGCAGAATCCAAAGGACAATATAACATTAAATCTATTAATAATGTTGATCATTCAAAAAATCAAGAAAATGAACAAGATAATAAACTATATTTAACAGCGATCGCTCAAGCTAATAACACCTATATTATAGCCGAACATTCAGGAGGAATATGGTTAGTAGAACAACACATAGCCCATGAAAGAGTATTATATGAAAAAATCTGTGATCATTGGCAAATAGTACCCATAGAACCCGCCATAATTTTATATCAATTATCCAATAATCAAGTTACACAACTGCAAAGAATAGGATTAGAAATAGAACCATTTGGAGAACAAATTTGGGCAGTAAGAACCATACCATTAGTGTTAAAAGAAAGGGAAGATATAGCCGAAGCAATTTTAGAATTAAGTTGGGGAGGAGACTTACAAACAGCACAAGTAGCAGTAGCTTGTCGTACCGCAATTCGTAATGGTACAAAAATGAGCTTGCCAGAAATGCAGCAACTTTTAGATGATTGGCAAAAAACCCGAAATCCTCGTACTTGTCCCCATGGAAGACCAATTTATTTATCATTAGAAGAAACAGCTTTATCTAGATTTTTCCGACGTAATTGGGTAATAGGAAAAAGTCATGGTATTTAATTAGGGCTTGCTGAAAAAGTGTGAAAAAGGTTGAAGACAATTGAGTAGGTATTTATGTTTAACTAAAGATAAACTTTAGTTCTATAAAATTAACCTAAACATTACTTTTATTAATCAAAGAAGGGGAAAAAGACTTAATTTTGAAAATAAGAAATAAACCAGGACTCTACAAGGAATTATCATCATCTAAATTCGACGTAAGACAATAAACTACAAGTGTTGATTTACAAGAGTTTCAGGATGAAAATAAGTTTTTATAAGTGGACTCTTTTTTATTAACAGTATGGGAATTACTATTTGTCATAACAAAGCAAAACGCAATAAAGTTTTTCGTGGTTTATGGGGTTGGGGTAAAGGTGATTATATAATATGACTATATTCAGGTAGATTTTTTGATTCAGTCATGAACCCCAAATCCACAGTAGAACTTAAACCAAGTTACAATCTTCCCATAGCCTTAGTCTTCATTGGCATTCTTATCCTATTCATTCAACCTTGGGTCGGATCTGTGGTAACGTTACTAGGATTATTTCTGATGCTGCAAGCTGTAACATTACGCTTTCAATTTACAGCCACAGACTTTGATCTGTATAGAGGAGAAAAATTAATTCGGCGTTTTCCCTACCAAGAATGGCAAAATTGGCGCGTTTTTTGGCATAAAGTACCGATTCTGTTTTATTTTAAGGAGGTTAATAGTATTCACTTTTTACCAATTTTATTTGATCCAGAAGCTTTAAAATCCTGTTTAGAAGAACACTGTCCTAAATTATAGAAGATTTTTTACTACTAGCTTATCGAGCCTCAAAATCTCTACTGGAGTTTAGATCATGACACTACTTGTAGGGTTATATCAAGTAAGCGATCGCTATAAGATGAGATCGATCAACTAGGGCATCGCTTGTGCCAGTTGCCTAAGTCCTGGTTCTGATCAGTCATCCTGTGTCAAAATAAGAATAACTAACTACTCCACAAGGATAAAACAGAGCAATGACAGAACAAACCACACCAAACGTCACAGAAGACGAAAAAACAGCCGCAAAAGCTCCCAAAAAGGAAAAACCCCCCGCACTGGAAGATAAACCTTTTCAAGAGTTTATACAACAGCATTACTTACCAGCACTGCAAGAAGCAATTAGCAAAGAAGGTGTGGCAGATGTGCAGCTAAAATTTGCTAAACAGAAGTATCCCATCATCGGGTTTACCTCTGGGGAAGAATGTTGGCAAATAATTGGCTCTTGGCAAAATGGCCAACGTCAGTTTAACCTTTATTTTCCAGAGGAAAATATTCAAGGTAAAAAAGGTTTTTCTTGTAATGAAGGTAAACAACCTAGTACCTTGGAATCATTTTTGATAGATGAGCGAAAAACCACTTTAGAGTTGTTGGTAACTCGCTTAGTATATCGTTTAAATGGTCAAAAATGGTTAGGTAGAAATTAATTGATAGAGTGCGGAGTGCGGAGTGCGGAGTGAAAATTCTGACTCCTGACTCCTGACTCCTGACTCCTGACTCCTGACTACTTTACAACTCATCAAAATAATAAGTAACTGCGCCTGTATTGGGATTATTACCTACCCTGATATATCCTGAATGTACCATTTCCAATAAAGCTTTTTCTACTTCTTTAAAACTCCCACTAGTAAATTTTACTGCTTGTGTAACAGTTAAACTTCCACCATTAGCCTCTGCTGCTTCAATTAGTTTCACTGTTAATTGTTTAGTTTCTGGTTTATATACTTGGGCATTAACTATAGCTTGATTTGCAGGTACACCAATAGGAGATAAACCCGCTTTCAAACGCAAATTCGTTTCATACTCATCCACCATACCAGGAATTAGTAACAAATCTATAAACTGACCAACGTAAAAGAAACCAAAGGTGCAAAACCATAATAAACCTGTACCAATTTTACCATTATACAAACGATGTAACCCATTAACACCTAAAAAACCAGCCGCACATAAGATATAAGAAGCTATTAGACGGTCTTTATTTTGATGATTTTGTAAGTTCATTTTGTTTATAATCCTATCATCCCAGTTAACAATAATTCTAATTCACAGTAAGTAGACTGTGAAATATACTGAATGATCCTAACCTTATTTTAAAAAGGGTTATAGAACAAGTATCCGGTATAATAACAAGTGTAGCGTATTAATTTGGGAATGGGTAAGTAAGATGAACAAGATTTCCTCCTAGACAGGACTTACGCAACTGGTACATTGGTAGGGTGTGGTTCGACAAGCACACCAACCTCTTCAGACAGTATAAATCATGTAAATAACCAAATTGTTCATATCTGACGCACCCGACAACAGATTTTTTAGCGTGAGACTTCCGTAAGTCCTACTACAAAGATAAATACTAAGATTATCCCTATCAGTATCATCACCTTTGCTGATTGCTATTTCGGAAAAAATGGAGGTAAAATGTAGGAAAGATGTAAACCATTAAAAATCTATGTTTAAAAGTAAAATACAAAGATGGTAAAAATTATGGATAATCAGGATTGTAATAGTCAATTTTCTCATCAAAAAGATACAATAGAATATATAAAAATCATTTCCACATTATTAAATTTACCGATTAATGATGAATATCAAAATGGAGTAGTTGCCAATTTTGAAAGAATCAAATCTATAGCAGAAGTAGTCAACAATTTTACTGTACCAGAAGAAATTAACATTGCGCCAATTTTTGAACCATAAATAAACCATGAATGACGCTTTAGGTATTGCCGAAAAGATATTATCAGGTAAAGTGAAAGCAGTGGATATTACCCAAACTGCATTAACTAAAATCAAAACTAAAGATCCTGAGTTAAATTGTTTTACTCACATTACCGCAGCAACAGCCTTAAAAGATGCAGAAAATATTGATGAACAAATAGCTAAAGGTAAAAATCCCGGTGTTTTAGCAGGTGTACCTTTTGCAGTAAAAAACCTATTTGATATTGCAGGTTTAACAACATTAGCAGGGTCAAAAATTAACGCTGAAAATTCGCCAGCAGTGGTAGATGCAACCGCAATTACCAGATTAAAAAAAGCTGGTGCAATATTAATTGGGGCGTTAAATATGGATGAATATGCCTACGGTTTTGTGACAGAAAATGCCCATTATGGTACTACCCATAACCCCCATGACTTACAAAGAATTGCAGGAGGTTCTTCTGGAGGTTCTGCTGCTGCTGTTGCAGGAGGTTTAGTTCCTTTTAGTTTAGGTTCAGATACTAATGGTTCTATTCGTGTTCCTGCTGCTTTATGTGGTACTTTTGGTTTTAAACCTACCTATGGGAGATTGCCTCGTAGTGGAGTAAAATTATTTTCTAGTAGTTTAGATCATATTGGACATTTTGCTAATTCAGTGCGAGATATTGCCATAATATTTGATCTTTTACAAGGTGGAGATGAAAAAGATCCAGTTTGTACAAAACTTCCACCTGATTTATGTTTACCACAAATAAATGATAGCTCATTTGATATCAATAAAATTAGAATTGCCATAGCGGATGATTATTTTACTCAAAAAGCAGAGATAGAGGCTTTACAAGCTGTTGAGACGGTAGCTAATACCTTAAATGTTAAAGAATATATAACAATACCAGAGGCGAAAATTGCCCGCGCTGCGGCTTTTGTAATTACAGCTTGTGAAGGAGCAAATTTACATTTAGAAAAGTTAAAAACTCGGCCACAGGATTTTGATGTAGCTACAAGAGATAGATTTTTAGCAGGTGCTTTAATTCCTAACCAATGGTATTTACAAGCCCAACGTTTTAGAAGATGGTATAGAGATAAAATCAGGGAATTATTTACTCAGGTAGATATGATTATTGCCCCAACTACACCAATTACTGCGCCATTAATTGGCCAAGAAACAATGATTTTAGCAGGGGAGGAAATCTTGATTCGTCCACATTTAGGGTTATTTACTCAACCTTTATCTTTTATTGGTTTACCTGTGTTGTCAGTTCCTATTTTTCAGGAAAATTCCTTACCGTTAGGAGTACAATTGATAGCAGCACCTTATCATGAGAGTTTAATTCTACAGGTTGCACGAGTATTAGAGAAAAGATACCATAATCATAACATCAAAATCTAACTATAAGCTAATGTGCAGCACTCACTGTATAATTAAAAAACCTGAAGTTACAGTAGCGCAAGCATCTTGCTTGTATTAATTATTCAAGTTAAAAGCACAACAGCTTATGACTACGAAACGCAAAAAAACAATTGACAGCTTGTATTATATTACACATATACATAATGTACCCTCTATCCTCAAGAGAGGAATATTATGCCATGGAGTTATTGATAGAGAAAATATTAAACCTGTACCTATCTATGATAAACAAATAGTTAAGAATCGCAGTGATAGATTAACACCGGATGGGAAAAGTTTATGGGAATATGCTAATTTCTATTTTCAACCAAGAAACCCAATGTTATATAGGGTTATGAATGAAAATAAAGATAATGGCATAGTTGTTTTATCTATAAAACCCAGCATCTTAAATAGTCAAGGTGCTTTTATAACTACTGGAAATGCAGCTAGTAGTACATCTCACATTTTACCAGCAAGTAGATATAAAGAAAGAGAGATTATCACTGAAATAATCAAAGGCATAGATATTGAATGGTGGAAAGAAGAAGATGGCACAAAAAGAAAAATTATGGCTGAATGTTTAGTACCTAATAAAGTTACACCTGATTTAATTCAAGCTATTTATGTACCCACAGAAAATATTGCCAAAAAGTTAGAGGAATTGATAGAAAAATCTGAATCCAAAAATTTAGTTAAGCCCCCAATAAGTATAGAACCAGATATCTTCTTTTTACCTGTAAGGAGAATAGCATTAACCAACACAGTTTCTTTAGTAGAAGGGGATATGTTTTTCTCTCGAATGCAAACACTTACTATTAGTGTAAACTGTGTCGGGGTAATGGGTAAAGGATTAGCTTCCACTGCTAAATATAGATTTCCTGATATGTATGTTCATTATGAAGATTTATGTAAAAAGAAAATCTTGCAAATGGGTAAACCTCAATTACATAAACGGGAATCTTCAATTTTTAATCAATTAGCAGAAGATACAACATCATTACCTTATGAGAATGGAGAGACATGGTTTCTGTTGTTTCCTACCAAACAACATTGGAAAAATCATGCCGATATTCAGGGAATTGAAACTGGATTAAAATGGATTCAGGATAATTATAAACAACAAGGGATAAAATCTTTAGCTATGCCTGCTTTGGGTTGTGGACTGGGTAATTTGCAATGGCAAGATGTTGGTCCATTAATGTGCAAGTTTTTAAAAGATTTAGATATTCGAGTTTGTATATATTTACCCACTGATGGAAAAATTGCTGATGAATTTCTCACAAGAGAATTTTTACTTTCATTAAATTGAATGTAAGGTATAATATTTATTTAATCATTGGATTTTTACTAAACTATGAAAAATTACGATTGGATAGTTATTGGTGCAGGAATTACAGGAACTGCTTTAGCCTATGAATTGACAAAAATAGGATGTTCTGTACTGTTATTAGAACAAAATCAAATCACAGACAATGCCACTGTTTACAGTTATGGTGGACTTCCTTATTGGGCAGCAAATACACCCATTACTCAAAAATTATATAAGGAAGGTATTACCCGTCATCGTCTTCTTTCTCAAGAATTAATGGCAGATACTCAGTTTCGAGAATTAGATTTAATATTAACTATTCCTCATGATATTAATCCAGAAATTATTCATCAATCCTATCAACAATGTGCTATTCCTCCTGGGTTATTGACTGTACAGGAAGCCTGTAAATTAGAACCTTTATTGCATGGTGATTTTCTCTCTGGTGCATTAACTGTTAAACATGGTCATATTCACCCCCAAAAAACTGCCCAAGCATACATTCAAGCAATGCTGAATTTAGGTGGAGAAATACAATTTCAACAATTTTTAGAGTTGACAACTACTGCTACAAAAAAATGTACGGGAGTCAAAACGAATTACACAACTTTCTCTAGTGATAACGTGGTTGTTTGTGCAGGTGGAATTAGTCGTAATTTATTACAAAATATGGGTATTTATTCTAATTCTTATGATGGTTATAAAATATATTTCTCCCATGCGGAAATGATTAAAACACCACCTGTATATATTAAGTTAAATAGTTTGGTATTACCTGCAAATTTACAAAGATTGCAGTTGGAAATGGCATCTACTCACACTGAGGAATTATGGAATCAACCAAATTATGAAATAGTGCCACCAATTTTAGATTCAGGTGTGGTACAATTTCTTGATGGTAGTTTGTGTATAGGTCAAATTAGCCGAATTTTCACAACACCGGAAATAACAGTTAATTCAACTAATTCAACAAGTAGTGAGAAATGGTTACGAGAAAGTATCACGCAAATATTACCCAGTTTAGCTAATGTACCAGGAACATGGCATCATTGTTTAGTGGCTTTTACTGCTGATAAATTACCCTTAGTTGGCGCTATTCCTGAATTTTCAGGATTACATATATTTTCTGGTTTTAGTAGTCCTTTATTGATTGTTCCACCTTTAGCTGTAAGATTTGCAAAATGGATATCTGGTAAAAAAGATGACATACTTGCCCAACTGTCTCCTGAGCGCTAGGGTGCATTAGATATCAACTAAGCTAATGTGCAGCACTCACTGTATAATTAAAAATCCTGAAGTTACAGTAGCACAAGCATCTTGCTTGTATTAATTATTCAAGTTAAAGGCACAACAGCTTATCAACTATCTATGTATTTGCAGTATTGATACGGTGTGATGCACAATTAACTATAAGTAACTATAAATAACTAGGCTGTTTTGCTTTTAATTTGGATAATAAATGCAAGCAAGATGCTTGCGCTACAATAAAATAACTATATTTATGAAAGTTCAGGATTTGAGTATTGACAAAAAAACATAAATATGTATATGGTTGTAATTGCCAATTTTCATTGTAAATCTTAATATTTACAATATATTTACAATCTGCAATTATCACCGAAATCTTGATACACTAAACTTCATACAAATTTATAATGTAGTCAACACCTTGTGAGAAGCTAAAATATAGCTCTGTTGGTGTACTCAAGATAAACAAGATAAGAGAACAATCGAAACATGGTAAATTCCCCAACTAAACCTGGCGTTGACGAAATTCGTCCCGGTATTAAAACCCCAGCTAAAGAAACCCTTTTAACACCCAGGTTTTACACCACAGATTTTGATGAGATGGCTAAAATGGACATCTCTGTAAATGAGGATGAGTTAAGAGCCATTTTAGAAGAGTTTCGCGTTGATTATAACCGCCATCACTTTGTTAGAGATACTGAATTTGAACAGTCTTGGGATCATATTGATGGAGAAACTCGTCAGTTATTCATTGAATTTTTGGAGCGCTCTTGTACTGCGGAGTTTTCCGGCTTTTTATTATATAAAGAACTTGGCCGTCGCTTAAAGGATAAAAGCCCTCTTTTGGCGGAATGCTTTAACCTGATGTCACGAGATGAAGCTCGTCATGCAGGATTTTTGAATAAGGCTATGTCAGATTTTAATCTTTCCTTAGATTTAGGATTTTTGACCAAGAGCCGCAGTTATACTTTCTTTAAGCCTAAATTCATCTTTTACGCTACTTATCTCTCGGAAAAGATTGGTTATTGGCGTTACATCACGATTTATCGTCATTTAGAGTCTCATCCTGAAGATCGCATTTATCCCATTTTCCGTTTCTTTGAAAACTGGTGTCAAGATGAAAACCGTCATGGTGACTTTTTTGATGCGGTTATGAGAGCGCAACCACAAATGCTGAATGACTGGAGGGCTAAACTTTGGAGTCGCTTTTTCCTGTTGTCAGTGTTTGCTACTATGTATCTCAATGACATCCAACGTAAGGGTTTTTATGCTGCTTTAGGTTTGGATGCGCGGGAGTATGATATTCACGTAATTAAAAAGACTAATGAAACTGCTGGTAGAGTTTTCCCTGTAATTTTGGATGTGGATAACCCAGAGTTTTATGAACGTTTAGATATTTGCGTCAGAAATAATGAGAAGTTGTCGGCAATTTCTAATTCTCATACTCCTAAGTTCTTACAATTCTTCCAAAAACTGCCTATTTACATTTCTCACGGTTGGCAGTTGTTAAACCTGTATTTAATGAAACCCATTGATACAGCGATCGCTCATGGTCAAGCACGTTAATATTTAGGGAACAGGTGATTGGTGATTGGTGATTGGTGATTGGTAATTGGTAATTGGTAAGATTATCAATTATCAATTCCTTCTCCTGACTCCTGAGTCCCCAAAATTACATTTTTAAGAATCTTCGTAAAAGAAAGACGCGTCGGGCTACAGCGTGTAAGTCTATAGATAGATAGATAGCTGCTCCCATGCGCCCCGTTGAAGCAAAAAGTAAAGTCTAGTTTTGTCTAGGTTTTATACAGCAGATATTTATAATACTGCCTCCTTTCTTTACAGCAGTTTTGATGTATTTAGACCACACTTTAAATTAATTTTAGTCTTCCTTTGCGTCTTTGCGCGAAACCAGAATCAAAATGTGGTTCATTTACCTGAAAATTGCTATAAGTGTAGCTTTTCGTGGAGAAATTAGCCGAATTTTGCCATACAGCTAAAGCAAATATAATACTCCTGCTGTTGTTAATAAACAGCTTACTCCTGCTAAACCAGCTAGGGGTTTTTTGTATTTACCTGTTACCCAGTCAGTGATTTTATCTGTGTAACTAATTATACTTGATGTATCTACAATAGCGATCGCCCATACCCAACCTGCATGAAGTCCCCAGGCTATCCCTAAATAATTATTATCTACGATTCTAGCGAATACTAACACCATTCCCATTAACCATAACCCCGGTAATTGCGGTATGGTTTCTGTTTGTTCCCAAACTAAGTGTAATACAGCAAAAACCAAGCTAGATATAATTGCTGCTAACCAAATGGGACACATTTCCTGTAACTTAGTCCACAAAAACCCGCGAAATACTAATTCTTCTATACCTCCCACAAATAAGGCTACAAAAAAAATTGGTAGCGAAATTGCGGGAATTAATTTTAAATTAGCAGTTTCTAAGTAGCACCAACCACAAATATATTGCAGGAAAAATACTACAACTATTCCTATGATACCTAAACTCAAACCTAATAGTAAAGAACTCAATAGAGATAATTTAGCTACTAGTCCATATTCCGTAAATGACCCTAAATTTAACTGTTGATATCCCCATAAAATCACAGGTACTAATATATAAAGGGATACCAAAAGGGGAATTTTTTGTTCTGGTTTTAATTGTAAAAATTTATTAAATTCCCACTTAAAAGCCATGAATAGAATTGCTACTAGTGGCAACCAACACATTACCCAAATAGCAAAAAAAGCCATGATCGAAACTACTGGTGTATCCTGTAGAAACGACCTTAGACCATTTGCTAATGGCTGTAAAAACAATTGTGAACTTAATAGCAAAAACATGACACTTTTCCAGTAAGATGTATTTCTTGGTGATTACTCAATACTAACTACTGGATTGAGAGTGTTTGATGAAAAATGTCAGCATTCAGCTAATATTTTACATAGAAATCACTTACAACTGTTAATTAGCAGAAATTAACTATTGTCTTGAAATTACTAATAGCTGACTGCTGATAGCTGACTACTGACTGCTGATAGCTGACATCAAAATTTATTCATCATCTGCTTCTTCATCTTCATCAGGGGGAACTAATGATTTTTCACTTTCACCCAGTTGAATTAAATGAATATGCTTGTAACCTAGTCTAATTTCAAATTCATCACCTGACTTTAAGCCCATAGCTTTAGTGTAGGTTGCACCAATCACAATTTGTCCATTTTGATGCACACTTACTCTGTATGTCGGTTCGCGGCCACGCCCATCTTTTGGTGTTTCTGGGCTGAGGGGAATACCTCTAGCTGATAATAAAGCATCATAAAAGTCTGTGAGATTAACCCGTACTTGACTATTTTTAGTAACGGTGTAATATCCACACTGTTTGGCTCTTTCCCGGCGGGGTAAATTGGACAGTTCTTTAACTTTAGCCAATAGTGCTTTTCCTGTTAAGGGGGCAGTTGCAGTTTCGCTCATAATGTTTCAATTTTCCTTAATCTCTCGAAATCAATTAAAAACGTCTTCCCATGCCAGTGTTTAGGTTTTTAAGTGGCTTTTAACTAGCGCATAAAACTAACTTCCACTGGGATGTGATGCTAAATTACTGATGAATTACTTCTGATATTTCAGCCAAAATTTAGCCTATTGTTTAGACAATAGAGCTTCTGGTTATGGTTGCCATAACATTAATTACCATAACTTTACTGCGGCTTTAATCATCATCAGCCATCAGAAATTAAATTATTTTTTTTGGGTGTTACAGTGGCCGTGTAACTTAAAGCTAACTTTAAAAGTCCGGTTAGTTCTACTACAAAAAAGTCGTAGATTCGTTAAATTACAAGGTTTCTACCTTTACTGCTTGTCTTTGTTCTTCTTGATTTATAGGTGATTACCTACTTTTCATCTTTAGTTCCAGACAGCATGGTATTTTATCAGGTATTGTGGACTTACACCCTTTTATCCTGTCTGTAGAGACATTGATTTTTTAGTCTCTACATTACGAATCAACTAAGCATTAGAGTCCGTGCTTATACGGTTATAAATACTGGTTTTGTCAATTCGTAATTTTCTATTAAATAATAGCATAAAATCATAATAACAAAATATTTTCCAAAAATTTTTTTAATTTTAATTTTTATTTGGGGGAAATTTTATTTTCATCCTAGAAGTTGAGGATCTGGAAACTAGGGAAGATTTAAAGAGGGTACTTTATGCTGTAACAACGATGTTGTCAAGGGTTTTATAAAAGTTAATAGAATTGAGAGTGGCTATGGGGGACTATCTAGGTTAAAGTTTGGGGTTTTTGTGGTAGTCTGATCAAAACTGCAAATCACAAGTCTATCAGAAAAGACTAGGGCAGGTTCTATACTTCTATCTGGAGGAAGAATCTATTTACCATGATATATCTAAAAAGATCCTCGACTTCTTAAAGAAGTCGGGGATATCAAGCCTGGGATCTCTAGCCCTTTTCTAAAGAAGTATTAAATATCTGGGATAATTGTAAAAGTATTGCTGAAAATATGCTTTACTGCTTATAGGCGCACAAGAAAAATTTGTGGAATTTTTTGACTGTTTAGATTTTCACCACTGTGGTTATTAATAATGGAAGTTATTTTTAAGATTACCCGACAAGAAGCAAATTCTCAACCAATAATCAAAAGTTACCGACTACAGGTAGAACCAGGTAATACAATCTTAGATTGTTTGCATCAGATTAAGTGGGAACAGGATGGAACTTTGGCTTTTAGAAAAAATTGCCGCAATACCATTTGTGGTAGTTGTGCAGTACGCATTAATGGACGTTCGGCTTTAGCTTGCAAGGAAAATGTGGGGAGTGAATTAGCTAGACTAGCAAAAATTTCTTCCTGTTCATCATTATCTTCATCTGATGTAAATGAGTCAGATCAAATTCCAGAAATTACGGTAAGTCCTTTGGGTAATATGCCTGTAATTAAGGATTTAGTTGTGGATATGGATGATTTTTGGAATAATTTGGAGGCTGTGACACCTTATGTCAGTACAGTAGCACGAAAAATACCAGAAAGAGAATTTTTACAAACTCCCGAAGAGCGATCGCTTTTGGATCAGACGGGTAATTGTATTATGTGTGGAGCGTGTTATTCAGAATGTAATGCGCGAGAAGTAAATAGTAATTTTGTTGGACCTCATGCTCTAGCTAAAGCATATCGAATGATAGCAGATTCTCGTGATGATCAAACAGAAGAACGATTAGAAAAATATAATTTGGATACTCAAGGAGTGTGGGGTTGTACTCGTTGCTTATATTGTGATCATGTTTGTCCGATGGAAGTAGCACCTTTAGAACAAATTACGAAAATTAAACAAGAAATTTTAGCACATCGAGAAAAAACTGCTAGTCGGGCGATTCGTCATCGGAAGGTACTGGTAGAATTAGTGAAACAAGATGGTTGGATTGATGAACGAAAGTTTGGAGTGCAGGTAGTTGGTAATTATTTTCGTGATTTAAAAGGATTACTTAGTATTGCACCTTTGGGTTTAAGAATGCTATTAACAGGCAAATTTCCTTTCACTTTTGAAGCGTCTCTAGGTGCTAAGGAAGTGCGATCGCTGATTGACTCTGTACAAAAAGTTACAGGGAGTCACGAGTAGAGAGTCGGGAGTTGGAAGTGCGGAGTGAAAATTCTCGCTCACTGTGGGATAAAGCAAGAGTTTTGTGTAAATTTAACGTAAAACCCATAGCCCGACTAGGAATGATAGCGCAGAAGTAAGCCATATTCTGTGTGTCTAATAGCAAAATTTATCAGCAAGACGACTACAGAAACTTACTTTAGTTATTAGCCTGGAACCTCAGTTCCAGGCGGGTTTATCCGCCAAACAAATAACATATCAGCATTGCTAAACCCCTCCTGACTCCTTTAACTGGGATCTTGGGGAATATTTAACTTTGCACCAAACCGATCATAAACTAAAATATCCCATTGACCATTATTACTATATTCAAAAGCTATTCTATTACCATCAGCACTAATATTAGGATTTCTGACTTCTGCTTCTAAATTAGCAGTCAAATTTCTTAACTGTCGCGTACTCTTATCATATAAAAAAATATCTGCTTGACCTTGACGACTAGCGCTAAAAACAATAAAATCACCATTTGCGGAAGCACTAGGATGAGATGCAATAGTATCAAAAGAATTTAAGCCAGGTAAGTCTACCAAATTAGTAGATATAGTATCAAACATATAAACATCTTGACTACCTCGGCGATCGCTAGTAAATACAATATATCTACCAGAAATATGAGGATTTGCATCAACAGATAAACTATTTAAACTTCTACCACCAGGATCAAAAGGATAACTAAGTAACCGAGGATAACCAAAACACCCAGTTAAACAAGCAGAACATAATAAGACAATAATTAATGATTTATACATATAAAAGGCGATCGAGGAGTAAGGAGCGCATTTTGTGAAGTCAAAAATCAAAATTCAAAATTCTGACTCCACACTTAGCGCTTACAACCAAAAATTCTCAATTATCAATTAACTAGTGTACCATTAGGAACATCCAACTCCACAGTAGGACCACGATCTAAAACTTCAATATCCCATTGTCCACGACTAGCACCTTCAAAAACCACATAACGACCATCAGGACTAATACTAGGATTTTTGACTAAACCATTATAATTAGGAGTAAGAACTTGGGACTGTTGATTAGCCCGATCATATAATGCTATAACAGGTCTACCTCGGTCATTAGTCACATAACAAATATAACGACCATTAAAACTTAAACTAGGACTTTCAGTAATAGTTACTTGACGATTTAAACCTGGAGTAGCAATAAAACTTTGACTTTCCAGATCATAAACCAACAATTGATGATTACGATTACGACTAGAGATAAAAGCCAAAAAACGACCGTTACCACTCAAAGCTGGTTGTTCTTCGGTATAGCGACTATTTAAAGAAGCAGTACCTAGAGGGACATCATTATTAGAGGTGCAAGCAACTAATAGACTAATTAAAGCAAAGATTAAGCTCCAAGTTATTGACCTGTGTAGCTTGAAAATATAGTTTGATATTTTCACATTGAATAATTTCCATTACCCGTAATTCATAAACTCCTATTAAACGTAGTTGTGCTTTAGCACCACCTCTAAATTTATTAAACGTAGTTATGATTTAGCACAATTTATAAATAAAAAAGGCTACTTTATCACGATTTATAAATCCTAAAAGCTGAATGCTTATAGCTACTGAAAGCTATTTAAACATTATCAAAATCATCATCCTTATCACCACTAGGTTTTTTAATGGGATTAAATGGTACATAATCAGTAGAAATTACCTCATCATCATCCTTGCGAGAAACAGGAACATCACTAGCAGGACGACGTTTTCTGGTTTTAGGAGGAGTAACATCATCTTCACGACTTTCTGGACGTTGTGGCCGAGAATTATTACGACGTGATGGCCGTCTTACCTCCCCTGGGTTACTATCCCAGTCATCATTAATATTTCTTGTTTCTTTAGGACGAGAATCCCAATTCTCATCATCATAAACATCAATGGAGCGACCACTAGAACGGGTAGGACGGCGTTTTCTTTCAGTATTATCGGGTTTTTCTCGATTACGACGTTCTGATCGGCGTGGTGGCTGTTCCTCATCATAATCATCACGGGTAGAGCGTTCATCTCGACTACCGCGAATTCTAGCACGTGGAGGTGGTTCTTCATCCTCATAAGGTAGCGTTTCTAAATCCGCATCCATTTCTGCTTGATAATTACGACGTTCTGAATAGGAATACTTTCGGCTAACTTCGCGTTCATCATCAACAATAGGAGTATTACGTTTAGCTTGTTGCGTAGCAATACTGCGTAAGCGAATACTTTCCGCAGCAAAAAATACAGTAGAACCAACTAATAATAACTGTCCAAATTGTAAAATAGGGTCTAAACGCCATCCTTGGAAGATAAGGATAAAACCACATAATAAACCAACTGCGGCGAAAAAGATATCTTGATCTCGTGAGAGTTCAGGGCGCACAGTACGCAGGAAATACAAAGCAGCACCAGCGACAGCTAGAAAAATTCCCAGAATACTGGCTGAGTTCGTTCCTACATTTACCTGAGCTAAAATACTGGCTGAGTTCAGCCCAAAGTTGATCATTGCTGTTTTCCCAGTAAATAAAGTCAATAAATCTATGGTAGTTATCAATCAATAATTTTGTCCATTTGTCGTAGGTTGGGTTAAGCGGTATCGCAGCCCAACGCATTTATTTAAGTTGGTAAGTTAACCTAATACATTTGTTGGGTTTCGTACCTCAACCCAACCTACTGTTGGATATTGACTTATGTTAGCGACTTAATAGTTAATATTACTATTTTAGTATTTAACAGCCGTCAGCCGTCAGTTTGTCTTATTTTAAGCTGATAGCTGATAGCCGATAGCTAACTAAAAACGTTTGATTTTATCTTTTTGGCTAATGAAAATTAAACCAACTGTGGCTGGAATAACTACAATTGCAGTACCCCAAACAAGACTCCAAAGAAAATTTGCTAAAGATGGTGTCATAATTCTCAACCTTTTTTACACTGTAGGCTAATCCAATCTTTATCTTAAAATAAAAACAACTTTTTAATGAGTGCTTCTGATTAAATTCTTGATCTTTCAGGACTTGCGCAACTGGCACATTGGTAGGGTGCATCAGACAGTATAAGTGATGTAAATAACCAAATTGTTGATATCTGACGCATTTCGCCCATCAGAGAAGCACTTGCGTTAGACGCAAAGTTTCAAATTTTGAATTTTTCAATTTCATACCTGAGTTCACCAATGCCTCCTATGTAAGCCCTATGTAAGCTAAGTTGCTAGTTAGGATTTAGAAGTCACAAATTAGTGGGGTTTAGGAGTGCTAAACTCCTACAGGGAGTCAGGAATTATTTGCAAAATTTTGCAAATTTGCCGCGCCTTACTGTTGACTTTTTTCTAGGGCAATGATACATTCTGAGAATACTATTTTTATAATTGGGTATAATCATCAAAATTTTGATAGTCATATTCCATTATATTAGTATCTAACTACAATACCACGAAAACCGGCACACACAACTCAAAATTTAGGTTTTTTCTTTTAAAAAAAACTTATTAAAAAGTATAGGTTTAATAAGTTCAAGTTATCAACTCTAATGTAAGAAGTGACGGATACCAGTGACTAGCATTAATAAGCCTAATTCATTAGCGGCTTTAATAGAATCTTGATCGCGTAAGCTTCCTCCTGGTTGGACTATAGCGGTAATTCCGGCAGCCGCAGCAGTTCTGACTGTATCGTCAAAAGGGAAAAATCCATCACTAGCTAAATAAGCTCCTTGAGCTTTGTCTCCAGCTTGTTCTATTGCTATTTTTGTTGAACCGACGCGATTCATTTGTCCTGCGCCTACGCCTAAAGTTGTCCGGTCTTTACTGACAACAATAGCATTTGATTTGACGTGCTTACATACTTTCCAAGCAAATAGTAATTCTGCTAATTCATTGGGGGTGGGTTGACGTTCGCTGACAACTTGCCATTTACTGGGATCTGCGATAATATCATCAGACGTTTGAACTAATAAACCTCCAGCGATCGCTCGCAGGGTTTCTGGAAATCCAGTTAACAAATCTGGTAAAATCAACACTCTGACATTTCCTTTCTTAGTTAATATGCCCTGTGCCGCTTGATCACAACCAGGTGCAACCACACATTCTAAAAAAGTTTTAGTTAATTCCTTAGCTGTTGCAGCATCAATAGGACGATTTAAAGCCACAATACCACCAAAGGCAGATGTAGAATCAGCGTTAAAGGCTTTAGTATAGGCTTCAAAAATAGTATCAGCTTCCGCAGTACCACAGGGGTTAGTATGTTTAATAATTGTTGCTGCGGGACTTTCAGTAAATTCTGCGATAATTTGACGTGCTGCTTCTAAATCTACCAAGTTATTATAACTAAGTTCTTTGCCTTGTAGTTTGGTAGCGGATGCCCATCCTGTAGGTTTATTTCCTATCTGATACCATGCTGCGGGTTGATGGGGGTTTTCGCCATAACGCAAGGATTGGATTTGTGTGCCAGATATGCTGTATGTTGGTGGTAAAGTGGCATCTTCTGTGTTTGCTAAATAAGTAGCAATAGCATTATCATAACTTGCGGTGTGTAAAAATCCTTTGAGTGCGCATTTTTGGCGGAATTGTAGGGAAGGTGTACCATTTTCCCGTAATTGTTGTAAATATTCTGGATATTGGTCAGGATTACATAATACTGTAACATGGGCGTAGTTTTTTGAGGATGCGCGTAACATAGCAGGTCCGCCAATGTCAATTTGTTCTACTGCTTCTGGTAAAGTAACATCAGGTTTAGCAATAGTTTCTGTGAAGGGATAAAGATTAACTACTACTAAGTCTATGGGACGAATGTGATTATTTTCTAAGTCTGTAATATCTTGGGGTTCATCTCTACGCGCTAGGATACCACCATGGATGCGTGGATGTAAGGTTTTGACTCGTCCACCTAATATTTCAGGAGATCCAGTATATTCTGAAACTTTGGTAACGGGAATACCTGCATCTTTAAGGGTTTTAGCTGTTCCTCCACTGCTGATAATATCAAAGTTAAATTCTGTGACGAGGGTACGGGCTAATTCAATAATACCAGTTTTGTTAGATACACTCAATAAGGCTAGATGCGCCATAATTTTCCAATGTCCTTGATGTTGTCTGAATCAGGATTTCCAGGATTTAAGGATTTCCAGGATTATTATATAACAATAATTTTGCCTGAATGATAATTATCCATAGTTAGTTACCAACTACCAGTTAATAATTCTCTAACTTGATCGTCTGTAGTTTGGGTAAAGTCATCATACCATAAACCGATCGCTGACATTGGTTCTGGAGTTTGTAAACAAATCACATCGTCCACTTCTAGTTGTAATTGTTGACAAACATCTGGGGGTGCTATGGGTGTGGCTATAATAATTTTATCAGGTTGTTGTTGTTTGAGAATAGTTATAGCAGCGCGAATTGTTGAACCAGTGGCTATACCATCATCTATTAGTATTACTGTTTTTTGATGAACATTTATAGGTGGTTTATCTCCTCGATAAGCATGATCTCGACGTGATAATTCTTGTAATTCTTCAGCAGCTACTAAGTCAATTGTTTCTTGACTAATGGCTAAAGTTTCAATAACATCATGATTTAATATGATCACTCCATGAGCCGCAATAGCACCCATAGCTAGTTCTTTATGTCCAGGTACTCCCAGTTTTCTAACTATACAGATATCTAGGGGAACATCCAAGGTTTTAGCTACGGGAAAAGCTACGGGTACTCCACCACGCGGTAAAGCTAATACTAATATATTTTGATGGTTAATATTAGCTTTGTGGATGTATTGTTGTACTTCCTGGGCTAATATTTGTCCTGCTTGGGTGCGATCGCGGAATTTATTGCTCATAGTTTTGACTGTACTTATGGTAATCTCTTTAAATCAGCTTCCAGTTCTATATGTTCTCCTTTGAGTTATGCTATTAATTCTTCTAGCTAACTTTTTATTCTATTTGCTTACAGATATCAGCAACTGTGGTATCAGCCAAGGAAGCACCACTAAATTTTAAGTTATGTGTGGATGCCTTAATATTAGCTAATAGTTGACCATTAACAATATTTTTATTTTCAATTGCCGATTTAATGGATGCTAGTATTAGTGGTAATTCAATTAAATAGGATTCAATAATTAATGTCAGCTAAAACTAATTCACCATCTAGCATATCTCGTAAATCATGTAAAGTGCTACTATTTAGGGACGACATATTTAGAATAGTTAGATCCTTAACTTCTTACTTAATTTGCTAGTTACAAATAATTAGCTTTATTCCTCAACTAGATCCCTCCTTGCTCCCCCAGGTTCAAAAGGGGGAAAATCAGTCAAAGTTCTTTTTAATGGGGATTTAGGGGATAAAAAAGGTTGATATTTATAAATAGCAACTTGGGTTTATTGAAGCAGTGGGGGATCTTGTGGTTCATTATCCCTAATTTATATTATCCCAACTACCATCATGAATCAACCTATATTTCATCTCGCTTTCCCCGTTAATAACATTCCCCAAACCAAAACTTTTTACATTGATGGTTTAGGTTGTATACCAGGAAGAGAAACATCCCATGCTTTAATTCTCAATCTCTATGGACATCAATTAGTTGCCCATATAACTACGGATATTTTAACACCTCAAAAAGCCATTTATCCGCGCCATTTTGGTTTAATATTTCATGATGAAAAAGACTGGGAAGAATTACTAAAAAGGGCGGAAAATCAACATCTCAATTTTAGAGAAAGACCTAAATACCGCTTTACTAATTTGCCTTTAGAACATCGGACTTTCTTTTTAGAAGATCCTTTTTTCAATTTAATTGAGTTAAAATATTATCGTCATCCAGAAGCTATTTTTGGTAATTGTGAATATACTACAATTGGAGATAGAATTTAGGTTATAAGCAGTGTGAACAAAAATATCTCCAACTTCTTAGATAAGTCGGAGATTTTGCTTAATTACCACTAAATTATTTGTTCTGCTACTATATCTATAATTCTCTGATCTGTCAACATCCAAGGATGTAAAAGTATCGGTATAGTAATTTCTTGACCTATACCAATTTGTGAACTTGTGGCTGGTATAATCATTAAATCATAAGGTGTCCAAATTGATGTAAATTTTAATTTATTTAACATTTTTATATCACTATTCAAATCTTGTAAAAAAGCACTATTAGGGCGCATTTCCATGCAACCTTTTAACCATGAACCATAGGCAATTATTGTTCCTTGATGTGGTGAAGAAATTGTGATAAATTTTTCGACTCTCTCTATTCCTCCTAATCTTTGAATATAATATCTGCTGACAATTCCCCCCATACTAAAACCTATTAAATTGATTATTTGATGACTATTAAATGTCCTATTTATATAACTATATAACTGTTTTGCTAGATTAATTAAACTCTCAGAACCATTATTAGGAATGAGGTCTAATATATATATTAAATGTCCCTTTTTTCTGAGATGATCTGCCATTTTATCAAACACTGCACCTGTATCATTAATTCCATGTACTAATATCAGGGGATATTTTCTTATATCTGCTGTTGTCATAATTCTTTTATTAGAGGATGTTTATAAAGTCTAAATTAACTAAAATAGGACGGTATAAATCGCGTCTAAACAGGTAAATAAAAATCCTTGGTTTTTCATTAGTCCACGCAGGTGGAATTCACTTGTTTAGTCACGAATTGTATTCGACTAGTCTTTTAAAACATCATTTTACACATAACTGCAACACTATCAGTTCTCCAACTTCTTGAACAATTCCGGGATCTTTATGATAAAATTATTAAGAATTATCAAGAAATGCGATAAATTGTTATAATTATCATAAGGTTTGATAATCACTTGCTAGTATTTACGCAGTTCACAGACTGAGAATAAAAACCCTGAAAATACTTGTAAGTATTAGTTAGAGGTTATTGACTAGCAAGTCAACAGTTTAAAAACTGATCATAAAAAAATCGCAATTAGCAATTAAAATTAATATTGGCTTAAGATTGCGTATTAATTATTTCATAACTGCGATCGCGCTTACAAATTCAAAAGTATTCATAAGGAGCATTTTTTATGGGTTTGATCAAGAATCTGATTGGTAGTATCATCAGTTTTATCACCGGATTATTTGGTAAAAAAGATGGTGGTTATTACTTAGAACTAAAAGAGGAAGCAGGAGCAACACCAGTAGTAACAACACCAGTAGTAACAACACCAGTAGTAACAACACCAGTAGTAACAGAAACAGCACCGGCAGTAGTAGCTAAAGCACCAGCACCAGCACCAGCACCAGCTAAAGCATCAACACCAGTAACACCTAAGTTAAATGTACCAAAAGAAACTAATTTTGCTACAAAATATCTAATTTGGCCTAGCAGTGGAGAACGTCGTCGTCCAGGGGCAAATATGAATAGTTTTTTAGATATGGCACGTGAGGTTAAACTTCCTGCTGCTTAATGTAGAGCAGGCATCTTGCCTGCTTATTATTTTGGACTTGGTGATGTGTAGCACTCACCGTAGCGCAAGCATCCTGCTTGTATTTACTATCCAAATTAAAAGTGCCTAAAATCACGATCCAAAACTTTTCAAACACCCTTTAATAACAATAATTTCCTTTCTCGTCAGGTTTATTATTTTCTTTTGCTGTTCTTAAAGCTCCTAAAATAGTGGAAACAAATACACAACGCTTACTTGCTCCTCCCGACTTACTAGATAAAGTAATTCTTTCCAAAGGTGGTTTAACGCTACCTAAATAATCAAATTCTACCCTTCTGACCCCATCACTTAATGGTAAGGTAGTTTCTGCATCTAATTGGATATTTTCATCTAAATCATACCAATTAGCCTGGGATGAATCAACATTTGTTGGATGTACAGACCACCGTAATCTGTTATTTTCTTCCTTAAAACTAGCCTGCCATGAGACTTGCTCTTTTTTAGCTTGACTTTGGGCTTGACGCATGGCTTGATATACTTGGTTTTCAGCTATGCTTAAACGACGATTATTAATGAAACCTAACCAACTGGGCGTGGCAATGGCAGATAAAATACCAATTACTAATAAAACTGCGATCATTTCTAAGAATGTAAAACCACTATCAAAAATATTATTTTTAGGCCTATTTCTCTTGTCAACAATCATCATATTTTTTCCTAAGTACCATCTTTAGTTATTTAAAAAACCTGTACCTTTTACCCTAACATTAATAGCAGGAAAATAGGATTTATTACTATCAGTATAAGTTTGAGAATTATTTGTAACTCTAGCTAAAGCATTACCGCGAATAAACACCTGAGCTTGAGCATTATTAATACTATCTACACAGGCATAAAAACCTGTCATACTTGTAGGTTTTACTAAAGACCATTCTAGAATATTTTTAGTATTATCATCAGGATCTACTACATCTGGAGGACAAACAGCTGCTGGAGGAGAACTGGTACTTTGATCAACAAAATCAATTAAAACGATATCATCATTATCATTAGTATAATTTGCTGATGCTTTTTTCCATTTTTTCATTCCCATATCCAAACTATCTGTTACTTTAAAATAATCACTAAAAGGAGCAAAACCAGGATCAGGGCAATTATTATTAACGTACTTTTTTGTATATCCAGTACAAGCTACTCCATCAGAAGATTCTACACCATCTTTAATTTCCCACCTACTAATTCTAGCAGTTTTAGACCAAATATCACTACTAGAATCATCTATATAGTAAGCAACTAATGAATACACAAAAGAGTCATCTTGACCTGATGCTGTAGACATTACACTACTCAC
Source organism: Anabaena sp. FACHB-1237 (assembly GCF_014696225.1). GTDB lineage: Bacteria > Cyanobacteriota > Cyanobacteriia > Cyanobacteriales > Nostocaceae > FACHB-1237. The sequence goes on along the minus strand of NZ_JACJPV010000008.1, from coordinate 96,656 downwards.
AAAATCACGTTTCCAAAAAACTAAAATAGGCGTTTTATTGCTGTTATTAGGATAAGGTAATTTTGATTTAATTGCCTCAATTCCATCAGCATCATAAATATAAATAGCTTGTTGCAAATCACGAGCAATATAATTGATTGCTGTTTGAATATCATCTTCTGTATTGGCTTTTGCTTGTTCTTGTTTTTCTGTATTCATAATACTGGTAACAAAAGTTAGCAATAGTGTAATAGTTAAAACAGCAATTACTGAACCTACTAATAATTCTACTAAAGTAAAACCTTGATATTGATGATATTGATCATATTTTTGGTTGTTTCTATATTTATTTTTAGAAATAAAACCAATAAAATCAGTTATTTTCATCATCACTTTGTACCTGTTTAATTAATGATTACTGTGGACAATCTTGTTGCTGTAAAGCTATACCAAGACGAGAACATAAATCTTGAAATGTCGTATTGATATCAGTAATATCCACTATTCTTTCTATTATTGGCATTTGTTTATTCCCCAGAAGACTATAAGTATTATTATTATTGTCAGTATCCATACTAGTTAAAACAGTTTTACTCAGATCAATATCTGCTCGATAAATTCTGATGGCTAAACGATAACCTGCTGTTGATCTGCTATTTGTGACCTTAATTTGAGCAGCTTGAATATAAAATTCATCTATAGAATTTTCAGGATCTCTAGTGCAGTTATTTCCTACCAAACAAATAGTAGCATCTTGTTTAGATAAATAAAAATCTTTATTGATATTACTAACAGAATTTTGGTTAGGTACAGGCATTTCTGTAATAGTAATTAAGTTATCATCAAGATTTGTGGGAGTATTTTTATTAGCTGGTTGTAATTCAATTAATTTACCAGGTGGTGTAATAGAATTATCCCTTACCCCATCAATAAATGTATCTGCCACTTGAGTAGCTTTTTCCATTCTTTTAGCTTGTACTCTCATAGCAGCGGACAGCACGAAAACTGGTGATATTGCACTTAACAAAATTGCTAAGGTTATCATGCTAACCACTGATTCAATAATTGTAAAACCAGCATTATTAATAGAAAAATACTGTTTAATTTTGAGAATTGTTTTCATAAATTATCACCTGTTGAAAAAGTTATTTAACAAGTTCTAAAAAGAGTTTTTTGCTATTTCCGCTATTGAGACATTATTAGCTGATAACTCGATGTTTATGATTGACATATAGAAGGACGCTGATCTTGATCTATGGCATAATTACTAGCAGAAGTGGTATCTTTAGCGCATAATAACTTTTGTATCCAGGCATCATCTCGACTAACTTCGCGTAAATACTCATTAGGTAAGTCCGGAGGTGTAAGCATCAATTTACTCGCAAATAAATCAGGTATTTGAGATAAAAGTCCGACATCATAACTCCACTGTCTTGTCAGGGTATTATCAAGTGTTTGAGGTGAATTTGTCCCTGTAGCATAGGCACTCTTTTTTACCTGCATGAAAGCCCCATTTAGTTTGATTTTCCTACTATCCCACTTTTCTATAACGCGAACTAAGTTATTTAGACCACCATTATCTTGCGTAGGTTTAGCAGGATTGTCACCAGCAGCAATAATCAGATTAAAAGTAGTATCTTTATTAGCAAGTTGTTGGTTACCTATTGTATAACCCAATTCCTTTGTGAAGTAGTCGAAGTTTCCAGAAAGCAAAGTAACGGCATCTGCTAAAATACTTGCAGGTCGCCATTCATCACCGGTGGTACAATCAGGAAATCTGGGGTCACCAGAACGACAAGCAAAGTTATTATTAAGAGGGGTACGACCATAAAAGTTACTCCAGCCATCTTGGAGTGTTTCTGTAAATTCTTCCTGAGTGTGTAAATTAAAGTCCCCTTTAATATATGCTGGTAAGTTGGTAGCTAAAGTTAACCCCTTTTCTTCTTCTTTGTAGGTATTTGTTCGCCACAGTTTTTCCCCATTAATGAGTAAAATGGCACTGGGACGGCGTGTGGTGTCATCTACATAATCTACAGGACTTTCAAGTTTTCCAGCGTCGGTATTACCCGCACTGATATCTGGTAAAGCATCATCACGAGTCGCGTAAATAATACCGCTGTTGGGTAATAAATATTCTGAATCACCAATGGTTTTTCCCCGTAGTAGATCCAAGTCTAAAACTGTAGCGCGAATTTTTTGATCTTGCTGGCCAGGAAAGAGTGTTTTTAGATCGTTAGAAAAAAGTTTTTCTCTCTGGTCAGAAAAGAAGGTTTCAAAAATTGCACCATGGGGAATCACGGGATTATTACTGACGGGCAGAAGACTACCCTCTATAATTTGTAGAGCGCAAATCTGAGCATCAATAGCAGACTGTTCTGATATAGTTCTATCTGGTGCTGGTTTGTTTAATGCTCTAGCTAGTAATCCATCATCTATTAAACGTTCTATTAAAATTTTATTATCACTAACTGTATAACTAAACTGATACTTTAACTTAGATAGATATGTCAAAGCTGTTGAATAATCACTAACTGTATAACTAAACTGATACTTTAACTTAGATAGATATTCCAAAGCTGTTGAATAATCATTAACTGTTTTAGTAGGTGCAGGATAAACTATACCATTGTTAGATGTACTGTTAGGTTTACTATTTTTGGGTTTTTCAAGATTAAAAGCATCTGGTAAACTTTCCATATTTTTGTAGCTATTACTATCAGTAGGGTCATAATAACTACTCACACAAGCTATGGGTTTAGGCGTTTGGGCATCGTAGCCAGTAGACTTGTAGTGATAAACTGCTGTAGCCCTCATTTTTAGATAAGGTTTTGTATTTGTATCATCAGACATTCCTTGAGTATCAGGCAATATTGGGTTTGGTGGGTTTGTGCTAATACTACTAAGAGTATCATTTTTTCTCAAATAAACTCCCGCCCCCGTAACAACTCGTAACCCTCCTACTCCGTCAGTGGGTTCACTGGGTACTTTAGCTGCTGCTAGTTCCCATTCTCCATCTCTATCTGTAGATCCTATATCTGCTAATGTTTGGACTAAGGAACGTCGCGTGCGAGTTTTGTCTGTATTTCCAGCATCCCATTTAATTCCGCTAATGTTTTGAGTATCATTGATACCAGAACTTACAAATGCTGCTTTAGTTGTATCCCACCACAATTGGGGTAGGTTATTACCTAGTAATACTCTGTCTCCTAAAAGTGCTTCTACCCCACCACTATTTTTTAGGGATGTAGGTTCTGTAGCTTTTGGTTCTAGGGATGTTCCGGTAATATTGAGTGATAGGTTAGTATAACCAGTACCGGTTTTACCGTCTGTGGGGTCTGTTGGATAAACCCAATTATCAATGGGGCGCAGAGTATCACCGGATCCTTGCAGTAATGTGCTAGGATATGTTTCTGTAGCATCGGCAGCAACTTCTGTATAAGGTACACGACGAGTCCGTTTTTTAAAGTAAATTTGTAATTGTTGACGACGATATTTAGTTCTTTCTTTTTCGTTTAGGGTGATACCTAATGCCTGTTGTTTTGCTGCTAGGCCTGTAGTTACCTCGGATGGATCTGTACTTTCACTATTAGATATCTGGGCGTTGACTAGTTGATTGATGCGTCTAATATAAGCTAAGTTGTTGTAGGCTATATTTGCTGGTGTATTCAAATTACTAATTGAATTATTCCAAAACACACTACCAACATTTGCATCTTGACCCTTAAATAAGTCGACCGTAGCATTTCCTTGACTGTTTGTGGAGGTGAACCCTCCTAAGGCTATATTACCTCCTACAGTAATTTTGGCATTATGAGCTTCATAAAAACAGGAAGATGGGCTACTAACCTGGTAAAATCTAACTGCACCTCCCTGGATGTCAGAAGTTAAAAAGTTGCCATTGGTAAATATTGCTCCATTTAATTGGAAATTTGCTTGAGGAGTGAGTGATATATCATCTTCATAAACTAAAGCATGATTATTTGGAGGTATTTGCGTTCTATCCTGTTGATATTCTACTGCTGTAAATGCTTTATTGCCTTGATATTTTTCATAATTAGTTGTATCTGTAGGAGTGCTGGTAATAGGTGCGATCGCTGTATAAATAAAAAAAGATTTGTGGAACTTGTTGTTTTGTTGAACCCATCCTGTATTACCCACTAATGTGGTGCTAGTATTTCTGCTACACTTAGCTGACAAGTTTCCTGACGACATGGGTAACGTTCTTGCTTCTAATGGGTTGCGACTGCGAGTATATTTACCGCCACTATTTACGGATGGTGTTCTGAAGTAAATACCATAAATATTGTAACTGTCAAATTTACCGTTATTATTGGTATCAATGGGAAATCTCCAAGCTGTGTTTAAGGTTTCATTGTCATATATTTTGGTGCTAGTTGTTGGTTGATCAATTGTATTGTTTTTATTAATATCAAAGGTTATTTGCAATGGTGTTTCATCACCAAAGGTATATTTTCCTATATTATTATTAATAACATTATATAAAGATTGATCCCTAGGTATTACTCTTGGTAAACTTCTATCGTTAAACAGTTGATTAATTTTCGCTCTCCCTCTATCTATTGCTGGCATGGCATAACTCAGAAGAGCTTGATTAATACGAATATTACTAGCATTTTGAGCCCGATTAAAAGAACGTAGTATAATAGAAGCAGTTAGTAAAACTACTACTACAGATACCATTACTACTGTAGGTAATACAAAACCTGCTGTTGCTAGTTGCTGTTTCTTATTGGTAAGAAATATGGTTGTTAGTAACCAAATTAGTTGTTTTTTAGCTACTTTTAGAAATTTGCGAATAATTTTAGTCGAATTGGCTTTTATTTCTGCTAATAGGTAACACTTTGGAAACATAGCTGATTCACTTTCAATATTAGATAAGTTAAATTGAGTTTTATGATGGTGTATTTCTACAGTGCGTAAGTTTTATATACTTAACCTAGGTTATTAAGCTGTTGTGCTTTTAATTTGGATAATGAGTACAAGCAAGATGCTTGCGCCACTGTAATTTCAGCCTTTTTGATTGTACAGTGAGTGCTACACATCAGTTTAGTTATAACTATAAACTTTTTGGGGCACCCTGAATCGCCCTTGTTTCTAAAAAGGGGGAAAATTAATTAAATTGTCCCTTTGTATTAGTATCGCATTAGCTAATTATGTGTATTTCTTGATTAGAACTATTTTACAGCACATTTCATTTATATGAGATACACTATGAACAGGCAAGATGCCTGTGTTACAAGGGTTTTATTATTAACATATTTAACTCATAATAACGAAAACTGCTGTAATTAAAAACAGATATAATTCAATTACTAATATATAAGTGTAAAATAAGTGTAAAATAGTGAAACAATCTACAAATAAGTAGATTGTTTTGCTATAATGCACTATACAATTAGTCTCCGTCTCCAGCTTTCCAAATAATATTTTTAGTGGGTTGAGGGTTAGGTAATTTTAAAGAAATTAAAGCTGCTGCTAACACAAAAAACATGGATGTCCACAGACAAGCGACTAAACCAAATAACTGATAAACTAACCCAGATAATACTGTACCTGCTAGACGACCTCCAGAGTTAGCCATGTAATAAAAACCAACATTTAAAGCTACCTTATCATCGTCAGTAAATGCTAATACTAAATAGGAATGAACAGCAGAATTAAAAGCGAAGACAATACCGAATAAAAGTAGTCCGCTGATGATAACTATATTAGCAGGTAAACCAAGTTGTAAAGCAAGAGCGATCGCACAAGGAACAATAGTTAAAGTAAATGTCCAAAATTGAATAGTTTTAGATTTTGGCGGATCATTAGAGCCAAACTTCCGCATTAAATTAGGGGCTAAAAATTGCACAATTCCATAGCCAATTACCCAACAAGCTAAAAAGCCTCCCACTTGATAAAATGACCAGCCTAAAGTTTGACGTAAAAACACAGGTAAAGCTACAACAAACCATACATCTCGTGAACCAAAAAGAAAGAATCTTGCAGCCGATAAAATATTAATTTCCTGACTTTTAGAAAACAATTGACTGAATTTAACTTTCTGCTTAATTTTGCCCATTCCTTTAGGTAATAATAATCCTGTGAACATAATTAAAAGTAGTCCGCCAGCCATTATTAACAAAGCATTTACAAATCCAAATACAGATAAAATAGCACTACCAACAAAAAAACCAACTCCTTTTAAGGCATTTTTAGAACCTGTTAAAACTGCTACCCATTTAAACAAAGATGACTGGGCATCTTGGGGAACAACTAAACGGATGGCACTTTTAGAACTCATCTTAGTTAAATCTTTAGCAATACCAGATAATGCCTGTGCTACCATCACATAAAAAACTGCTATAAACTGTGGCCAATTAGGGTTTAATAATGATAAAATTACCAAAGAAAAAATCTGTAAACCCAGACCACTATAAAGAGTTAATTTTAGTCCAAATTGTGAACCTATCCAACCGCCTAAAAAATTAGTAACAATACCAAAAATTTCATAAAAAAGAAACAAGTAAGCGATTTGTAAAGGTGTATAACCAATTTTATTAAAATACAATAAAACCAGCATTCTTAATGCCCCATCAGTAATAGTAAAACCCCAATAAGCTAGGGTAACTAAGGCGTAATTTTTTAAATTTGCACTAGAAGTAGATACCATAATTTATCTCTAAACAACTACAATTTAACTACATGAAATTACAGTAGCGCAAGCATCTTGCTTGCATTCATTATCCAAATTAAAAGCACAAGAGCTTATCCCCCTATAATGATTATGAAAAGTCAAAAAGGAGGATTATTTTAGCCAGTATTTTAGAGACTTAAAGCTACTTTTCGCGCTAATTCTGCCATGCGATTAGCATAACCCCATTCATTATCATACCAAGCCAAAATTTTCACTTGAGTTTCATCTACAACCATCGTAGAAAGGGCATCAATAATTGCAGAATGGGGGTCATCTTTATAGTCAATGGAAACTAAAGGACGTTCTTCATAAGCTAAAATTCCTTTTAATGGTTCTTGGGTAGAAGCCGCTTTTAATAAACCATTAACTTCTGCTATTGTGGTGGAACGTGCAACTTCAAAAACACAATCAGTTAAGGAAGCATTTAACAATGGTACACGCACTGCTAAACCATTTAATTTACCATTTAATTCTGGATAAATTAAACCAATAGCTGTAGCTGAACCTGTGCTAGTGGGAATTAATGACATACTTGTAGCTCGCGCACGACGTAAATCTTTATGGGGTGCATCTACAATGGTTTGAGTATTAGTATTATCATGAATTGTAGTAATAATTCCATGTTTAATTCCTAACCCTTCATGAATTACTTTGACTACTGGGGCTAAACAGTTAGTAGTACAGGAAGCTGCTGTTAATAAATGATGTTTATTAGGTTCGTAAAGATGATCATTTACTCCCATCACAACATTTAAAGCACCTTCTTTTACTGGTGCAGCAACAATTACTTTTTTCACACCTTTTTGAAAATAAGGATCAAGGGTGGAAGTAGTTCTAAATTTTCCTGAACATTCCAAGACAATATCAACATCAAAATTTTGCCAAGGGACTGCTCCTGGTTGGGAATATTCACTAAAAGTCAGAGATTTACTATCAATAAAAATTTGATTTTCTGTAGATGTAACTTCTTTTTCCCACCGTCCATGTACGGAATCAAATTTTAGTAAATGCGCTGCTGCTTCCGTACCACCTTTAACTTCATTGATATGTACAAATTCTATTTCTGACCAATCCCAAGCCGCACGAACGGCTAATCTTCCCATGCGTCCAAAACCATTAATTCCTACTCTAATTGTCATGATTTACTCATCCCTAAAATTGTTTTTGTTTACGCAATAATTCGTCAATGGTTAAGTCAAATTGTGACTTACCAGCAAATACTGTTCCTATTTTGCCATTGTATAGATGGACATAATTAAGTTTAGAAATTTCCTCTGGTAAAGGAACATAACCCACAGAAATAGCCGTTTTTGCGGCTGCTTTAATGTAGAAATCTGCAAATTTGTAAACTACACTTTTATTTTTACTAGAACGAACATTGACATAGATAAATAAAGGTCGAGAAAGTGGTTGATATTGGGCTTTTTCTACGGTTTCTCGTGATGGTAAAATAGCCCCTTTACCGTTATTCACTGCTAAAACTTTTAACTTGTCTTTATTTTCTTCGTAATAAGCATAACCAAAATAACCCAAGGAATCTGGGTCTTTATTGATACCTGCAACTAAGACTTCATCATCTTCGCTGGTTGTATAATCTTTACGACTGGCTTTAGCTTTACCAACAATTGCTTCAGTAAAGTAGTCAAATGTCCCTGACTTATCCCCCGCACCGTATAATTTAATGGGGCGGTTTGGCCAAGAACTGCGTACTTGATTCCATTTAGTAATTTTTCTTTCAGATTCAGGTTGCCACAGTGTTTTTAATTCTTCTACTGTAATGTCCTTTGCCCAGTTATTTTGGGTGTTAACAGCAATAGTTAAGGCATCAAAAGCTATGGGTAATTCCATATATCCCACGCCATTTTTTTTACAAATTGTCATTTCTGACTGGTTAATTGGCCTAGAAGCATTAGTAATATCTGTTTCTCCAGCACAGAATTTTTCAAACCCTCCACTAGTACCAGAAATGCTAAGTTGAATTTGAGCGTTATTTTTAGAGTCTCCTTCAAATTCTTTGGCTATAGCATTGGTAATTGGATATACCGTACTAGAACCGTCAATTTTAATTACGACTGATTTTGGAGATTTAGTAATTTCTGTTACTGGTTGTGATGGCTGAATTTTTTTTATTGGTTCTTGTGTATTACTACAACTAGTGGCCAATGTTAACATTGTCACTGTGAGGACTAGTTTGTTTACTGTTGCTTTCATTGGTTTGACCTGTATATTTAATGTTTGTGTAATTTGATGTATTCATCATTTCAAGAAAAATTGATATGTCAAGATTTACAATAGCATAATAGACAGGAATTGATCAAGAAAATTGCTAATTAATATCAGTTAATAAGTCCGCTATGAGATGTTTAACTAAAAATTAAACAAAGATTAACTCAAAATTAACGCAAGATTAATTTTCAGTTAAGATATTCAGATCCCCGACTTCTTTAAGAAGTCGGGGATCTTGGATGAAACAATTAATCACAACAAGAACGAGGAGGATAAATAATAGAATTACGGTGAAGATCACCTAAATATTGTTCTAATATTTGTACCTGTGATAAATTCAAACTATAATAAATCCACTTTCCTTGTTGTCTAGCATTTACTAAATTTGCTGATTTCAAATTTTTGAGATGAAATGATAATTTAGATTGAGTTATTTCTAAAGCATCACATAAGTCACATACACAAAGTTCTCGTTGATGCAATAATTCTATGACTTTGATTCTAATAGGATCAGATAAAGCATGAAATCCTTCTATGATTAATTTATTACTAGCAATAGTATTTATCATGATTGATAAGGCAGTTTTAAAGGGATGATACACAACAAATATCAAAACTTTAAGATTATAGCTTAATTTGTGTACTCAATCAATCACAGGATCATAGATTTATTGAAGAATTCGGGGATCTCAATCTCTTAAATCACAGTTAATTGAGCTAGATATAATTACATTATTATCATCCTTATCTCCAACATTGGCTAAATCTTCAAAACCAAAAATATTATGGCAATGACTAGTACAGCTTGGCGTAAATAAACCAACCATTCTAAATCGTCCAAAAGTCTATACTGTCTTGGTTTTGAATGCATGACTTCCGCTCTGCGGTACTAGTGATTTCCCGATTGTGCCAAATTTAGGTAAAATTAGGTTGGTGATATTATCTAAAAGTTAATCTGTGACTACTACTCCCTTTTCTCCTAGCCTTACCACTACTTCTGTTCCTGATAATTTAGGACGTTTTGGCCGTTTTGGTGGTAAATATGTTCCTGAAACATTAATGCCTGCTTTGGCTGAATTAGAAACAGCTTATCAGCAATATCGTCGAGATCCGGAATTTCAAGCGCAATTACAAGAATTATTGCGAGATTATGTAGGACGTGCGACACCTTTATATTTTGCGGAACGTCTGACTAGTTATTATTCTCGGACTGATGGTACTGGACCACAAATATATTTAAAACGCGAGGATTTAAACCATACTGGCGCACATAAAATCAATAATGCTTTAGGGCAGGTATTGTTAGCTAAACGTATGGGTAAGCAGCGTATTATTGCTGAAACAGGTGCGGGACAGCACGGAGTAGCGACAGCTACAGTTTGCGCCCGTTTTGGGTTAAAATGCGTAATTTATATGGGTGTCCATGATATGGAACGTCAAGCCCTGAATGTGTTTAGAATGCGTTTAATGGATGCGGAAGTACGTCCTGTAGAAGCTGGTACAGGTACATTAAAAGATGCTACTTCAGAAGCGATTCGTGACTGGGTAACAAATGTGGAAAGTACCCATTATATCCTGGGTTCTGTAGCTGGACCTCATCCTTATCCAATGATGGTTAGAGATTTTCATGCAGTTATTGGCGAGGAAACCCGCGCCCAAGCTATGGAAAAATGGGGAGGTTTACCAGATATCCTCATGGCTTGTGTGGGTGGTGGTTCTAATGCTATGGGCTTGTTTCATGATTTTGTCAGAGAAGGATCGGTACGATTAATTGGTATTGAGGCGGCTGGTGAAGGTGTCAATACTAATAAACACGCTGCAACTTTAACCAAGGGACGCATAGGAGTATTACATGGTTCTATGAGTTATTTGTTGCAAGATGGGGATGGACAGGTAATTGAACCTCATTCCATTAGTGCTGGTTTAGATTATCCTGGGGTTGGACCGGAACATAGTTATATGAAGGATATTGGTAGGGCTGAGTATTATAGCGTGACGGATAAAGAAGCGTTAGATGCTTTTCAAAGATTATCTAAGTTAGAGGGTATTATACCAGCCTTGGAAACTTCCCATGCGATCGCTTATTTAGAAACTCTTTGTCCACAGCTTACAGGTAGTCCAAAAATAATTATTAACTGTTCTGGACGTGGTGATAAAGATGTACAAACAGCAGCTAAGGTGTTGAATTTTTAAGTAAGCTATCAGTAATCAGCTATTAACTTTTACAAATACTGACTACTGAGTCCCTCTAGGAGAGATTGGCGTAAATAAACCAACCATTCTAAATCGTCCAAAAGCCTATACTGTCTTCGTTTTGAATACATGACTTTTGAATGCATGACTTCCGCCCTGCGGTACTAGGGGTTTAGCACTGCTAAACCCCTGCTGACTCCTGACTCCTACTGTTTTTTCAGTCTATGACCTATATCTCGACGATAATACATTCCATTGAATTTAATTTGTGCAATACCTGAATATGCTTGAGCGATCGCCTGCGAAAAATCCCTACCTGTTCCTGTAATATTTAATACTCTACCTCCATTAGTCACCACATGATCTTGTTCATTTAACCTTGTACCAGCATGAAATACCCTGGCTCCTGTGCCTTCTGCATCGGCTAAACCTGTAATTAGGTCATTTTTTTCATAATTACCAGGATAACCCCCCGCAGCAGCTACCACAGTGGCGGAAAAACCCTGTTTCCAAACAATAGGAGGCATATCTCCTAAACGTTTTTCAATACAAGCGAACATTAAATCTTCTAAAGGCGTTTCTAACATTGGTAAAATTACCTGAGTTTCTGGATCACCAAAGCGACAATTAAACTCTAAAACCCGAAAATCGCCATCAGGTGTAATCATTAACCCAGCATATAAAATACCCTGATAGTCAATACCCTGATCTTGTAAAGCTGTGATAGTTTTTTCTAATACCTCAATTTGTACCCGTTCCATTAATTCTGGTGTAGCAATAGGCGCAGGAGTGTAAGCACCCATACCTCCTGTATTTTCACCTGTGTCACCTTCTCCAATACGTTTATGATCTTGAGCAGGTAATAAAGGACGAATGGAGATCCCATCAGTTATAGCTAAAACTGATACTTCTTCTCCTAGTAAACATTCCTCAATTACCACTGAACTTCCCGCACTACCAAACTGGCCATCAAAAATAGCATCAATGGCATTTTCCGCTTGAGTTAAGGTTTCTGCTACAGTAACTCCTTTACCAGCAGCTAAACCATCAGCTTTGATAACTATGGGTACGCCCTGAGATTTAACGTACTCTTTTGCAGGAGTAACTTCTGTAAAAACTGCGGCTTTAGCAGTGGGAACTCCTGCTTTAACCATTAATTCTTTTGCCCAAGCCTTACTAGCTTCTATTCGCGCTCCTGCCTTATTCGGACCAAATACTCTTAATCCAGAACTTTTTAAGTAATCTGTAATACCTTCTGCTAAAGGTACTTCAGGGCCAACGACTACTAAAGATATAGCATTTTCTATAGCAAATTTACTAATACCCGCAAAATCATTTAGTGCTAAAGGTATATTTTGACAATTTTTCATAGTTGCAGTACCACCATTACCGGGGATACAAACAACCTGCTTAATTTTATCTGATTGTAGTAATTTCCACGCAAGAGCGTGTTCACGTCCCCCATTACCGATAACTAAAACTTTCACTGATATCCTCGTAATTATGAAACTGTAAATTTTTGTCGTGTTTTTGATCATACGATAGATCATTGATTTCTTCAAAAGCTATGGATAAAAAAATCTATCTTGAGCGAGAATAAGCTATGATTTGTTATGATTAGGCTAGGGAAAAGTATCAAACAAAATTATAAAATATCAACAACATGAATAAAATCATTGTCACTGGGGCTGCTGGTTTTATAGGTTCTCATTTAGTAGAGGCTTTATTAAAACAAGGAAATGAGGTAATTGGTATTGATCAATTTAATGATTATTATGATCCTTTTTTCAAGTGGAAAAATATTAGTAATTTTCAAAACTTAGCAAATTTTACATTAATAGAAGGTGATATTCAATCATTAGAATGGCAACCACTTTTAGAAGATGTGGAAGTTATTTATCATCAAGCAGCGCAAGCAGGAGTTAGGTCAAGTTGGGGTAAAAGTTTTGCAGCTTATACAGAACGGAATATTAACGCTACTCAGGTTTTATTAGAGGCTGTTAAGGATGCTAAAAGTCTGAAAAGATTAGTATTTGCATCATCTTCTAGTATTTATGGTGATGCGGAAAGTTTACCTACTAATGAAGAAATTACACCTTTGCCAGTATCACCTTATGGTATTACGAAATTGGCCGCAGAAAATCTATGTCGCATATACTATAAAAATTTTGGTGTACCGTATGTTTCTTTGAGATATTTTACAGTTTATGGACCTAGACAACGGCCTGATATGGCATTTCATAAGTTTTTGAAAGCTGTATTAAATGATCAGGCAATTCCCGTTTATGGTGATGGTAAACAAACTAGAGAATTTACTTTTGTCGCTGATATTGTGGCTGCTAATTTAGCTGCGGCTATTGTACCTGATGCTGTGGGAGAAAATTTTAATATTGGTGGTGGTAGTCATGTGGTTTTAACAGAAGTTTTGGAGACGATGGCAGAAGTTGTTGGTAGACCAATTAAACGACATTATATAGAAAAAATGCTGGGGGATGCACGTCATACTGCGGCTGATATTTCTAAAGCACAACGTATTTTAGGTTATCAACCCCAGGTATCTTTGCGTTCAGGTTTAAACCAGGAATGGGAATGGATACAATCTTTATATTAATCTTGTATTAATTTACAGCACATTCCATCTACATGAGGTACACTATGAACACAGCAAGATGCCTGTGTTACAAGGGTTTTATCATTAACATCTGTACCTCATAATAACGCAAACTGCTGTAAAATTGGTAAAAAGCTATAAAAAGCGATCGCTTTTTAACCGATATCCCCCAATCTGATCTTGGAACTGATCTATAAAATTTACAGAAATTTATGAAAATTTATAAAAATTTATAAATTTTCACAATTAGTTCACCTGCAACTCCTACAATATTATAAAGATAGATTATTAAGAATTGTATATTTAGGGTTATAGCAGTTATGGTAGCCGCCGTTTTCATTGAAAATCTCAAAAAATGCTACAAGAAAGTAGAAGCCGTTAAGGATGTTTCTTTTCAAGTACAACCAGGGGAAATTTTTGGCTTACTTGGTCCTAATGGTGCTGGTAAAACTACTACGCTTCGTTCTTTATGTACCTTAACTACTCCTGATGCTGGTAAGATAGAGGTTTCGGGTATTTCAGTTGTGGATAATCCTAAGTTAGCTAGGCAAAAATTGGGCTATGTCGCGCAGGAAGTGGCTTTAGATAAAATGCTAACTGGTAAAGAATTATTAGAATTACAAGCGGATCTTTATCATCTTCCTCGACGCATAATTAAAGATCGCGTTAATGCAGTTTTAGACTTATTAGGTTTACAAGAATATGCCAACAAGAAAACTGGTACTTATTCCGGCGGTTTACGTAAACGTTTAGATTTAGCTGCTGGTTTACTTCATGCACCGGATGTATTAGTTTTAGATGAACCAACGGTAGGTTTAGATATTGAAAGCCGCTTTGTGGTGTGGGAATTTCTAAGAAAATTAAGGGATGCAGGAACTACAGTGGTAATAACCAGTCATTATTTAGAAGAAATTGATGCTTTAGCAGATCGAGTAGCAATTATAGATAAAGGTGTGGTGATTGCTAGTGGTACACCTTCTCAATTAAAAAATCAGGTGGGAGGCGATCGCATAACTTTACGCATTAGGGAATTTTCACCAATGGCAGAAGCGGATACAGCCAAAAGTATTTTACAACAGTTATCTTTTGTCCAGGAAATTATTATTAATCATGCCCAAGGTAACTCTTTAAATTTAGTTGTCACACCACAAAATGATGCCTTAATTACTATTCAGCAAGCATTAAAAAATGCAGATTTACCTATTTTTGGAATTGCCCAATCTCGGCCTAGTTTAGATGATGTTTATTTAGCAGCAACGGGTAAAACTTTAATGGATGCGGAATTAGCAGCTGTAGCTAATAGAGATCCTAAAGCTGAGAAAAAACAAAATATGCGGTAGAATAAAAGTGATAGGTGATCAATAGACATCTGGTGAAAAAGATTGTAGAGGCATTCCATGGAACGTCTCTACAAGGGTTTAAAGTGAGGCAAATTTAATTCTTACCAGATGTCTAATAGATAAATAGATTAATCACTATTACAAAACTATTATAACCAAAGAATCACCTATAATTTTATTCTATTGTATTGCCATTATGACTCAATCTTGAATATACTCTTGCCCTGATACCAAAGCTAATTCAGCGCGAACAAATTCACGACCTAAATAAGCAGCATGATTGAAAAAGCTAATGGGACAGGGTTGAGTTTCTTCAAAAATCTTCACGCATAATTCCTTAGCTGTGCGTCCACTATATACCGTTGTATGAGTTCTTTCTACTTTACCCCGTGCAGGAATAACCTTACCCGTTTCTGGATCTACAGATAAACCCCGTTCATCAATGATATTAGTAAAATGCTTGGCATAAATTAAGCGTTCATTACGGTCAATGTAAATGATAAAATAACCACTGGGATCAAGGTCAATATGACGCTGAGAAAGTTTATGATCAATAGCAGTCAAATCGTCAAGTAATAAGTTCATAGTTATGATTAACAAGGATTAACAAAAGAATATTTTAATACTTTTTTAGATTGCAGGATCAGATCACACATTGATGGGAAAGTAAAAAATATTTGTAGTTGGGCTTTAGCCCTAATTCGTACTGAAGCGCAACTACTTATTGGTAAATGGTAATTCAGCATTTATACCATCTATTTCTTGTTGTTCCATTTGATTAACTTGTAAAATGTGCGATCGCAAAATTTGCCCTAAACGATTATTATAAAAGCGATGGAGGCTATGATTAGGAGTTGCGGGAAAACCTCGACGTTTTTTGTGACGGCCACCAGCACCAGGATCAAAAGTTTGAATATTATGTGCGATCGCCCATTCAATTGGTGCATAATAACAAGCATCAAAATGTAAACAGTCTATTTCTTGAAAACTACCCCAATAACGTCCATAAAGTTGATCCTCCTTAAATAAACAAAAAGACATTCCCATAGGTTTTTGTCTTTCTGCTTCACTATAAGCCGCAAAAAATACCACACGATGACGATAATTATGATGCAATAATTCAAAAAATCTTTTAGTCAAATATTTACTTCCCCACCAACCGAATTTATCACAGGTATCTGCATAAAAATCATACATCAACGAAAACATAGATTTAGAAATTTCCTCTCCTGTGACTGGTTTTAAAATTAAACCTGCTTTTTCTACTGCTTTTCTTTCTCTTTTAATATTACGCCTTTGATTAGCATTAAACACCTGTAAATAATCATCAAAATTGGTGAAATTATCATTTTTCCAAATATAACTATGATGTAGCCAAGTGGAAAAACCTTGTTTTTCTAACATTGGCCGCCATTGGGGATCAGTATAGAGAAAATGACAACTAGAAATATTATGTTTCATGCAAAAACTATCAATTTCATGTAACATAATTGCGGTAATTTCTTCCTCATTTTCCCCTGGTGCAATCAGAAAACGATAACCTTCTGCTGGCGTAAAAGGAGTCATTCCTAATAACTTAGGATAATATTCAATTCCCAAACGAAAAGCTAATTCTGCCCATTGATGATCAAATACAAATTCCCCTTGACTATGACCTTTTAAATATAAAGGTGCAGCTGCAATTAAGGTATTTTCTCGCCATAAAATTAAATGATTTGGCAACCAACCAGCATTAGCTGTAGCACTATGGGAAACTTCTAAATTATGTAACCAATTCCACTCTAAAAAAGGAGTTTTTAAAGGTGTAGCTAAAGCATCCCAAGCACTTTGGGGAATATCAGCAATAGTCTGAATCCAAACAATGGAATAATGAGATTTATGTGGTTTAATCATTGTTTATATTTGTGGAAATCAAAGTAACTTCAGGATCTCTTTTTAAGCAATAACGAATAAAAATTTCTTGCTCAATTGTAGATACTTCTAGTAATTGTAACTTAGGAGCAAAATCAGCTAAAAATCCTGTACCATTTACAGGAGAAGGAGCGATACTACCTCCTAAAATTAAGGGACAAATAGTTAACCATAATTCATCTATTAAATCAGATTCTAAAAAAGATGCAACTAAATTACCACCTCCTAAAATAGCTAAACGGGAAATTTCTAAACTTGCTAAATATTCTAAAGCATTAACCAGATCAATTTCTCCCTTGACTGTTTCAAATATTAAAACTTGGTCAAATTCTTGACGTTCTTGCCAAAAATAAGCACCAATAGAAGTAGTCAGTAACCAACGTTTTACCGGTTGTTGAAAAAATTTAATGTCCGGATCAAGGTTAGCAGAATGAGAAATCACTATATGAACTGGTTGGGGTTGCTTATTGTCTGAAATTCGCTGTTGCAAGAGAGTTGCCTGAGTGATAGTTAATGTAGTACCGTAAGCACGAAGAGTACCAGCACCTAAGATTACAGCATCAGAAGCAGCAATTTGTTGTTCCAGGTGTATTTTATCATTCTTTGAGCCAAAACGAGCAGGCGATCGCTCAAAATCTGCTATTTTGCCATCTGCACTCATGGCTAAAATCACTGTAGTATGAGGACGTTTTTTCAACATTTTTCTCCCAGGATATTGTTCATATTTTGGATATTGTTCTGGATAAATGGCAAAATTCATACAACTAACTTTCATTACTATTTTATTAAGTTATCAGCATTTTTATGCCTTTAATTTGTTTTAATTCATAAATTGAATTAGTAACGTAAGTTGCCAGTTAGATGAAGTAGGGTGCGTCAGAATCTTAAAATTGGTAATTTTAACCTAAATTATTCTGTCTGACGCACCCTACAGACTACAAAATCTCCCAAAATTAATAACTAGCAACTTGGGTTATTAATTGTAAATATTATAGTTTGCAGACACAAAGCGAGATCATAGATGGCCAGTTTTAGTCAATCTTCATTTCGGCAAATTTTAGTCACCAGAATACTGTTAGTATTTTTCCCGGTTTTATTGATAGGGGAAATTGTCGCTCTCAATAAAGCTCGTTCTAGCCTTTTAAATATAGCTAGACAAAATTTAACAGAAAGTGCCGTTATTAAAAGTGAAAAACTTCGTGATGATATTACTAATTTGAAAACAAATTTAATTGCTAATAGTAAACTAAAAATTATGCAGTCTGGTTCTGAACAAGAACTTCAAGAATTACTCATTGATTTGCAAAAGAAACAACCCGATAAAATAGATTGTTTGCAATTAATTAATTTCAAAAAAGGCAATATTATTGCTAGTAGTTGTGGTGATCAACAAATTGCCTCCACCAATTTATTACCTAACAATGAAAACATTAATCCTGCTGATACTGATATTAATACTCAAGTCATATTATCCATCAATGAAGGAAAAACAGGTCAAAAAAATAATGAAAATAAACTACAATTACTATTTTCTATTCCGGTAATTAACCGTCGGGGAAATTTAGCTTATCGTTTACTTCTGAAAACTACCTTATATCAACAAAGTGAAAAATATCCAGGTTCACTTACTGGTTCACTAATAGTTATTAGCGAAGATGGTAAAATATTAGCTCATCCATTAACCCAAAAAATTGGTACTTCTATCTATAATAATGCTGATGGAGAGCAAATCAAAAGTCTATTGAAAAATGCTATTTCTGGGCAAAATAACTCAGCAATTTTATATTTTCAAGATCATCAAGAATTAGTTGTAGGTTATACAGCAATTTATCATCCTCTTAACTCGCAAAAACCAGGAAAATGGATTATTTTAGCAGCAACAACTATTCAGAATGCTCTATGGGGAATTGAGGAATTTAAACTAATTCTTATTGTACTAACTGTAGGGTTAATAGCAGCAAGTTTATTAGCATCATTTTATTTAGTTCCTTATTTAGCTAACCCAGTGGAAGAGTTGCGAGATTATGCGGTAAATTTGCATAGTCATCATGCAGCACAACCTATACCCCGTAACTTTAAAATTAGAGAATTTAATCAATTAGCACAAGCATTAGATCAAATGGTAGAAAGGTTAAAAAGTTGGGCTGAAGAATTAGAAATTGCTTGGAAAGAAGCAAAATCAGCTAATCAATTAAAAAGTGAATTTTTAGCTACCACATCTCATGAATTAAGAAATCCTTTGAATATTATTATTAATTCAGTACGCTTGGTACATGAAGGTTTGTGCGATAGTCGAGAAGAGGAATTAGAATTTTTAAGAAGAGCAGATGAAACCGCAGTTCATTTATTAGGAATTATCAATGATTTATTAGATATTTCTAAAATTGAAGCTGGTAAACTTTCTGTGGTAATTACACCTTTAGATTTGCGAATTTTACTGTTAGATGTGATTAATTTACAATCCGTCAATGTTCAGAAAAAAGGATTACAATTAATCTGCGAAATCGGTGATAAACCATTACCAATAAAAGCCGATGTGATGAAACTCAAACAAGTATTAATTAATATTATTAGTAATTCTACAAAATTTACAGATGAAGGCAATATTACCATTACCACAGAAACCACTTTAATGGATTATAAACCTTATATATCAGTAATCATTAAAGATACAGGAATAGGAATTGAAGCTAATCAACAGGGTAAATTATTTAAACCTTTTGTCATGGTTGATGGTACAACTACGAGAAAATTTGAAGGTACAGGTTTAGGTTTAGCTATTTCTCGTAATTTAATTGAATTAATGGGAGGTAAAATTTATTTACATAGTTTAGGTTTAAATCAAGGTACAACAGTTACTATTAAATTACCTTTAATTGATATAGCTTTATTGACAAATGTGCAAAAAAAAGATATGATGAAGCAAAAAATCCGATAATTTAACAGCATCCAGGTTTAGCACTGCTAAACCCCTACAAGGAATCAGTATTTTAGTACCTTAATCTTTATCACTATGAAAAATTCACTTTTAGGAATCTCTGTAATTACACTTTTAACTTTAATTCAAGGTTGTTCTCAAAAAACTCCTCTAACTGCAATCACAACATCACCTCATACAGCAAATCATAATCAACATTTAACTCCAAATTCAAGCCCTACAAGTTCTACATCACTAACATCTGAAAATAATGAACATTCCCAACATCAAAATCATCAAGAAGGAAAAGAAGAAAAGTCTATAAATACTCAAGCAAAATTGAATATTCCTCAAGATGTTACTCCTAATAAACCAGTAAATTTAATAATTGATATTACAGATACTCAAGGTAAAGCGATTAATAAATTTGATAAATTTCAAGAAAAAATCATGCACTTAATTATTGTTAGTGATGATTTACGATTTTTTGATCATGTACATCCAGATTATAAAAATAATGGCAATGGCAGTTTTCAGGTAAAATATACTTTTCCTGCTGGGGGAGAATATACATTATTTAGTGATTATAAACCTGCGGAATCAAATGAGCGTGTTTCGGTAATGAAAACTAGCATTAAAGGTACAATTCCTTTACCTAAAAGTTTAGAAAAATTCGAGCAAACTAAAACTTTATCTGATACTAAAGTAACTCTAAATGTTGATAATGCTAGTTTAAAAGCTCGTAAAGATATCATGTTAAAATTTAAGTTAGTAGATAATAAAAATCAACCTATTAAAGATTTACAACCCTATTTAGGAGAAAAGGCGCATTTAGTGACTATTAAAAGTTCATCTCCTTTAACTAATGCTGATTATATTCATTCTCATGGGATGAAAGATTCTGCTCCAGGAGAAATAGATTTTCATGCTAAATTTCCCCAAGCAGGAACTTATAAAATGTGGTTACAATTTCAACGTAATGGTAATGTGAAAACTGCGGATTTTTGGGTGAACGTTAAGTAATTTTAGATCCCCGACTTCTTAAAGAAGTCGGGGATCTGAAACTACCTGAAACTACTTGATTTTTACTGGTTGTCCACTTTTATCAGAACTTACCCAATTAGTACATTGGTAGGGTGTGGTTCAACAAGCTCACCAACCACGTCAGACAGTATAAATCATGTAAATAACCAAACTGTTGACGCAAAGTTTCAAATAAGGTTTGCAATTTTGAATTTCTCAATTTCATGCCTGAGTTCAGCAACGCCATAGGAATATGTTAAAGGATTAGGTAACATTTCATCAAAAATTAAAGTTTCTTTACTACCCACGATTCCTAATCTTCTTTGTTTATCATTATTTAATCAACAAAGATGAATATTTGCTTCAAAATTATCAGGATAAGTTAATTTTACCCATTTTGTCAAACAATTGTTTCTAATTTGTTACTGATTTTAGATCATTGATTCTTGACTATTTGCTTGTTTATCAATTTGTTTATTAATTGCTGAATATGCCTCTTTTGCTGCTGCTTGTTCCGCCGCTTTGATAGAACGTCCTTTACCCTGTCCTAACATTTTCTCATGTAGCCACACTTCCGCGAAAAAGCGCTCTTGAGTATGATTTGGTTGATTAATTTCCACCACGCGATACTCCGGTAATACTTTAAATTGTGCTTGAGTCCATTCTTGTAAGGCTGCTTTGTAATTAAGTCTCGCCGGATCAAGACGGATTTCTTTAGCTAATGTGCGAAAATGAGGATCTAACCAAGGACGAATCAGATTAAGATTATTTGTACTCAGATAAAGTGCGCCTAATACAGCTTCAAAAGAGTCTGCTAACCGTGATTCTTGGCCAATATGATCAGCAGTGGCACTACCAGCAACTAGTAAGTATAATTCTAAACCATATTCCCGGGCAAGTTGAGCAAGAATGCGATCGCTCACCAATACTGACCGGATAGCCGCAAAATCACCCACAGAACAATCAGGGTAATGTTCCCATAAAACCACTGCCGCTACTAATCGCACTACAGCATCACCAACAAATTCTAACTGTTCATAATTGGCTGAATCGGAAACAGTGGGATGAGTGAGTGCTAAGTCTAACAATTCCCACTTAATAGGTATGTTAAGGGACAAACCTAATTTTTGGACAAAACTTTCAAGTTGCCGATGACGGCGAGGATAAACACGAGACATTAGGTAACAGATGGCGAAAAGGGCTGATAACTTTTAACTTAACATTAAATTATACGCAGTCAATTTTTTAAGCTCACGGCTGATAGCTGACTGCACAACAGCTATCAATACTTTCTTTCTTGGGGTACAAACATTGTAATTGTAACCGGACGATATTCAATATTAATTCCTGTAGGAGAATATCTAGCCATTGTATGTTGTAAAAATTTACTATCGTCCCGTTGTGGAAAGTCTTCTCGAAAATGTGCGCCCCTACTTTCCTGGCGTTGTAATGCTGAAGTCAAAATTGTTTCTCCCACTACCATTAAACTTCTTAATTCTAGTGCTTCCACTAATTCAGTGTTCCATTTATTACCTTTATCATCTAAGTAAATTTCTGCATATTGCTGTTTTAGTTCGCTGATTTTCTCTAAACCTTGGTTCATCAGTTCTTCACTGCGAAAAACTCCGCAGTATTCTGTCATTGTGTCTTGGAATTTTTGACGGACTTGATTAATTCTATATTTACCTGGTTGTTGTATTAGCTGTTTGATTTTTGCCTCAGCTAGATCAATGTAATATTGTTCATTAACATTTGGTAGAGGACGATTTTCGACATAATCAGCGATCGCTCGTCCTGTTCTTCTACCATAAACTATACATTCTAACAGTGAATTACTACCCAAACGATTCGCACCATGGACAGATACACAAGCAGTTTCTCCTGCCGCAAAAAAACCTTCTACAAAACTATCTTCGTCATAGCGTACCCTACCATCAGTATTCACAGGAATACCACCCATACAATAATGAATTGTCGGACGTACAGGCATCGGTTGAGTCACAGCATCTACCCCTACTAAACGATGGGCTTCTTCCCAACAGAAGGGAACACGACTCATGATTTTTTCTTTACCCAGATGACGTAAATCTAAATATACAAAAGGTCCGCCATGACTACCATCTATATTAGCACCACGACCTGCTCTAATTTCATAGGCGATCGCTCGTGAAGTAATATCTCTAGGAGCTAATTCCATCCGACTAGGAGCATAATTTGCCATAAAGCGATCGCCATCAGCATTAATTAAATACGCCCCTTCCCCTCTCACCGCCTCTGAAATTAACACCCCCACAGGATATAAACCAGTAGGATGAAATTGAACAAATTCCATATCTTGTAATGGTAAACCAGCTAAAGCAGTCATGGCTAAACCATCCCCCGTTGATGCGTAATCATTAGAAGTAGTATTGTATACACGACCATAGCCGCCAGTAGCAAACATCACCGCCTTAGCTCGTAACACCTCAACCCTGGAATTTACAAGGTTAAACATCACCATACCCCGCGCCTGACCATCTTCTAAGATCAGTTGCATTACATACCATTCCTGGTAAATTTGCACACCATACCGGCGCAGATTACTAACCAACTCATGTAAAATAGCATGACCAGTTTTATCAGCAGCGTAACAAGTGCGGTTGTGTGAATGTCCACCAAAAGCCCGTTGAGCAATTCTCCCATCAGGTAAACGGGAAAATAACACCCCTAAATGTTCCAAATCAATCACCACATCAGGAGCTTCCTGAGTTAAAATAGCGACAGCATCCTGATCCGCCAAATAATCGGAACCCTTAACAGTATCAAAAGCGTGAGCCTCCCAACTATCCGTATCATCCACGTTTTTTAAAGATGCAGCCATACCACCTTGAGCAGCTACAGAATGGGAGCGGATAGGATGAGTTTTTGCTACCAACCCAATACTTACATTCTGATTGATACGAGCAATTTCTAAAGCAGCACGACATCCAGCCAAGCCACCGCCAACAATAATTACATCATGTTCTAGCATATTTTTAGGTTAGTATATCAAGGACTCAGGAGTCGGAAGATTATTTTACCAATGACCAATGACCAATGACCAATGACCAATCACCTATTCTTTATTTTGTACCTGGTTCTATAACGTTTAATTCAATATGATTTAATAAAGTAGTGACAAAAGTAAACAGCAAGAAAGGTAAAGATAGGAGCACCACAAGACCTACTGTAGCCAGAGCATAAACTGGTCTTCTTGCACCCATCAATGCCAAAGCCGAAGCCAAACTAATAGTAATAGTAATTAGCCAAATAACGATTTGACCGTAAATATCACCAAAAGTTAATGTACAGACAAACCGATAGTTTTGAATATTATTGCTATTCATGAGATGATCCTCAATTTTCTGATATACCTTCTACCTTAGAGCTATGTTTGTCAGGTGTACAATTTCTCAATATTTTTCCAAATTTTGTAATATTACTTAATATTTGCTACTAACCCAAGTTACACCAGCGCCCCTATCTGACACAGGTTATATTTGATTCTTCATTTGATTAGGACTTACGTAAGTGTCACACTAAAAAATCTGTTGTAGGGTGTGTCAGACAGAATAATTTAGGTTTTTAGGTTAAAATTACCAATTTTAAACCAATTTTAAGATTCTGACGCACCCTGCTTCATCTAACTGGCAATTTACGTTAATATTTGATTGTTGAAAGATATGTAGGGTGCGTTAGCTTTATAGTTTACCCTACAAATAGTGTCAAGTAGTGTCAAGTAGTGTCAAGGTGTCAGTCCGATATTATTAAATTTACAAGTTTACCACGGAGATATTTCCCGATTAAGTCGTATTCGTGATTTCTTAACTTCCTAAACCTGTATAATAAGAAAAGTTCATAAAACGAAAATGTCCAAAAGTCACACCAATTTATCAAATTATCAAGAATGTTAAATTATTACCCTGGTTTATCCAAGGTTAAGCACGCATTAACCAGACAAATCCTGCTAGGGAATGAACCTAGTCCTGAATTAATCGCAATTATTACCATTTACTTTATCCAAGGTGTATTATCACTATCTCGTTTAGCCGTTAGTTTTTTCCTGAAAGACGAACTATTATTCAGTCCCGCGCAAATGTCCGTCATAATAGGAATCGCTACCATACCCTGGATGATTAAACCCTTCTATGGGTTTATATCCGATAGCTTACCCATACTGGGCTACCATCGCAAACCCTATATTATTCTTTCGGGAATATTAGGATCAGCAGCTTGGATCAGTTTAGCTACTATTGTTCATGATGGTGGGATGGCCACCATCATGATTTTACTATCGTCCATTTCCGTAGCCATTAGTGATGTGATAATAGACTCTATTGTAGTCGAAAGAGCAAGATTAGAATCAGATGCAAAAATAGGATCTTTACAGTCTTTATCCTGGGGTAGTAACGCCATTGGAAGTTTGTGTACTGCCTATTTCAGTGGTTTATTATTAGAATATTTTAGTACCCGCACAGTTTTTTTAATTACCGCAATATTTCCCCTAATTATTTCATCAGTAGGGTTGTTAATTAATGAAAATCCTACTAACAAAGAAGAGAAAAAAAACAATACCAGTATTAAACAACAAATACAGTTAATTGGTCAAGGAATCACCCAAAAATCTATTTGGATACCGACTCTATTTATCTTTCTTTGGCACTCTACCCCCAGTTCTGAATCAGCATTTTTTTACTTTACAACCAACGAATTACATTTTGATCCCGAATTTTTAGGTAGAGTCAGGTTAGTGACAAGTGTAGCTTCTTTGATAGGAGTGTGGGCTTTCCAAAAATACTTTAAAAAAATTCCGTTCAAAGTCATATTTACTTGGGGAATATTAATTTGCACATCATTAGGAATGACAACATTAATATTAGTTACCCATACTAATAGAATGCTAGGAATAGATGATCACTGGTTTAGTTTAGGTGACAATTTAATTATTGCTGTCATTGGGCAAATTGTGTTTATGCCAGTGCTAGTATTAGCCACTAAACTTTGCCCTCCTGGCATTGAAGCCACATTTTTTGCCTTATTAATGTCAATCCTTAACTTAGGTGGTACAGTATCCTATGGTTTAGGATCATTAATCATGCAATGGTTAGGTATTACAGAACATAATTTTGATTATTTGTGGTTATTGATTATCATTGCTAATGGTAGTAATTTATTGCCAGTTTTATTTGTAAAATGGCTACCAGAACCAAGACTTGATGATAATAATTTTTCAGATAATAAACCAAATAATAATCAAGTATTAGGTGGATAAAACAATATAACAAAGTTGAGACTTTATGACAGTTTCAGGTTCTTATAATGTGAGTATTCAGAACATCACTGTAGAAAAAGAAATTGAGAGATTGCATTCACAAGTTATTTTAAGTTGGGAAAAAGAAGCCCAGACATTAAAATATTTTGGTGTGCAAGATCAAATTTCCATTATAGAATTAGGTAGTGGTCCAGGATTTTATACAGAACAACTGTTGAATTTGCTGCCCCATAGTCAAATTACAGCTTTAGAAATTGATCCTGTTTTAGTTGAATATTCGCAAAAGTATTTACAAAACTACTGTGAAAATAGATTAAAAATTGTCCCAGGTTCTGTACTCAATACTAATTTACCAAAAAATAGTTTTGATATAGCGATCGCTCGCTTAGTATTTGAACATATTTCTCAACCAGAAATCGCTTTTAAAGAAACATGGCGTATTTTAAAACCAGGAGGTAAACTAGTCCTAATTGGTGGTGATAGACAGATGATGATGTTAACAAACCCCACATTTCCTGAGTTTGAAATGATCAACCAAAAAGCTATAGAATTTCAAATTAAACGAGGAGGAGATCCCTATTTAGCTAGGAAATTTACCCAACTTTTACAAATAGCTAACTTTAGCAAAATTGATTTACAAACCATCAATTATCACAGCCAAGAACTAGGAATAGAACCATTTTTACAACAATTTAAACCCCAACACTTATTACATCTATCTAAATTAGGAATGCTATCAAAAACCGAAGCAGAAAATACCATTAACGCCATAGATAAATTTTTGCAATCTCCCCATCCATTTATATTAATGTTCATGTTTATGGCCTGTGGAGAAAAAGCGATATAATTATGATACAATTTATAGAAAATAAACGTTTCATCTGAACAACTTAACGGCAAAATTCTCTTATCAAAAAACACAACCATGACAAATTTACAACCACAAGAAAAAACAACAAAAAATCAAGCTTTACCAATATCTTACACCATAGAAGATTGGCAAAAAGGCTATCAATCACAAAAACAAGAATATGATTACTGGATAGATAATATTACCGGAGAAATACCTCCAGAATTGCACGGGACATTATTTAGAAACGGACCAGGTTTATTAGATATAAACGGCGAAATATTGCCACATCCTTTTGATGGTGATGGTATGATTAATAAAATAACATTTATCAATGGACGCGCCCATTATCGCAACAAATTTGTAGAAACAGAAGGATATTTAGCCGAAAAAAAAGCAGGTAAAATTCTGTATCGGGGAGTATTTGGTACACAAAAACCCGGAGGTTTATTAGCAAATATATTCGACTTGAGAATCAAACATATTGCTAACACAAACGTAATTTATTGGGGTAAGAAACTCCTAGCATTATGGGAAGCAGCAGAACCCTATTTACTCAATCCATACACCTTAGAAACCATAGGAAATGAGTATTTTAATGGTAGTTTATCCCAGAAAGAAGCATTTAGTGCCCATCCCCGCATTGATACCAATGGCACATTAGTGAACTTTGCTATTAAACCAGGACTAAAAACCACAATTACCATCTTTGAAATTAACCAAAGTGGTGAAATGAAGAGTAAGAAAAATTATCAAGTTCCTGGTTTTTGCTTCATTCATGACTTTTTAATTACAGAAAAATACTGCATCTTTTTTCAAAACCCTGTCAACTTTAATCCCATACCTTTTTTATTAGGAATATCTAGTGCATCCCAATGTATTAAACTGCAAAAATATCAACCTAGCAAAATTATCATTATTCCTCGACATAGTACAAGTGAAGATGATAAAATGCAAATATTAGAAACCAAAGCAGGTTTTATTTTTCATCATGTCAATGCTTTTGAAGTTGCTAATGAACTAATAGTAGACTCCATTTGTTATGAATCATTAACAACTGTAGAACCAAAGAGCGATTATCGTTATACTAACTTTGACAATAATTCACCAGGACAACTATACAGATTTACTATTAACTTATCCCAAGACAAAGTAGAAAGTCAGTTAATAGATAAACGTTCTGTAGAATTTCCCACCATTAACCCTAATAACGTCGGTAAACCCTATCGTTTTCTCTATACGTCTGCGACACATTATGACATAGGAAATGCCCCCTTACAAGCCATTTTTAAGGTAGATTTAGCATCAGGAAAAAGACAAATTTGGAGTGCAGCACCACGAGGTTTTACTGGAGAACCCGTTTTTATTCCTCGTGCTAATTCTTCAGCAGAAGATGATGGTTGGTTAATTACAGTGGTATATAATGCAGAAAATAATTGTTCAGATGTAGTGATTTTAGATGCTAGAGATTTAGAAAAAGGTGCAGTGGCCACATTGCATTTGAAAAATCATATTCCTTATGGCCTGCATGGAAGTTTCACCCCAGAAATATTCATTTAACCCTCTTCCATGACTCTAGGTAACGCAAAATTTGAAACGTTTATTTAACAAGGGTTTTGGCGATTTATTAATATTTCTCAATATTCGCCATATTTTGTTAGTAATAAAATGTTCAAACCTTTATCACATCTGGATTTCAAAATTAGGAAATTATTTGGGTGATTCCCAGTTTAATGGAAGAGGGTTAATACCCAGGGGATCTAAAATTTATTTAGGACTTACGCAAGTGTCACACTAAAAAACCTGTTGTAGGGTGCGTCAGATATGAACAATTTGGTTATTTACATGATTTATGCTGTCTGACGTAGTTGGTGAGCTTGTCGAACCACACCCTACCAATGTGCCAGTTGCGTAACTCCTGTTATTGTCTAAACAATGGCGTGTGATTGATATTCGATCTGATTACATTGCTCTATCATACTTTGGAAAAAATCATAGTCTTTTTGTAGGGATTCGTACTTATCGTCCAAACTAGCTGTTTTATTTTCCAAATTAAGTAAATTAGGTTCAATATTTCCCAAATATATACTTAACATACAGTCTTGCATAAATTGAGAACTTTTATTTTTGACATAAGTTCCTTTTAAACTTGTATCACTGAGTAGATTGAGATGTCTTTGATATCTATCTATCTTATTCTGATATTGATCTAACCCAGACCTTTCAAGCATATTGATTAAAAACTCAGTTTTGGTGATTTCACTATCAACTTTTTTCAGATCATCTTCAATCTTTATGTATTGATAAGAGCAACTCTGTAAATATTTGATATCTGACATTCTCAAATCATCAAAATCATAAATTAACAACTTTCTGGGTAGCAAGTTTATTGAAATTTGCGCCTCATGGTTTTCTACTGCTTGCAAAAAGATTTCAAATAATTCTGAAAATTCATGAATAATTGTATTTTTAGTGATCTTGAAACCATTATCCAAAATTTCCAAAGAGATAAGATCAATATTTACTTTAGTTCTCCTATGATATTTAGCCAAATTATAAATTCTTACTGGTAGATCAATCATATAGGTGTTTGGCGCGATATTATCTAAGATCATTATGGTTCTGGAAAACCAATGACTGATAAATTGCATTTTTGCTTTATTTTTATGAATCAACAGCATCACAATTCTGATGATTTTTTCCTTAATTGGTGGATTATTAAATTCTTTGCTAAGGATATTCATCAATAATTTCAAGGTTTCTGATTGTTCAGCATCTTCTAAGAAAACTAAACATTCTGTGAAAACTTCTTTGAACAATTGCCAAGATTGAACATTGCTAGAGTTTTCTTCACATATTCTTAATATACGATGATAATATCCTTTATTTACAAATTCTTTAGGTTCAATATATCCAGATTTTTTCCATATTTTAATAAATCTGTCATAATTGCTCACATCTTCAGGGTTCATTTCTATTAAGTCAATATCATTGACAATTTTCTTAACTTTTAATTTTGTTCTACTAAATAGATAATAATTATAAATTTTATAAAGGCACAATCCTAATAATAGAATTATTAAGATTAATAATATGCTAATGTTCATGTTCATGTTTTTATTTCCTATTTAATAATCCTATGATACGGAATCTTATTGTCAATCAAGCAATCAGAGGTTTTTTATGTGAAAAATCAGTAAAAATAGCTAATAAGAAAATAAAATATTTACTTTTAAGAACAAAATAAACCAGCAATAAAAGTAAAAGTTTTACTCTTTCTTCTGCTAAATTTTCGACAATGAAAACCCTCTGCCATCGAAGGAGTGTTTTAGGGCATCGCTTACGTTATGCTACGCGCATATAAAGAAATATGGTTATAAATAGCAACTTGGGTTATTATACCTTTTATTTACAACTCACGGATGAAGTAATTAAAAACCTGATTCTGATAATTCATGATGTTTTGTTTAAGTCCCGTTATTATGGTTCTAGGGCGATGCCTAGGTCGCTCTGGGGAAAATTTACTTATTCCCCAGCATCTAAAATAATTTTAAATCAAAGTTAAAAATATTATAACAATATTTAAACTATATATACTAACTATCAACTTGTCACATCTGGTAATAGCGAAAGTAACATTAACGATAAAAACCAGGTAACACAGCAGTTTCCGCTATTATGAGGTACAGATGTTAATGATAAAACCCTTGTAACACATACATCTTTCTGTGTTCATAGTGTACGTCATTTAGATGGAATCTGCTGTATCTACACTACAACTGATTTGATAAGATTTAGTTCGTGCCTTGAAAAGTGAACGTATTTTGCGTGATAATAAAAACTTACTTGCTCAAAATCAAGATTTAGTTAATAATTTAGCTAACCTGCAAACCTTACAAGTAAGTAATCAAACTAGTGAATACGGAAAATTTTTAAATCAATGATTAAAAATTGTTTTAGATGTACAATCATCATGGGGTTAATTAACAGTAGCTGAAAAAGCTAACAATTACTAACAATTACATACTTATACTTTCTGTACAAAGTCACACCTCTATGGTAACAATATTGGAACTTTGTGGTAAAATATCCTTATGCTACTAGGATTCAAGACCGAACTCAAGGTAAACAAGCAACAAAGACTACTACTGGAACAACACGCAGGGGTAGCCACACAGGCTTGGAATCAAGGTTTAGCATTATGTCAACAGGTTCTTATAGATAACAAACTTAATCCTCAAGATAAGATTAAATTTCCCACAGCCATAGATTTACATAAATGGTTAGTAGCAGCAGTTAAATCTTGTCATCCTTGGTATTATCAAGTATCAAAATGCACCCCTCAATACGAATTAAGATATCTGTCAGAAGCTAATATCAGGAAAGATACATTACACAAAATCACTACTTGTATCAGCAAAAACCACGCGGTAATAGGGATAGAAGATTTGAATGTATCTGGAATGTTGGCAAATGGTAAGTTATCAAAAGCTATTGCGGATATGGGATGTGATCAATTCAGAAGGCAGTTAGAATATAAAACATAACTATATGGCAGTAAGTTAGTAGTTGTGGATAGATTTTATCCTGGCAGTAAAACTTGCTCTGATTGTGGAGAGAAAAAATCTCAATTACCACTATCACAAAGAGTGTTTAAATGTGGTAAATGCGGTTTTGAGTGTGACAGAGATTTAAACGCGGCAACGAATTTAAAAAAAAAGAAGTGGTCAGTGAGCTTGTCGAACTGCGGTTAGATTAACCGTGTTAGTCTGTGGACTAGATAGTGCCGACACTTCTAGGATAAAGCAGGAAGAAAAAGAGAACTTTTGTTAGCATTAGTTGGCTTTTTTGTATCGGAGAACTAAGAAAAATTTAATTATAGCTTAGAGAATGTTTTAAAGGTATTAGACGAATATAATTCACTACTACACAAACAAAGTCCACTTACGTAGGCAGGTTTTGCCTGTGTAGACGCAATTTCTAATCGCCGATTTTCGTATTAATTTAGACTTTACAAACATCCTCGTAAACCTTAATCTATAATTCACCCAGGATGAAATTTATAAAGATGCTGCATGACAAGCCAAGAAAAAAAGTGGTTTCAATTCTTTTTCTCTATGTTTTCCTCAAATTTGCCCTTATACCATTGAGCAAATTTTAGATGTAGACTATTTACCATAATTTCCACCCTTAACTTACTCATAAATAAATCTATGAATCAAATCATAAATAAACCCAAAAACCAACCCAAAATAGTCGTTTTAGATGATGATCCTACTGGTTCTCAAACGGTCCATAGTTGTCTATTATTAATGAAGTGGGATGTGGAAACTTTACGTTTAGGATTACAAGATAATGCTCCCATTTTCTTTATTTTAACTAATACTCGTTCTCTGACTCCAGAATCAGCAGCTAATGTCACTAGAGAAGTTTGTCATAACCTGAAAATTGCCTTAGCAGTAGAACAAATTACTGATTTTTTGGTAGTTAGTCGTTCTGACTCCACATTACGGGGACATTATCCCATAGAAACTGATGTGATAGCACAAGAACTAGGACCATTTGACGCGCATTTTCTTGTACCTGCATTTTTTGAAGGAGGAAGAATTACCCGGGATAGTATTCATTATTTAATCATTGATGGTCTACCCACTCCAGTACATGAAACAGAATTTGCTCGTGATTCTGTCTTTAGTTACAATTACAGTTATCTTCCCAAATATGTGGAAGAAAAAACTCAATCTCGGATCACAGAAAATCAAGTTACTAGATTTTTATTGGCCGATATTCGCCAAAATAGTTTAACAAAATTACTGCAACTTCATGATAATCAATGTTGTGTAGTTGATGGCGAAAATCAACAGGATTTTAAGAATTTTGCGTCGGATATTCTCCAAGCGGCAAGTCAAGGAAAACGCTTTTTATTCCGTTCTGCTGCTAGTATTTTAACAGCTTTAGCTGCTTTACCTCCTCAACCAATTCCATCGGAAAATATGGCGGAATATGTGCGAAACGGTAAACCAGGAGCGGTAATAGTTGGTTCTCATGTGAAAAAGACTACTCAACAGTTAGAATCATTATTAAAAACTCCAGGAACAGTAGGTATTGAAGTTGCAGTTTCTCGGTTACTTGATGCCGAAGAAAATAGCAAAAATGAACTTTTAGAAGAAAGTTTAGCAAAAATCAAGAAAGTACATGATGATGGTAAAACACCAGTAATTTATACCAGTCGTCAAGAATTGACTTTCACAGATGTGAAAACAAGATTAGATTTTGGTGCGAAAGTTTCTGCTTTATTAATGGATATCGTCCAAGGTTTACCATCAGAAATAGGCTTTTTAATTAGTAAAGGAGGTATTACATCTAACGATGTTTTAAGTACAGGTTTAGCTTTAACTTCTGCTAGATTATTAGGACAAATTTTAGCAGGTTGTTCTATGGTAATTACTGCCAAAGATCATCCCCAATTTCCTAATTTACCAGTGGTATTATTTCCTGGTAATGTGGGTAATGCTGATGCTTTAGCGACAATTTACCAAAGATTAACGGCTACAAAATACTCTTAGAATTTACGCATCCGGTACATTAGTAGGGTGCGTTAGCAAGTATCTTTTTATTTACCTGATTTATGCTGTCTGACACACTCTAGATCAGAATGTTAGTAGATGATAGTATATATATTCTATCTGCATTCAATCACCAATCACCAATCACCAATCACCAATGAATGCCAACTCTCAAAATACACCACAAAACTTAGAAACAGAGCTAAGTTTAAATATACCCAATCAGAAAAAGGATGATCAAGTAGAAAATCGAGAAACTAATGGAGAACTAAGTTCTTTACCGGCAAATTTGGAGCGTAACTCAGCAGTTGAAAAAGCAAATTTTGATGATGAGTTAGAAAATATGGAAGTGGAATCTCAATTTCAGTTAGAATTACCAGAAAACCTGATTCCTAGTAATATACAAGTACAGTTAAAAAGTGAGGATGGCAAATTATTATTAATTTTACCAACAGAAAGGGAAATACCGTCATCAGAATTGTACTGGAACGAGATTTGGCAACAAATGAAACAAAGACTTAATGCCAGCGATCGCCTGCGTCAAACTGATACACCATTATATCTTATTGCCAAAGATAGATTACTAGATAGCAGACAATTACAGGAATTAGAGGAAACTTTAAGCACATATCAATTACAATTAAAATCTGTAACTACTAGTCGTAGACAAACAGCGATCGCCGCCTGTACTCTAGGTTATTCAGTAGAACAAACTCAACTGCAAACAGCCCTGAACTTCGATCTTCCTGTCACCACTCCTGCCCTAGCTGACCCATTATATCTGGAAATGACCATCAGATCCGGTGTAGAAATTCGTCATCCTGGTACAGTAATCATCCTAGGAGATGTCAATCCAGGTGGTATCGTAGTGGCAGATGGCGATATTCTAGTATGGGGGCGCTTACGAGGAGTCGCCCATGCAGGTGCTAATGGCAACAATAATTGTTTAATCATGTCTTTGCAAATGGAAGCAACACAGTTACGTATTGCTGACACCATTGCCAGATTACCAGAAACACCACCAAGTCAATACCTTCCTGAAGTTGCTTATATCACAACCACAGGAATAAATATAGTCAAAGCTAATGAATTTTCTCGTAGTCAAATCAGTCAAATAAAAGTCTGATCTCATTTTGTGAACTTCTAAATCGTATACAACATCATCATGAGTCGTATTATTGTTATTACCTCCGGTAAAGGAGGAGTAGGTAAAACCACAGCCTCCGCAAATCTAGGTATGGCATTAGCTAAAATTGGCAAATCAGTAGCTTTAGTAGATGCTGACTTTGGACTGCGAAATTTAGACCTATTACTAGGATTAGAAAACCGTATTGTTTACACCGCAGTAGAAGTTTTAGCCCGAGAATGTCGTTTAGAACAAGCCCTAGTCAAAGATAAACGTCAACCCAACCTAGTATTATTACCAGCAGCCCAAAACCGCGCCAAAGACTCCGTAACACCAGATCAAATGAAACTCCTGGTAAATGCCCTGGCGCAAAAATACCAGTATATTCTCATAGATAGCCCGGCAGGCATAGAAATGGGCTTTAAAAATGCCACAGCGCCAGCCAAAGAAGCACTTATAGTAACTACTCCAGAAATATCCGCTGTGCGTGATGCTGATAGGGTAGTAGGGTTATTAGAAGCCCAAGGTGTGAAGAAAATTCAACTCATAGTTAACAGAATTAGACCAGCAATGGTCAAAGCCAATGATATGATGTCAGTAAATGATGTACAAGAACTATTGGCCATTCCTCTGATTGGAGTAATTCCTGATGATGAGCGAGTCATAGTTTCTACGAACAAAGGCGAACCTTTAGTATTATCAGAAACTCCATCACTGGCCGCCATAGCTTTTGAAAATATTGCCCGGAGATTAGAAGGAGAAACTGTTGAATTTCTCAATCTTGATACATCCAACAATAGTATTTTCTCTCGTTTGAAAAAATTATTGTGGTCAAAAATTTTGTAGGTTAACTTTTGTCACTTTTTCTTTAACTTTGTTCACAAATCAACTGAAACTAAATTAAAACCTAAGTTTGAAAGTTATTTTTGCAAGTTATTGTGTTAATCAATTTTCCTTAGATTTATCACCCTCCCTAGTCTTTTTCTTAAACATAATTACAATGATTTTGGAAATTTTAGAAAAACTTTTCCTTCGCAGCGCCGATAACAGCCGCAATGATGTTAAACGTCGTCTCCAATTAGTTATCTCCCATGATCGGGCTGATTTAGATCCGCAAACACTAGAAAAAATGCGTCAGGAAATTTTAACAGTAGTCTGTAGGTATGTAGAAGTAGATATAGAAAAATTAGAATTTTGTTTAGAAAGTAATCAACGCACCACTGCCTTAATTGCTAACTTACCTATCCGTCGCATTCTGGATTTAACAAATGAAAATATAAGTGAATCAGTGGATACATCATTAGATACATCAGTAGATGAAACAACAGATATTTCCTAGTTAACAACTTTATAGACAAATAGATAGACATTTGCAAGATACCATAGTACCTTCCGTTTGTATGAGGTATACCATTATCGGGTAAGATACGTCCTAATATCTGTACCCCATAATATCGGAAACTGCTGTATTTATGTTGCTATTCTGATTGTTAACTGATAGCTGAATACTTATAAAATAATGATAGTAAATTATTTAGATGTAAACAGGATCTCAAAACTATGCAAGAACTTCTGTATTTAGAAATTCCTACTCCTGACACTGCGGCCGTCTGTAATTGGTTACATGATGATTTTATCGTGGAAAATTGCGAAAAACTCCTCACTCCTCATGGTTTTCGGCTGCGAAACCCACCCCAAAACTCAGCTAGTGAACTATCGCTATTTGTGTGGCAATTACAACGTACAACCTATTTAAAAGTATTTAGATGGGGTAAGGAATCTTTTAGCCAAGAAAAAACAATTCTCAAAAATTTAACCCAGGAAATTAGAAATAAATTTCCTCATGAATATCCTCAACCACCAATTATTGATTCGCAGAAATCAATTTTTACAGAATTAGAAAAATACTATCCATTAACAGTGAAATATTTCCAAAAAATGCCTAATGGAGAATATGATTTAAACCGGGCTTATTGGTGGGAAAAAAAGTGGCGTGAAGGTGTAAATAATCCCCAAGAACCACGCCAAGTCATCTTTAATCAACAAATCAGAAAAACAGTTACCATAGATTACGACATAATTTATATTGGTGGAGCTTTAGGTTCAATTCATGCGGCTGTCATGGCAAAATTAGGTTATAAAGTATTATTAATAGAAAGATTACCCTTCGGCAAAATGAACCGAGAATGGAATATTTCTCGTGAGGAAATTCAAAGTTTAGTCAAACTAGGTTTATTGACAAATAATGAAGTAGAAACAATAATTTCTAGGGAATATATAGACGGGTTTAATAAATTTTTTGATGCCAATAATCCTGACCATTTAAAATCACCAATTTTACATACTCCCACAGTTTTAAATATTGCTTTAAACTCAGAAAAGTTATTACAATTATGTGGAGAAAAATTGATAGCTGCTGGAGGAAAAATTTGGGATGAAACTGAATTTATTAAAGTAGATGTTGATGATTCTCATATTAATGTCTATGTGGAAAATTTACCTGATGGTGATAGAAAACAGGTAACAGGTAGATTATTAATAGATGCTATGGGAACAGCTTCACCTATTGCTTGGCAATTAAATGGTAATAGGGCTTTTGATAGTGTGTGTCCCACAGTAGGGGCAGTAATTGAAAGTGGTTTTGAACCTGGTGTGTGGGATAATAAATATGGTGATGTTCTCAATAGTCATGGTGATATTTCTAGGGGAAGACAATTAATTTGGGAATTGTTTCCTGGAGAAAATGAAGAGTTAACAATTTATTTATTTCACTATCATCAAGTGAATGCTAAAAACCCCGGTTCATTGTTAGAAATGTATGAAGATTTTTTCACAATTTTACCAGAATATCGTCGTTGTGATGTGGATAAATTAGTGTGGAAAAAGCCGACTTTTGGTTATATTCCTGGTCATTTTAGTACGAGTAGCAGCGATCGCACCATAGCTTATAATCGCATTATGTCTATTGGTGATGCAGCATCTTTACAATCTCCCTTAGTCTTTACTGGTTTTGGTTCATTAGTCAGAAATTTAGAAAGATTAACTACATTATTAAATGTGGCCTTAAAACACGATTTACTGGATTTTCAAAACTTAAATAAAATTAGGGCTTTTCAAAGCAATATAGCTGTAACTTGGCTATTTTCTAAGGGAATGATGGTACCCACAGATAAATTTATTGCCCCACAAACCATTAATTCCATGTTAAATACCTTCTTTGGTTTATTAGCAGCAGAACCTTCCCAAATAGCCAATAATTTTATTAAAGATAGATTTAATTGGCTAACATTTAATCGTCTAGCATTACAAGCAGCAATCAAAAATCCCACTTTGTTATTATGGATTTGGCAATTAGCAGGTTGGCAAGATCTGCTAAGATGGTTAGCCAACTATGTCAGTTTTACCTCCCATGCCATAGTTAAATTTGTATTAGGTGGGTGGTTGCCACAATTTGTGAAATTTAGTCAAGATTGGTTAGAAAATCGTTTTCCTAGTTTCTGGTTACGATTATTAGCCATTAATTATGCTATTTCTGTAGATAAACCAATTGTTTAAGTTCACAGTTGGACACTATTCAGTATTAACTTGTGTTGCTATTTTATGCAGGACTGACGCAAAACAGAAGGAAAGTAGGGGTAATTCATGAATTACCCCTACAGATATGGGTTTTTCGTGATTTTGGACAAGTCCACACCCAAGCCGTATTTAGTATAGTTTTGTTGAGAATGTGAAATCGTCCTATATAATATTTGACACAGGTTCCAGTAGAAATTGATATTTAGGTATATTTACAGATTATGACAATTAAAAATGGCGATCAAAACCTGATTGTATTGATGGTTTATGTACTCGGTGTTTGGTACACATTCAATCGCATGATTGAATCTATAGATGATATGGTAAAAGTTGATTTTCAAAGAGCTGCTGTTGATGAACAGTTGAAAAAACAAAATCTACAAGATACTGTGGGAATTTCTTTTAAAACAGGTACTTATGGTTTAGCTAAAGTGCAAGATGATTTGAAAGAATTATCTATGAGTATTGAAAATAAATCAGAAAGCATTGCTATATATGTGGATTGGGATAATAGTTCTTTAGTGGTGGAACATAGTAAACAATCTCGCAGAGTAATTCGTAAATCTCCAGACTTAACCCGCGATTTAGCAATTCCACAAGTACCAACAATTATTGCTCCTAAAAAGACAATTTCAGAAAATGTTACGGCTGAAGATGTTTTTCAAAGAGATAAAGATTCAGGAATTTATAAACCTGTTTCTCCGTTAATTAATGTAGCAGGTGTGAAAGGGAATAAAAAGTTGTATAAAGATTTTATGGATGGCAAGAAAGATTTGGAATTTTCCTTACAATTAGTATTAAGAATTTCGGAAATGAGAGTGGGAATTTCTCCCGGTATAAATGTACCGCCAGTTTCTATTATTAATTGTCCTTTCACCATTCATAAATTACCTTGGACTTATGCTTTACCTTGGAATAAGAAATAATCAGTAATTTGTAGCTATTAGTCCAATATCAGGAATTAATTTGAGGATAACTTGAGGAGTTTAATTATTTTCCCCGCTCCCTATTAACCATGATCTATTCTGTGTTAAAATCATTTAAGAGAGAGTAGGCGTAGGCAGTTGCAGATCAGCAATTAACACTGATTTGAGGAAAGTCCGGGCTCCCGAAAGACCAAACTTGCTGGATAACGTCCAGTGCGAGCGATCGTGAGGATAGTGCCACAGAAAGATACCGCCAATCATGTTCAAATTAGTTGAAATTGATTGGTAAGGGTGCAAAGGTGCGGTAAGAGCGCACCAGCAGTATCGAGAGGTACTGGCTCGGTAAACCCCGGTTGGGAGCAAGGCCGGAAGGAACTATGGTTGGTCTTTTACCAGTTCCGCAATTAAGAGCCGCTAGAGGTGTTTGGTAACAAGCATCCCAGATAGATAACTGCCCTCGCAAGAGAACAGAACCCGGCTTACTACCTGCTCTTTCTATTTTTATGGCGATTTTCTGGAATTTCCATGAATCTTATATTTTTCAGCACTTACACAAAACAGCATGAATTACTGTTAATTAACCCCCACACAAAAGTCAAGTTTTGAGTCCAATTTTGCGTAAGTCTTATTTTTGTTATATTTTTGAATGAGCGATCGCTTTTGGCTATAACTTCTTGCTTTGCCCTTACTGACTCCTGGATCTACTAAGATGAAAATTGTTGTGCATAATATTGGGCATATTTTCCTTGTAAATCTAATAATTGTTGATGATTTCCTGATTCGATAATTTGCCCCTTTTCTAATACTAAAATGCGATCGCATTTTCTCACAGTTGATAGACGATGGGCAATAATTAACACTGTTCTATTAACCATTAATCTTTCTAATGCTTGTTGTACTAAAGTTTCTGATTCCGAATCTAAAGCGGAGGTGGCTTCATCTAATATTAAAATTTGGGGGTTTAATAATATAGCACGAGCGATCGCTATTCTCTGTCTTTGTCCTCCTGATAAATTTACCCCTCTTTCTCCTACCCAAGTATCATAACCTGCTGGTAATTGTTGAATAAATTGATCAGCATTGGCAATTTTAGCAGCCTCTATTACTGCTTGCATATCATAATTTTTTTGCCCAAAAGCGATATTTTGAGCGATAGTTCCCGAAAACATAATTGTTTCTTGAGGTACAATACCAATTTGTTTTCTTAAACTATTTAATGTCACGTTTTTAATGTTGATTTCATCTATAAAAATGTCGCCATTTTCAGGATCATAAAATCTTGGAAGCAGATTGACAAAAGTAGTTTTTCCTGCTCCAGAAGCACCTACAATAGCGATCGCTTCTCCTGGTTTGATCATTAAACTAATATTATTTAAAACAATTTCTCCCGGTTTATAAGCAAATCTTACATCACGATATTCTACTTTTCCCGTCACATGAGGTAATGCCATCGCGCCTTTTTTTTCTAATACAGTGGGTTGAATTGCTAATAATTCAAAAACCCGATCAACCGATGCTTCTCCTTCCTTAAATTGATTATAATTATTAGTACTATGACCGATAGGATCAATTAATAATGCGGCTGCGGCTAAATAACTAAAAAATTCACCTACGGTTAAATTATTTTGCGATATTTGCCATGCTCCCACTATCAATAGTGATAAAGCACTCATAGCTTCTAAAAATCCCACAATGGGAATTTGTACAGCTTTTAATTGTTCAGTGGAATATTTCGCTTTATAACTGTTTTTTGCTTCCTGACTAAATCTTTCGATTTCATAATTTTCCGCCGCAAAGGCTTGAATTAATCTAATGCCACTAAAAACCTCTGTTAAAATAGCTGATAAATCAGAAATTCGATTTTGACTTTTTAATGAGTATTTTCTTAATCTTTCTCCAAACCAACCAATAATAATCGCCATTAATGGTGCTATAATTACTATAGCTAATGTTAATTGCCAATTTAAGTAAATCATATAAATAGGAATGGCAATTAATTGTAAAATACAGGGTAAAAAATCATGAAATAACTTATTAACAACTTCTCCAATTCTATCAATATCTTCTGTTAATCTGTAAGATAAATCTCCAGCTTTTGCTGTTTCAAAATAACTGAGATTTAGTTTTTGTAAATGTGTATAAACTTCTTTTCTCAATAAAAAAGCTACCCTTAAAGCAGCTTTAGCCATATATAAATCTTGTACCGATTGAAAAAAACCACGCATAAGAAATATTAAAGCACAAATAGCTGTTAATTGAGCGATCGCTATTACATTACCCTGACCAAAAGGAACAGCTAATTTACCAGCGAGATTAATTAAAGTTAAAGTAGCTAAAACATATCCAAGTATTCCTATAAAACCCTTAATAATAGTTGCCCATTGGAGACGGATATAAGGTAAAATTTGCCAATAATTAGATCGAGTTTTCAATTTTTAACTTCCCAAGAATATCTCATGATTTTGTTTGCAAAATATCTACCACATCTTTGATCAGTGGAGGATCTCAATATTGTGATAAAATTATCAATTGTCAATTTTTTAGTTTTTTTTGAATTATAGCACTTTATATTGTCATCTACCTTAAGTAAATTTTGTTAGTCAGCTTGTTAGCAAGAGGAAAAAATGAGTCAACGTTTAGGCAGATATATACGAGTATTAAAGCTATTCTGGAGTGCAGCGATCGCCTCGGAAATGGAATATAGAATCAATTTTATCATTGCTGCCATCAGTAGTTTAACTAATTTAACAGGTAGCATATTTGGCTTATCATTATTTTACCGTAATGGTTATACATTTTCTGGGTGGCCATGGTCAGCAGCATTATTAGTATTAGGAATTTTCACATTCTTTCAAGGATTTTCTGCCACATTTTTAGCGCCTAATCTTAATCGGATCGTTCATCATGTACAACAAGGAACTTTAGACTTCGTATTATTAAAACCCATTCGTAGTCAATTCTGGTTATCTATTCATACCATTTCACCTTGGGGAACACCAGATATAATTTTTGGATTATTAATAATTTTCTATGCAGGAACACAACTAAAATTAAGAATTGATCAATATCTATTAAGTATTTTCCCCTTAACTTGTGGTTTAATTATTCTTTATAGTCTGTGGTTTATGTTAGGTTCAACTAGTATTTGGTTTGTGAAAATCTACAACATCACAGAAGTATTACGTGGACTATTAGAAGCAGGTAGATATCCGATAGTTGCTTATCCAGCAGTTTATCGTTTTTTCTTCACTTTTATAGTACCTGTGGCTTTCTTAACTACAATTCCTGCCCAAACCATGTTAGGTAAAATAGAATTTACCTGGTTAATAGGGGCATTTTTATTATCAATAATTCTCCTATTTATTTCTACTCAATTTTGGAGATTTGCTTTAAGATTTTATACTAGTGCTTCTAGTTAATATAAATATATAGCAATTTTCTGTAATAAACACCTCCAAAATAGAACATATAAATTGATAATATGTTATGGAGGCGAAGTATTTGAGAAATGATTTAACGCAAAAAGCAGACATTTGAAGAACGTCAAAAAAAGTACAGTTCTCTTAGAAGAAAAACCTATTTTTTCTGCATATCATAGGAGATGGCTGATAATCTACTAGTTTAATACTTGTTTCACTATAAAGCTGCATATATCCTGGGGGATATTTTTGGAACAAATACTTGATAAACCCTTAAAAAAAAAGGACTTGTCATGAAAAAACTCTAACTTTCTCAGTCTAAATCGTTGTAACTCTCATTCTTTAGCGATAATATGGAAATAAAGTTACAAGTAGCTTTTGATCATTCATTTAGTTCCCTTGTTTTATGGATATTCAGTTAATCAACATCGGTTTTGGTAACATTGTGTCGGCAAACCGTGTAGTTGCCATTGTCAGTCCCGAATCTGCTCCTATTAAGCGGATTATTACTGATGCTAGGGATAGAGGCCAATTAGTTGATGCTACCTATGGTAGAAGAACTAGAGCAGTAATTATCACTGATTCTAGTCATGTAATTTTATCAGCTATTCAGCCAGAAACGGTAGCCAATCGCTTTGTAATTACCCGCGATCATCATCCAGTAGAAAATTAAATCATCAAGTAATAGATTTAGTTAGATCCGTTAATTTGCACCATCTTGGTTTAACTTCATGAATTACAGTATTCTGTCACTAGTGCTACAAATTTATTAACTTTCAATTGCCGTTCTTGCTGAATAAGTTAGTAAATAAATTATACTCATAAATTCACACATTAAACAGATGACGCAAGTTTTACCTATTCACAATGGTGCAAATACCACAGCAACTCCATCCTTAGGCCAGTTAATCGTTTTAACCGGTCCCAGTGGCGTTGGTAAAGGAACTCTACTGAAAATTCTGCTGGAACGTTATCCTCAATTACATTATTCAGTATCAGCCACTACCCGTTCTCCGCGTCCTGGGGAAATAAATGGTAAAAACTATCACTTTATTACTCGTGATGAGTTTGAGGAACTTATTACCCAGGGTGAATTTTTAGAATGGGCTGAATTTGCGGGTAATTATTACG
The DNA here is from genome assembly GCF_014696225.1 of Anabaena sp. FACHB-1237. Taxonomy (GTDB): domain Bacteria; phylum Cyanobacteriota; class Cyanobacteriia; order Cyanobacteriales; family Nostocaceae; genus FACHB-1237. Next base: position 52,875 of record NZ_JACJPV010000008.1, on the reverse strand, counting down.
GGACACTACGTAATAGTGTACTCCATGATATTCAAGAGGGGAAATTAGTAGTATTAGAGATAGAATTAGAAGGAGCCAGACAAATTCGTAAAGTATTTCCTAACGCTTTGAGGATTTTTATTTTACCACCTTCATTGTTAGAATTAGAAAAGCGGATTCGGGGAAGGGGACAGGATACTCAAGAAGCGATCGCATCTCGGTTAAATCGTGCTAAAGAAGAAATTGCTGCTGCCGCAGAATTTGATCTAAAAATTATTAATGATGATTTAGAAACAGCGTTAAGTGAAATTGAAAAGGCAATTTTTAAGGAAATTAGCTAGTTATAGGACTTACGCAAGTGTCACACTAAAAAATCTGTTGTAGGGTGCGTCAGACAGTATAAATCATGTAAATAACCAAATTGTTGATATCTGACTCATCCTACAACTTACAGCAGTTTTCAGGTAAGTAAGCTACATAAGCTACAGTGGTTGAACCAGCTGAAGGTATCATCTTCTGTAATATAATTAACTGCGATTGTCATTGCTTCATTGAGGGATTGTAAATTTTCTGGCTTAACTACATGAAAATCGCTGTAAACCTTTGATTTATCAAGGTTTTGTCTTTATTTGTACATCCGTCGCTATTAATAAGTATTTGTGTAAAAATTAGTATACAGGGAAACACTCAGTTTTACACAAATAGAGAATAGAGAAAGCATTGTTATTAAGAACAAGATGATTAAGTTTAGCTTATCTATTGGGTATACCATACTAAATGATAAGCTGTTGTGCCTTTAACTTGAATAATTAATACAAGCAAGATGCTTGTGCTACTGTAACTTCAGGTTTTTTAATTATACAGTGAGTGCTGCACATTAGCTTACTAAAGATTGTAAATTTTTGTAAAAATTCTGTCTTTAAAACTAGAAATGTGCTTAATACATGGCTAAACTTACAAAAAGTGCATCTGTACTGTAAATAACAAAAATCGTGATAATGCTTTGATAACAGAATGATTCCCATCCAACTATTAATTAAAAATTTCCTCAGTTACCGTGATGCTGCTTTAGATTTTAGCGGGTTACATACGGCGTGTATTTGTGGTGCTAATGGTGCTGGTAAGTCTTCTTTATTGGAGGCTATTACTTGGGTGATTTGGGGGCAAAGTCGCGCTACTGTGGAAGATGATATTATTCATGCTGGTGCGAAGGAAGTAAGGGTTGATTTTACTTTTCAAACCAATGAACAAGTTTATCGCATTATTCGTAATCGTGTCAGAGGTGGTACAAGCATTGTAGAATTTCAAATTGAGACTCCTAGTGGTTTTCGTCCTCTGACGGGAAAGGGGTTAAAAGCTACTCAAGATGTGATTTTACAACATATTAAATTAGATTATGACACTTTTATTAATTCGGCTTATTTACGTCAAGGAAAAGCTGATGAGTTTATGCTAAAACGTCCAGGAGAAAGAAAGGAAATTTTAGCGGAGTTGTTAAAGTTAAATCAGTATGATGAGTTGGAAGAAAAGGCTAAGGATACTGCTAAATTATATAAGGGTAGAGTTGAAGAATTAGAACGATCTTTAGAATCTATTACTTTACAATTGTCACAAAAAGAGATGACAGAATCACAAAAAACTGATTTAGAATTACAATTAAATAATTTACAACAAACTCAGGCTTTGGATAATATTCAATTACAAAGTTTACAGGTAATTGCCCATGAAAGACAAAATTGGGAACAACAATTGGGTTTTACTAGACAACAAGAACAAAATTTAATTCAAGATAGCGATCGCTTACAAAAAGATCAATTAGCTGTAAAATCTCAATTAGGAGAGTTAGAAAAAATTCTCCATCAAGAAAGAGAAATTAATGTAGGATATGCAGAATATCAAAACCTTCAATCTCAAGAAGAATTGTTTACTAATAAGTTTGAACAACATACTCGCGCTACTAATTTAAAAGAACAAAAACAGCGTTTTTTAGATAAGCAAATTCAAGATTTAGAAAGAAAATTACAACAAATTGAGGCTGAATTATTAGCTTTAGAAAAACAAGAGGAAGAAATTAAAGAAACTTTAACTAAAACTGGTAATATTGAATCTGCTTTATTACAATTAAATGCAGCCCGTGAACATTTAGCCAAGTTAGATGAGTTACAAATGCAGGTAACACCGTTATTACAACAACGGACGAGTTTGCAAAGTCAAATAGATCGCGCTTATGCTAATTTGGTGGCAAGATTAGATCAAATACAGGTTAAGGAAAATGAGTTGCAAAACCAGTATTATCGTCAACCGCAACTACAACAAGCATTAATGGAAGTGGGGATGCAGATTGCAGAATTGGATAAAAAAAAGGTTTATCTGCAACGAGTTAAGGATAAAGGTCAGGAGCGTAAAAGTTTTATTGAACGGTTACAATCCCAACAAAGAGAATATGAAAAGATTTTAGAAGAATTAGAAAATAAACTGCAAATGTTACATAATCCTAACGCGCCTTGTCCCTTGTGTGAACGTCCTTTAAATGAACATTATTGGAGTCGAGTGGTGGGAAAAACCCAAACGGATTATGATGATATTCAAGGACAATTTTGGGTAGTGCGGGAACAAATAGCGGTATCAGATCGAGAAATTCAGGTATTAAGACAGGAATATAAAGAAATCTTGCAAAATTTATCTGGTTATGACGCTTTGCTAGAACAGAGAGGACAATTATCAGCACAATTAGATGCAACTAGTTATGTAAAAAAAGAATTAGAAAAAGTTGCTAGTGAGAGGGAACATTTAGAAAATTCTTTACAAGCAGGAGATTATTTACCAGACAAACAAAGAGAAATAGCTGAATTAGACGCATATTTACAGCAATTAAATTATAATCCTCAAGATCATGCTTTAGCGAGAAATGAAGTAGATAGATGGCGATGGGTAGAAATTAAACAAGGACAAATCAAGGATGCAATAAAGCGTCAAGGACAATTAGCAGCTAAAAAACCGGAGTTAATTGCAAATATTCAGGAGTGTAAATTACAAATTCAAGCATTAAAAATAAATTCAATTTTAGCGGTAGAAATTGAAGATTTAACTAAGGAAATTGCAGAAATTGGTTATAGTGTGGAACAGCATAATTATTTAAGACAAAATGTAAGAAAAAGTCAATCTTGGGAGTTAAAACATCAAAATTTATTAGCTGCAAAGTCACAATATCCTGAATTAGAAACCAAATATCAAGAATTAAAAGAAGCAATTTTAACCAGAGGAGATAATTTAAAAAATGTGCAACAACAAATTAATAACTTAGTACATAAATTATCCGATAGTGCTAATCCTAAACAAGAGATTGAGAAGTTACAATTACAAATAGATAAACGTCGTCGAGAGTTGGATGAAAAAATTGCCCAGTTAGGAAGATTAGAACAAATGACGCATCAACTGGAGAGTTTACAAAAGCAGTATGATCAGGAAAAGGAACAGTTAGAAAATTGTAAAAAGCAACAAAGAGTATATCAAGAATTAGCTTTAGCTTTTGGTAAAAATGGGATTCAGGCGTTAATGATTGAAAATGTATTACCGCAATTGGAAGCAGAAGCAAATAGTCTACTTTCGCGGTTAAGTGCAAATCAATTTCATGTACAATTTGTGACGCAAAAATCAGGAAGAAGTGGAAAGTCGACGCGAAAAAATGCTAAGTTAATAGATACTTTAGATATATTAATTGCTGATGCGAGGGGAACAAGATCCTATGAGACTTATTCAGGAGGGGAATCATTTAGAATTAATTTTGCTATTCGGTTAGCATTGGCGAAATTATTGGCACAAAGGGCAGGTTCAGCATTACAATTATTAGTGGTAGATGAAGGTTTTGGAACGCAGGATGGGGAAGGATGCGATCGCTTAATAGCAGCCATAAATGCGATTTCTGCGGACTTTGCTTGTATTTTAACAGTAACACATATCCCCCATTTAAAAGAAGCATTTCAAGCGAGAATAGAAGTTAGTAAAAACCAACAAGGTTCACAATTGCAATTATTAACTTAATCTCAATCTCAGATCCCGGACTTCTTTAAGAAGTCCGGGATCTAATGGGAATTAATTAATATTAGATATTAGGTTTATTTAATTCACCATTACGCCAACTCTCAGCAAAATCTTTAATAAAACTAGCGAAAGGAATAGCAACTAATAAACCTAAAACTCCGCCTAATTTTGCTCCCGATAATAAAGAAATTACCACCCAAACAGGATTTAAACCTGTTAAATTTCCCATAATTCTGGGAGCAATAATATTAGTATTTACCTGATCCATAGCTACAGCAATAATAGCTATTTCTATTCCTAAATAAAAATCTTTTAAAGCTACTAATAAACTAACAACAGTAATTCCAATTCCTGTACCAAAAGGAAATAAAGAAAATACACCAATTGCTAAACCAAAAAGTAATGATAAAGGAACTCTCATCGCTACAAATGCTAAAGTTAGAATTACCGCTAAAATAGCGCCTATGGTTGCTTGGCCAATAAAATAATTCTGAAAATCTTCCCTTAATAATTCTCTCACCTTTGTACCCATATAATCAGGAAACCAGGAATAGATTCCATCCCATAATTTTCGACCATTTAATACTAAATAAACTGTAATTACGATAGTTAAAATTACATTAAATAAAGTACCAATGGTATCAAAAGCAAAGCCTAATATTCTTCCAGTAAATGATTGTAATTGACTCGATATTTTATCAAAAGTTTCTGTGATTAAGCCACTTAAATTAATAGGTAACTGTTGAGTAGAAGCCCAAATTTGTAAATCTGATAACTGTTGAGAACCTGACTCTATCCAACGGGGAAGTAGGTTAGCTAATTCATTTAATTGTTCAACAATTAAAGGAATTAAAATCACTCCTACAGCACCTAAAATAACTATGGATAATAGTAAAACTATAATAATTGCTAGGTTGCGAGGTAGGCCACGATGATGTAATAATTGAATAGGATAATCTAAAACAAAAGATAAGAGAATAGCTATAGAAACAATATTTACTAAAGGTTGAAAAAAGTTAATAAATTGAATTAATAACCAACCATTGAGGATAATCAGAGGAAAAGCCAATCCAATGTTTAACCACTTCGGTAATTTGGCTAGTTGAGTAATAGGTTGCATAGGTGTTTGATGATGTGATAAAAAAGATTATTATTGAATAGATTTAATTAATAGATTTAATGAAATCAGAGTTAATAAAATCAATCATGATTTGATGAGGTTTTGGTGCAAAAGGTCTAATTTCTCCAGCTTTTACAGAATAACACTTATCCAGCAAAATTTCCTGTGATGTTAATAAGGCCATATCCCAACCTTCCTCAAGAACTAATTGATTTAATTCTACCAATAAGGGAGCATGATACACATGACGAATGACTTTTTCATCAGCATAAATGTTGAATTTTTCAAAGTTGGTTAATTCATAGTTAATTTCTTCCTTAACCTCTCTTTGTACTGCCTTTTCTGGAGTTTCTCCTGGTTCAAGATGTCCACCAAATAAACCCCAACAACCTGGGGAAATAATATTAGGAATGTTATCACGTAATTGCATGAGAAATTTTTTATTTTGATAGAGAATGACTACAGCAATATGAATGGCTTGAGGATTAAGTTTAACAGTCATTTGATGATTCATAAATTACTTTTCTTCTAAATAAATTTCACCGTATTCTTGATTAGCTATGGGGATACTTTGGTATTGTACTTGACCTTTTAACACTACCTGATCTCCGATTTTGAGATTAGTTTGATGAGTAATTACCCAGATTTTACCAGTAGAATCATTGATTTGATATGCTGTTTGTTTGATTAGGGGTGCTACTTTTTCTATTTTACCCTGAATGTAAACTGTAACATCTTTTCTTTGTGTATTAATTGTCTTAATTTCTGTAATGTTCAGATTTTTGGTACTATTACCACAGCTATAAAGTCCAGTGATCAGCAATATACCATAAAGGAGATTTAATAGTTTAAAAGCAGAATTTTGTACTAGTGGCATAAATAGAAGAACTGGAGTAGTTGATCAGTCGTTAATGTTTATTATACTCTTTGTTTTAGCAAAAAACAGCGATAAAATCAATAATGTGAGGTTGTATGTTAAGATCACCCGTCCTCAAGGTAGTCAAATTGTGATAGAAGAAATAGATAATGCTGTGCATCCTTCCCGTGCTGCTTTATTAGTAAAAATATTAAAATAAATTGGTGCTAACCGTTTGGTTAAAAGATCAGGAAGGTAAAACTCAAGTACATAAATTGCCTATTCATTCTATACGGTTTCAAAAGGATTTGGAAGTGTATGATGGTGAATTAAGTGAACTTTGGTTGACAAATGTGTTTGGAGTAAATCTAGATAGACAATTTATAAACTTTAGAAAATATCAAGGATATTTTAGATGCTGCAATTAACAAATCATCCTATTTTTTGCAAAAAAGTAATAATCAACGTCCTTTACAAATTCGATGGAATTTAGCTGAGAAAATTGATTTAGCGATGATAAAACTAGCTTGTCCTCATGGATATACTAATTTTACTAATTCTTTACTTTTAGCTGCTAAATCAGTGATACCAATTATTAATACATAATAAATCATGTTTATCAATTATTGCAATTACTAGATGCAGTTAAGGTTCTTCAAGTATTTCCTTATTCTAGACATTGCCTACAACTCTAACAGCTATAATGAATGTATCAACCAGCAACTCTCAAAAACTATAAATAAACTTTAAGCGATCGCTCTCTCTTCTCAAAATCACGCTATTATCTAATATTGTCTCTTAAATTAAATAGCTTTTTTAATTATTAATTGTTAATCACTAATTACTTATGAACACAGCATCTACAAATACACCTCTTACTAATACTAATCTCATTCAGGATCGTAATAAGCTGAGTAAAATGTATCAGCATTATGTAGACATGAAGGATAAATACCCCCATGCTTTATTACTCTACCGCGTGGGCGATTTTTTTGAAACCTTTTTTCAAGATGCTGTAACCGTCTCCACAGAATTAGAACTAGTATTAACTAGTAAACATGGAGGAGATGTAGGTCGTGTAGCTATGACAGGTGTACCTCATCACGCTTGGGAACGCTATACTACTCAATTAGTAGAAAAAGGTTATGCTGTAGTTATTTGTGATCAAGTAGAAGATTCTGCTGATGCTGTAGGTTTGGTTAAACGGGAAGTGACTCGCATTCTTACACCAGGTACAGTGTTAGAAGAAGCTATGTTAAAAGCAAGTCGCAATAATTACTTAGTTGCTGTGGTAATTACAGGCAATCATTGGGGTTTATCCTATTCGGATATCTCAACTGGTGAATTTCTCACAACTCAAGGAAGTGATTTAGAACACTTAACCCAGGAATTAATGCGGTTGCAGCCTGCTGAAGTATTATTTCCTACAAATGCTCCAGATTTAGGTGCTTTATTACGACCTGGGGAAACATCCCCATCTCTACCCCAATGTTTACCACCTACGTTTTGCTATAGTTTGCGATCGCAAGTCCCCTTTTCTCAAGCAGAAGCTAGGAGTAAATTGTTAGAAACTTTTAAACTTAAATCCCTGGAAGGTTTAGGTTGTGAAGGTCTGACCCTGGCAATTCGCGCAGCCGGAGGTCTATTAGAATACATTGAAGATACTCAAAAAGTTAATCAAATACCTCTGCAAACTTTACGCACCTATACAATTACAGATTATTTAATTTTAGATTATCAAAGTCGACGTAATCTAGAAATTACCCAAACAGTACGTGATGGTACATTTCATGGTTCTTTACTATGGGCTTTAGATAGAACCAGTACCGCAATGGGTAGTCGGGCTTTAAGAAGATGGTTGTTACAACCGCTACTTGATATTAAAGGTATTAAAGCTAGACAAGATACTATTGAGGAATTGGTGGAAAATACATCATTAAGGCAAGATTTACGAGTATTATTCAAGCAAATTTACGATTTAGAAAGGTTGACAACTCGTGCGGGTTCAGGAACAGCTAATGCTAGGGATTTACTCGCTTTAGCTGACTCCTTTGAACGTTTACCCCAATTATCGCAAATCGTAGAAAATGCTAATTCTCCCTTTTTAAGAACATTGCAAAAAGTACCTCCGATTCTAGAAGAATTGGCAGAAAAGTTACATTCTCACATCGTAGAATCACCACCAATACACCTCAAAGAAGGAGGTTTAATTCGTCCTGGTATTAATCCTACTCTTGATGATAGAAAAGCAACGGTAGAAGCAGATCAACAATGGATTGCAAATTTAGAAATTGATGAAAAATCAAAAACAGGTATATCTAATCTCAAAGTAGGATTTAATAAAACCTTTGGTTATTATATTAGTATTCCTCGTTCTAAAGCTGATCAAGTTCCTGCCCATTATATCCGCAAACAAACTTTAACTAATGAAGAAAGATATATTACACCAGATTTAAAAGAACGAGAAGCAAGAATATTAACAGCCAGAGATGATTTAAACCAAATTGAGTATGATATATTTGTAGAATTACGGGATGAAGTGGGTAGAAATGCGGAAGTGATTCGACAAACTTCCCGCGCTGTAGCTGCGGCTGATGTTTTATGTGGATTAGCAGAATTAGCAGTTAAACAGGGTTATACCCGTCCTGAAATGTTAACAACTAGAGAAATAAATGTTGTAGATGGTCGTCATCCTGTGGTAGAACAATCATTACCATCGGGGTTTTTTGTGCCTAATTCCACTGAATTAGGGAACTTATCAAATAACAATAAATCACCTGACTTAGTAATATTAACAGGACCAAATGCCAGTGGTAAAAGTTGTTATTTAAGACAAGTGGGACTAATACAATTAATGGCACAAATTGGTAGTTTTGTTCCTGCAAAGTCAGCAAAATTAGGAGTATGCGATCGCATTTTTACCCGTGTTGGTGCAGTAGATGATTTAGCCACAGGACAGTCTACATTTATGGTAGAAATGAATGAAACTGCCAATATCTTAAATCATGCAACAGCCAAATCTCTAGTATTATTAGATGAAATTGGTAGAGGAACAGCCACATTTGATGGTTTATCAATTGCTTGGGCTGTGGCAGAATATTTAGCAGTAGAAATTAAATCTCGTACTATTTTCGCAACTCATTATCATGAATTAAATGAACTGGCCAGTATGATTAATAATGTGGCTAATTATCAAGTTACAGTCAGAGAACTAGCGGAGGAAATCATCTTTTTACATCAAGTCCAACCAGGAGGTGCAGATAAGTCTTATGGTATAGAAGCTGGTAGGTTAGCTGGCCTACCCACAGTAGTAATTAATAGGGCAAAACAAGTAATGGCACAAATAGAAAAACATAGTAAAATTGCCATTGGTTTACGCGAAGGTTTTGAGGATTAAGTATTAACTAAATTTTAGTAGCCACATACTATTAATACTAAGCTAATGTGCAGCACTCACTGTATAATTAAAAAACCTGAAGTTACGGTAGCACAAGCATCTTGCTTGTATTAATTATTCAATTTAAAGGCACAACAGCTTATTAGATGTACAATTCATGTGGCTAAATTCTCACTAAATTAATATAGCTAATGATATAGCCACAATTGCACCAATTAAAGTATTAATTACATTAACTATTTCATTAGTCAACCAAGTAAATTTAGACTGCAAAGTTGCACCAATAACACTTTCTAAATTAGTGGCAATAAAAGCAGCAATTACACAGAAAATAATACCCTCATGGTTAATTAAATTAACAGTATATGCTAAAATAGTGATCGCTATTGATCCTACCACACCAGCTACAGTTCCTTCTAAACTTACTGCTCCTTCCGTTCCTCTGGGTACAGGTTTTAATGTCGTAATTAAAAATGTACTTTTACCATAGGCTTTACCTACTTCACTAGCAGTTGTATCTGCTAGTTTTGTGCTAAAACTGGCTACATATCCCAAACATAACAAATATTTAAAACTTGGGAAAAATAACACTCCTAAAGCACAAATAGCAGCAATTAAAGCCGATCCCCACACATTTTCAGGTCCTCGCGCACCAGATCGTTTTTCTGCTATTCCTGCTGCTTCTTTTTCAGCTATACCAATGCGAGTTACTGCCGATCCAATGATAAAATAAAATGCTACTATTAAATATCCTGGATAACCTAATGTTCCCCAAATAATTACTCCTAATAATCCAGCATTAAATATACCAGCAGTAGTGAGCAATTTTTTGGGCAATATTGCCACTATTGTTAACAGAATTATGTTTAATACTGTGCCTATTAACCAGGGATTTGTAAAATCAATTAAAGATAACATGGTGATAATTTATTAGTATCTATCTGAATCAAGATATCCAGGATTTTACTATTTTCAGGATAGTGATTTACTAATTATATGTTATCTGTCAATTATTTGAACTATCAGATATGGCTATTAAGTTTATTAAGTTTAATTGCTTCAACAAATCGCGCTATTGGTAATAGCAAAGCCCAAGGGCAGCAATGCGTTGAGTTGTATTTAGTTGTTTTATTATATTCATATATTAGATCCAATTAACCCAAGCCCCTAAACCCCTAAGTTCTAAGCTGTTGTGCCTTTAACTTGAATAATTAATACAAGCAAGATGCTTGTGCTACTGTAACTTCAGGTTTTTTAATTATACAGTGAGTGCTGCACATTAGCTTACTTAACTTCTAACAGTTCCACGTCAAAAATCAGAGTAGCATAGGGAGGAATAACATTACCAGCGCCACGGGCACCATAACCTAATTCTGAAGGGATAATTAATTGACGACGGCCACCGACTTTCATGGTACTTAGTCCTTCATCCCAACCTTTAATTACTTGGCCAATACCCAGTTTAAAGCTAAAGGGTTTCTTGCGATCGCGGGAACTATCAAACTTTTCCCCATCTTCTAAAGTACCAGTGTAGTGAACGACTACGGTTTGTCCAGCTACAGGAGTCGCACCAGTTCCTTCTGTAATTTCTACGTACTTGAGTCCAGAGGAAGTAGTAACGACATTCTCTTGTGACATAATATTACTCGCTATTAAAGTATTGTTTTCAGAAATGGTGGTATTAACTGGTATGGTTTGGTTAGGTTGAGCAGCAATGGCTGTATCTTTTCCACCGCTAAGTTGAGAAAATACCAAAACTGCTATACATACCAGGACTAATACCGCACTGAGGAAAATTGCTTTCAAAATTAACCCCTTAATTTAGGAATGTGGTAATGGCATTACCTACAGGACAAACCTTAGTTTAAATCAAAAATGCCATAGTATCCTAAGTTATCGCCAAATTTTATTTTCTAAATCTCGCACTTGTCGCTCTAAACGGTCTATTCTACCACGTAATTCATCTACTTCTGACTGACGTGCAACACCTAAGTCTTGCATGATATTTCTCACTTGGCGCTGCATTTGTTCATCCCAGCTACCTTGTTGTTGTTGTTGTTGTTCTAATTGTAACTGTTTTACTAAATCGTCTATCACTTCTTTTGCTTGTTCTGGATGAAGTTTACCATCTTTGACTAATTCATCACTCACTTGTTTGAGTTTATCTGCAACTAAAGAAGTTGTACCCAAGCCAAGTATCATTAATTGTTGTAACCAGTTGTTGTTATCCATATTTTTCCTGTAAGTTTAAATATAGGGTGCGGTGTGCGGGGTTTAAGAAGTCAGAATAAAGAATTTTCTCCCTGATCTTGGATCTCCTGACTTGTGGATCTCCTGACTTGTGGATCTCCTATCTCTATCCATCCGTGCATGGGTGCTATGGACTTGATCACTAACTCCAGCATTTCTGGAGGTGCTTCCGAAAGCATAATACTAGGATAAACTGCACTTCCCCATTGTGGATGAATCAGAACATGACATTTATTTTCAATGGTAGGATATTTTAGTAATGCTTGGGCTACTGCTGTATCATCATGGGCAATTAAGCCTGAATGAGATAATAAGGGATATCCTGTACGGGGATCTATGAGGTCTGTTATGTAACCGCGATCGCGTAAATTAAAAGCCACGTCACAAGCAAAACGCATAAATTTTTCCCGCAATTTTTCTTTTTCTATTTCCGTGGCGGTGGTAATTTCTTCTAATGGGTATTTTGACTGTTGTAATACAATTATTACCCATAGGAATTGTTGTTGTTTCCAGTCTGGTAATATCCGTTCGCAGTTAGCACAAATATAGGGACTGGGGGTATGTATGGAAATCTCTACTCCTTGTCCGGTTTTGCTAACTAAGTATAGAGGATTAATGGTTTGGGAGGTGTAAACTGGTGAATAGTAAGCCACATTGATATTATGATTGTTTTTAAAGTTATCTTTAATAAAAATCATAACTCCTAATCTGACAAATCAATCATCAATTTTTGATTTTACAGAAGTTGTCACCTATAATTAGTCAACTATTAACTATAAAAGTTTTGTTATTGGACAAATCTTAACTTGTTCTTTTATTTGGTCTCTAAATTCTTAGATAAAATCTCAAAAATTATTTCATAAAATATACAGTATATAAATTTATGTCAATTACTACCCTTTCCTCTGGCCAAGTTGTCAATCTGCGATCGCGTCAGTATCTCATTAAGGAGATTACATTTAGCATTAATGATACTAAAATCATCTCATTTCCGGTTTAATACTTATGATATCTGTTGAGACTGGTAATGGGTAATTGGTAATTTGCAAAAGGCACGATACAATTTTTTAATCATTAATTTCACCCACTTGCAAGGAAAACTTCATAACATTAACTCTAAATGAGTTATGAACAACAACATACCCGACTTCTTTAATAAGTCGGGTATCTAACATCAGATTACTGTGTTAAATGTTTAATATTAGCCCGAAAATGAGCATTTTGTAATGCTTGGACTGCAATGGCAGAATCTTGTACCCAAAATTGTCTACCGAACTTGACTACTTCTCGATAATTTCCCGCTTGCACAATACCAATTACGGGTACTTTTCTATTATCTTTGTCCTTTGCTTGAGATTGTAAAATGTTATTTAAACGATTTTGTTCTTCAATGGCTGTTGCTTGTTGAGGAGTTAATTCTACTAATACCATAGTTACTTGATCCACTTTTTCCGCATCTTCTACTATTAATTGAGTTTGTTCATCTCGACGTTCTACTTTACCCCAAATAATTAATTGAGTATCAATATTTAAGTAGTCACTAATTCTTTCATAGGTTTTAGGAAAAACCACAGCTTCTAATGCTGTTGATAAATCTTCAATATTTAAAATAGCCATCTGTTCACCTTTTTTAGTGACAACTTTTTTTACATGGTTTAACATAACTATGACACAAATCACAGTATCAGTTTTTTGTTCTCCTAGTTGAGAAAGATTAATAGGCGCAAGCACTGATGAAGACTGTTTAATAGATTTTAAGGGATGATCTGATAAATAAAATCCTAATAATTCCTTTTCCATTTTCAGTTTTTCCTGGGGTGGAAAGTCATGTACTGGTGGTGCTTTTGGTGCTGATTCAAAGTTATTTTTTGATGTTTGATTGTTGTTACTTATACCGCTACCTCCTAATAAATCAAAGAGGTTTTTTTGACCACTTGCACGGTCTTTCGCGCGAGATTGCGCCCATTCATAAACTAATTCCAAATCGTGCATTAATTGTTGACGGTTAGGGTTAATTTTATCGAAGGCACCACAGCAAATTAATGATTCTAAAGTACGTTTATTAAATGCTTTTAAATCTACGCGATCGCAAAAATCACCTAAGGATTGAAATTCTTTTAATGTACCATTTTCCATTCTCGCTTCTAAAATGCAGGCGATCGCATTTTCTCCCACATTTCTCACTGCCGAAAATCCAAATAATATTTTACCATCTACAGGAGTAAAATCTAAACCTGAATGATTAATATCTGGTGGTAAAATAGTAATGCCCATTTTCTCACAATTATCCAGATACTTTTTGACTTTATCAGTATCACCACTATTAGCTGTTAATAGTGCTGCCATATATTCTAAAGGATAATTAGCCTTTAAATATGCTGTTTGATAGGTTACATAACCATAGGCTGTGGAGTGAGATTTATTAAAACAATTGGAGGCGACAAAACCATTTTTAATGACAAAATTGTGATCTTTTTCTACGCCAATATCATAAACATTTTCTGTACCAATATATTGACGACTAATAATTTTTACCATTTGATTAACCTCCATTGATCAGAATCTAATATACCGGCATGGTTTTTGTATTCTTTAATTATTGCATTTTAGCAGTGGCCTCAATATTATCATTAATTAATTGCCCATCTTCCATATAAATAATTCTATCAGCTATATCTAAAATACGATTATCGTGGGTAACAAGTAATATTGTACAACCTTGTTCTTTAGCCAATCTTTGCATTAATTCTACCACATCACGACCTGATTTTTTATCTAGTGCGGCTGTGGGTTCATCTGCTAATACTATTTGGGGATGACTGACTAATGCACGAGCGATCGCTACCCGTTGTTTTTGTCCTCCTGATAGGTTATCTGGATAATAGTCTATTCTATCTCCTAATCCTACATGATCTAACATGGCGATGGCTTTATTATTAATATCTTCATTTAAGAATTTATCATGTAATTCTAAGGACATTCTCACATTTTCTTTAGCTGTTAAAAAGGTCATTAAGTTATTAGCTTGAAAAATATAACCTATTTGACGACGCATAATAGTTAATTCTTTTTTATTAGCCCCACTCATTTCTTTACCCATGATTTTTAAACTTCCTTTTTGGGCTGAACGTAAACCTCCTAATAGTGACAATAATGTGGTTTTTCCCGATCCAGATGGACCTGTCATAATTACAATTTCCCCGGTTTTAATTTGTAAATTAACATTAAATAAAACCTGCTTTTTTAAGCCTCCATGTCCAAAATAGTGATTAAGTTCAGAAACCGAAATGATTGTATTTTCTCTGGATATCATAATTTTTGATCCTCAAGGATATTTGCTTGATTAATTATAGTAGGGAATTTTTCAGATCCCCCACTTATTAGTATTGTTCATAAACTATCAACTGATATTAGAAGTCGGGGATCTTGCTATTGTTCTTAAAAAATATCTGCTGGATCTGCTGATCTTAATTTTCTCATAGCGATCGCTCCTGAAGTAGTACACATAATTATTGTTAATATAAATACATTTACTGCCTTATTTACATCCATTGCTATTGGTAATAATGTGGCTGCAAAAGTTAATCTATATAATCCAAATGCTAGGAAAAATGAAGGTAAATAACCTAAAACTGCTAAAAATAAAGCCTCTTGTAATAGCACTCCTAATAAATAATTATCTGTATAACCCATAGCTTTTAATGTGGCATATTCTGGTAAATGGTCGGACACATCAGAATAAAGAATCTGATAAACAATCACAATACCCACAATAAAACCTACTACTACTCCTAAACCAAAAATAAATCCAATTCCTGTACTATTTGCCCAATAATTCCTTTCTTTTTGGGCGAAATCTTCTGTTGTCCCTACTTCCACAAAGGGATTTTTAGGATCAGGATTTAAGCCTTTTTGTAATTGTAATTTGAGTTTTTGTACATTAGTACCAGGTTCAACATTAATCAATCCTACTTCAATTTGATCTGGTTTGCGGTTAGGAAATATTTGTAAAAATGTGGAGTCACTAGTAACTACATTACCATCAGCAGCAAAGGAAGCACCATTAGTAAATATCCCTTTGACAGCGATGGCTTTACCACTAACTTCTGTTTTAAATTCTCCAGTTTCTGCAAATACTTTTTTGACATCTCCATATTCTGGTCTACCTGCAATATCAAACATTGCTTGATACATTGGTTTAAGAACATCTTGATTTTTTTGTACTTCAGGAAATTTTAATCCTGGTAAACCAGGATCTATTCCCCAAACTAAAATTGCCCGATCTTCTCTAGTTTCTGGATTTCGCCATAATCCGGTACTAATGTAAACAGAACTCACGGATTTTACTCCGGGATAACTTAATGTTTGATATAGTCTTTTTCTGGAAAAACTTTTCACAGAAAATAGGGTTTGAAATTGGGGATTTGTTAATACTAAATCTGCTTGTAAATTCCGATGAGGTTTAACCGCAGCATCAAATAAGGCATTTTGAAAACCCATTTGAATAAATATCAATAAATCGGCAAAACTTATTCCTGCTACTGCTACTGCTAATCTAGTAGTTTCTTTCATTAATTGTCGCCAAGCTAGGGGCGTTTTTTTCAACATTTTGATCATGGTTATATTTACCTTTAAGTAAGTTTTACAGATCCCCGACTTTTCAAAAAAAGTCGGGGATCTTGACTTTACAGTTGAATTATCGTTTGTACCTGTAAATTAGTTAAACCAGAAACTTTTTTACTATCTTGAGGATTGATGAGAATTTTAACTTCTACAACTCGACTATCAAGGTTTTCTCCTGGTTTATCACTAAATACATTTTGACGACTAACTAGTAAACTAATTTCTTGGACTGTACCTTGTAATTTACCTGTAAATCCTTGACTGGTAATCAAGGCTTTTTGCCCTATCTTGACTTTACTAATGTCTGTTTGATAAACCTCTGCTACAGCAATCATTTTGTCAGTTTGGGCAAAATCTACAATTCCCGATGCTGTAATTTTTTCCCCAGGACGATGATGAATTTTGATAATTGTACCATCCATTGGTGCGCGAATATAAGCCCCTGCTAATTCGATTTTTGCCCGTTTTAAATTAGCGATCGCACTCTCTACTTCACTTTGGACTAATTGCACGTCTACGGGACGTATTTCGGCAATACTAGTTAAGGTTTCTTCTGCTTCTTTGACTTGTTCATTGCTGGTATTATCAATTCTGTTTAACTCTATTCTTGCTTTGGCAATTTCTTTTTTAGCAGTGGAATTTATCCTATTTAACATGGCTTTTGCTTCGTTTAATTGCTGTTTACTCCTTTCTAAAATTAAACCTTTATTATCAATAATAGAACTAGAAATAGCACCTTCACTAAATAATTTCTGATAGCGTTCATATTCTCCTTGAGCATTTTTTAATTCTGCTGCTATTTTATCAATAGTTGCTTGTTGGGCAATTTTATCACTTTCCCATTGTAATTCTAATCTTTTGATATTCTCTACTTGCGTTTTTCTATCCCCTGCATATTGGGCTTTAATTCTATCTACTGATGCTGCTTGGGCTTTAATTTCTCCTAATTTGGCACCAGCTTTAATTTGTGCTAATTTAGCCTGGGCAACTTTTACCTGTTTTTGGGCTTGTAATAACGAACTCTCTAAATTAGTTTTAGATTGTAAAATAGCAATTATATCTCCTTTTTTGAGCCGATCTCCTTCCTTAACTGGTAATTCTAAAATGCGATCGCCATCTAATGCCAAAGGTGCAGATATCTTAATTAATTCTGATGCTGGTTCTAGTCTTCCTAATGCTGAAACTTCTTGAGGAACTACGGGATTTTCTACTATGTCTACTGCTTGTTTATCACTTAATTGTCCAAAATTTTTAATCCCATAAATAGCAATTCCCCCAGTAATTGCTGTTGCTACCATCAATAAAATCATCAATCCTTGATTTTTGCGTTTTAATAATAGTTGAAAGTTCATTTCACTTCGCCTCACTTATTTTTTGATTGTTAATATATAACGTCAACATTTTTCCTAAAATTTGGCATTGTTTACGAAAATCAATAGTTTCATCTCCCCATAATTTTTCTAAAATTAACCCATTCACAAAACTTAGTACAAAAGATGCTACCTCTTCATCTTCAATTCCTAAAAAATCACAAGTTGCTTGTTGATATCTTTTATTGGCACGTTTAAAAACCGTCGTATCATTCAATAGGTTTTTACTATCTTGATGCTGACAAAAGTCTACCCAAACGTAAGTCCATTTAATTAAATATTTTTCATTCTTAATTAGGTACGCTGCTAAAGCATCCATCGCTTCTGTTATATTATTTTTCCCTCCTAATTCTACTAAGGCTGCTGTAACATCTCTTTCACTAATTTGTTCCACTAATTTCACAAATAATGCTTGTTTACAAGGAAAATAATGATACAATGTTCCCGTAGAAACCTCTAAACCTTGGGCAATTTGCCGCATGGTAATAGCAGCATATCCCTTGGCAGCAAATAAATCAAAACACTTACTAATTAACTCTTGACAATATTGTTCATGATCAACAATTTTTGGCATATTTTGGCGTAATTAGTCATTTTTAAACATAACTAGTTTTTTATATCGAACAACCGTTATAGAAAATACTAAAGAAATAATAAAATAATTAGGGATAATTTGTCAATATATCCCCAAATTTCTCAAGAATTTGGGGATCCAGTTACAAGTATTTTTAATTACCTAAAAGCCAACGAATAATCTGATATTAATTTAGGGAGATTATTCTCCCTATTTTAACGTATTTTTAATTACCTAAAAGCCAACGAATAATCTGATAATACCTAAGATTGTCCCTAAAGGACCAGATATAGAGGTTGCGGTATCTCCGGTTTTAGTTAGACTATTGCGATCGACTATAATCACATCATTATTTTTCATGATTGGATTAGTTTCTTCATTAATGCCTTTAGATAAATCTACTTTAATAGCACGTTTGGTAATAGTACCATTGGCATTGAGACGAACTAATTCTACTTGTCCTCTACTAGCACGACTGTCATTAAAGCCTCCAGCAGCAAGTAAGGCCTGGTTTAAAGAACTGTTAGGTTGTAATTTGACTGGACCTGCTCTTTTTACTTCACCAACCACACCAACTTCAATACTTGTAGGCGATAAAGTAGTGGTAGCTAATTGGGTAGCCTCAGAGGCTGAGATACCTGTAGCAGTAGGGATAACAATGGTATCACCATCTTGAACAATAATATCCTGATTAATATCACCTGTTTTTAATAATTCCCACAGGTTGATGTCTATACTCTGTTCTGTACCAGTTCTGGTGGGACGACGTAATTTAATATTCCGCACATCAGCTTGAGATGTAATACCTCCAGCTAATTGCAAACTCCGCATTACTGTTGGCAGTCCACTACCACTCGCACCTCCATCTCCACCTCCTGTAGCTCCCGCGGTGACTAAATAAGAACCAGGGCGATTAACTTCACCAATAACTACGACTGTACGCGGCGCTGATTGACTCGCTGCAAAGTTAGCTGAAAATAAGTTTCTTGCTTCAGCTATATTGAGACTCGCTGCTGTGGGAACAAATATAGTATCACCATCTCTTAAAGTAATATCTTGACTAATTCTACCAGTTTGAGTCAGTGTCTTTAGGTCTACACTCACTGTTTGTTCCCCTGAACGTCCTACTTTACGTCTTAATTCTACTTTAGTCACGTCTGCGGCTAAAGTCACTCCCTGGGCAATGGTTAAGGCGGCCATGACTGTGGGATATTGCACCCCTGGACTATTACCGGCCCCACCTTGTAAACTGAGGGTATAAGCACCTGGTCTAGTGACTTCTCCTGCTACTAATACGTTTATAGGACGAGGTGATAAGAGGTTGACAGAAATAAGGGGACGTTTGAGAAATCGAGAATATCTTTTAGCAATGGTATCTGCTGCTTGTTCAGTGGTTAAGCCGGAAATGGGTACGCTACCTATTAATGGCAGGTTAATTGAACCACCAGGAGGAATTTGATATTCTCCTGTATATTCGGGAACTTCAAATACATTGACACGAATAAGGTCTCCTCCTCCTAGTAGGTAGTCTGTAGTGAGTATGTTACTGGATATATTTGTTTGTGTTTGGGCTAAACTTATAGAGGGTAACATGGTATTAACGCTAGTTAATACAACCATAGCTATACTTGAATGAGTGAGAAATTTTCTTAAATCTTTATTAAGCATATTTACCTGAAGATGTGAATGGGAAAATATTGAGGCTGTTGATTAAACATTTTATAGTGGGAGTCAGGATATCAAGAAGTCAGGAGATAGAATTTTTACTTTGTACTCTGCACTCTGCACTTCAATACTGCTACTAACTTTTACCATAATTTCATTTCCTAATTAAATTAGTAAATTTCATAACTGTGAGCATATTCATAATATCTAAAAGTATATACAAATAGCTCAACAATCTTATTTTCTCATCATTTTTCATTTATCAGGACGATACAGTTTCAATCCCTATTAGGTATTAAGGCGCGTTTTAACATATTCAGAAACTCAGTTTGTAATTCGTTACGATGTTTCAATCCCTAATAGGGATTAAGGCGCGTTTTAACGGCTAGAAAAAACACAAAGTGGTGGATACAGGATCGGTTTCAATCCCTAATAGGGATTAAGGCGCGTTTTAACAAGTCTGGAATACTTTTTACTCTCAGTCCAATCCTATGTTTCAATCCCTAATAGGGATTAAGGCGCGTTTTAACGCCTCCGACTCTAAGGATTTAGCTATTAACAAAAAGTTTCAATCCCTAATAGGGATTAAGGCGCGTTTTAACCTGAAACTAAACCAGAACCAACACCACCACAATCAGAATCAGGTTTCAATCCCTAATAGGGATTAAGGCGCGTTTTAACCAATCCCCTAGCTAAGATCGTTAGAGATTGCGGCTATATCACGTTTCAATCCCTAATAGGGATTAAGGCGCGTTTTAACTTCTGTGTAAGTACCTTCAATTGTTGGGGCTATTGTTTCAATCCCTAATAGGGATTAAGGCGCGTTTTAACACATCTTGAGCCTCTTCTTCTGTTACAACCGATTCTACCTCGTTTCAATCCCTAATAGGGATTAAGGCGCGTTTTAACGAAAAATTCCTGATTTTTACAATTGGAAGTTAGAAGATAGTTTCAATCCCTAATAGGGATTAAGGCGCGTTTTAACTTTGGTGGGGTAAAGTCAAAGGTGAAGGCGGCCACTGTTTCAATCCCTAATAGGGATTAAGGCGCGTTTTAACTAATCTTTGATTGATTGGTTCTATAGCTACAAGATGTTTCAATCCCTAATAGGGATTAAGGCGCGTTTTAACTTCAAATTCTAAATACTTATCAAACACCTTCATTGTTTCAATCCCTAATAGGGATTAAGGCGCGTTTTAACAGCTTCGCAGGAAATTTAGAGAAATTTGAAGTGCGCAGTTTCAATCCCTAATAGGGATTAAGGCGCGTTTTAACATGGTGTAGTTTATAGCAGTCCACAAGACAAAAGTTTCAATCCCTAATAGGGATTAAGGCGCGTTTTAACTTCCGTCCCAGTCTTCACCAAAGAAACTCCTTAGTTTCAATCCCTAATAGGGATTAAGGCGCGTTTTAACCATGCCTGGCTTGTCTTAAATACATTAGCTAGTTATGTTTCAATCCCTAATAGGGATTAAGGCGCGTTTTAACGAGATTGCGGTTATATGGTGGCCAGGGAGGGAAGTTTCAATCCCTAATAGGGATTAAGGCGCGTTTTAACTACTGCGGCTGATGTGTAGGTTTTACCCGCACCTTGTTTCAATCCCTAATAGGGATTAAGGCGCGTTTTAACATGATCCTTTAAGGAAAGCAATAGTAAAAATCACGTTTCAATCCCTAATAGGGATTAAGGCGCGTTTTAACCGCCAGCGCGCTGACGCGGTGGCAAGAGTGGCATTCTTATTTGTTTCAATCCCTAATAGGGATTAAGGCGCGTTTTAACTTATGGCACTCTGATATCCATCAAAGTTTGCCTGAGTAGTTTCAATCCCTAATAGGGATTAAGGCGCGTTTTAACTCCGTAAGGAAAAGGTCAATGGTAATGGAGCTATTGTACAGTTTCAATCCCTAATAGGGATTAAGGCGCGTTTTAACAAATCTATGCCTTACAATTTTGAGGATACCAAGTTTGTTTCAATCCCTAATAGGGATTAAGGCGCGTTTTAACCATCAGGGACAACACCAGAAATATTCTCTTTCCAGGTTTCAATCCCTAATAGGGATTAAGGCGCGTTTTAACACCTTTTAATGTAATATAAGGAAATATTATGAAGTTTCAATCCCTAATAGGGATTAAGGCGCGTTTTAACTGATGGATTTGAGGAGTTTTTTGAGGAATTTATAGAGGTTTCAATCCCTAATAGGGATTAAGGCGCGTTTTAACATTTATTCCAAACCTCTCCAGTAATCATCTGGAGTTTGTTTCAATCCCTAATAGGGATTAAGGCGCGTTTTAACTATATCAAGACGTACAAAGCGGAGGTAGAAGTGAAGTTTCAATCCCTAATAGGGATTAAGGCGCGTTTTAACCACTTATCCGATATTCTTTGAAGGAAGTGGAAGGAAACTGAGTTTCAATCCCTAATAGGGATTAAGGCGCGTTTTAACTGCGGGGTTCTGAAAGCCTTGGTATATTTAGTTTTCAAGGTTCGGTTGCGCGAATGTAATAATCATAGTTGATTTCAGGAATTATGTCAAGAGGGAAAATGACTGAAAAGGTTACAGTGTAAGGTGCGCGGGTGGGTAACTTTGATAAAATCCATCAAAAGCTGATGTAGACAAGATTCCAGACATTTTTTGTTCACGGGAAATTTTTACACCCCCCCATCCGCGCATCCAGCCAAGAAAATGATCTGAATCTTAGGACTGATTGTTAGCATCTTAGCGTAACAGAAAGCAAAAAGTTAATAAAAGCGGATACTATTACATATCCTTGTTTATTAGCTTATAGGACTTACGCAAGTGTCACACTAAAAAATCTGTTGTAGGGTGCGTCAGATATGAACAATTTAGTTATTTACATGATTTACAGCACATTCCATCTACATGAGGTACACCGTGAACACGGCAAGACTTGTACTGAGCTTGTCGAAGTATGCCTGTGTTACAAGGGTTTTATCATTAACATCTGTACCTCATAATAACGGAAACTGCTGTAGTCTGACGTGGTTGGTGAGCTTGTCGAACCATACCCTACCAATGTGCCAGTTGCGTAAGTCCTGGCTTATTAAAGTGTCACAGGAAAGCCTTCATAGAAATGGCAAATTATGGCCGCATAAATCAATTAGTTTAAAGGATGATTTTGGGTTTGAATTTGTTGAATGAAAAACTCTTCTAATGATTGACGTGATAAGTTCATAGTGATAATTTTACCTCCCATTAACCGCAAACTAGCAATGAAATCATAGTAATCTTCTTGAAGAAGACCTCGCCAAGATCCGTTAGGTTCGTATTGTAAATTATTAATCCATTTTTTGAGAACTTCTATATCTCCTCCTTGACCTTTAATATGATATGTTGTTTCTGTTCCTAATAATTGATCTAGTGAACCAGAACAAATTAAATTACCTTTAGCCAGAATAGCGACGCGATCGCAAATTTGTTCTACTTCACTTAATATATGACTATTAAAAAAGATGGTTTTTCCCGATGCTTTTAGAGATAAAATAATTTCCCGCATTTGATAACGTCCCAGAGGATCAAGTCCAGACATAGGTTCATCTAAAAAAACTAAGTCAGGATTATTAATTAACGCCTGTGCCATACCCACTCGCTGAAGCATACCCTTAGAATAACGCCCCATAGATTTTTTTCTGGCATCAGTTTGAGATAAACCTACTAATTCTAGGAGTTGGGGAATACGTTGACGTTGGATATTAGCAGGAATTTGAAATAAACCTGCGGCCATTTCTAAAAATTCCCAACCTGTGAGATACTCGTATAAATAGGGATTTTCTGGTAAATAACCAATACGTTGTTTAACGGAGCGATCGCCTAAAGGTTTTCCTAATAATAAACCTCTACCAGCCGTAGGGCGAATAATCCCTAACAATAATTTTAATAAAGTAGTTTTTCCTGCACCATTTGGGCCTAATAAACCAAAAGTTTCTCCTGCATAAACCTGTAAAGAACAGTTTTGTAAAGAGACAATTTTTTGATTTAACCAAAATCCGGTACGATAAACTTTTTGTAATTCAGAAGTTAATACTACCGGTTGATTAGTTGGGGGATTTTTTGAATGATCAGAGTTATTAACAACACAATTCATGGCTTGAAATAATTATAAAAATTATAAATCGTTAAAATTAGAATCAGGAGGTGGCGAACGGCCGTTCGCCTGTACAGGAGTGAGAATAAATAACTTCTTCCTCTGCTCCCCTACACTTTACAGAACTCCCTTAGAACTGGGAATAATTTCCCCTCGTCGGGGATCTATCTCTATAGCCATTCTCATGGCTCTTGCAAACGCTTTGAATGTTGCTTCAATAATATGATGGGAGTTGATACCATCCAATTGGCGAATATGCAGGGTCATCTGACTATGATTAACTATAGCGACAAAAAATTCCCTGACTAATTCAGTATCATAATTTCCCACTCTTTGACCAGGAATTTTTAAACCATAACTCAAATGTGGTCTTCCTGAAAAGTCTAAAGCCACTTGTACTAAGGATTCATCTAATGGTGCGATAAAATGGCCAAAGCGGACAATACCCTTTTTATTACTTAATGCTTGATGTAATGCTTGTCCTAATGTAATACCTACATCTTCATTGGTGTGATGATCATCTATTTCCCAATCTCCTTTAGCTTGAATATCCAAGTCAAAGAGTCCATGGGAGGCAATTTGATGAATCATATGATCTAAGAAAGGTATGCCTGTATTAGATTTACAAGTACCAGTACCATCCAAATTTATTGTTACTTGTACATTGGTTTCTCCTGTGGTACGGCTAACTGTAGCAATACGTTGATTTGTCATTTATTAATCTCCTGGATAACACAGTGCGGGGTGCAGGGTGCAGAGGAAAAAATTGTTTATTCTGACTTCTGAATATAAACCTGGGAATAAATTCCTTGTCTAAAAGCTCAAGTCGGTTAAAAGCGACTAATTTTACTAATTCCCAACTTCGCTCTCTGCACCCTTCTGACTCCTCGATCTCCTAAAAATTACATTCCCATCATTTCATATCCTGCATCTACATAGATAATTTGTCCTGTAATTCCAGAGGATAAGTCGCTACATAGAAATGCCGCAGTATTACCTACTTCTAATTGGGTAACGGTACGACGTAAAGGTGCTACTTCTTCCACATGATGAATCATGTCTAATATTCCCCCCACCGCGGATGATGCTAAGGTGCGAATTGGTCCTGCAGAAATACCATTAACCCGAATGTTTTGAGGACCCATTTCGGCTGCCAAATAACGTACACTTGCTTCTAATCCTGCTTTAGCTATACCCATAACATTATAATTAGGAATTGCCCGCACTGCTCCTAAATATGAGAGCGTAATAATACTTCCACCTTCTGTCATTAAAGGTTTTGCGGATCCGCTTAACTGAATCATAGAATAAGTGCTAACTTCCAAAGCCTTTTGAAAACCAGCACGGGAGGTTTGGCTAAAGTTGCCTGTTAAATCATCTCGATTTGCAAAGGCTAAACAATGGATTAAAATATCTAATCTACCCCATTTTTCCTGGACAGTTTGAAAAGTGTCCTGAATTTGTTGATCATTCTCCACATTACAAGGCAGGAAAAGGCTTGGCTGTAAGGGTTCTACTAATTCTGAAACTTTTTTTTCAAATTTTCCTTTGTCATCGGGTAAGTAGGTAATGCCCAAATTAGCACCTGCTTTATGGAGTTGTTGGGCTATTCCCCAAGCAATAGAACGGTTATTAGCAATACCTGTAACTAAGGCATTTTTTCCAGCGAGATTCAACATAAAAATTCTCAATGATGGACGACAGTGATCTAGATCATTAGCAGCTTACTAGAATCTGACACCTGTTAGCCTGTGATTGGATAAATGATTTTGGGCAAGGTGGGAAAAATTGATATCAAATAGCATAAAATGGGTCAGAATCATTATAAATATTCTCAATAATTGTCAAAACATAGCAGATGAACAGAGAAAAAATTAGGGAGGACAATTAGTGAAACCACTTATCAAAAATTACTAGATCAATTGTACAATAATGATGTATCATAAATACAGGAAGAATCAGAAATTAAGGCTTTGAGTATCGGAAAAAACAGAAATATTGAGAAACCTTGACGGTGATTTATTGATTTTTCAGGTGTATTCTTAGGTAATTAGTTCTGTTCTTTGGCATTGGGTAGGGGAAGGGAGATGATTGTGACACAAGATAAAGCCCTGGCAAATGTGTTTCGGCAAATGGCAACTGGGGCGTTTCCTCCAGTTGTGGAGACGTTTGAACGCAATAAGACGATCTTTTTTCCTGGTGATCCGGCTGAAAGAGTTTATTTTCTTCTCACGGGTGCGGTAAAACTTTCCAGGGTGTATGAAGCAGGAGAAGAAATAACGGTGGCATTGCTGCGGGAAAATAGTGTGTTTGGCGTCTTGTCTTTATTGACGGGCAATAAGTCAGATCGATTTTACCATGCGGTGGCTTTTACAACGGTGGAGCTATTGTCATCGCCGATTGAACAAGTTGAACAAGCTTTAAAAGAAAATCCAGAATTATCAATGTTAATGTTGCGGGGGTTATCTTCACGAATTTTACAAACAGAAATGATGATTGAAACTCTAGCACATCGTGATATGGGTTCCCGTTTAATCAGTTTTCTGTTAATTCTGTGTCGAGATTTTGGTGTTCCTTGTGCTGATGGGATTACCATAGATTTAAAATTATCTCATCAGGCGATCGCTGAAGCTATTGGTTCTACTCGTGTTACTGTTACTAGATTACTAGGGGATCTCCGCGAGAAAAAAATGATTTCTATTCACAAAAAGAAAATTACTGTGCATAAACCTGTTACATTAAGCAAACAGTTTACTTAAACCCATAAGTTCCTATTGAATGACTACTGGGTATATTCTGATAGCAGCAATTTTAATTTTGGGAGGTGTTATTGCCACCGTGGGCGACAGAATTGGCACACGGGTTGGCAAGGCACGCCTCTCACTTTTTAACTTGCGTCCGAAAAAGACGGCGGTAATAGTCACAATTTTTACAGGAGGTTTAATTTCGGCATCTACTTTAGCAATTTTATTTGCGGCAGATGAGGGTTTACGTAAGGGTGTGTTTGAGCTAGAAGATATCCAAAAAGATTTAAGAGATAAAAGGGAACAGTTAAAAATTACAGAAACTCAAAAGAGTCAAGTAGAGAAGGCATTAAATAATGCGAGGTTAGAACAAAATAAAGCTAAGGAGGAATTAAAAGACATAAATCAGTCGTTAAAAGCTGCTAATGCTAGACAAAAAGCGACCCAAGCCAGATTAAATAAGACTTTAACACAACAAGCTAAGACTCAATCTCAACTCAATGATAGCCAAAAAAAGTTAGGTGATACAGTATTTCAATATCAAAGAGCAAGGAATGAGTTACAAAGTTTATATAATCAAAGAGAGACATTACAACGAGTAGTAACAGAATTAAAAGCTGAAAGAGAGAAATTATATAAAGAAGCACAAGTAGCAATTAATGAAGCAAAAACAGCAATTGAAAAACGCGATCGCAAAATTACCAAATTAGATCAATTAATTCAGAATCGTAACTTAGAAATTAAACAAAGGGAAGAAATTATTGCTACGAGAGAATCTCGGTTAAAAGAATTAGAAAAACAACAAAGTTTTTTAGAAAAGGAAGTAGCAAGATTAGAAAAATATTATCAATCGTATCGTGATTTAAGATTAGGTAAATTAGGTTTAGTGAGAAATCAAGTGATTAGTTCTACTGTAACTAAAGTGAATAAACCAGAAATTGCCCAACAAGTAGTTGTACAAATTTTACAAAATGCCAATCGCAATGCTAATATTCAATTAACTGAACCTGGAACAAATCCTAGGAATGACGTAATATTAAGAATAACTAAAGATAAAGTGGAACAATTAACTAAACAAATTCAGGATGGCAAAGAATATGTAGTGAGGATATTTTCTGCTGGTAATTATGTAAGAGGCGAAAAACAAATAGAATTTTTTAGTGATGTAGCTAAAAATCAATTGGTATTTTATTCTGGGCAAATAGTAGCCACAACCATAGCAGATTTAAAAAATATGACATTAGAGGAATTAGGTCAAAAATTGGATTACTTAATCTCTGCTTCTGAATTTCGCGCTCGAAATGCTCGTATTGTTGAAACAGTACAAATAGATGGAAATTTTGTTAAATTTGTGACAGAATTACAGGAGATAAAAGAAGAAGTAGAAATTAAAGCGGTTGCGGCAGAAGATACTTATACAGTTGGTCCATTGAAAGTTAAATTATTAGCTATTGTCAGGGGAGAAGTTATTTTAAGTACGTAAGATTAATGAATAGTTGATAATTGAAGATTTTGAAGATTAACAGAAAAATTAACTAACAAAGATGAAAAATACAGAAATGATAATTTTAGGATTTGATCCTGGTAAAGATAAATGTGGTTTAGCGGTAATGGGAACAGATCAGACATTATATGATCATCAAGTGGTGTTAGCAGAGGAAGCAATAGTAAGTATTGATAAATGGTGTGAAAAATTTGGTGTTGACTTATTAGTAATGGGAGATCAAACCACATCAAAAAAATGGCGAAAAAAACTGGATCAAGAATTGAATAAAGCCATGAAAATTGTATTGGTAGATGAAAGAAATAGCACATTAGAAGCACGCGATCGCTATTGGCAAATGTATCCACCCCAAGGAATAAAAAAACTCATACCTCAAGGAATGAGACAACCTCCTAGGCCTATTGATGACATAGTAGCTATATTATTAATTGAAAGATATTTGAAATTGAAATTACAGGTAAGCTAATGTGCAGCACTCACTGTATAAATAAAAAACCTGAAGTTACAGTAGCACAAGCATCTTGCTTGTATTAATTATTCAAGTTAAAGGCACAACAGCTTAATAGGTGACAGCAATAAAGGAAAACGATCCTAAGGATCCTAATAAAAATTCAACATTGAAAATTCTTATTTTTTAATTCTTGATATTCTGACTCCTTGATCTGCACGTTACAATTCTGCCCGAATAGTAAAATTATAGTCTCCTCCAGGCTCTAATTGATAATCCCTTTGTTCCAAAAAACGCCCCAAAGGTTCTTTAATTAAAGCACGACCTTGAGAGGGTTTAACCACTAATTTACTTTGGCGGAAATGCCATTTAAAATGCCAATTATAGCTACCTGCGGTGACTTCACCTTCAAAAAAGCCAAATTCCCAAGATTGACTGGTGATTTTCACATAAGCAGTGGTTTCTGGAAGACGTTTATAAGTCATAAGCTGTTGTGCTTTTAACTTGAATAATTAGTACAAGCAAGATGCTTGTGCTACTGTAACTTTAGGTTTTTTAATTATACAGTGAGTGCTGCACATTAGCTTATCAGGGGATGTGGATAATGAGAGGACTAAAAAATGCCTAAGATGATAAGATGATAGATAATATAACGTAAATCCAGACGTTGAAGATCCCCGACTTTTTGAAAAAGTCGGGGATCTGGTTGTTCATTATTAAGTAAAAACTATTGAATGAAAATTATTAAAGATGAGAAAAAACCACTGATAAATTATTAGCAGGCATAGAGTAAACCTGTTCTAACTTTAAATTATTTGCTGCTGCTGCTGCAATAACATCTTGCAAATTACGCACTCCCCAGGCAGAATTGTGAGACTGCAAATATTCATCAAAACTAGCATTACTGGGTGCAGTATGGTCACCATTTTGTTTATAGGGACCATATAAATATAAAATACCACCAGAGGTCAAAATTCGTCCCGCACCAGCCATAAGTCCCAAACAAGCGGACCAAGGAGAAATATGAATCATGTTAATATTGACAATAGCAGTAATAGGCGATTCTAGTATAAAATCTCTTTCCACCGGCCAAAATTCTGCACTGGCATCTAAATCCAAAGGTGGGAGAATATAATCACAGGGTAAAAACTCCTGCCAAGCGGTAATACTAGCACGCATTTCTGGGTTAGGATCAGAAGGTAGCCATATACGCGGTGCTAAATGGTAAGAAAAAAATATACCATGTTCACCAGTACCACTAGCCACTTCTAAAACTGTACCTTTTTTTGGTAAAACCTGTAAAAGTATCTCTAAGATAGGTTCACGGTTACGTTGAGTTGCTGGGGCAAATTTTCGTCGATCTGATGATTTATTCATATTATGATAGATGATATAGGAATAATATTTTAATGCATTAAAAGATAAGTAGGGTGTGGTTCGGCAAACTCACCAACCACGTCAGACTCTATAAATTCTATCAATCAACAGATTTATCATATCTGACACACCTGACATACCTAATAAATTAACACTTATCCGATGTGGCATTTAAAACCTTACAAGAAAATCTGCGTTTGGCTGCGTTTAGCTGCGTTAGATTTTTTACCTGGGACATAATCACTAACGCCATAAAACTAATAAAACTAATAAAACTAATAAAACTAATAAAACCTTTATCCACAATAATACTCGGAGAAAAACTCGCTTCAATGCCTAAATTTATATATAATACCCAACCAGCTTTAAAATTCATTCCCCAAAAATTTAACCTTTGGGTTGTACAAATTATATCTTGGATGCTACCGTTGATTCTCCGATTTAGAATTAAACCTTGGTTACCTGCGGGCATTACCCAGATAGAAGCGGAAAATGCAGAAATTTTAGCCAAATTATATCAGGAATTTCAACAGGGTAAGGTGCGTTTTTTAATAGCTTTTCGTCATCCTGAAGTGGAAGATCCGTTAACTATGTTATATTTGCTATCTCGTATTATTCCCAGGGTAGCACGTGAAAAACAAATTGCTTTAAAATATCCACTTTATACTCATTTTATGTATGAACGTGGTATGACAATATGGGCTGGAGATTGGTTAGGATGGTTATTTTCTTGTGCAGGAGGGATACCCATTCGTAGAGGGAAAAGGGCGGATAGAAATGCTATTCAAATCGCTAGAGAATTGTTTATGAATGGGAAAATGCCGATCGCTGTTGCGCCAGAAGGTGGTACAAATGGACATAGTGGTATAGTCAGTCCGTTAGAACCAGGAGTATCTCAATTGGGTTTTTGGTGTGTAGAAGATATAGAAAAAAATCATAGACAAGAAGAAGTATTTATTATTCCAGTGGGTATTAAATATAGTTATATTAATCCACCTTGGCAAAAAATCAATCAGTTATTAAGTAGGTTAGAAATTGATAGTGGTTTAGGAATATTTGTTAGTTCTGATAATTACGAATATCAAGAAAGAGAGAAACATCTTTATGTGAGAATATTGCGTTTAGCAAATTATTTAATCTCGGAAATGGAGGGTTTCTATCAAAAGTTTTATCATCAAAAATTTCCTGTTATTGAGATAGTAGAAACCTATGAAAATGAGATTTTAATAATTAAATTACACAGGTTAATGGATACAGCTTTAAACGTATGTGAACAGTATTTTAATGTTCCATGTCAGGGTAATTTTATTGATAGATGTAGAAAACTAGAAGAAGCTGGTTGGAATTATATTTATCGAGATGATATTACTAATATTGATAATTTATCTCCTTTGCAAAAAGGGCTTGCTGACTGGGTAGCAGCCGAAGCATCTTTAAAAATGAACCACATGAGAATAGCAGAAAGTTTTGTCGCAGTTACAGCTAATTATATTTTAGAAAACCCTACAGCAGATAGATTTGCAGAAACGCTATTATTGATGTTTGATATGGTATCAAGAATTAAAGATTCTAGTTCTAAGGGAAGGCCAAATTTAGGTTATAAACAAGCAAAAATTACTATCGGAACAGCTATTTCTGTAACTGAAAGATGGCAAAGTTGTCAAGGGGATAAACAGGTTTTAAGACAGGGGGTAAGTAATTTAACAGAAGATTTATTTAAGAGGTTAGAAGAATTCGTGATTGATGATTGATATTATGCCATGAAGTCATCATTAGATTTAATAATAGATTAATAATAGATTAATAATAGATTAATATGTGCTTCAGCCCAAGCATAAAAATCACATTTATCATTTATAGAGATTGTTTTCTTGAATTTTCTCGGTTTTTAGAATTACAACCTCCTGTATTTTTCTATTTGTTCTCTACTTTTGTTGATAAGCTGCATAAACCGCATTAACATTATACCAATTTAAGAAAATTCTGGCAATTTCTAAGGCTAATTGTGGTTTTCCTGAGTCTATTAACCATTGCAAAAAACCTGCCATTGTTTTTTCATTTAACATTCCATTTAAAGATAATATACCCCACAATAAACGATGAAAGAATGTCATTTGAATCATCATTTTTACTTCCCAAGTGGGATGTTTTTGGTAAAACAAAACTCCCATTTTACCGCGTTGAATTTCTTGGTCTATTAGTTTAGGAATTTGTGCTAAATTAAAGGCAGGATGCCAATGATAACCTACTGCTTGGGGACATTTAATTAATTGTAAACCAAGTTTTTTTAGTCTTACTCCTAATTCTAAATCTTCCCAACCATAAAGTTGAAAATTGATATCAAATAAACCTGCGGTTTCTAACCAATGTTTAGGAATTGCGACGTTACCAGTGGCGAAAAATGCGGCGGAAAAGTCAGTTATTTTGTAGGGTTCAGATGTGGGGTTTTCAAAGTTGGCAGTGTTAATTACTGCACCATAGGTAAAGAATTTATCACTTTTTAGTTTTTGTTTTCCAGTAATTAAAGCCTGATAATGAGATTGGAGAAAATCAGACAATACTACTAGATCACTATCTATAAAAATGATTATATCACCTTGGGCTTTTTCTACGCCTAAATTGCGAGCGATCGCTGGACCTCCATGATTTTGGACAAAATATTTAACATGATTAAAGTTCTGTTGATTTTGTTGTAACCAATCAATTGTACCATCGGTAGAACCATCATCTACTAAAATAATTTCATAATCACCAGTAAAAGTTTGTGATTCTAAAGCCTGGAGACACTTTTGTAAAATTGGTAAACGATTATAAGTGGGAATAACAACACTAAAAAACATAGAATTAATGATTATTTAATGATCAAATAGAATGATAACATATTATGGATAAAATATTACAGTAGTTTCCACTCGTTATGAGGTACAAGGTTAACAGGCAGGATGCCCGTGCTACAAGGGTTTTATGATTTTGTGTTTGTGCCGC
The DNA here is from genome assembly GCF_014696225.1 of Anabaena sp. FACHB-1237. Taxonomy (GTDB): domain Bacteria; phylum Cyanobacteriota; class Cyanobacteriia; order Cyanobacteriales; family Nostocaceae; genus FACHB-1237. The sequence continues at coordinate 19,837 of NZ_JACJPV010000008.1, read as the reverse complement.
ATTGACATAAAATATGCTGTGAATATAGCAGTTATAAATGATTTATCAACGACAAAATCCCCTATTCCCTTAAGGTTATCTCTGGTTTTCAATTATTATTTTTATGTAGAGAATTTTTTTATGTAGAGAATTGAAAACCTAACGCCCCTAGCCCCTTCCATGGCTGGAGAGTAATTTTAGTTTTTGCTTACGTAAACTTAACCAGTTGCTATTTTTTGATAAGTTACGTAAATTTTCTGTTGATTTTTGTATAGATATTTTGAGAATTTTATCAGCAATTTTAAAAAAAAATACAATAAATTTTCTGATTGTGGTGACATCAAAGTTACAATATTATAATAGTAGTAGTTATTTAACACACATTACCATGAGTTCAAAGACTAACGATTTACAGGAAAGTTACGCTAAAACTCGTTTACTCTTGGCGTTGTGGGATTTGGGGGGATGTGAGGAAAAGGTTGCTAGGGGTAAGTTAGGTAAGCGTATAGTGCCTAAAGGTCAGAAAATGACTGATTATCAAGGTATTTTAGATGATTTGACGAATCAGGGCGCAATTACTGTTTCTAAAAAAGGATCGGCTATTACTTATACTCTCACTTCTTCAACAGGTTTAAATTTATTAAAAGCTGCTTTACGGAATGATGAGTTTGAGTTTAATAGTAATCTTGGCGCTTGGGTAGGTAATTCTTTGTTGCGATTGTTCCGTCAGGTTGATGTTGTTGTACCTGCGTCTGTTGTGTCAGATAATGGGGTTAAAGTTGAGGTTATTAGTTCCTATGAGGAGTTTAAAACTGTGGCGTTGGATGTTTATGATAAGTTGAACGAGGATTACAATTTAGATGATTTAGTACCTATTTATCGCATTAGAAGAGAAATAGGTAAACGAGTTAGCCGTGAAAAATTTAATACATGGTTAGTAGAAATGCAAGCGGATGATATTTTGCAACTGATGACAGGAGAAGTACCTGATTTTACCAGTGACAAAAGAGAGGATTCAATTTCCATTCCTGGTACACAACTACGTTCTTACGCTAAACGATTGATTTAATCACATTATTTGACAACTATTTCATTAAACTTTTCCGTTCCTTACACTTGAGAAATTACCATGACGAATACCCCTGTTTCCGCTATAGAAGCGGTAAATAATGCCATCAATAGTCATAATCCATTTACTAATGCTGGAATTACTCAACAACAGAATATTTGGGGAAAAGGATTTCCCGATGTACAAACCTTAAATGCTCATGCTTCTAACAAGGTTTTTGAAGCAATTGAATTTGTTCGCAAAAGTAAATCCAATCAAGATAAAGTGACTTCAATAGTCATCACATCACCTGTGGGAGTTGGTAAAACCCATCTTTTGAGTCGTATTCGTCATGAACTAGAAAAAAGAGGAGGTGCTTTATTTGTTTATTCAGGTGTTAATAACTATACAGACTTAAATTTAGTTAAGTATCAATTACAGCAAACTTTAGCAGACAGTTTGAGTAAAACTGGAAGTCAAGAAGTGATGCAATGGCAAGAAGTAGCCGCAGCTATGGTTAGTGAAGGAGAAAAAAATACTCCATCTCCAGCAGATTTAGTCAAAAAATTTGACTCTACTTATAAAAAGAGATTAGCTAGAAATAGCAATCTTATAGATGTTTTGCAAAACAAGGTAATTAAAAATAAACCTAGTACAGATCCTTATATTGTTAGAGCTATTTTATGGACACTTTCACAAATTCAAGTTTCCTTTGCAAAATTATGGTTATCTGGTGAAGAATTAGCTCAATCAAATGCTAATGATTTAGGATTACCTAATCTTTCTAAAACTAATCAAGATAGAGAAGCAGAAGCACTCAATAAAATTCAGCAAATTTTAAATATTGTTAGTTCCTATAATCCAGTTATTATTTGTTTTGATGAAATAGATATTGAAAATAATTGTAACGAGGATGGTTTGACAACACCATTAGTAATTGCTGATCTTGTAAAACGTCTCCATGATACTTTGGAAAATTCAGAACTTGGTCAAGGTGTGGTTATTCTCACAGTCATGAAATCAGAAACCTGGAAAGATGTTATTAATCAACAACACGATGGTAAAGTAGACAGGCTTTCAAAATATACACAAGTCAAACCTATAGAACTAAAACCTCTTAATGCTGATGCTATGGTGCAATTAGCAACTATTTGGTTACAGGAATATTATAGTTCAAAAAACTTAATTCCTCCTCATCCACTGTATCCATTTGAAGAAGGTAAATTGAGAGAATATGGTAAGAATAAACCAACAGTTCGGGAGGCTTTACGATGGTGTGCAGATAATTTTAAGATTGAAGAAGATCCACTTCCTTCCGATCCATTTGAAAGGTTTGAAATCGCATTTACAAGGGAAAGTGACGTAAAATTTGAAGAATATATAGAAGATGGTTCTCGAATAGCTGACGCTCTTTATTTTGGATTTAATACTTTAAAAGGACAAACATTAGAAGGCGTAAGTATTGAAGAAATCACAAATGATATCAAGCCTAAATCACATAATAAGAATTTTATAAACTTCAAAATCATCGGTAATGAAAATGGTAAAGAAGTAAAAATTGGGGTAGCAGTTATCCAAGATTCTCAATTTACATTAAATGCTTGTTTAAGAAGGTTAAATGACTATCATACTTTCGATTTAACTCGTGGTTGTTTAGTGCGTTCTAAATCAAAAATAGAACAAATGAAGAAAAGATCAGAAGGATATAAACTACTGGATGAATTGATAGTCAGAAAAGGAGGAGAACACGTAGATTTGATAGAAAATCAAATTCGTCCATTGATAGTAATATTGGCTATTTATAATAAAAAGGAAAAATATCAATTAACAGAAGACCAGATTTTTGAAATTATTTCTAAAAATAATATTACTTTTGATAATTTGTTACTTAAAGAAATTTTAAGTGATCCATCTGGTAATATTATTGAAGTTGATGATGAAGATGATTTAAGTGATTTATTTGGAGATAGCGAAGATATTGATGTTGATATATCTGAAGTTGGCGATGAAGATAATTTAAGTGATTTACTTGGTTAATTAATTATGAATAAATCTTTTTCAATTTCTACTGTATTATGTTTACCTGTTCCTGATATTGAAGCACTAATTCAGGGAAGAATAATAGTAGCTTTACCTAAATCATTTCTTCATTCTGGAAAAACATTCGCTTTTTATCCTGTGGAAATGTCTACAGTGGAAATTAATAAATACTACCGGACAAACTTTTTACCCATTGCTAAAACTGCATGGGAAAAATTTCACCAAGCAGGTATTTTATTACAACCAGAACAACTAAATTTAATTAAAACCCAGAAACAATTACAATTACCTTTATCTCAAAATAATGTTTTAATTAAAGCATGGGCTAGATGTGAATTTTGTCGAACTTTAGATAAAACCGAACCACTAGATATTTTATCTCAATTAACCATCTGGAAAGCAGAAAGATTTGAGGAAATATTACAAAAACATCCCCATTTTTTCCTAGCTTATTTGCGCGTGCATCATTTAGATAAACCCTTAGAAATTCCATCTATTCCCAACATTCAACAAAAACTGGGAAAATTTGCCCCATTACCTCATAATATTTCTGTATCTGAATCTAAACCTCTATTAAGTGATCAGATATTTATACAACGCAAACAACAACTACAAAACCGCCAACCTCCCCTACATCCTGAACTGGAAGAACTGCAAGGTGTATTATTACCAATGGCTAAAAATAACCCAGCAGTACAACTACTAGAACAGGAAATTAGAGTATTTTTAGGATGGAGTAACCAACCTGGGAAAAATAGCCTAGATCCTGATTTGTCTTGGATTAAAACCATAGCACCTTTAGGAAATAGAAGCATAGAATTTGAAGAGAAAAAAAGTAATTATCAAGCAGGTACAGACTTTGAAAATATCTCTCGTCAAAGTTTGGAATTTTTAGGTTTTCAAGTGGAAAATGCTTATAAAGGAGGTGCGGGAGGTTTAGATTTATATTGTTCTCAGCCTTATCCTTTAGTGTGCGAATGCAAAGCAGGAAGAAGTATTACAGATCGTGCTGTGGAAGAATTAGATAGAATTGGTAAAAGACATCTACAAGAAAATTATTTACAAGCTGTACGCTTAATTATTGGACCTGGTGAACCTACAAAACAACTGAAAGAAACTTTAATTAAATCTGCAAAACTATCTCAAACAAGTGTTATTAAAGCTATGACATTACAAAAATTAGTAGAACTAAAGGCAAAATATCCAGGTGCTATAGATTTGATGGAGTTAAAGCAATATTTAGAACCAGGACAAATTGATGATAAAATTAATGAATATATTGATCAAGTAAAAAAAGAAATAAAATTGCGATCGCACATTATCCAAGTAGTCAAAAAACATCTGGAAAAAACAGATAGCAAGGATGCTAAAGTTAGTGAACTTATAACAGCATATCTTTATCAAGATCCTCCACAAAACTTAGATGATCAAGAATTATATAATATTCTTATAGAACTATCATCACCATTAACAGGTTATTTAGGAAGAATTAAAGCAGATAGTTGGCAAAATGAGCACTTTTATTACCTACGAGATTTATAGAAAATAGCGATCGGCTAATGGCAGGCAAGATGCCCGCGCTACAAAGATGTTACTATAAATAGCGATCGGCTAGTGGCAGGCAAGATGCCCGCGCTACAAAGATGTTATTATAAATAGCGATCGGCTAATGGCAGGCAAGATGCCCGCGCTACAAAGATGTTACTATAAATAGCGATCGGCTAGTGGCAGGCAAGATGCCCGCGCTACAAAGATGTTACTATAAATAGCGATCGGCTAATGGCAGGCAAGATGCCCGCGCTACAAAGATGTTACTATAAATCGCTGTACCTTATAAGAACGGAAACTGCTGTATAATTTTACTACAATCACATAATGCAATTATAGGATATTTCAGGAGAAATACTCAATGACTCTTAACCGCCGACAAGTTTTAAAATTTTTTTCAGCGACAGTAGTTACCTCTGTGCTTGCAGAACAGGTTTTTGAAAATATAAATAACATTGCCCAAGCGCAAGCAAAACCTACTTTTAAAACCCGTTTTACCCCTGTACGTTTACCCCATCCTTTACCCATTTATCAAGAAGTTAATAGTTTCTTACCTACAGCCATAGGAAAAGGAAAAATTATCAAGGCAGAAAATAATGTTAAATTAACTAATTATCAGATTATAGATGATGTAGTTATTCCTCCAGAATATGAACGTTATATAATATTAGGCTGGGGAGATAGATTATTTAACAATCCTGATGAATATGTAGGTTGTAACTGTGATTATACAGGATTTATTCCCCTTAATAAAAATTCTCAAGATGGTTATTTATGGGTAAACCATGAGTATATTAGTTCGGCAATTTCTCTCTCAACAACTGATAATTTTGACCATAGAAAAGGGTTGATAAGTACATTTTCTCAAATCGTTAAACGAGATTTACCTCAGATGAGAAATATAGAGTTAAATGGAGAAATTCTATATAATTTAGGGGGTTCAATTGTCCGCATTTCTCATGATCAGAAAAATCAAAGATTTACCGTAGTTAAAGATGTCAAAAATCGTCGTATTCATGGACTTTCTGGCTTAAGAATTAACGGTCAAAGAACAGATGGATATAAGAAAATTACATCTTGGGGAAAACTCAGTTATCAACAAGGTGATGAAAACTATTTAATAGCTACTGGACCTGCTGCAACTGAAGTTTTTACTATTAGTAGTGATGGATTAGGTAACAAAATTATTGGTACTGCTTATAACTGTTCTGGCGGAACAACACCCTGGGGCACTATTTTAAGCGGAGAAGAGAATTTTCAAGGTAGTAGTACATCTGTTATAGGTGTGACAGAAGCAGTCAAGTCTAATGGTACACAAATAGGTTATATTCCTGGTACTGTGGGCGAAATATTTGGTCTAGTGGGAGAAAAATATGGTTGGATAGTAGAAATTGACCCAACAAATTCCAATTTTAGACCAAAAAAACATACCTGGTTAGGTCGTTATCGTCATGAAAATGTGGCTTTACGAGTGGAAGCAGGTAAGAAATTAGTGACTTATATGGGTGATGATAGACGCGGTGGCCATACTTATAAATTTGTGAGTAATGGTATTGTAAGTAACATTACTGCTAAGAGTAATAGCAATTTATTTAATAGTGGTATTTTATACGTTGCTAAATTTAATCCTGATGGTACGGGAGAATGGATACCTTTATTATTAAATACTCCCACAAATCCCATACCGCCTTCTGTACTTTCTTCTGTGGAATTTACGGCTTTAGGTTCGGCACAAAAAGAGGGGATTTTACCTTTACCTCGACGTAAGGGTATAGCTGGTGAAATGACAGATGGTGGTGTATTTGCTTGTACTAGACTTAATGAAATAGCTACCTTACCAAATTATCAAAATAAAAAGTTGAGTGATTTTTATATATCTCAAGGTGCAATACTTTGTGATGCTTTTTTAGCTGCTAATTTAGTAGGAGGTACACCTACAGCACGTCCTGAAGATGTGGAAATTCATCCTAATACAAAAGAGGTTTTTATTGCTTATACAGATGGTGCGCCTAGTAGTGATGGCTATGCAGATTCACGTATTTTTCAAGTAGCAAAATTAGATCCAGCTATCAACGGCACTCAAGACAGTGGAGGAATTTATAAGATTATTGAAAGTAGTAGTGATGGTACAGGTACAAGTTTTACTTGGGAAAAATTTGTCCAAGGAGGAGAAGCTGGAACTGTGGGAGGTGCTGGGTTTGCCAATGTTGATAATTTAGTATTTGATACCCAAGGTAATATATGGGGTGTGACTGATATGATGAGTATTAATGGTGTAAATGGTGCTACTAGCAACACGGTTAATCATCAAAGTGTGGGTAATGTTTCTAGTTTAACGGGTGTATTTGGTAACAACTGGATTTTTTGTATTCCTACCAGTGGTAGTAATGCGGGAAAAGTCATACCTTTTGGTTATGGACCAGTGTTGTGTGAAATGACAGGACCTACATTTGTGGGTAATACTTTAATTATTTCTGTGCAACATCCTGGTGAAAATTCACCTGTTAATGATGGTACGATCTTAACTCGTGACTTGGAGATATTGGATTTAGACGGTACAACTTTTAATCAAAGTCGTACTATTCCTCGTGGTAGTAGTTGGCCGAGTAATATTTCCACTGTTGATGGTGGTAATGCTAATTTAACAGGTATTCCCCGTCCTTGCGTTATTGGTATTCGACGGAAAGATGGTGGTAATTTTGTTTAGATGATTTTATGTTAGTTATATATTTATTGTGAGCGATCGCTTTTGATGTATAATTCATTACAAAATTTACGTAAGTATTAATGAAGCAAAAGACCAGCTGCTTCAATTTCCTAAACAGTTTATACCTAAGAAACTATGTGATTTTTTGCTGTCCTTACTCAAGCGATTATTAGCAGTTATCATTATATATTATTAGCGTCAAGGAGAACCTATGCTATAAGCCTCTATATTTACCAGAATGGCTATAGATTAACCAACCTTGGGGTATAATGATGACTCATGATTTTCCTCATTGGTAACTGGAGAAATTAATGGGTCGCGCCAAAAAGGTTGTTCTAGCATATTCTGGTGGAGTTGATACCTCCGTATGTATTCCCTACTTAAAGCAAGAATGGGGAGTAGAAGAAGTAATTACCCTGGCCGCTGATTTGGGTCAGGGAGATGAATTAGAACCAGTGCGAGAAAAAGCACTAAAATCTGGTGCAAGTGAGTCTCTGGTAGCGGATGTTAAGGATATATTTATCGCAGAGTACGCATTTCCGGCCATTCAAGCTAATGCACTCTATGAAAATCGCTATCCTTTAGGAACAGCCCTAGCTCGGCCATTGATTGCTAAAATATTAGTAGAAGCTGCTGCTAAATATGGTGCAGATGCGATCGCTCATGGTTGTACTGGTAAGGGCAATGATCAGGTACGTTTTGATGTATCCTGTGCTGCACTTAATCCTAATTTAAAAATTCTTGCACCCGCTAGAGAATGGGGAATGAGTCGGGAAGAAACCATTGCTTATGGTGAAAAATTTGGTATTCCCGCACCAGTGAAAAAATCGTCACCTTTTAGTATAGATAAAAACTTGTTAGGACGTAGTATAGAAGCTGGAACGTTGGAAGATCCGGCCAATGAACCTCCCGAAGAAATTTATGAAATGACAAAGGCGATCGCGGATACCCCCAACGAACCGGAATATATAGAAATTGGTTTTGTCAAAGGTCTTCCCACCACTATTAATGGTACAAGCGAAACCCCAGTAGAACTAATTCAAAAATTAAATACCATTGTTGGTAATCATGGTATTGGCCGCATAGACATGATTGAAAATCGTCTAGTAGGTATTAAGTCACGGGAAATATACGAATCACCAGCTATGCTAGTTCTTATTAACGCCCACCGTGACTTAGAAAGTTTAACGTTGACTGCTGACGTAACTCAGTACAAACGTGGCATTGAAGAAACCTATACTAAACTTGTGTATAACGGACTTTGGTATAGTCCTCTAAAAAATGCCTTAGATGCTTTTATTCAACAAACCCAAGAAAGAGTATCTGGAGTAGTACGCCTTAAACTATTTAAAGGTAACGCCACTATCGTCGGACGTTGGAGTGATAACACTCTATATACACCTGATTTAGCTACTTATGGCGCAGAAGATCAATTTGATCACAAAGCTGCGGAAGGCTTTATTTACGTCTGGGGATTACCTACGCGCATTTGGGCGAAAGGTAATAAGTAATAAAATAGTATTTTAGGATTTGGGATAATTAATTGTAATTATATCACATTCTATCTATACGAGGTACAGTGTTAGCGGGCAAGATGCCCGCATTATAAGGATTTTATCATCAACATCTGTACCTCATCAGATCCTAATCTGCATACCCCTGTTCCCCAAAAACAAATTATACAGTTTCCCATCCCACACCTTTATAACCATAGTTAAAAATATCTGGGTGTAATATTTCTGCTAAAATTTCTACCGAGTCTACTAATCTTGGACCAGGACGATTAAAGTAAGAATTACCGTTAGTGACAAAGACTCTACCACTTTGAAAAGCGTGTAATTTGTGCCATTCTTGACGATGGGTGAATATTTCCGCTTCTTCGTGATTTCTCTGTAAATCAAAGCCATAGAGCATAAAAATTATCACATCAGGATTACTGGCTAATAATGTTTCCCAGGTAACATGAGTGTTAGATTTACTGAGAAGACTAAATAAACTTTGTCCTCCTGCTAGTTTGACTAGTTCGGGTATCCAATTTGCACCTACCATGAGTGGTTCTGTCCATTGAATACAGACAACCCTGGGTAATTCTGGAGTGGATAATCCTTGTAATCTTCTATGACAGATTTTTACACGAGATTCGAGATTTTCTAGTATTTTTACTGAATCTACACCAAAGATATTACCAACTTTTTCAATATCTGCCCAAACATCTCGCAATGTTTTTGGTTTCAATGAAATAATATATGGTGAACTATGGGTAAGCTGGTTTACAGCTTTGTTAATCTCTGGTAAGGTGACAGCAGATACATGACATTGATCCTGGGTTAAAATGTGGGTAGGTTGTAATTTCTCTAAGATATCAACTTTGATTTTGTAAATACTGAGAGAAGATTGTAATAAATTATGCAGTTCATTGTAAATATCATTGCTGGAGGCGTTAATATCTAAACGAGATTGGGTACAAATAGGCAAATGGGATATTTCTGGGGGATAATCACATTCATGCGATCGCCCAACAATTTTATCTTGTAGTCCTAATGTAGCAGCTATTTCCGTACCACTGGGTATTAAAGAAACTATTCTGATTTTATCATTCAACATTGTATTATTCAACATAGTAGTCCACCTCCTTCAAAGGTGTTCCTACTCTTATTCTGACACTGTTTTGATGATTGGGTATCTATCTGGAGAATTGATAAGCTGATGTGCAGCTAAACTGTATAACTAAAAAACCTAAATTTACTGTAGCACAAGCATCTTGCTTGCATCTATTATTCTAAATTTACTGTAGCACAAGCATCTTGCTTGCATCTATTATCCACACTACTGTAGCGCAAGCATCTTGCTTGCATCCATTATCCACACTACTGTAGTGTAAGCATCTTGCTTGCATCTATTATCCACACTACTGTAGCGCAAGCATCTTGCTTGCATCTATTATTCTAAATTTACTGTAGCACAAGCATCTTGCTTGCATCTATTATCCACACTACTGTAGCACAAGCATCTTGCTTGCATCTATTATTCTAAATTTACTGTAGCGCAAGCATCTTGCTTGCATCCATTATCCACACTACTGTAGTGTAAGCATCTTGCTTGCATCTATTATTCTAAATTTACTGTAGCGCAAGCATCTTGCTTGCATCCCACATTCCGCAACCTGGGGTGTCACATGGTATTATCACTTAATTTTCTCTTAATTTTTGGATATAAATTATGCCTTTCTGGCATCCTACATCCGTTAATTTTCTGAGAATTAGTATACAATACAACCTCATGTTATCATAAAAAACGGTAAAAACCGATTGTGACAGTTGAGAGTGCGGAAGATAGGTTACAGCATTTTCCAGTTTTACAAGATACAGATATTAATGATGATACCCTTGTAGTGCAGGGTATCTTGCCTGCTAATATTCTACCTTATAAATATGGAATGTGCTGTAATTAATAAAATTTTACAATCATCAATCATCAATCATCAATTGATTTATTTGCCGCACGTTTAGCTCTTGCTTCGGCTGAATTCATGACTTCTACCATATTTTCTAACATTTCTCCAGGGAAGTTTTCTAACACTCTAGTAGAAATAGCTACACGATTTTTACCTTCATCTAAATCAATAATAATTGCTTTGATTTCTTGACCAATTTGAAATACTTTATCCAAAGATTCAATAAATTTCTGGCTGACTTGTTTTATGTGTAGTAAAGCACTAATTCCATCCAATTCTACAAATACACCAAAAGGTTTAATTCCTGTGATTTTGCCTTCGACTAATTGACCAACTTCTAATAAACTAAAGTTGCTAGAACGGGCAATTACTTTTTGGGAAAGAATCAGTTTTTTTGTCTCACGATTAACTTCTAAAAAGCCAGCCACAATAGTTTGACCTTTAAGTGCTTCTAGGTTATCACGTTCTGTTAATTGCGATCGCGGAATAAACCCTCTTAGTGATAAAACATCAACCGTCACACCGCCTTTATTTGCCCCTGTTATCTTTGCTTCCACTGTTTGGGAATTTTCCTTCATTTGTGTCAGTTTATCCCAAATATGTTGAATTTCTAGCTGTTTCCTTGATAGAGTAACTTGTCCTTCAGCATCCTGATCCCGAATAATCAAAAACTGTAGTTCTTCATTCATCGGTAATACATCCGCTAAATTAGTTACTACTCTCAAAGAAGCCTCATCACGGGGTAGAAAAGCGGACGATTTTCCACCAATATCAACATAGGCTCCGTCATGGTCAAATTGAAAAACTTTACCATGTACAATTTGTCCTTTTTGAAATTGGTAATCGTGTGTTTCTAAGGCTTTAGCGAAATCATCCATAGAAAAAGATGAATTAGCTGTTTGAGATGATTTTGATTCGGAAGTCATGAGTTTGAAGATAAATTTGTTATGATTAGTAGGAGTGCTATTTTAAGGAAAAATAGTTAATAGAATATTCTACCGCTAATTTACCACTGTTTGACTTTGATTAACTTTTAAGAACACTGGCAAAAAGTTCTTGTACTTTCTCCCAAGCATCAGCAGCAGCTTGAGCATTATAACTCGAACGGCGATCGCAGAAAAATCCATGATCAGCTTCATTGTAACAAAACACACGATGGGAAATATGATATTTTGTTAATTCCTGGGTAATTTCATTTACCTGGTTTTGGGGAATACTCGCATCTTTACCTCCAAAAAAGGTATAAATAGTACCATTAATATCTTTTGTGCCCTTAATTGTGGGTAAACCTCCTCCAGGAGTAGCATCAGTGATACGCGCACCGTAAAAAGATGCAGTAGCGCGAATATTTGGTAGTGTAGCCGCGAGATAAGCCACATGACCACCGAAGCAGAAGCCGATGCAGCCAAACCCTTCTTGTTGAACATCTGGCAGGGTTTTTAAGTAATTAATTGCAGCTTGAATATCACTTAATAACTGGGATGCAGTACAATCCGACCAAGCGTACTTACGGCCAATTTCCACAGCATCAGCAGTATAACCTGTTTCAAAGCCAGGATGTTGACGTTGAAATAAAGCAGGTGCTATAGCTACATATCCTAAATTAGCAATGCGTTCTGTAACATCTCTAATATGTTCATTAACGCCAAAAATCTCTTGTAAAACCACAATACCTGGGTAAACACCAGGAGTTTCTGGTTTTGCTAAATAAGCCTCAACATTACAGTCAGGTTGAGAAAGATAAACTTTTGTAGTATACATTTACTTATTAACGTCATTAGTTTTACAGTGAAGAGGACTTACGTAACTAGCACATTGGTAGGGTGTGTCAGATATCAATAAGCTGTTTATTTGCATAATTTATGCGTTTTAATGTAGTTGGTGAGATTGTCGAACCACACCCTACAACTACAACATATTCTTGATGTGACATTGATGTGACATTTGCGTAATTCCTAAGTGAATATTGTACAGTAATTTTTTCCAGTTAATTTACTTCTATATAAATAGTTTTATAGCTCAGTTTTATAGTTAAATATAGCAATGGAAACTATACAAGAAATAAGATTGATTGAGTAAATTAGTAAAAAAACTAATCTTCAGGGAGGATAAAAACTTATGGCCACAATTTTAAGAGATTTAAGTTATCGCTACCAATGGTTATATGATGGCATTTCTAAGTTAGCAGCTTTAGCAGTAGGAGGGGAAACAAAATTTCGTCAACTAGCATATTCCAACTTAGAAATAAATTCACATACTCAGATTTTAGATTTATGTTGTGGTAGTGGACAAGTGACTCAATTTCTAGTCAAATTTTCGGAAAATGTCACAGGTTTAGATGCTTCTAGTTTATCCTTAGCAAGGGCGCGAAAAAATGTACCTGATGCTAGATATATTCAAGCATTTGCAGAAAATATACCTTTAGCAGATCATACTTTTGATATAGTCCATACTAGTGCAGCTTTGCATGAAATGGAATATGAACAATTACAGAAAATAATTGCCGAAGTTTATCGAGTCTTAAAACCAGGTGGTGTGTTTACTTTAGTAGATTTTCATGCACCTACAAATCCTATTTTTTGGCCCGGTTTAGCGGTGTTTTTTTGGTTATTTGAAACCGAGACAGCGTGGCAATTATTAAAAGTTGATTTATCTGGTTTATTAGGTGAATGTGGTTTTGATGTGGATGCACCTATTTTATATGCTGGGGGGAGTTTGCAAGTAATTCAAGCAAGGAAAAATATTTTATAGGATGATGAAAATATAGATTAATAAGTTATAGATTAATAAGTTGATATGCAGGTAAATTATCAAGTAGTGCAAGCATCTTGCTTGCATAGCTGATTCAAAATAAAGTAGTGTAAGCATCTTACTTACATATCTAATTGAAATTAAACACGCAACTTATTTAGTCTTGCTATTATTAAGTGATAATAGTTTACAGCAGTTTCCGTTATTATGAGGTACAGAAATTAAAATGATCAATGAAGATGAACTACTTGATATAGCTATAACAAATATTAGAAAAGTTTTAGAATTTAAACCTTATAAGAGTTATCCAGGGGTGAAAAATAGAGATCAATTTCAAGAACTTATCGCTAATGATCCTGCTTTTGGTTATCTAGGTTTAGATGACGAAAGATATATTATTGCTAGAGTAGGAGGAAACCTGATCACTTCTTTACATCGTAAGCTAGGTGATATGTATGAGGCTTTATTTATCTATTTATTAAAAGAAAGTTTTAATTTAACGGATAATGAATTACATTTTAATGTTAGTGTGAAAATTGGCGATCGCTATCAAATTCGATCTACTGATGGTTTAATCACAAAAGATAAGTTTAATGAAAATATTCCTATGAATTGGAGAGAATTTGCAGGTATAGGATTTGAAATTCGCTCCTGTTATCAAATTGGTGATTCTAAGAGGATTCAAGCTGATTATGATATGTCCTTAGCCTTAAAAGCATCAAAAATTCTCCCTGTAATGTTAATTTTCTGCAATACATCATTGAAAAGTCCAGTGGCTAGATTATCAAAAAGTTGGGAACTTTATGAAGGAATAAATAGTTTTAATTTAGTTAATGATCTGACTGGTTTTAATCTTTATGATTTTCTCAATAGAAATTCAGAAAGTTTAAAAAAAGAGATAGATAATATTCTTACTAATTTCTAATGTTTTTAATACATACTCCTGTTTCATAAAGGCGTTTTTTACCTCCTCTTTTTCTAAAGGAAATGATTTTTTCAACCTCAAAACCTTCATGTTGAAAAAGATGTCCTAAAATTACTTCAGTGAATATTTCTACATTTGATAATCTTGAATTACCAACAACATAAACACCTTGAAAATGATTTGATATCATCTGTTTTAAACATTTGATATGTTTCCACATATCTATAAAGTATTTAGTGGCATAATTACACATTAAGATATTTTGATTTTTCAGTTCATGATAGTAAGAAAGATAAGGTTTAATTTCATCAGGAACTATAATTAAATTTTTCTGTAAAACAGAAGTCGCTCTTCCCCAAGTTCCTCCTATAGCTTGTAAATCTATTTCTGTAGCTTGACTAACATCTTCTAATAGTTCTAAAAAATGTAGTTGAGGTCTGGTTTGGTGAACATAACTATATCTATTGGGATAAGGAGGTGAAGTAATGATAAAATCAATAGGATGATCTATTTTCTGTTCCAGAATATTGGTAGAATTGCCTACTATAATCGAGTTGAATTGTGAAAAAGAAATTTGCTGTTGATTCAAACTTAGTAAATCATCAATTATATTTTTGAGGTTATTACTAATTTCAGCATAAACATCTATTTCTCTTTGATGATGATCATCAAAAGTAATAGTTGGGTGATTTCTGTGAATATTTGCACAATCTAAACAGGCTTTATTTATAGATAACCAAGTATATTCATGAATAGCATCATATTTTTCTTGGTTCATGACTTCACGACAGATAATTAAATTCTTTAAAACATCAATTTTCCACCAACGAAAGACATTATGAATAATAGGAATCCTAGTATTAAATGTTTTAATAATATCTTCTAAAGAATATTCTTGATATTTAGTAATTAAATTTAAAATTTCCTCAAGGTAATTATTCACTAAATTAATATGGTTAATATCCCATAATAGAGATTTACTTCCTACTTGCTGAAGTAAGGGGTTAATCTCAATTCCTAAAGATTTTATGCCATGTTTTTGACATTCTATGATTGTTGTACCTCTACCACTAAATGGATCAAGCACAAAATCATTTTTAGTAATTTTAAATCTGTTGATAAAAAAACGTACTAAATTTGGTGAATAACTAGGAGTTAAGCGATACCATCTATGGACAGATTCATTTTGTCCTCCTTTAAATGTAATATCTCCTATATCAAATTCTTCATAGTTAAAACCAGATTGTGCAATGCTTTGGTAAAAACATTTAGTCAGATCATTAGTTAGATGATCATCGTTTTTTTCTGCAAATAGTGATAGTTGTTGAAACATTATAAATACATTATGAATTAAAAAAACATTGTTAATAAGTAACTAATAATTAATTTAGCATAAAATCCATATATTGACAATATTTATAATATATTTATAATATCTTATAATATCCCCAATTTATTCAATAATATTCAATAAAATGGGGATTTTGTTTTTCAATTATTCATCAACTATTCACTTTTCACACCTTTACTAAACACTCGATAATATAACCAGGTACTAAATTCCTTGATGGGAAATAGTACATAAGTTAAAGGGTTTACAGTAACCACAATATTTCTAAAATCCCGCTTTGCTAAAAATACAATTCCCTTAGCTACTTGAGATGCTGACATCACTCCATAGGGATTTAAAGAACTTTTAAAAGGTCCCAAAATTAATTTTCTGATGACACAAATTTGATCTAATCTTTTCAGGGTAATTATCTCACCTAATGCCCTTTTACTAAGTTCATAAAGGGGACTTAATGCTGGTGAAACTTCCGCTTCTGAGGTATTTACCCAAATTTCTTTAGTGGCTTTAGCATCTGGACCTGTGACAGTTTCCGAAAAGATATTTATTAGTTGTAAAGCGGAAAATGTGTTAACTTGATAAGAGTTGTAAATGGCAGTAGAAGAGCGATCGCTATACACATTTATCCCATGATTAATAATTAAAATATCCACCTTTTCTAAAGTTTCCCGCAATTCCTTTTCCTGTCCTAATTGCCATAAAATCACCTTTACACCTGGTTTATTTTCAATGTTATGAGGATTAGTTGTTAAGGCAATAATTTTAGCATTATACCTTAATAATTCTCTAGTTAATGCCTGTCCCAAACTTCCCGAAGCACCTGTTATAGCAATAGTTTTACCCTTTAAAGATAGTGCTGTTCCTAGAATTTTATCTACCAAAGGAAATACTCCACTATAATAAGCATTAACATCATCAAAATGGTGTCGCCAATGATAAGTTCTATTCACAAACCAAAAAGAAGGAATAGTTTCTAAAGGTCCTGGTAAATGATTGTAGTCTGTGTCTATTGTACCTTGAAAATAACGTAAAGAGGCGCCATATAAAAAGGTGATAGCATAAACTACTCCTAACCATAATCCCCATTGATGAACTATTAAGGCAATGATAATTAATAGAACTACTAAAATCACTGATTCCACAACATCATGATACAATTGAGATTCTACATAAGCCTTTTGAGAACTTAAACTTAAATCTCGACGATAGGCGGCATGATGTTTATTATGCCATTTTCCTAACCAGATAAATTGATGACATAAAGCATGGTAAGAATCTCTAATTATTTCCGCTAAAAACAGAGAAGTAATACCCCAAATCATAAACTGAATACAATTGTTAATTAATATCCAATCAACTGTGAAATTTTCTAGGAACATCATAACTTTAGGAAAATATTTTTTGATATTTTTGATTTATTGATATTATTTAGATGCAGAATAGATGATATTAAATACAATTCAACTCATCCATTCCTTCATCCATGCTAGGGGGAGCATTTTGTAATTGTCGGTGCATTTTCAGGATAACATCTTGAGGTACTTGACGTTGGCGTTTTTGATTACGTGATAAACATAACCAAACTGGAGTTTTTATCCATAATCCCACAATATTAGTAAATCCTGAAATTCGGGCTAAATCAATTACATCTCGGCGGTTACGTCTTTGGGCATTAGTAGCATCGAAAATAGCGGATGTTTGTGATATCACACATTTTTGAAATTGCTGTTCTATTTCTTGCCAAATTAATAACCATGAACCTTGAATAGCTTCAGAACCAAACAATTTACCGCGAATAGCATCTGTAGAAATTAGTTGCATTTGGGGATATTCTAACAGTAAATTTTTAGCTAAAGTTGATTTACCACTACCAGGAAGACCAATTAACAAAATTAACTTAGTCATGATTTTTAGTAATTAGCTATTAGCTTAATTGTGATTCTATGTAAGGGTTTAGCACTGCTTGATGGTGTTGATATAGCCTGACTGGGAATTAATTCCTCTGTCTCATAGAAAAAGTTGTCTCAAGATGACTAAAATAATTAGAAAATTTTTTAAATTATTTTTTCCATTATTTAGTTTACCTTAGTAAACTTTGGTTATTAACGTAAGTTACCAGTTAAATGAAGTAGGGTGCTTCAGAATTTTAAAATTGGTAATTTTAACCTAAATTATTCTGTCTGACGCACCCTACAGACTACAAAAGATCCGAAAATTAATAACTAGCAACTTGGGTTATTAGCCTGGAAATTTATTTTCAGACAGGTGTGGAAGCTAAATAAATAAGCCACTTGTACTAAGCTTGTCTATAGCGTGGTGTAGCTTATTTTTATGATAGCCACGCTAAAACTATAGTACTTGTAGCTTAAATTGAAACAATAAGCAGTGCTAAACCCCTATTGACGGCTGACTCCTAACTAAATAATTGTGTTATCAGGAATAACGGCATTTTTGAGAACAACTACAATACCACTACGAATATAGAAGCCTTGTTTTTCTCGTTCTGCATCTTGGACATTATCTTTATTAACGATTTTCACATTAGAACCAATGCGTGCGTTTTTATCAATAATTGCCCGACGAATGATGGTGTTTTTGCCAATTCCTATGGTAATTTCTCCATGATCTAATGTTGGGTTATTTTCGATAGATGTGGGATAAGAATCTGCACCCATTAATAAAGATTCTTCAATTACAGAACCATCATCAACTAGCGATCGCACACCTAAGACCGAATGTTGAATGCGGCAATTTTTCAAAATACAACCTTCACCAATCATTGATTCTGTAACATGACAATTCAACAATTTAGAAGGGGGCAAATAACGGGCACGAGTATAAATGGGGGCTTCTTCATGATAGAAACTAAAAGGTGGTTGAGGTTGTTTAGTCAGAGCTAAATTAGCTTCATAGAATGCTTCAATAGTTCCGATATCTTCCCAATAACCATCAAATAAATAGGCTTGAACATTATGATCTTTAGCTGCATCGGGAATAATTTCCTTACCAAAATCTGTCCGTTCTAAAGATTCCTTCAACAATTTAATTAAAACATCTTTCTTAAAGACATAAATGCCCATAGAGGCGATATATGGCTGTAATTGAGCTTGTTCTTTAGATAGTCCTAATACAGTAGTATCAACACGCATTTTAGCTAAAGCATCACCTTTAGGCTTTTCGCTAAAGTCAATTACTCTACCGTTATTATCAATTTTCATCAAGCCAAAATCAGAAGCGCGACGATCATCAATAGGAATTACAGATAGAGTAATATCGGCGTTAGTTTCTCTGTGACGATTAACAAACAAGCGATAGTCCATACGATAGAGATGATCACCGGATAAAATCAGAAATTCATCCACATCCCAATCTTGTAACATCCAAATATATTGACGCACTGCATCAGCCGTACCTTGAAACCAATTAGGGTTTTCTGGGGTTTGTTGGGCTGCCAAGACTTCCACAAAACCATCACTAAAACCACTGAAATTATAAGCGCGGGCAATGTGACGGTTGAGAGAAGCCGAGTTGAATTGTGTCAACACATAGATTTTAAAAATTTCCGAATTAATACAGTTGCTTACAGGAATATCTATCAAGCGATATTTGCCAGCAACGGGTACTGCCGGTTTGGCGCGGAGTTTAGTGAGGGGATACAAGCGAGTCCCCGCACCTCCACCTAGAATGATTGCTAAAACTTTTTTCACAAAATTACTCCTGACAGCATTTCAACTCTCTCATCTACAGTTTAGAACTGAATGTCGCCACTGATAAGGGGGGATCAAAGAATCTTGGGGAAGAATTTGAGAAAATGTAGGGGTTAGCCTGTGTGGGAGTCCATCTATCAGAGAATTTTTGATGCGTCTTCAAAATCAGACCAGTCATGGTAGCGATCGCTTTACTACAGTAACTGATACTTTTAACCGAGACATTCCCTGACATCTGAGATATCGTGAAGGTCCAGTACAACATTACCAACTGAGTTGATAAAGGTGGTATCCCACATTGCCTTGAGGAAAATCCCCAAAGCTCCATTA
>NZ_JACJPV010000079.1 GCF_014696225.1 Anabaena sp. FACHB-1237 | reverse complement strand
TGTAGATGTCTATGTTGCATTGTGCTGTCGAGAGTTTAGTAATTTCTCTCATTCTCCCATACCGATTACTAGACGACCCTTATTTATCAATGCACTATTTTTTTATTCTGTCAATGCGTAAGTCCTAAAAGCATTAGTTTGGCTTTGAATTATTTTAGTGTCCGCCTTGAACTTATCAATGCTACTAATTTTGACATCGAAAGTTTTACTCTCCTGTTCTAACTGAGTAATTTCCTCGGTGATTTGCTTAGTTTGCACATCAATAAACACTAAACCAGCATATACTAAAGCGGGAAATATTGAACCCACTCCCACACCAAGAAAAACTGGCATTAAATCTTCGACATTAACAGGCTGATTGATCTTTTTCCCTGATAAACTCTGCTTTTGATAATCTTCATGATATTTAAGAAAGTTAATATCTAAACTGTACATTTTGTTATACCTCCCGCATTCCCAAACCAAGAACTATACCCAAACCTGGCCGTTGAATGATCGGATACTTGTCTGGTTCCACATCCAAAGATAAACAAGCAATGGGATCTATTTTAGTAGTAGGTAGAGATAACCTTTGAGCAAAAAACTCATCAATTTCTTGTAATCCTCCTCCAGGGCCTGCTAGGAGAATTTGGGCAACTTCTAGGTTTTGATGTTGACTGAGGTAAAAATCAATAGAACGTCGCAATTCATTGGTTAATTCCCCTAATACTCGTACCATAGCAGATACAGCAGGATTGCTGCTAGTTAATCCTGTGGAATTTGTGTCCATGCTATTATTACCAAGAATACTTATTTGTGCCAATTCAGTAGTATCTCTTGTGATCGGCAAATTGATTGCCCTGTTGACTGCTGACTGTAATTGATAAGTACCAATAGGCACAGTCCGCGAAAATTGGGGTACACCATTGATAATAATGGCAATTTCTGTATTATCAAATTCAATATCCACTAATACAGCCGCCTCTTCGGGTGCAAACAGCCGTAATTGATCACGAATAGTTCTAATTAAAGCAAAACTATTAATTTCTAGTACATCAATGACTAATCCTGCTTGTTGAAAAGTCTGCAAATAGGTTTTTGTCACTTCCTTAGGTGTAGCTACTAATAAGACTTTGACTTTTTCAATGCCATCCTCATCTACAAAATAATCAAGTTTCTGATAATCAATATCTGCATGTTCACGAGGATAGGGTAAATATAAAGAGGCTTCATGATCAAATATAATTTCATGCAACTCTTTATCATCTAACTCTGAGGGCACGGGAATTAACCGAACTATAGCATCTCTACCAGGAATAGAGGTAGCAACGCGAGAGGCTTTGGTTTTACTCTCAGCAATGGCTTCTTGAATAATTTCTGCCATTTCGAGAGAATTTGCAATATGCCCGTCAACAATAATACCTTCTGGTACAGGTACTGTTGTTAACGATTCTATTTTGATTTTTGAACGATGTTTACGCAATTCAACAACGTTGACTCGTTGGGGTGCTAATTCAACACCAATACCTCTATTAGATTTACTAAAGAAACGACTCAAGGCCTCCACCACAGTTTTACTCGCTATGTATATTACTAAGTCAAACTTAAATATTCCTCATGGGTAGTTAACTTTTGTAGCAAAATTTATCTACCTCATCTGGTGTCACCTGTCACCCATCACCTATCACCTGTCACCTATCATCTACTAATTTTCACTCAAATGTTTATCTAAAAAACTCATTAACTTATCTTTACTTATCGCTCCCTCAGTAGACTCTAACAATTGTTTTTCCTTAATTAATCTTAATGCTGGTACACCTTCCACCTGATATTGTTTTACTGTGATAGGATTAGGATCAACTTCCATTTTGACAATTTTTAAGCGATCGCTGTAAGTATTAGCAGCTATATTAATCGCAGGTGACATCAATTGACAAGGACCACACCAGGAAGCCCAAAAATATACTAATACGGGTTTTTCCGCTTCTAAAACCTCTCTTTCAAACTCAGCATCAGTAATAGTGATTACGCCCTTGCTCATTATCGTCTCCATAAAGTAACATCTATATTATCGGTTTCATTCAAAATTAAGTCTATCTTAAATTGGCAATTGGTAAGAATATCATATCAATACCTGATAGAAACAACAAAATAGAAAATCCCACAACTCAACAGTGTGGGAATTATTTTATATAACCAAATTAGCTGATAGCTGACTACCACTTTACAAATTATCTAACTGTCTGCGTAATTCTTCCAAGTCTTTATCTACTGGTGTGGTAGGTTTTGCTGTATTACTTGGTTGTGCTGTATTTGTGGGTTGACTAGGAGGTAACTCTTGTACTGGAGGTGCTGGTGCTAAAGCTGCTTTCATTGCTGCTAACTCATCATCAACATCACTACTACTTTCTAACCGTGCAAACTGAGTTTCTAAATCTGCACCGGCTAACTCAGCAGTAGACTGGGCGCGAGCTTCTTGCATTAATACTTTTTCTTCCATACGCTCAAAAGCAGCCATCGCGCTACTCGTACTTAAACCACTAACCATATTACCCAATTGTTCTTGAGCTTTAGCAGCAGTAATCCGCGCTTTGAGCATTTCTTTCTTAGTTTTAGCTTCAGATAGTTTGCTTTCTAACTGAATCAAATTATGTTTAATTCCTTGCACCTGCGCTGTTTGTTGATCTAAGCTGGCTTGTAATGAAATACTAGTTTCTGTACAAGTTTTCTTACGTTCTAATGCTTGACGAGCTAGGTTTTCATCACCCTTCTGTAGTGCTATTTGCGCGTTACGTTGCCATTTATTAATTTCCGATTGAATATCATTATATTGTGTTTCTGTACGTTTTTGAGCAGCTATAGCCTGAGCCACACCTTGACGTAATTTAACTAAGTCTTCCTGCATTTCCAGAATAGCTTGTTCTAGCATTTTTTCTGGATCTTCAGCTTTATTAACCAGATCATTTAAGTTAGCACTAACCACTCGTTTAAGTCTATCAAATAGTCCCATAAATTTATTTTTCCTAATTTTGTTTATTGTTGTTTTTTCCCGGTTATAGCAGTTAAAAGATGATGCATGACGGTTGCAAGAGGATGTCCCTAAAGTCTAAATTAACACAAAAGCCGGTGATTGTAAATCGTGTCTACACAGGTTAAAAATCCTTGGTTTTTCCTTAGTCCAGGTGGTCACTGAGCCTGTCAAAGTGTGGACTTTACCTGTATAAGCTAATGTGCAGCACTCACTGTATAATTAAAAAAACCTGAAGTTACAGTAGCACAAGCATCTTGCTTGTATTTATTCAAGTTAAAAGCACAACAGCTTAGTAGCGATAGCGCAGCGTGGCGTAAGCCTTCTGATATTCGCTTTTAAAACACCCTCTAAGATGGTAAAAAATCAAAATTCTTAGTTTGTCACTTCTTGATATTCTGACTCCTGACTCCTTGATCTCCTAACTTTCTTGACTGATACTTTTAACCGAGACATTCCCTGACATCTGAGATATCGTGAAGGTCCAGTACAACATTACCAACTGAGTTGATAAAGGTGGTATCCCACATTGCCTTGAGGAAAATCCCCAAAGCTCCATTAAAATCTCGCGGTATGTCATAACCGCAATTAGGGCAAACAAAGCTCTTAGAACTACCAAGTTTTCTATGAACATGACCGCATTTAGTACAAGTCTTTGATGTATATTCTTCAGTTATTCTCACTAATTTGGAACCGTAACGGTTACACAAATGCTCAAGAGGAAAGAGAGAACTGATAGAATGCCCAAGTCATCATTGCTCTAGCTCTTTAATTTATTTAACATATTATTTTTCATCATTGCCAGTTCTACATCAATCTCATCATTAGACTTCAAAGCTGCAAATCCTATTTCCAGATTATCACCTCCTAACTTACCAATAGCCTGTGATTGTGCTTCCAATTGTAAAACTTTCTCTTCCATACTTGCTAATGCATTAACTGTGGATGTAGGAGAAAATTCACTCAGCATTTCTTTTAAGCGATAATTAGCTTCAGCAGAACGAGCGCGGGCAATATACATATCTTTCTTAGTTCTCATTTGAGCTATTTTTAATTCTAATGCCCGCATATCATCTTTCCATTGAGCTACTATTTTCTTATGATCCTGCACTTGATTGAGCAAAGCAGTAGCAGTTTGTTGGTAAAATTGCCGTTTAGTGAGGGCCTCCCGTGCTAAAGACTCCTTGCCTTGTTCTAATGCCAGTTCTGCTCTATTATACCATTCTTGAGCATTAGATTCAGCAGCCACAGCTTGACGTTCTGTACGTTTTTGGGTGGCGATCGCTCCTGCTACTCCCTGACGTAACAATACCAGATTTTCCTGCATTTCCATGAAAGTATTTTCCAGTATTTTCTCTGGATCTTCCTTATTCTTGATCCAACTATTCACATTAGCGCGAATTACTCGCACAATACGTTTCATAACTTCCATATTGATATTTTCCACTAACTATGGTAATTAAGTCCTATCATTTAATTCATTTAATTTTGTACCCTGCCAGCAACACCTTGATTTGCTAACTCTTGTAATCTTCGTTTTACATCATCTTTAGTTTTTAAGGCTCCTAAATAAATGTATTTGCCGTTTGGAGATAAATAAGCATCAGCCACTATTTTCTTCGCTGCGGCTAAACTGTCTTTGCTGTCATTATCAGTAATAATATAATAATACCCATTTGCACCAGGTTTGATATCTTCTGGTAAGGGTGCTAAACTGATTTTTGTTTCGGGTGTAGAACTAGTGGAAATACTAGGACTAGGTGAAATTTGGGATACTCTACTGGATGAACTGTTAGTAATATTGGGAACATCGGCAATAAAAGGAGAAAGTTTTGGTAAAGGAGCGATAGAAGTTAGGGGTGGCTGTATTGTTAATGTGGTAGGAGTAATTTGAGGAATTACTGGAGTAGGGTTAACTTTGGGTTTTAAGCCTACCACATCATTAGGATCTCTTACCTGGGTAAATTCCTGACTTGCTAAGTTAGGATATTTAGCTATAGGTGTAATCTCTGGTACAGTAGTAGATGTAATTATCCGATCTCCAGGTTTTGCATTTTTTGAAGTAGATATAGAAGAGAAAGAGTTATTATTTGATAAATTAAAGTTCAACTTTGGTAAATATTTAGGATTTAATACCACATATCCTAAAATTAAACTTGCTAATAACAATAGAAACATGGAAGCAATACCCGTAGGTGATAATACACTCTCAGAATAACTTTGAGGTTTAATTTCTGGGGTGAGTTCATCATTTAAACTGCGTAATAACGCTTCACTGGACTCTAAATATTCATCAGGATGATTAACTGTATCTGTTGTAGAAGTAATTTCTTCTGTTTCTGTGGTGGTAGGTTTGCTATGAACAATGCTATTTATCATTTCTTCTGTATCTGTTCCATTTGTATATATTTCCTGATTAGGTGGTTTTTCATCAGTTGTAACGTTTTCACTATTGCTAATAATATTACTAATAGTTAAAGATGGTGCTGTGACAGGAATTAACGGTAAACTGATACTTTTGTCTTCAATTAGTCCTGTATTTGGTATGATAGTGTCTATATTTGTTGTGCTTTGATTAAATGTTTTATTATTAGATGCTGTAAAACTTTGGATATTTAGATAATTATGCTTTTTTCCAGTATTGCGAATACGTCTATATTTAGTTAATTCTTGATCTAATTGTACTTCTAAACTAGCTAATGCTGCGGCTAGGGCGGGTTTTAACCCTGGTGTGGAAGATGCTGGGGTAAAATCGTTTTGGGTATTTTGACTCATGGCCAAAGTATGATTAAGGTGGATTATTATTCATGTTCCAAATATAGCATGACTGCCGAGTGTAGACTTAGTCCTAAGCTGACCGAAAATAATGGGATACAAGCCCCGTCCTTCTAGGACGGCTTTTCTTGATTTTTGATATACTCCTTTAATATCTCTAGCGGCGCACCTCCTACAGAGATAGCAAAATAACTGGGACTCCATAATGCTTCTTTATGGGGTTT
>NZ_JACJPV010000078.1 GCF_014696225.1 Anabaena sp. FACHB-1237 | reverse complement strand
GCAGCGACTCTTGGAGGTACATAATTTACTGTCATCTGATAGCTAAGTTTTTTACTTGTTCTATCATACCACAGGATGTCTAGCTATGTATAGTATGTCTTGGTAATTTACTTTCTATCTTTAACTCTCACCAGAGATATCTCACCAACTCTCTGATCAGGGTTAGCAATCATCTGCATTAATACTTGTTCATACTGCTCTAGCATTACTTCAACAGTTTCAGCATCAAACAAATCACTATTATATTCCAAAACTAAAGTAATACCTCTGGATCCCATTCTAGATCCGTACTGTACACTTTGTTCAAATCTAGGAATAACCAGGAAATCAAGATCAAACTTAGCAGACCTATTACTAACTGATTCATGCAAAGTTACATCCAAACCAGGGAAAATTAAACAGGGTTTGGCAGAGTCATGGAAGCTAAACATCACCTGAAACAAAGGATTATGACTCAAATTGCGAACCGGCTTAATCGCCTCTACCACTTTATCAAAAGGTATATCTTCATTAGCATAAGCTTCAATCGTTACTTTACGCACACGGTGAAGCAACTCCCGTACCGTAGGATTACCAGAAACATCAGTGCGTAGAACCAAATTATTAACAATCATACCCATGATCTTCTCCATTTGGTGCATCCGGCGATTAGCTACCGCAGAACCGATAAAAATATCATCTTGTCCAACGTAGTGATGTAGCAAAATGATAAAAGCCTCCAGCATAGTCATAAATAAAGTTGCACCTTGCTGATAACTGAATACCCTGAGAGATTCACACAAATGAACTGGCAACTCCATCCTGGCGTGTTCGCCATTATAAGTTTGCTCCTTGGGGCGTGGGCGATCGCAAGGTAATTCCAATAAAGGCGGAATCCCGGCTAACTTTTCTTGCCAATACACTAATTGAGATTGAGCCTCTTGTGTTTTTACCCATTCACGCTGCCAAATAGCAAAATCCGCAAACTGATAGCTTAACTCCGGCAGTGGAGAAGGTTTACCACTAGAAAAAGCCTCATACAGCTTCACTAACTCACTTAAAAAGACATTAAAAGACCAACCATCATGTGCTACATGATGTTCTACATGAGTAAATATATAATCCTGATCAGTAACCTGAAATACCGCCCATTGCACTATTGGTAATTGAGTCAGGTCCAAATGAGTGAGAACTTCTGCCTCCGCTAATTTTTGTGCCTCTACTTCTCTCTCATCTTGAGGAATTGACCGTAAATCAACAAATCTAAAAGCGGCTCCTGGATAAGGGTGAATTACCTGATACAACCTACCATCTTCTTCCTTATAAGTTGTCCTAAAGATTTCATGCCGTCTGACAATCTCATCTAAAGAGGATTGCAGTGCCTTAACATCCAAATTACCTCTAATGTCTATCCTAGCTTGGAATTGGTAGGCACTATTTTCTGCTGCTAACTTATGGACAAAATAAATGCGATCCTGGGAAAAAGAAGCTGGTACAAATCCTTGATGGGAAATGCGTTTAATAGTTGAGCGTTCCCATTGAGTTTTTTCGCCACCTTGGGCAATAAGTTCAGCTACAGCAGCTATGGTAGGGTTACTAAATACTTGAGTAAAAGATATATTAACACCGAAAATTTCCCTCACACGAGAAATCATTTGCGTCATAATCAAAGAGTGACCACCCAAACAGAAAAAGTTATCATTGACCCCCACTACATCTAGTCCTAATAACTGAACCCAGTGGATTCCTAACTCCTCTTCAATAGAGTTACGGGGTGCAATAAAAGATTCTTCCAAATCTGGGCGTGTGCGTGTGTGTCTTGGCAAACTCTGACGGTCGACCTTACCATTCGGAGTCAATGGCAAAGAGTCCAGCAGCATCCAAGCCGTTGGTATCATGTAAGGAGGTAGCTTATCTTCGAGGAATCTTGTTAAAATTATGGTAGTTAATGGGGATTTTTGATCAGGTACAACATAAGCAACTAACCTTTTATCTCCAGGTATATCTTCACAGACAGCCACCACTGTTTGTCGTATACTTGGATGTTGAATTAAAGCCGCCTCAACTTCTTCTAATTCAACACGGAAACCTCGTATCTTGACTTGATTATCAACTCGCCCTAAAAACTCAATATTCCCATCTGGTAAGTAACGGGCTAAATCTCCTGTTTTATATAATTTACTTACCGCTGATTGTGCAAAGGGATTAGAAATAAACTTTTGTGCTGTTAACTCAGGACGGTTGAGATACCCTCGTGCTAAACCATCACCACCTATGTATATTTCTCCTACTGTACCTACAGGAACAGGTTGTAATTGGTCGTTAAGTATATATATTTGTGTGTTGGATATGGGGCGACCAATAGGTATTGTTATCGCCCCCTCTGGTATTTCTTCCACCGGATAAAAACAGGAGTATGTTGTATTCTCTGTCAGTCCATAAACGTGCAATAATTTTTCTGGAGCACCATTTGTTACCACTGCTCTGACTGCTCTTGGATCTACAACTTCACCGCCAAATAACAAATATCTCAAGTCTTTAAAAGCATAAGGAACAACATTAGCTAATTGATTAAATAAAGCTGTGGTTAAGAATAAGATATTTATTCTTTGTTCACAGATGTATGCTGCAAAATCCAAAGGTGAAAGTAGAACATTTTGAGGAATACAGACTAAAGCACCCCCATGCAATAAAGAACCCCAAATTTCAAAAGTAGCAGCATCAAATGAAGTATTAGCAGCTTGGGCAGTGCGATCGCTAGTTGTAAACTGTATATAATTGGTATTACATACTAAGCGATTCACCGCCCGATGGGGTACAGCAACCCCTTTTGGTGTACCTGTAGAACCAGATGTATAAATCACATAAGCTAGATTTTTTCCCGTGACATCGCTGGTAGGATTTTCTGAATTTTGATCATCAATTAATTCCCAATGCTGATCTAAACAAATTGTTTTTACTGGACTTTCAGTAAAGTTTTCTAAAAACTTTTGTTGTGTCAATAGAATTTCTATTTGGCAATCCGCCACTATGAAAGATATCCGCTCCTTAGGATAGGTGGGATCTAGTGGTACGTAAGCTGCACCTGCTTTGAGAATACCCAGCAACCCAATAATCATTTCTAAGGAACGCTCAAGACTAATCCCTACTAAAACTTCTGTTCCTACTCCTAAAGATTGTAAATAATGAGCTAATTTGTTGGCTTGGTGATTTAACTCTTGATAACTTAGTTTTTGCCCATTCACCACCACAGCAATATTGTCTGGAGTGTTTTCTACTTGTGCTGCAAATAATTCATGTATGCAAAAATGTTCATGGTAATCTTGTTTGGTATTATTCCATTCCACCAATATTTGCTGCTTTTCTGCTTCAGTTAAAATAGGCAAATTATCAAAGGTATTATTTGTGTTAATCACCACTTCTTCCATGATATTTTTATGTAAATTGATAATTTTAGTAATGTGGTCAATAATTAATACTTACTTGTTTTTAAGTTAGCTAATTAGGCTCGGTTTTTGTATGGGAGAAAAAAAAGACTTATTTGCAATGTAAATCCTTGAAGTTTACCTACTTATTGCAAAAGTTTTAAAGCAGTCTCCACAACTTCTGGTCTAATTCATTCACCTGGAATAGCAACAATGCGATAAGATTGATTAATGACATTATTTCTCCTCATGTTTTATTTGATGAGGATTCATAAATGGTGAAATTTTCAAAGATTAACGTCCCCCTATTCAGAACACTAGCAATATTATGTTTTAGAAAATATGTGTAATGCTTTACTTTACCTTACTTCTCTTTTTTCCCAGACTTTTGATAATAATGCAAGGACAGTTAAGATAGTTAAGGTTATATATGACTCTTATTTGATATTTGATAGCTTTTGATGGTTTACGTTACAACTAATTTAAATGCATATAAACAATTTAATTCATTCTTAACAGTATGTTATTTTCTTGCTAACATAGGCTAAGGTATTATATATTTTCCATTCATTTCAATTCCACCGAATCAATTATTGAGATTAACAGAGATTCCAAAATATTGATCCTGCCATGATTATTAATGAGCTTATAACTAAAATTTCCTGTTAATAAGGCTAAAATAATCATAGTCAGGACTATCCATAACTCATGCCTTCTTCCTTGACTTTTGGGAAAATCCTTGACTTTTTTGAGTTTAGAAATTAAACTATTTAACATATTTTAAAAGACAAAAAATAGTGATCTTTTTGTGATTTTATCAATAAAATATCACTTTTCTTTTCTTATTTACCCACGACTTTGAAAATGCCCTGCTTAACAAGCAGTAGGAGCTTTTAAATCAGGCACATTTAATTCTTAGACAGATCTAATTTCTTACCAGTAGTAATGATAGGGTTATAGTAGATGTTTACTTTTGACAATAAAACCAATCTTCTAATTGATTCTCATAAGCTAATATTTAAAAGTGAGTATCATTGTGACTTTTCTCGCTATTTCCACATTCGAGAATTTTTAGATATGTATGCTATACAACTTAGTGGTGAGCATTTTGAAGGGTATCTTTCAAAACTAATAGTCGATAAAGTAATCTTGGAGTTCTCTCAACGTAATTGTTTAACTAAAGTTGTAGGAGTAAGCGATTCTAAAATGTGGGTTTTTGCTATTCCTGCTCAGACAAATTATGTTTTTTTCCAAAATTTGTATCAATTACAAAATAATTACATTGGGATTGTTCCTCCTAAGATAGAATTTTCAGTGTTTCAAGCTCCTTTTTCTAATCGCTTTCATCTTTATGTTAATGATAATTATCTCAATCAATTGTGTGCAACTTTAGATTTACCAGAAGCTAAAAAGTTTTTAAATTGTCATGAGGTTTCTCTGGTGATTTGCTCACCAGAAAAAATTCACAATTTGCATAAATTGTGTTATCAACTTTATCAAATAGCATTTACTTTAGATCGTGCATCAATATCCTCAGATAGAAAAGCATTTAGGCTGAACTTTATGAAGAAAATATTAGAAGAAGAAATTGTCAAAAAGTTCATTTTAACTTTAGAAGAAGCTAAAGATGTTAAACATAAGAAAAATGTCGTCAAGCGCAGTTCTATTTTAAAACAAGCAGAAGATATGATGAGAAATAATCTGCGATATGATCTCACTATTCCAGAGATTTGTCAAGAATTAGGTGTGAGTCAAAGAACTTTAGAATATATCTTTAAGGACTTTTATGAAATTTCTCCTCATAATTATTTTAAAAAGCTGCGCCTTAATGCCTTATATCAAGAATTGCAAAAAGACTCTGAATTTAGATTTATTTATGATCTTGCTGAAGATTTTGGTTTTTTTCATCGCGGAGAATTTGCTCATGACTATTATCAACTTTTTGGAGAATTACCCTCTAAAACTTTGGCTAAATTATCAAACTCATGATAATTTGGGTCCTCTGAAAAAGTCTTTTTGTGGATGTGGGGAACAGGAAAGAGTCGTATAAAATTTTGCTTTAATTTGTTTACATTAAATTTCTGCAGAAACCTAATTTTTATAAATAAATCCCAAAATAGCAAGGAAACAAGGTATTTAAGATTAATTGTAATGTAATCTTAAAGGGAATTGGTATAAAGCATATTAATAAGCTGATGTGTGGCTAGATTGTGTATTATGAAATTCACAAAAAAGTTGCCTGAAAGTGTCTTCAATTTTGACTTGCTGTTGTGCATTTTTAATGCACAACAGCTTATAACCTATGTTCTCAACTCCATGTTGTAATATGAGAATATTTCCTTAATTGTATTTTTTATTATTTATAGGACTTACGCACTGTACAAATTCACCATGATGTGAATGAACGAAAATCCGTCATTTCAGGCTTTTAGCGATTAACTTCCGATTAATAACGATGTCTTCGGCAAGGGAAGTGATCACTCAAAAATCATCAAAAAATCACGTGAAAATGCCTGAAAACCATACCTCATATTTGGTTGTTCCTGTCAATATAATTTTTGAAAATGATTATACTATATTATTATTATAAAGTGTGGAATGTCGGATATAAGTCCACAGTTAGAAGATTGCCTTTCCTCTATGTCTCAATTTTCAAAAACTTGCGATTTTTCGATCATTTTTGTTTTATAATGTTTGATAGGATTCAAATGAATCAAATTTTATGGGCACAGAATATGCCTATTGTTAAGGAATTTTCCTCTGTATTTAATTAAACAAAATTCACTGAACTGATTTGATTTAATAGAATTTTTAACTTATTTTTGGCTTATGATTTTAAAAGAAATTAAAACAAAAAGGAAACGAGGTGTGCTGTTATCTCCTCAAGGAGTGCAACGCTTACAAGAAGCTATATCATCTTGGGAAATTACAGAAAACCAAGGTGAACGCTTGTCTTTGGAGGATTTATCATACCATACAAAACTTTCTGCTAAAACTATTAGTCGCTTATGGTCAGCTAATAAAGGTGTAGACCAAAAAACTTTAAAATTATGTTTTAATGCCTTTAATTTAGAAATTGAGCCAGGGGACTATATTTTTCTCCAGGAAGACGATAATAAGGATAATAAAACAATACTAGATTGTGTATCAGACAGTATATGTTTAAGAAGAGAAAGTTGCTCTTTATGGTCATATCCTGATGGGCCACTACCGTTAGATTCTCCTATATATATAGAGCGTTTACCAGTAGAAGAATTAATGTATCGAGAGGTGACTACACCAGGTTCTGTAATCAAAATTATCGCTCCTAGACAGATGGGTAGAACTTCCTTGATATTACGTCTTCTGGCTTTTGCAGATTCACAGGGATATCACACTGTAAATTTAAGTTTTGCGGAGATAGATTGTTACTGCTTAACTGACTTAAATAAGTTTTTGCGTTCTTTTTGTAGCCAAATCGCTATAAAATTAGGTATGTGCCCCAATGTTTATGATCATTCTCATGAAGATGTGGGTTATAAGTTAACCTGTAGCTTGTACTTGGAGCATTATATTCTCAAGCAAATTAATAGTCCTCTAGTTCTAGTATTGAGTGAGGTAGAACGATTTTTTGAATATCCTCATATTGCCCAGGAATTTTTCTTTTTGTTGCGTTTTTGGTGTGAACAATCACGACAAAATAAAGTATGGCAAAATTTGAGGTTGGTGGTGGCTGATTCTACAGAAGAACACCTGAGTTTCAATATTAATTACTATCCGTTTAATATTGGCTTACCTATTCGTCTACAAGAATTTACTCAGGAACAGATAGAAGAATTAGCTAGGCGATATGGGCTAAAGTGGACGGTGGGAAAAGAATCGGCTGAGTTAATGTCTCTTGTGGGTGGTCATCCAGCACTGATACAACTGGCGTTGTATTATCTTTACTGTGGATCTACTACTTTAACCAACTTGATCAAAGAGGCGATCGCTAATGGTGGGATTTACCGTTATCACTTACAGCAATATTGGGTACAATTGTTAGGTTATCCTGGTTTAGTTAAGACATATAATGAAGTTGTTACCACTCAGGAAAGTCTGGTTATTGATCCGGTTCATGCTCATAAACTGGAAAGTTTAGGATTAATTACTTTTGAGGGCGATCGGGTATTACCCCGTTGTCAACTATATCGGAATTATTTTGCCAAGCATTTATCTAGTGGTTTGATGAAAAAGTCTTGTCTTGCAGCTAGGGTTAATGAACACTAACTGAAAAGCTAACAATTACTAATAATTACCTACTTACAGCACATTCCATCTACATGAGGATCTACTCAACCTTATATGTTTTGAAATTCCGGACTTGTATCAATATGTTCTGATTAAATCATAAATTTACTAAAGTAGGACTTACGCAAGCGTCATACTAAAAAATCTGTTGTAGGGTGCGTCAGAGATTGTCCTAAGTTGACAATTTTAGACAAACCTGTACACTCATAGACAAACCTAGGGGTGATTTTATGTTTAAGCCTCATGAATTTGCTAAAAAGATTGGAGTTTCAGTCAAGACCTTGCAGAGATGGGATGTAGAAGGGAAACTTCCAGCCAAGAGGACTTTGTCGGGGCATCGTTTTTACTTTTATCCATCCAGTAAAACCTGTTCTCACTGTGGATATAAAAAAGAAAATCTTTCTTTATCTGAAAGAATCTATCACTGTGAGAACTGCGGTTTTGAGATGGATAGGGATCTAAATGCCGCAATTAAATTAATTTATCGCGTCTGGCTAAGGCGTGTAAGTCTACTGAGGGATAACCGCTCCCATGCT
>NZ_JACJPV010000077.1 GCF_014696225.1 Anabaena sp. FACHB-1237 | reverse complement strand
TAATTAAGTTTAGTAAATTTCATCGTTAATTAATTTCTTAATGTACCCTATCATCATTCTCTCATAAAATTAATACCCGTCATTTATTTAATCTATTACTATTAACAATTCTCAATCAGTCTGATTCCATAACATCTTCATTATTGCAGTACACATATACTAATAATTAGCGATCGCTGTGCCAGTTGCGTAAGTCCTGTACAGGTAACCCATGGAGAGGGAAAAGGTGTAAGAAACGATGGGGAATTAAAATCAGTTTTTGACATTGTGATGGTACTAGCTTTAATATTTCTTCTAGTTGTAATATTTGGGCTAGTTGCTGTAAATTGTTACTTAACTCATCTTCCCATCTTTTTTTTGTTTCTTTGTTTTCGTTATAATCATTTACATATTTACTAGCCCAAGCAAATAATTGATCAAAATTCTCTGCTGAAGATTGCCAAATTCTGATTTCTGTACCTCCTGGTTGAATCACAAAAGCAAAAAATTTATTGATGGCAATATACCATTCAATAATTGCTGTATGGTTATCAACAATATTCTTTAATGAGGTAAATTCAAAACTAGCACCAATGGGTAAATATTCATCTTGTAATTTTTGCCTTTGTTGTCTCAATTCTTGCAGATTTTGGGCTAAATTTTGGTGATTTTCAGCTTTGCCAGTTTGGATTAAATTTTGTCCAGTAGCAATCTTATCTTCTAATTCTTCCAGTTGCTTAACCACCTCAAGTGGAAAGATACTTTGTAAGTCACGAATGAAGATTTGTTCCACTAAATTCCGGGTTTTACTGCGTTCAATATAACTGATAGCTTCCGTTTCTTTACCCAAACCTAAACAAACTTCCACCATCCTTCCATATAACTGATTATATTGTTCTGCCTGTTTGCGTTTACTTTCTTCCCCAGAAATAATTTCCCCCCGTATATCTTCAACTGTGTGAATAGCAGATTTAAAGGTATCGTAAGCTAAATTTAACTTTTCTGAATCTTGATCTGAATCTTGATAAGTCATGCCCAAATTCAATAAAGTTTGAGCATTTTCTACAGGAAAATCATCGCGGGTTCTTACTTCTAAAGCCTTAGTATAAGCAGCGATCGCATCTTCTAAATTCTGGGCTTTATCCCCCCTGATTCTATTACTGTAGGCAGCCCCTAGATTATTTTGCGTCGTTGCCCAATCCACAGGAAAATCATCGCGGGTTCTTACTTCTAAAGCCTTAGTATAAGCAGCGATCGCATCTTCTAAATTCTGGGCTTTATCCCCCCTGATTCTATCACCGTAGGCAGCCCCTAGATTATTTTGCGTCGTTGCCCATTGTACAGGAAAATCATCGCGGGTATAAACTTCTAAAGCCTTAGTATAAGCAGCGATCGCATCTTCTAAATTCTGGGCTTTATCCCCCCTGATTCTATTACGGTAGGCATTCCCTAGATTATTTTGCGTCATTGCCCAATCCACAGGAAAATCATCGCGGGTTCTTACTTCTAAAGCCTTAGTATAAGCAGCGATCGCATCTTCTAAATTCTGGGCTTTATCCCCCCTGATTCTATTACTGTAGGCAACCCCTAGATTATTTTGCGTCGTTGCCCATTGTACAGGAAAATCATCGCGGGTATAAACTTCTAAAGCCTTAGTATAAGCAGCGATCGCATCTTCTAAATTCTGGGCTTTATCCCCCCTGATTCTATCACTGTAGGCAAGACCTAGATTATTTTGCGTACCTGCCCAATTTTCTGGAGAAGTTTCACGGGTAAAAAACGTTAAAGCGATTTCATAACTAGTAATAGCAATTTCCATATTATCGGCTTTGTTGCCTAAAGGAAATTGCTGTATCAAATTACTAAAGTCAACTACAGCGAAAAATTGTTGTGCGTCTGGTTCTGCTTCTTCTAGTGTATTTTTTAATAATTGGGCACAATTCAGATTCAATTTATCTATATTCGCTGCTAGTAAAGGGTAAACTACCTGGGGGTTGCCTTCACTGTGTGCAGTTGCTTGTAATACTTCTAATAAAAAATTTAACTCTTCACCCAGTTGAGAAGCTAAAGACATCAACCGGTTAGCACGATTTTCTTGTCCTTCCTGGGTAGACATTTGTTCTACCCCTACCTTCAGCAATTCTAAAAAGCCAACATCAAGTAATTCCCTGTTAGCTTGTAATATAGCTGCTTGTTCACCATTGGGACAACTAAGCAGGTGTTCAATTAGCTGATAATATGCCCGTCGACGCTCTTTATCCATAAGTTAAAGTGGAGTAGGAAAGCCTTTACAATATACTCCAATAGTATTTTCCCTGTTTTCGGGAAGATACAGCACATTCCATCTACATGAGGTACACTATGAACACAGCAAGATGACTCTTTTACAAGGATTTTATCATTAACATCTGTACCTCATAATAACGGAAACTGCTGTAGATAAGGTTAATTAAGAAAAAATCCTCATTATTGTTTAAATTATTGCTAAGAGGATGTTTTAAAAGTATAGAGCGAATATAATTCGCTACTATACAGGCAAAGTCCACACTTCGACAGGTTCAGTGACCACCTGCGTGGAATAAGGAAAAACCAAGGATTTTTAACCTGCGTAGGCAGGTTTTGCCCGTGTAAACCCGTATCTTTCCAATCGCCGATTTTTGTGTTAATTTAGACTTTACAAACATCCTCTAATAGTATAGTTGTGAACTTTAATTAAAGCAAGGATAGCTATAAAAATGATTCATATTATTGATCGTAATCTCTACGGTCAACTTCTGGCTAAAATTGCTCCGAAGATTATTGAGAATGATGTAGAATATCAATCAGCATTACAAGAAGTTGAAAAACTGTTATTTAACAATAATAGAACTGTTCAACAAGATGTTTTATATAATTTACTAATAACGTTAGTAGAAAAATATCAAACAGAAAATCACCCTTTATAACCTGCAAAACCTCTGGAAATTTTACAACATTTAATGTAACTAAGGGGAATTAATGAATCAGATTTATTTAAAATTTTAGAAATTTTAGAAAATCAAGACATAGTAACAGCAACTCCCCTGGCTACGAATGCTGACCTAGCGATCGCTAGGTCAGCAAGAAGGACATTCCGCGCTATCGCTCTTTTCCTCCTTATTTATTAAGGGTTTCAGCTTAACTTGACATCAATGGGCATTGCGCTTTACCCCTACTTATTGAGAATTTTTAAGGTTTTGTAATTACACTCACAGGTCCATTAACAAGGGTTTGACAAGCAAGACGGTAGTTATCTGGCTTATTTTTGAACTTCTTATTTTCTACATCTGTACGCGGTGAAATATTTTCTAATCCTTCAATAATCTCTACAACACAGGTAGCACACTGCCCGACTCCACCACAATTAGTCACTTTTGCGAAGAATTTATATATATCAATCTTATTTTCTACAGCTTTCAATCTGAGATTTGCCCCATCTGCTGCAATTATTTCCTTATTCTCTTTGACAAATTTAATGTTACCCATTTTCTTACCCTTTGTAATTATTTTTATCTTTAGTAAGCCGTACATAACACACCTTACCAATGACTATTTTTCAAGATTTGTAAAGTATCTTATATAATTATATATAATTATATTGTTTGATTGCAAAATATTAAGAATAATAAATTTTTTTATCGAAAAAAGATCAAAAAAATAGGACAGATGATATAGAACACCTGTCCACAAATTGTGAGACAATTAACTTAGCGGAAACCCACTGCTGCTTGCCATACAAAAGCAAGTAACAGGAAAAATACGGGAATTACGGGAAGTATGTCTACCAAGGGATCAAATATTTGGTAGGCTTCAGGGAGTTTTGCCAATAATAGTGCTGCTTCCATGTTTGTTGAAATTCACTTAGTTGAACATAGCTTTTTTGTTATATAAGCTACAAGCCTTATTCTACCATTAAATTGTTAATTTACAAGTCGTGATTATTTTTTATTTAATTTCTCATTAATAATTTTGTTAGTCTTTTTCAAAAGAAATATTTTTAATCTAAAAGGTGTAAATCTATTGTAATATTTTTATAGTTTTATATTATTTTTGATACTTCTTATGTTATTTACATTTATCTTTGTTCATCCGTATTCGTTTGCTTTCAGCCACTAACTGTTTTATATCTGTAGAAACAGCGTACACTCATAATTCATTATCAATTGTCTTCTAATAACCAAACGATTACAGTAGTACCTGGATATTCTGAAGAACTATTTAATGGCTTAATAGCGGGACTAAAAATTTCCAGTGTTCCGTGCATTTCTGCTATTAATTGTTTAGCTATAGATATTCCTAGACCTGTTCCTGGAATAGTTGTTTGTGACTTATTACCACGATAATATCTTTCTCCTAAACGCGCTAGGTCTTCAGGAGGAATGCCATAACCACTATCACTAATAATAATACCTTGAAAATGGTCTTTTTCTTCACCAATAGCAATCAATATTTTACCACCATCAGGAGTATATTTTAATGCATTATCTATAATGTTATTTAATACTTCTTGTAAAGCCTTTTCGTTGACTTTTACTAAAGGTAAATTGTGAGGAATATCTGTGATTAATTGTAAGTTTTTTTCTTGAGCGATCGCTTGGGCCGATATTAACAATGGTTTGATTATATCTGCTATTTGACAATTAGTCAACTGATCACCTGTACCTGGTAATAATAATGTAGATTTACCTTCATTATCTACATTTGCTGTAATAATTACTTCCGATGTTGTTAAGTCAATAACTTGATCAAATTGTTGCAATAATTCCTGTAAGCGATCGCTTTCATGTACTATACTACTAGCTACTTCTCGGTTTTTATCAGTAGGGATAAACCGTTTTAATAACAACTTGCCAAAAGTGCGAATAGCAGTTAAGGGGTTGCGGAATTGATGTAATAAATTATCTAATAAATCGCGTTGTTGTGATTGAAGAACTTTTTCCTGTTGTAACTGTTGTTGCCACCATACACTACGTTGTTCTAAAATGCAAGCGATCGCTAAAGTTTTTGCAATACGTTTAATTTCTTCCTCTTCTTTTTCATTCCAACTTCTATCTTCCCTACCCGTCACTAATAAACCCATCATTACACCTTCATAAATTAAAGGTGACACAACTTGATAATCTTGTAAATTATCCCAATTATCCCATAAATTTCTTTCCCTTCTTTCACTTCCTTTTCCCTGTTTATCAGTATATACCCAAGTAGGAACCAGTAAATTTTTCTCTTGATTTGTTACACTAAAAATATCATCCATGGCTATAGGTTGCGTCATTTTTACATTATTAGCATCATCCCCATATTGTAATAATAAGGTTTCTGGATAAACCACCACTGGAATGAGTCTTGATTCTTGAGTAGGCGTTTCTACGATTTCTTCTGTTAAATAAACAACACTAAATGATGCTCCTAACCCTTGAGTTAGAAGTGCTATTTGTTCCCGACATAAAGCCAAAAAATCAGAACCAGCAGATATTAGCATTGTTTAACAGATTAGTAAATAGGTAATGGGTAATTGATAATAAGTTGTTGTAGGTTTAATTGGAATATAAAATACAAGCATGATGCTTATACTGCTTTAACTGCAACTTAATTTCACGGGTTTTTTTTGATGGGATAATTAAGTTGAACATCAGCTTATGATCTTGACTCCTGAATTCTGAGAAGATTCTTCATAAATCTTAACTAATTTTCACAAAAAACTTATAAGTGCCAAAAAGTTTTTTTTGACTGCAACCCTAGAACAAACGTAGTTTTCAGAGTTTTTCCAGTATATACCTTAGTTATATCCAAAAATTAAAACCCTTGATTTTTTTGGTGAAAACCTATATAATGACCACGTATTTTGTAACTATAATTACAATAGTAACAAGACATGAGGAGGAAAAGAGATTGGCAAGGAGACGTAAACGCAAAAGCCGTCGTCGGCAAGAAGGAAGACGTATATTAGAACACGTTCCTCAATATAGCTTAGAAAGTGGTGAAGATAAACCAGTGACAGCAGCGAGAAAATTCATTCAAGCTGAAGGTATATTACCACCGGCATTGTTATTAGTAAAACGTAATGAACACACCACAGACCGTTATTTTTGGGCAGAAAAAGGTCTGTTTGGTGCTCAATACGTCGAAGAAAATCATTTTTTGTTTCCTAGTCTAAAAGT
The DNA here is from genome assembly GCF_014696225.1 of Anabaena sp. FACHB-1237. Lineage (GTDB taxonomy): Bacteria > Cyanobacteriota > Cyanobacteriia > Cyanobacteriales > Nostocaceae > FACHB-1237. The sequence continues at coordinate 2,084 of NZ_JACJPV010000077.1, read as the reverse complement.
TTTGGAATCTCCCTCAACAACACCGTCAGAACCTGTTGCTGTAGCTGCTAGGTAAACAATCAAAGATCATCTGTATTGCTAAACGTAACTTCTGACTCTAACAATCATTAACTGGCAAAATTGCTGCATTTATACAAAATTTCCACTTTTTTTAATTTTGTGTTTAATATGCTTCTAGAGTTTGTCAGTAAATTTCTCCAAATTCATTAGAATATCAACATCTCATAATTGTCAGATTATGGGTTGCTTTTTAGTCTAATGAGTAATTGGGAGGTAGAGATAGAGAAAAAAGTGGCTAACAAGAACGCTGAAAAATGTATCATCACAGTTACTACATTGAAGTCTCTGAGATTGATATACATCGTGTTGAACATTCAGTTATAGATTGACAAAAAAAGTTGAGCTAGTTCTAAGTTGACAATTTTATAGACGTTGACAAAAATCAATGTATTTTAGCTCAAAAGATCAAATACTTGATATATAATCCTACGATATCAAGCCTGTCTGCCGACAGGCAGGTATTGAATTAAGACTGTCAAGTAAGGGGAAAACCAAGCAAGAATCTTCGTAAAAGAAAGACGCGTTGGGCTACAGCGTGTAAGTCTATAGAGGGATATCTGCTCCTATGCGCCTCGTTTAAGTAGAAAGTAAAGTCTAGTTTTGTCTAGGTTTTATATAGCAGATGGCCAATAGTTAACAAAAGATACTTCAGGGAATCTCTGTCAATCAACCTGCAATTTTCTTTATGGCTCAAGTCATCAGGAAAAACAACAACACAATCAAGTGTAGTGTAGCTACTTCTTCCTCAAGCCAATTTCCGCAAAAATTGGGTCAGAAGTTTACAACAAAAGTTGAGGCATTGCATAATGGCGGCATGAATTTTGTTTCGCGCATCAGCGAAGCGAGTCACTTTCAGTCCGTTAAATGCAAAGTTTCAAATTTTGAATTTCTCAATTTGATACATGGGTTCAGCAATACCCAGAAGTTGATAATAACTCAAAGAACTTACACAGACGCTAGAGTAACCTCTGTTGTAAAGATTTATGGTAGGCTGTGTCGGACTTGTTATTTGGAACAACAAGTACCTTGCTAGTATACCACCACTGTGAGTTGTCAACAAGCAAATTAACCATCAAAAGAATGGAGTTGTAAAGTTTTTTGCAACTCTAAAAGTTCATCTCGATGGCCAATCAAAGTAATTATACTTGAGGATGGTTGTTCACTAAGCTGGTTATTAGGAATATTACTATAAATGTTATTGTTATTTTCCATCTTTAGTAACACCTGCTCAAGCTTCCCTGAGTTTCGCCAATATAGAATACCACTTAAAGGGGACAGAAGTAACAACAGTAGAAAAATTTTTCCCAAACTAGGAAATTCGATAGATACAATCAAAGATAAACACAATATACCAATAATTGCCAGCAAAGTTAAGAAGATAGCTAAAAACCAACTAGGTCTAACAAACCCTTGAAAAGTAACTTGATTCTTATTAGCGTCTATAGATATCACACGATAAGCGCGGGACTGAAAATAGGATTTTAAAGCATTCATCAGAGTCGCTTCGTCTTGTTTTGAGGTAAAGCGCATTAATGTAGTGCGGTCTTTGATAGAAGCTCTAATAAAGAAAAATAATCCTATCAATGATAGCACAGTCAGGAAAAAAGTAGAGGGGAGAACTAAGGATTCCATAAAGATGTTAGTATTGATGATTGGTGATTGGGAAACACTAAATAGATATGTGGTGATGTGGTAGTCAATAATGTAGAGACGTTCTATATACAGCACATTCCATCTACATGAGGTACACTATGAACATAGCAGGATGCCTGTGTTACAAGGGTTTTATCATTAACATCTGTACCTCGTAATAACGGAAACTGCTGTAACGTCTCTACAAGGAGTTTAAACAACGCACATTTAATTTTCAGTCCTATGTCTAATAAAGATAATCTTATAGGACTTACGCATTGACAGAATAAAAAAATAGTGCATTGATAAATAAGGGTCGTCTAGTAATCGGTATGGGAGAATGAGAGAAATTACTAAACTCTCGACAGCACAATGCAACATAGACATCTACA
>NZ_JACJPV010000076.1 GCF_014696225.1 Anabaena sp. FACHB-1237 | reverse complement strand
ATTCTTTACCATCTACTGTGAGGATTTTATAGGTATTTGGCTCACATGGTCCTACTTTATCTGGTGGTTTACAAACTACATGAGCAGCAGTTAAAACGGTGTAAATATCTCCTTTCTTAGCGATAATTACCCCTGAACCATTACTACCGCTACTGCTATCAATCCTGACGGTAATTTGTTTAGCTTTTGCTTCTAATTCTCCTAACCAACCTGTTAATGGTACTTCTTCTAGTTCCTGTTTGCTATCTGGTAGAGGTAAATTGTAAGCGGTGAGAACTTCTGGTTTAACTTGAGCTAAAACCGTTCTAATGGGTATTCCCCAACTCAGTTTTCTGAACTCTTGAATTTCTGTATTTGTGGGTACTTTTCCGTTGGTATAAACATAACCAGAATTTAAAATAGGATAAGCACTTATACCATTAATACCCACAAGATTGCCTTGAATATCAAGAATAGCACCGCCACTCATTCCCTGTTCTACATTGCTAGTATAGCCAATTTCATATCCTTGTTTTAAACTTGGTTGAGAAATAATTTTTTTTACTGTTCCAGTTGTTAATACTATTTCATTTTTAATGTGAGAATATCCGGTGGCTATCACTTCAGCATCTTTACTAATGCCGCCATTTAAAATATCTGGTGGAAGACAATAAATTTGGTTAGATTTAAATTCCAAGATAGCCAAATCTGGTTTATCATTACTACTTGGTTTGCCAGTTAATTCAGCAAAATTGGTATTAGGAATAATTTGAGCAGCATGGGTTTTACCATCAGGTGTTTTAATTTTAATTTGATTAACTCCCAGCAGCACATGAGAGTTAGTTACAACTAAATAGGAGTTATCTTTTTTAGAAAATGCAAATATTGTTCCTGAACCACCGTTGTTATCACCAATTACACTAACTGTAATTTGTTTAGCAATAGTTTGGAGTTGTCGTTGTGAATAGGTTGGCTCTTTGGTGTTAGGATTTTCGTTTTCTGGTTCTATATTGCAGGTGGTTGAAGTATTTTTTTCAGCTAGGGAATAGGGAGGATTTGCTAATGTTAATATAGGGAATGACAGGAATATTAAAGAGGAAATGATAGTAATTTTGAGGTTCATGTTAATTGTTGATTGGTAGATGATTTGTATTTAGCTATTTAGCCGTTTAGCCAGGGAATAAATTACAGCAGTTTTCATGTATTTAGACCACACCCTGAAAGTGCTTCGCTAATGCATCTTTGCGCGAAACCAGAATCAAAAAGTGGTTCATTTACCTGAAAATTGCTGTAAGAGGATGTTTTAAAAGTATAGGGCGAATATAATTCACTACTATACAGACAAATTCCACACTTTGACAGGCTCAGTAACTACGTGCATGGACTAAGGAAAAACCAAGGATTTTTAACCTCCCTAGGCAGGTTTTGCCTGTGGAGACGCGATTTCCAATCGGCGATTTTTGTGTTAATTTAGACTTTACAAACATCCTCTAAGAGTTTCATTTGTTTGATTTTTCGATTTCATACCCCAATTCAGCAACGCCTGAATGGACTATTCTTTCACATTCACAACGGGGGCATTTTCCAAATAATTACTCACATTTAGATATATTTTACCACCAGAACTTTGATAAATTGGTCTGCCCACTTTACCCTGACTAATATTAACAAGTTGCTCTAGAACTAATTTGGGATCAGTGCCATTTTTCAGGGTAAACAATTGATTATTGCTATTACAAGTTTCCTCAGTATTTTTAACTGCACAAATCACAGGTAAATTCATGACTTTACCCACTGTTAGGTAATTCAAAAAACCTGATTCATTAAACTTTTGAAACTTTTCTGAGACGACTTGACAACGTCTTAGCGGAGTCCATTGAGATCGAGAAAAAGCTTCAGACTTCCAAGCGATAAATAGCAAATGAGCTTGACGTTCAGGAGACCATGCAAGAGTGGTAGGAATTTTTTCACCACTGGCTTGATCAAACATTTGATTACAGAAAAATCTGGTTCTATTTGAAGAATTATCTTGACTAAAACCAGGAAATATGCTAAGGCTCAATGTTAAAGCTGTTAATCCCAATGCGGTGCAGAATGATTGTAATTTCATGATTTTTGATTCCTTTTATTTAAAAATTTCCTCCAGATCCCGGACTTCTTTAAGAAGTCCGGGATCTAATCGGGATAAGAAGTCCGGGATCTAATTGCTAAGAAGTCCGGGATCTAATCGGGATAAGAAGTCCGGGATCTAATCTCTTGCAGCTGCGCGTAAACTATAATTACCATTTTCCCCTGTTTGGGCGGATTTGGCAACTATTAAATAAATGCCATCTGCTGGTAAGGTAGTGACAATTTGGGCATTAAAATTGCCTGCTCCTGTATCATCATTTTCGGCAATTTCTTTTAGTTCCTTTCCATTAGCAGATTCTATGATCTGAGCTAAAGTTAAAAATGGATTAATCTCCTTACTATTCATTTCTATCACAACTGTTTGACCTGCTTGACCTAAAAATATATAACCATCAAAACTGCCATTTAAACTACCTTTAATTACTTGACCATCCAGTGTAATAGATTGTAGGGTTTTTTCTTGAGGTTTATTTAATGTTGATACAGGAGAAACCTTGTTTTGCTTGATATCTGCTAAAAAAGATTTGACTTTTTCTCCTGGTTGAGAAAAGTTAATTCCAGTTCCTCCTGGTATAACTGCAACCTGATTACCAGCATCATCCAAAACTGGAGATACAGCCACACTGGTATTAACACCAATAACTTCCCCTTTAGTATTTAATAAAGGTCCGCCAGAGTTTCCACGATTCAAAATTGCAGTATGTTGAATAGTACCATCTGGACGAATGCGGCTAATATTTCCTTGAGTGCAGGTATCACGGTTATCAGCATCCAAGGGACTACCAATAGCAAATACTGGATAACCTACCTTGGCTTTATCTGCTGCTAATCTCAAATAGGGTAAATTTTTACGGTTTTGGATTTTTAAGGCTGCTAAATCTACTCCGCCCCTAGCAAAACCTATCACATCGGCGGGTACTTGCCTCCCATCCCGAAATACCACAGTGACAACGCTAGGACCATCATGAACTACATGAGCGTTGGTAATAATTAAACCATCTTGACTGACAAGGAAACCGCTACCATGTCCACTACTTTTAACAGTGACAACGGCAGCACCTCCTTTCGTGCAAACTCGATTTGCTTCTTCTGCTGGTGATGCTAATACAGTTTTAAGGCTAGATATACCCACTAACGTAAACATAAAAACCAGCGTTAATTTCTTAAATCGGTAGAATCTATGGTTGTTCATGCTGTCAAATTCCCTGATAACTTTAGGTTGGGAGAATTGGATAAGATGAATTTTGAGCAAAATTCAAGTCAAAATTCAAGTCAAAATTCAAATATTTAGACGTAATTGGTAAATATTTTGTTTCTATTCTATATAAGCAATAATATTTATTTATGAAAAGATTCGTAAGGTAGGCTAGACAGTATAAATGATGTCAATAAACAGATAAGTAGGGTGCGTCAGAATACATAAATTCTATTAGTAAATAGATTTGTAGTATCTGACGCACCCTACGGTTAATATTTATGGTGCGTCAGAATACATAAATTCTATCAATAAGCAGATTTGTAGTATCTGACGCACCCTACGGTTAATTACCCGAACTATTGATATTATCTAACCAAAGCTGTAAATCATTAAGATTGTTAAAATCTAATAATGCTTCACTTAAATCCTCTACAACTGGTAACGATAAACCAGAAATCAAAGAACGTTTTTCCTCCCCTATGTCTCCAAATTTCTTAGTTAATAGTCGGATAGTCAGGTTAATAGCTTCACCTATTTGTCCTTGTTCTCGTCCCTCTTCCTTAATTTCCCGATAAACTCTTGTTTTTTCCAGTGCAATTCCTAACATAGATTCTACCTCTTGACGGCTGAAATTATCAAACTTATACACCATGATAGTTGTGATTATTTCTATGATGGTAAGAGTTGACAATAAAGATGTTTCTTCATTGCTTCTCTTTAATAAGTTTCTAGCTGTTTGTCGTGCTTCATCTTCCGCAACTGTGGTTAATACCATCAATGCTACTGATATTGGTAATTCTTCAATTTCTCCCAACTCATCTAAATATATACGATGTACTTGTTCACCATTTAATAATGAACGATGGGGAAATATGTTATCCTGTTCTATATTCTTGGATGGGTAAATTACTATTACCTCCGCGATTCAAACAGAATGTTTCCATCACAGATATTTGGTTTTTAAGTTCAGGTTTTTGACTACTAGAAGATACTCGGCAATAAACAACTACTTTTCGTTTTGACTCTATAGGTTTTAACCCTTGAGTAATCAATAAATTATCTTAGGTGTAAAAACGATGCCCCGACAAAGTCCTCTTGGCTGGAAGTTTCCCTTCTACATCCCATCTCTGCAAGGTCTTAACTGAAACTCCAATCTTTTTAGCAAATTCATGAGGCTTAAACATAAAATCACCCATAGGTTTGTCTATGAGTGTACAGGTTTGTTTATTAAATTGTCAACTTAGGACAATCTCTTTTCATCTGTCACCCTGTATCCTAGATTTACAGCAGTTTCCATTATTATCAGGTACAGATGTTAATGATAAAACCCTTGTAACACAGGCATACTTCGACAAGCTCAGTACAAGTCTTGCTGTGTTCATACTGTACCTCATGTAGATGCAATGTGCTGTAATTATAGTAAAAATATACTGTTATTCTCTCACTATCCTTATTTTTAACTATCTGCACCTCAATTTATACTTTCTGATGCACTCTAAATATTTTACTTGTTTACTCATATTCATGCTTTGTCACAAAATGCTAAAAATGAGCGCGAAAAGTTTTTTCACTTATTGACATTTCCGAAAAAACCTGTTATCTTAATCTTGATGAGGAAGAACTATCTTGTCCGCAAAAACGAAATTAATCAAAAATAAGCTAAAGCTAATTTAATGCGATTTTACTGTAGTATTTTCTAGTTTAGTCTAGTTTAGTCTAGTTTAATAAGGGACAGAATTAGCTAATTTTATCTACTTCCAAGGAAATTTAATGATGAATGTTGATCAACATTGGGATTGCTACGTCAATCCAAGCTACAAGTTATGAATTAACTATTAATGATCTTTTGTGTTACGATAAAAGGTTGTACCTTTACCATAGCTAGGTTTACTAAATAGTAGCTCAAGCAATCAAGGACAGAAAAATTAAAGTTTGTGTTAATTTTGAATATCTCAATTGCTGATCAGGTACAAATTCACAGCAATTTACAATAAAATTATGTCTAAAGAATCTTTGAATCAAGCTCTTGATCAATCTCCAGTTACAGAAACTCGTAGTTCTCTATTAAGTCTGACAGTCTCTCCTGGCAAGGTGATTAAGGGTGTGGGTATGTTATCTTCTATGGTGACAGAAGTTGTTCAGTTGGGTAGTAGTCCTTTGATAATTATGGGCGATCGCACACAAAAATCTCTCCAAAATCAACTACAACCAATTTTAGAATCAGCTAAATTACGTCATCATATTATTTCCTATGGTGCTGACTGTTGTGAAGCATCCTTAAAAACATTACGCAAAGTAGCTAAAGAACATAAAGCAGATGTTATTATCGGCATTGGAGGCGGAAAATCTTTAGATACAGCTAAATTAATCGCCCATCAGTTACAATTACCTGTAGTTACTATTCCCACTTCTGCGGCTACTTGTGCAGCTTGGACTGCTTTATCTAATGTATATTCTGAGTTAGGCGCGTTTTTGTATGATGTAAGTTTATCTAAATGTCCTGATTTACTAATTTTAGATTATAATGTAATTCAAACAGCACCACAAAAAACCTTAGTAGCAGGAATTGGAGATGCGATCGCTAAATGGTATGAAGCATCAGTCAGTAGTGGACATTTGCAAGGTACATTAATTATTGCTGCTGTACAACAAGCGCGAGTTTTACGAGATATCCTGTTACAAAAATCAGCATTAGCTTTACAATCTCCTGGTAGCGAAATTTGGCAAGAAGTGGTAGATTGTACTGTACTCCTAGCCGGTGTCATCGGTGGTTTAGGAGGCGCCCAATGTCGTACAGTGGCTGCCCATGCAGTGCATAATGGATTAACTCATATTTGTGGACATGGCAGCATTCATGGCGAAAAGGTCGCTTATGGTATATTAGTCCAATTACGATTGGAAGAAATGTTACAAGGTAATCAACTAGCAGAATCAGCTAGACAACAATTATTAAAATTCTATACAGAAATTGGATTACCACAACAATTAAGCGACTTAGGACTAAGTAATATTACTTTAACTGAATTACGAAAAGTAGTAGAAATTACCTTAGCTCCCAATTCTGATATCCACCGTTTACCTTTTTCTGTAACATCAGAACATCTGATGGCCGCTATGGTTTCTACCACAGCAAGTCAGGTAAAAATGAAAAATTGACAATTGATAATTGACAATTAATAACTACCTTCCTGAAAATCTACACCCTTTTTCCCTATCATCTACTTCGAGGTTATCGTATAATGAATTTGAGTTGGATTAAGCCCGCAGAAAGAATACAAAAATTACCACCTTATGTTTTTGCTCGTTTAGATGAATTGAAAGCCAAAGCTAGGGAACAAGGGTTAGACTTGATTGATTTAGGAATGGGCAACCCTGACGGTGCAACTCCTCAACCTGTCATAGAAGCAGCAATGACAGCGTTACAAAATCCAGCAAATCACGGTTATCCGCCCTTTGAAGGAACTGCTAACTTTCGTAAAGCAATTACAAAATGGTATAATCGTCGCTATGGTGTAGTTTTAGATCCTAACAGCGAAGCATTACCTTTATTGGGATCTAAAGAAGGTTTAGGACATTTAGCGATCGCCTACATTAACCCAGGTGATACAATCTTAGTACCATCACCATCCTACCCCGTGCATTTTCGTGGTCCGATTATTGCAGGTGGCGTAATTCATAATATTATTCTCAAAGAAGAGGATGATTGGTTAATTGATTTAACCACCATTCCTGACGAAGTGGCTAAAAAAGCCAAAATCCTTTATTTTAATTATCCCAGTAATCCCACCGCCGCCACCGCACCACGCGAATTTTTTGAAGAAATTGTCGCTTTTGCCCGCAAATATGAAATTATGCTAGTCCATGACCTATGTTATGCAGAGTTAGCATTTGATGGTTATCAACCTACGAGTTTATTAGAAATACCTGGCGCGAAAGATATTGGTGTAGAATTTCATACCCTATCTAAAACCTATAATATGGCAGGTTGGAGAGTGGGTTTTGTAGTAGGTAATCGTCACATTATCCAAGGTTTACGGACTTTAAAAACTAACCTAGATTATGGCATATTTTCAGCATTACAAACCGCAGCCGAAACCGCTTTACAACTTCCAGATTCCTATTTGCATGAAGTACAACAACGTTACCGCACTCGTCGAGATTTTCTCATAGACGGTTTAGGAAAACTAGGTTGGAATATTCCCAAAAGTAAAGCTACTATGTACTTATGGGTAAAATGTCCTATAGGTATGGGTTCAACAGACTTCGCTTTGCAAGTACTACAAAAAACTGGGGTAGTAGTGACTCCAGGAAATGCTTTTGGTCCTGGTGGTGAAGGCTATGTGAGAATTAGTTTAATTAATGAATGCGATCGCTTGGGTGAAGCGTTACAAAGATTTAAAGAAGCGGGTATTTGTTATCAACCAGAAGCGGTAGTTACTGCGTAAGCATGAAGATAAATACAAAAAACAGAGGGTATGACTAATCAAGATTTTAGCATTAGTCATCATATTTTGCTGAAAAAATCCAAACAAGTGAAGTATTTCTTAGCTGTTGACAAATCTCAAAATATGAAATATATTATAGATGTAATTACATATTTGTCGCTGCTCAATTGTGTAGCGTCAGTTTGCTTGCTAAAGGATGCCGCAGACTTGCTTTAAGCATGACATCCCGTTACCTGTATGGTCGTGGAAATTCCGGTAAAGACGTTCTGAATACCAAAATATACCAAAAATTAATATTTTGGCTTTCATCATTGAATGTGAAGTTTTTCCAAGATTTAACTTCTGGTATAGTATTAAAGTTTTTACCCATGACAAAATATAAATTGACAATATTGGTAGAATAACATTTAGTGAATCATTTAACATAATAGTATTTTTTTTTGAATATAGTATTTCCTACTCTAACAAAGTACAAAATTATCTGAAATTTTACATCCCACATTCCGCACCCCAAACTGTCACAGAGGGAAATTACGTAGAGAAAAAATTAAAGGGAGCATCAAAACAAACATATAAAGTGAAAAAAGGCATTTGAGAAACAGTAAATCACCAAAAACGTCATCAAAACCTATTCTCAATAAGAACCAATAAGAATGCACACCACCTGG
>NZ_JACJPV010000075.1 GCF_014696225.1 Anabaena sp. FACHB-1237 | reverse complement strand
CGCGTTACTCACCCGTCCGCCACTATGTCCTAAGACATCGTTCGACTTGCATGTGTTAAGCATACCGCCAGCGTTCATCCTGAGCCAGGATCAAACTCTCCGTTTTGAATCGTTTGTTTAGCTCTTTTCTTGATTAGTTTTTTACTCTAATCTTTTTCATTCTTTTCTTGACGCAGGTATATGTTATATACTGTCTTTCAAACTATATTATTTTCAAGGTTCGGTGTTCCATTGAGTTTCGCTTGATTTTTCTCTCGTCGCTCTCTCTTTGGCACTTAATCAACTTAACTTACCTTTTCTGATTTGTCAACCCTTTTTTCAAAAAATTTTTTATTTATTTTTTCACTTACTCAAAAGTCTTGAAAATACGGGCTTTAGGGCAGGGTATGATGAGTTAGTTCTTTTGAGGAAAATAAAAGTTGTGAATTTTCAGTCGGTAATAGCGGTTTTAAATCAGTTTTGGGCTGATCGTGGATGTTTGATTGCTCAACCCTATGATATGGAAAAAGGTGCGGGTACTAAGAATCCTCATACTTTTTTGCGGGCTTTGGGTCCTGAACCTTGGGCTGTGGCCTATGTTGAACCTTGTCGTCGTCCTACAGATGGTAGATATGGTGAAAATCCTAATCGCTTCCAACATTATTATCAGTATCAGGTGTTAATTAAGCCTTCGCCGGATAATATCCAAGAAATATATCTTGATTCTTTGCGTGCTTTGGGTATTCGTCCTGAAGATCATGATGTGCGGTTTGTGGAAGATAATTGGGAAGATGCTACTGTGGGCGCTTGGGGTACTGGTTGGGAGGTTTGGTTAGATGGGATGGAAATTACTCAATTTACTTATTTCCAACAGTGTGGTGGTATAGATTGTCGTCCTGTTTCTATTGAGATTACTTATGGACTGGAACGTTTAGCAATGTATTTACAAGAGGTTGAGGCTATTACTAAGATTCAGTGGACTGATAATATTACTTATGGTGATGTTCATCTTCAGGGTGAAATTGAACAGTGTACTTACAATTTTGAAGCGTCCAATTCTGATATGTTACTCACTTTATTCAATTTATATGAGCAGGAGGCAGGCACTTTGACGGATAGAGGTTTAGTCTTGCCTGGTTTGGATTATGTGATTAAGTGTTCACATACGTTCAATTTACTTGATGCTAGGGGCGTAATTTCGGTGACGGAACGTACTCGTTATATTGCTAGAATTAGGCATTTAGCTAAGAAGGTAGCTCATCTATATGTAAAACAACGAGAAATATTGGGTTTTCCTCTGCTAAATTAAACTGTTAAGTGTTATAACAGTTATGGAAGTGGAATATTCATAAAGTTGGTAAGGTGCGTCAAATAACATAATTTATAGATTTTTGATTTTTGACACACCCTACAATTATGAATTTGATATGAGTTGTTGTGCTTTTAATTCCAATAATGAATGTAAGTATTTTGTTTGGACTACTGTAATTTTAGGTTTTTGCTGATACACTTTATTTTTACACAATCCTAAATTTGGTAGTGATAGAATAATTACAGGACATTCCATCTATATGAGGTATACTGTGAACAGGCAAGATGCCTGTGTTACAAGAACATCTGTACCTCATAATAACGGAAACTGCTGTATTATTAATCTTAATCCCACATTCTACAGTAGGCTGATGGTTGAGGGTATTTTTGATAACGCTATAACTGCATTTTGTCCTCCAAAACCAAAACTGAAACATAACACTTTATCTAACTGACTCTGAGTGGCTTTACTGACAAAATTTAACTCAAATATTGACTTATTTAATCCTACAGATGGTGGTAATATTTGCTGATTTAAAGCCATCAATGAAAATGCTACTCCTAAAGCTCCTGAAGCACCTAAAGTATGCCCTGTACTTCCTTTTGTAGAACTAACTGGTAATGATGAACAAAACAAAGATTGGATAATTTTACTTTCAACTTGATCATTTAAAATTGTGGCTGTACCATGAGCATGAATATAATTAATATCAGAAGTTGTTAAATTACTACTTTGGAGACATTTTTTAATCGCGGTAATTGCACTTTTTCCTTCTGGTTCAGGTTGATTACTATGAAAAGCATCTGCTGTTAAACCAAAACCTAATATTTCACCATATATTTTCGCTTGACGTTGTGTTGCTAACTCTAAAGATTCTAATACAAATATAGCTCCACCTTCTCCTAAAACCAAACCTTCTCGCATTACATCAAAAGGATAAGATCCCGTTTTTGCTAATGCTCCCATTTTTTGAAAACCAGCAATAGTTAAAGGTGTAATTGGTGCTTCTATTGCTCCTACAATAACTCTGAAAAATTGCCCAGTTTGGATTAACATTGTACCTTGAGAAATAGCACAAATTCCTGTAGTACAAGCGGCCATTGGTGCTAAAACTGCGCCATTTGTGCCAACTTTTTTAGCGACATTAATAGCATTCATATTAGGTAAAGTATCTAACCAGTTTTCTAACCTTAGTCCTCCTGTCATTAAATTTTCCCAATATCCTTGATAACTACGACTAGAACCAATAACAATACCACAATTAGATAAAGGAGGATTTAATTTAGCGTCATCTAAAGCTGCGTCAATTAAGATGTCTGTTAATGTGGTTAATTGTGATGGTTTATTGGTAATTAATCCCAAGGGAATTGTACCTAATTCTGGAAAAGGTTGATGTAATTTAATTCCAGTTTTTCCTAATAGTAAATTTTGCCAACTTGTTTGTAAGTTATTACCTAAACAAGAAATTAAACTAATTCCTGTAACTACAACCCTCATTTTATTTACAAATTACATGAATATCAAATATTGTCATTTTATCATGTTCCTTGCCCAGATCCCCGACTTATTTAAGAAGTCGGGGATCTTAAATAAGCTATAGGATTTTCTGGGTCGAATTGTAACCCATTAAAAAATGTTTCTATTCCTCTTGATGTACTGGCAGGAATAGCGGCATCTTCACCTACAAATTTAGCAGTTTCTCGCCATAAATCTTCCCGATTAACAGCGTTAATTAAGGTTTTTGTATCAAATTCAGGACTACGATAACCCCAACGCATATCCTCAATTAAAAACCATAAATCATGACTTTTAAAGGGGTAAGAAGCATTTTCACGCCAATATTTTATCCCATAGGAACTATTTTCTATTTTCCTACCATTGCCATAATTAAAATTACCTAACAAACGATTCAGAGTTAATTCTTTTTTTGCCCCTATCCATTGTCTTTCGGCTATAATTTCCGCAAGTTCTGGTTTATTTTGTGGTTGATCACACCATTTTTGTGCTTCCATAATTGCTGCTAAAACTGCTTTTGCTGCTTGGGGATATTTATCAACCCATTCCGCACGAGATACAAATGCTGTTTCTGGATGATTATTCCATAATTCTCCACTAGTTAATGCCGAATATCCTAATTTTTTACTTATTAATCTTTCATGCCAAGGATCAACTACTGAAAAAGCCTCCATTGTATGACTTCTCATACCAGCTACCATTTGTGGTGGAGGAATTACAATTAATGATAAATCAATATCAGGATTAATTCCCCCATTTGCTAACCACCACCGCATGAAAAAATCTCCTGTAGTGCGACGAAATGGCACTGCACAACGTACCATTTCTTCTTTTTTTAATTTTTCGGCAAAAATCGCCTTTAATGGTGAACTATCTAAACTTAATTGTAGGTTATTGTAACGATTAGAAACGGAAATTCCTTGACCATTTAAGTTTAATCTAGCTAAAATATAAATGGGTATTTTTAGTTTATAACTAATTTCTCCTGTAGCTAATAAATAAGCCATCGGAAATAATAAATGTCCCCCATCTAAACCACCATCTTGACTATTTAACATCAATTTATCGCGCATTACCGACCAAGATGGTTGTCTAATTACTCGCACATCTGGCATTCCATACTTAGCAAAAAAACCTTTAGCTTTAGCAATTATCAAGGGACAAGAACTAGTAACTGGCACAAAACCAAAGGTAAGATTTTGAATTTCGGGAACATTGCCGTTACTAACATGAACTTTAGGAATATTCTCATTAGCATTAACGCTATTATCGCTATGATTGAGATGAGAAATTAACTGATGTGTGATAATGGTAGCACCAGTAGCAGTTATGAATTTACGTCTAGGAAGTTTTGCCATGTTTAATTTATTAATAGTTTTACGTTGTATTTTGGTTTTATTTTCTACTTAGTTTGATTTTGTTTTCATTATGCAAGAAATCGAGAATTTCATGACGTAAAACATGATATTCATGTAAATCTACGATATCAATAGAACGAGGATGAGGAAAATTGATTTCTAATATTTTGCCAATGGTTGCTGCTGGTCCATTTTTCATAATTACTATTTGATCTGATAATAATAAGGCTTCATCTACATCATGTGTCACCATAACTGTAGTTATGTCAAACATTTCACAAATTCGCATTAGTTCTATTTGTAAAGAACCACGAGTTAAAGCATCTAAAGCTCCAAAGGGTTCATCTAATAATAGTAATTTGGGTTGTACTGCTAAAGCACGAGCGATCGCTACTCTTTGTTTCATACCTCCAGAAAGTTGTTTAGGTTTTTTAAATGCTGCATCTTTTAATCCTACTATTTCTAAATGATAACCAATTATTTCTTTAATTTCTGCCTTAGATTTATGGGACATGGCTTTTTCCACAAATAAAGCCACATTTTCCCACACATTTAACCAAGGTAATAGGGAATAATTTTGAAATACTACCATGCGATCGCGGTCGGGTTTTTTCACTATTTGACCATCAACTTTCACATTTCCTCTCGTTGCCGTTTCTAACCCAGCGATAATATTTAAAATAGTTGACTTTCCACAACCAGAATGGCCTACCAAAGACACTAAACTTCCTGGTAAAATTCGCAAATTAATATTTTGTAAAATGATACTTTTCATACCATTTTCTAGATTAAACTCTTTTTCCACACCTTCAATTTCAATTAAACTAGACATAATAAACTTCCTAATTCAAATAAATTTAGTTAGTAATCATTCTTCTTTGTACTATTGGCTTTACATAAGGAAGTACAAGTTTTATATTGATCTAAGCGATCGCTTTGTAGAGAAAGAATTTTCACCTCCCACTCCGCACTATCAATATAAATAGGAACTTGCTTTATTTACTTATTCCTGCGGTGCAATTTTTGTAGATATAAAGATCATCATTTTGTCCATAATTAAACCAACCATTCCCAAATAAACTATAGCTATAATAATTTCACTAATATTAGCATCATTATAAGCATTAATAATAAAAAACCCAATACCATCATCAGAAAGTAACATTTCTGCTGCTACCACTGCTAACCAAGATAATCCTAAACCCACTCGCAAACCAGTTAAAATATAAGGTAAACTAGCGGGTAGAATAATTTTCATAAAATGTTCCCAAGGAGATAAACCAATTATTTTAGACACATTAATATAGTCTTTAGGAATTAACCTTAACCCCAAATTTGTGTTAATAATAATCGGCCAAATTGCCGTAATAAAAATTACAAACACAGCCGAAGGATTAGGTTTTAAAAAAATTGCTTGTGCTAAGGGTAGCCAAGCCAAAGGCGCAACGGGACGTAACAATTGCATAATAGGATCAAATCCTTTTTGTAAAAAGCTATTTAAGCTAATAATTAAACCTACTAAAATTCCCAAAATTACGGCCAGTGAATAACCCATTAATATCCTTTTCAAACTAGCAAGAATTAACCAAAAGAAACCTTTATTATTGCCACCTCTATTAAAAAAGGGATCTTTAATAAGATCCCAAGTTTCTGTAATTACTGTAATTGGAGAAGGTAGAGTAGTATTGCTTCTTAAACTTAATAATTGCCATACAATGATCAAAATAAAAATACCAGAAAATGCTGGTATTACTTCCTTAAATTTTTGGTAAAGGGTTTGATTTAACTGCATATTACACCTGATAATTAACTAGTGATAACTTACCGAAATTATCTTCAACTATAGTTGTGGTATAGTTTAATAATTTGTTATTCTAATTTATTCTGATCATCAATTGTCAGAAGCAAGAACCACTGACAACTGATTATCAAACACTAACAGGACTTATACAACTGGCACATTAGTAGGGTGCGTCAGCTATCAAGAATCTGTTTATTTACATAACTTATGCTGTCTAACGCACCCTACAACTGATCATCAAACACTAACTAAGGAGCAGTTTTCAGATTTTCCAGTCCTTGAGTCACCTTAGCTGATTCAATCTTATCACCTTGTTTAACCTTATTAACTACATCAAATCCGTCAGTTACATTACCAAATACAGCATAGTTACCATCTAAAAATGATAAATCTGCTAAAGCAAAGTAAAACTGAGATGATGCAGAATCAGGCATTTGTGAGCGTGCCATTGCTACCGCACCCTGTTTGTGTTGTAACTCTGGTGCTTTTTTGATACCTGCCATATCAAAAGTTTTGCCATAAACTATGGCATTTTCTTCTCCTTTAGGTTTAATTTCTAAAGGAATACGGCGCTCAGTACCCGTTTTTGGATCAATATAACCACCAGTTCCCCATAATTGCTGACGAATCTTGGGATCTTTACTTTGAGGATCTCCACCTTGTACTACAAAAGGTTGGGGATCACGTACCACACGATGAAATACTACACCATCATAAACACCTTTGTTTACTAAATCAACAAAGTTACCAGCCGTAATAGGCGCGTTTATGCCATCCACTTCAATAGTAATAGGTGCGCCATTAACTGTCATTACCACAGTTGCTTTACCTTCTAGTCTTGGTAAATTGTTCATTCCAGGTATACTCTCACTTGTGCTTGTAGTTGTAGTGGCATTTGTAGTTTCTGATGATTGACTTGCATTAGCCTTAATCTGGCTAACTATTCCAGAACTAGTAGTGGAAGATGTAGAAGAAGATGTTTGATCTGTTTTACATCCTGTTAACATCAAACTACCAATAATCAGCAAAACTACCAGAAATTTGGGAAATCTCAGGAAAAATTTAAAGGGAAACTCTAACCGCATTGCTAGTAACTTAACCAACTAAAATATCTTAATCTTGATCTTGTGCTTTATCTTGTGAATTAAGTAAATTTTATATCTCATTTGAGAATTGAGTAACAATAGATACTTTAACTGTTCAATATTTGAGTCAATAGTGGCTGTTAATTAACCTCAGAGATTAATTTGAGATAGTTAATACAGCACATTCCATCTACATGAGGTACACTAGGAACACAGCAAGATGCCTGTGTTGCAAGGGTTTTATCATTAACATCTGTACCTCATAATAACGGAAACTGCTGTATCAATCCCAAATCTCAAATCTAAAACAATTCAAAACTGTTACAAACCTTCTAAGGGTACTCCCAAAAAGCGGCCTAATTCTGCTCCAGAAGTTTCTAAATCTGCTAAAGATAAAGGTTGCCCTACTCTAGTTAAAGGAATATCTCTTCTACCCTTTACTCGCAAATACAAAGCGCGTTGAGGATTTAAACCTTCTTTAATGACAATTTTCACAGATTGAATATCTTTGATGGAACTTTGAATTTCAATGGTACGATTTTTGCCGGGAAAGCCCCAACGAAAGATTTTAAATTTACCAGTTTCCTGATTAAATTCATTATATCCGCCGCCAACATCCCATAATACTACCAACCACAAATAAAGGGATAATAGTAAACCCGCAGTACCATATAAACCCATTACTAATCCTTGTGGAACAAAAATTAGCTGAGTTGGATCAGTAACGATGAGTAGATTAACTTTGAAATAGCTAGAAATACTAGCCAAAAAGAAACCAGTCGCGCCTAAGGTCACAACACTTGCCCACCAGTAGTTGCTAAAGCGACGTGAACCTAGAACTGTTTGATGTAGTACGCTGTTACCTTTGTTGGTCGTTGTTGATGTCGTCATGGAACTACCTTGGACTTGGAAATATTGTCTAGTTAGAGTTTGCCACTGGATGAGTCTGGATTGCAAGTTTTAGCGATAGAATTGCAGTCAGGAGTTAGAGGCAGGGAGTAGGCAGTAGGGAGAAAATTGTTTAAATTGTTGAATCATTCTTGATTCTGACTCCTAACACTGATCTACTGACTCATAAACCTCAGAGAAGTAGGATATGATGTATCGTAAAAATTAAGTATTTCTTAATGTGATAAGTTAAGAATCATTAAGTTATTATAATCTAAGTTACCAAAAAATGGTAGCAATCATGGCATAATTATGAGAGATGACATAGCGCAGGAAGTATAATGTCTCCTGCTTTGTAGCTGCTTTTGCCTTTGATGGTAATGCTATAGCTATCAAGTCATGCAGAAATGTTTGATTTGGTTAACTTAAATGTTGCAAAGCTTATTGAAGCAGTCAATTCTCCAAATCTTAGAAGGTAAAAACCTATAAGATTATTAAAACGTTTAATTCCTCATAGCAGTAGCCATGATATCGGTAAAACCGTTAAAATACTGCTAAAAAACGTTGCAATTTTAGTAAACAGAGGATTTTAATTAAATGACCATTGCAGTTGGACGCGCCCCCAGTAGAGGGTGGTTTGACGTATTAGATGACTGGTTAAAACGCGATCGCTTTGTCTTCGTAGGTTGGTCAGGAATATTACTATTCCCCTGTGCGTTCCTGGCTTTAG
>NZ_JACJPV010000074.1 GCF_014696225.1 Anabaena sp. FACHB-1237 | reverse complement strand
ACAAGCCCCGTCCTTGACGGCTTTTCTTGATTTTTAATATACTCCTTTAATATTTCTCATGGCGCACCACCTACAGAAATGGCAAAATAGCTTGGACTCCATAATGCTTGTTTATGGGGTTTTTTATCCCACATTCCGCACCCTGGGGTGTCACATGGTATTATCACTTAATTTTCTCTTGATTTTTGGATATAAATTATGCCTTTCTGGCATCCTACCTCCGTTAATTTTCTGAGAATTATTAGTAGATGGGAAGCAACAAGTCAAATTTGATCTAAATGTGGATACAAATGGGGTAAACTTGATTTAAAAATTCGGTCGGTTAAGTGTTTGAATTGTGGAACTCAACAGGAACGAGATGAAAATGCTGCCAAAAATATAAATAAAGTCGGGATAGGGCATTGCCACGACTCTAAACGGGCGCTGAGACAGAGTAACACTACTTAGGTAGCGTCCGTCAGTGAAGCGTCAATAATCACTGCACCTTCAGGTCGGTGAGTATGTCAACATCTCAAACAACGGGATTGGTGCGGATCGAACGCACGGCCTAGCGCTTAGGAGGCGCTCGCTCTATCCAACTGAGCTACAACCCCAAAAAATCACATCCGCTATTATATCATAACTTTTCCACTCGTTTATTCCATGATATTGACTCATCGAGACAAGAGCTAGTTCTAAGTTGAAAATTTTATAGACAAAGCTATACATTTGTTGACAAAAATCAATATATTTTAGTTGAAAACATCAAATACTTGATATATAATCCTAGGATATCAAGCCTGTCTGCCGACGGGCAGGTGATAGTCTTTTCAAGAATCTTCGTAAAAGAAAGACGCGTTGGGCTACAGCGTGTAAGTCTATAGATGGATAGCTGATCCGATGCGCCCCGTTGAAGTAGAAAGTAAAGTCTAGTTTTGTCTAGGTTTTATATCCTATCTTCCGCACCCTGAACTGTTACAATCGGTTTTTACCGTTTTTATGATAACATGAGGTTGTATTGTATACTAATTCTCAGAAAATTAACGGAGGTAGGATGCCAGAAAGGCATAATTTATATCCAAAAATCAAGAGAAAATTAAGTGATAATACCATGTGACACCCCAGGGTGCGGAATGTGGGTTATATAGCAGATAGGCACATCACGCTCTTGAATTGAATAATACTGACCTAGCGATCGCTTCATTAGGTCAGCAAGAAGGACATTCCGCGCTATCGCTCTTTTCCTCCTTATTTATTAAGGGTTTTAGCTTAAATTGACACTAATGAGTAGATATAAACCCTTACTGACTCCTGACTCCTGCTATAACATCTGTCTTATGATACTATTTTTTGCTATTTTTTTTAGTCATTATATAATCAATAATCTACCTTAACAACAACTATAAATTACCGATTAATGTTGATCTTTGTTCCTTTTTTTTCGTTGATTTCAGTAACTATAAAATGTGCTTAATAAGACTCAGCAATTTACTTATCAGTTAACAAATTAACAGGCTGAAAATTGAAACCTGAAAGCTAAAAGCTAAAAGCTAAAAGCTAAAAGCTGATAGCTACAATAAAATATCCTGCTAACTATTCTGATTATCAGAATATCAGCTATATATTCAATAAGTCCCACAATACTTAGCTTCCTATGATTCGACAAACTGCTTTTGGCATCGCTTTAAGTACGCTTGTCTTTGCCAGTGGCTTAATAACTGCTGCAAATCCAGGTAAAATTAACACAGAAAACCGAGAAAACCAAGAGAGACACAAATCATCATTAATGACAAATCAAACTGCAATAAAGACTTCAGTAAACAGTGTAAATTTACAAAATTCTCAGCTAGAAATATCTATTTTTAATCAAATTAATCAATATCGAATTAAAGAAGGATTACCCCAATTAAGATTAAGTGAAGAAATAAGTAAACAAGCGAGAACACACAGTGAAAATATGGCCGCAGGTAGGGTAAATTTTAGTCATCATGGATTTGTAGAAAGAGTGAAGGCCATTCATATAAAATTTAATAGTGCAGCAGAAAATGTAGCTTTTAATATAGGATATAGTAACCCAGCAAATGAAGCTGTTTCTGGTTGGATAAAAAGTCCAGGTCACTTAAAAAATATTAAGGGACAATATAATCTTACGGGTATAGGAGTAGCTATTAATAGTCAAGGTGAAGTGTATCTGACACAAATATTTTTAAATGGTAGGTAGAGGAGTCAGTAGGGGCGAAAGGCCGTTCGCCCATTTAATTTATGAAAGCCGATTACTGATAGCTAATAACTAACAATTCCTGTAAAATATAGGACACAAACCTATCAATTTTCTATTGCTTTAAAAATCATGACATTACCAGAATTTCAAGTTTGTGATCAAGATTTAGATGCTACTGCCTTAAACGCATATTTACAATCAGAAGCGATCGCTGTAGATACAGAAACAATGGGACTTTTACCACAGCGCGATCGCCTATGTTTAATTCAAATTTGTAATCCACAAGGACAAGTTACTGCAATTCGTATTCACAAAGGACAAACTACAGCACGGAACTTGAAAACCCTAATGGAAGCTACTCAAGTTCTGAAAGTATTTCACTTTGCTAGATTTGATATTGCTACCTTACAATACAACTTAAATATTGCAGTTCAGCCCATTTTTTGTACTAAAATTGCCAGTAAATTAGCGCGTACTTATACTAATCGTCACGGACTGAAAGATGTAGTTTTAGAACTAGAAAAAGTTGAACTTGATAAAAGTGCTCAATGTTCTGATTGGGGTAACGCAATTAATTTGTCTGAAGCACAACTCAATTATGCTGCTAATGATGTCCGTTATCTTTTGAATATACAGCAAAAACTTACTGCTATGTTGCATCGAGAGGAACGTTGGGAATTAGCCAAAAAGTGTTTTCAAGTCTTACCCACAATAGTTACCTTAGACTTGTTACAATTTCAGGGTTTATTTGAACACTAACTCACACCAAAAAACCCTGATGTTGCCTAATTAATAACTACCTACATTCACAGGAATTTAAGGAGAATTTTTATAGTTTGTTATCTGGAAAAAATGCAGCTTGATGATTTTCAGGAAATTTGCTAAACCCTAGCTAGTCTTAGCTATTAAAGTATTTTTGCTTTGCTAATTTGTCCTTTTAACAACTTATTTCTCCTGAATAATTAACTCAATTTAGAAAAAATATTGCAGAATTATGAGTATGAAAACTGACGAAATTAGATAATATCTACTAGTTTTCATATCTACTACTATCAAATGAAAATACGGAACATTAATCAGATGACCTGCATCTTAATAGTCATCAAATGATACTAATTTTTTTTTAAAAAATACCAAATTTGTACATTCCTGATACTTTAATGACAGATTACAATATCTAAATATTCCATATATTCCATAAACTTGATGTAAAATCTCATGACAACAGGAAATAGGGAATAAAAATCTCTCGATGTATAGATTTATTCTGAACTTTTGTATCTCTCATAACTTCCAAGTTGTTTTTACATACCCTCAGGTCAAATAAAGATTAAAAAATTAATAATTATCGGTGTGCATCAAAATTATACTCTAACAATACTCAAACAATTTTCAATTCTGTATTTCTAAAATCATACGGGAAGTAACAATAAAACTAGGAATTATGCAATTGTCACAATCAATATCTTCTTGAGGTTACTATCAACTGGATTATTCGGTAATAATTCACAGATTTATCACATCTGAAATACCGTATAAACCTATCAGTTTCTAACTGCTGATATCAACAGTAAATTACCAAAACAAACATAGATTATTGCATTAAAATATGGATACAATTTCTACAACCAATTCTAAAATTTTAGTTGTTGACGATGACTTTAGTGTACGTAGTCTGATCCAACGTTTTTTAGGTCGAAAATATCAAATAGAATCAGCAGCTGATGGTAAAAGTGCTATGACAATATTTGAAAAAATTAACCCTGCTTTAGTAATTTTAGATTGGAATCTGCCAGATGCTAATGGTTATAAACTGTGCCAAGAAATGCAAAGTCAAACTAATGTTTTAGTAATGATGCTAACCAGTCGTAATGATGAAGCAGATAAAATCAAGGTTATTGCTGGAGGTGCTGATGATTTTTTAACTAAACCCTTTAGTCTTGCAGAAGTGGAAGTAAGAGTAGAAGCGTTACTTAGAAGAATACGCTGTATTTATCCTAGTCCTATACAACGTCTCACGTTTAAACAATTAGCTATTAATCCAGATGCACGCGAGGTAACTTTAAATGATAAACCATTACCTTTAACAGCGTTAGAGTTTAATATCTTACATTTTTTAGCTACCCATCCTGGACAAGCCTGGAGTCGCGCTCAATTAATTCAAAAAATTTGGGGCTGTGATTATGTAGGTGATGGTCGTGTTGTGGATGTTCATATTGGTCAACTACGCAAGAAGATGGAGGCTGATTCTAGTACGCCGGAGTTTATTAAGACTGTACGGGGATACGGTTATAAGTTTGATCCCCAGGAAACAGCCAAGATATAGGACTTGAGATCCCTAATGAGGGATCCAGGAGGAAAAATTCAGATATTGCGATTTTAAAAGTATGTGATACTTTTAAAGGTATACAAGCATCTACCTTGCACTACTTTAATGAGATTTAATTGGAGGATTTTTGATGATCTAATTTCCCTGGATATGAGTTAATTTAACAATTAAAAATTCCATCATCTCACATGAGAATTTTAACAAAAACTCCACAAGATCCCCGACTTCTATAAGAAGTCGGGGATCTCAATCTAAATTTGATTTTTACTTGATAAAAGTTTATGATATCAAAAGATATAAATTTGGTGTGCAGTGAGGATTTAATCAATGAGTATTACTGTGATGACTTTTAACCTACGCTATGATAAACCAGATCCAGGGATACAACAATGGGGAAAACGGTTCACGGCGATCGCATCTTTAATTCAACACTATCAACCTGATTTATTGGGTACACAAGAAGGTAAAATTCATCAATTAGTAGATTTACAATCTTTGTTACCAGAATATCAATATATTGGTGGCGATCGCACGGGTACAGGAAATGGAGAACATTGTGCTATCTTCTATAAACCCCAAGTGTTAAAATTACAAGAAACTCAGGATTTTTATTTGAGTGATACTCCCGAAATTCCTGGTAGTATTACCTGGGGAAATCGTTTACCAAGAATGGCCACTTGGGGAACTTTTACTATTAACAATTATCGTATTTCCATCACTATTGTTAATACTCATTTAGACCATGAAAATGTTAAAGCTAGAGATTTAGGAGCGGCTTTGGTCAATGTTAAATTAACTGAATTTAGTGCAGAAAATTATCTATTATTAACGGGAGATTTTAACACTAGCCCTCATAATACAGCTAGGACAATTTTTGCTAATAATCCTCAAATTCAAGATTCTTTGAGTAGTATTCCCCTAGAAAAACAAAAAACTTTTCATAATTTTACGGGTAGTGCTTGGGATGCTATAGATACTATATATTGCGATCGCCGCTTTCAAATTCAACAGGTAATTATTGATGATCAACAATGGGAGGGATTGTGGCCATCTGATCATTTTCCTGTAATTGCTAAACTTTCTATTCTTAGTTAGTAACAATTCATGAATTACTTCTACTTTTAATTATTGTGTAGAGGTAATTCATGAATTACCTCTACTTTTTGATCCTAAAATAATCTAAATCTCATTAAATGTGCTTCTATTGCTGAGGTTAACATTTGATTTAATTCACTGCTATCTGCAAATTGTAAAACTTGTTGAAGTGGTAGATCAAAAGTATTTTTTCCTGCTAATTCTGAGCGCTGCATTTCCACGAGTAAAATATGTTCAATTTTTTTACTATGGATAGCATAACCCATTTCTACACAGACATTGGGACTAGGAATAAGTGTTTTGATATCTGGTATTTCAGGATTAATGATATTAGCGATCGCTGTGGTATCTGCAATAAATAATAAACTTTTGCGGATTTTTTTCATGCGACTTTGACTTAACCGCACGGGACTATTTTCAGGACGCGGAGATTCTAATATAGTTAATGGATAACGCGATCGCAAATTAATTTTTTCCACCGTCTTTTGCAATTCTTCCCTTAATATTTCTGTAGATTTCAGATATTCAGTTTGACAACTAAAATATATTACAGGTTCTAACTGGGATAATGTAGCCTGCTTAGTCAAATATATCTCATGACTCATCAAGTCAATATTAGAAACTACATAAGTTCCGCTACCATCTATATAAAATTCAATATTCTCCCCCTCCAAATAGCGTCCAAACCACGTAGATTTTTTGATCTCATCCTTATCATCCAAAAAATCCGCTCGCAAAGCTGATTTTAACAGACTTTTTTTGCTTAACCGAATATCTGGAGGTCTTTTTTCCAGTATTGAAATCGGTTCATAATCTTGTAGATACCACGCTCTGAGGGCAATAATGGACATAAAAAGCTATTTTCGATATGTGATGTAATTTGCTGACTATTCAATTTTAGTACAAATTTACGATAATGGGAGACCCAGGAGTGAGGAGTTCAAGAGACTACAAGAGATTACAAGAGACTATTTTACCAGTCATCAATTACCCATGAAAAAACAACAACACCCACACATCTACTCGCTTGTCCTCTCCCTCTTCTCGTTCATTCTAGCCAGGGATGTACTACCTTTCATCACCTTAATAAACAAGCGATGGAAACCAGTCACAGCGCCCCCGATTTCAATCATTTGAGGGAATGTCAGCTTTCGCGTTGAGTGTTGTTGTTTTTTCCTTACGAGACAGACGTAAATTAAACAGCGCTTTTACCTCTTGATTTAACTTCAGCTTTTTTTCTTCTTTTTTGGTCACTCTAGCTGTTGTATCTGCCAGGGAAGCTCTTTTCTCTAGCTTCAATTATTAGAATAACACCTTTTTTTTTCAGTGGATGGTTTTGTAATTAAACTTTACCATTTATAGGCTTGACTTTAATTAATCCTTTGATTTACAAGGGTTGTAAGTAATTATTTCTATCAATTTTATTTTTCATAGAATGAGCAATCACTCATTTATGTTTACGAGGATGTTTGTAAACTCTAAATTAATACTAAAATCAGCAATGGAAATCGCTCCTACAAAGACAAACCGAAATAGGCAGGTTAAAAATCCTTAGTTTTTTAAGCTGTTGTGCTTTTAATTTGAATAATAGATGCCAGCAAGATGCTTGGACTACAGTAATTTTAGGTTTTTTAGTTATACAGTGAGTGCTGCACATCAGCTTATTAGTCCACGCAGCTAGACCTAGTTTTTCTGGTATCTAGTTATATTAGATGAATATATTTAAAACATTATTTAAAGCAAGTATTAATAAAATTTGAGGAGAAAAATTCCAAAAATAACTCTTACATTAACTCTTACATTGAGATATAAAAAATAAACTGTAATATTTCGCAATAAAAGTGAGAGCATTAAATACTATAAATGTAAAAAATTACAAAGTAATTTAAACAAACATTATTTAATATGTTGATATGTTGAGAATATGAGTAAAGACAGAAGAATCGTATTAGATTATGGACATAAGAAATTATCAAGACTAAAAACCAAGGAGTTTAAGGTTATGGCTATTTCTAATATTTCTAAAATGTTAGCTAACATGACTCAATTTGTATATGAAGCTGCAATGAGAGTGTTTGCTCCTAATAAAGACGCTTATCCTGAAATTGGCGTACAACCATTTACTGGTGATATCTATAAGAAAGAAAAAACAGGATCTTGGTAGATATTCAATTCATCAAGTTTCAAAAATTATTAATCGGTCTCAATCAAGGTAAGGTACATCTATCTTACCTTGATTCTGTATTTATATCCTCAAATTCTCAAATAAGCAGGAGATATTTTTGAGTAAGAATTTTGACTGATTGCGTTAAAATAAAGTAAAATTTTGCCAAAATGAGAACTTTTCGGTATATATTAAATTCCGGCTAAACTAAATCATGAAAACTTCAGCAAATCACTATAACCAGGTAAAATATGAAACTGCAAGATTTTTTAGGAACACAGGAAAAATGGGGATATGAAGCGATCGCTGATGATGTAGAATTAGCACGTCAGATTCAAACAAGATTAATTGATTTAGAACTACTAGAACCACCAGCAGATGGCAAATTTGGACCACTTTCCACAGCAGCACTGAAAAAACTTCAAGAATTATTAAAAACAGGAGAAAATGAATTTTTAGGAGCGGTTACCGCTAAAGAACTCATTGAAACCAAACAAGAAGACTTACCCAAACCAGAGTTAAAATTAGGAAACGACATAGCCAGTAAAATTATCAAATATATGCTGGCTAAACAATATCAAGTATTCACCAACCCCAAAGAGTATAACATTGTTTACGTAGAAGGGATTAATGGAGATTGGACTCTTAACGATGATAAACCAAATGAATTTAACGATCAACGAATAGTCATTGAAATCATAGATGGCGTACCTAAAATCGTTAATAATTGGCAAGCAACCACTGAACCTGGTAGTTACTACACCTATAACCCCATGAATCCCAAAGGAGCAGCTAGAATCCAGTTTGGACAATACAAAGCATGGTCTGTAGGAATACATGGTAATGCAGATCCCCATGAAGCATTAAGACAAGTAGGTAATATCACAGTCTGTAGAGACTTCAATAAGGATTTCAAACGCACTGGAGACGCACTTGATACAGGTGATGACTTTTATGTAAATCAGCACTGGGGTTATGATGCTCCTGTGAATGATATTAAAAATGCCAGTGCAGGATGTTTAGTAGGAAGAAGAAAAGAAGGACATAGAGAATTTATGTCCATTATTAAGCAAGATAGACGCTATGTAGCTAATAAGAATTATGTTTTTTACACAACCATTATCCCAGGTGATGATTTGCTTAAACAGTTTCCTGGGTAGGGAGATTTCAGCAAAATAGCCAAACTTTGCTCACATCTTGATAAACTTAAATCAAAACATGATCTAAGTATTGGACACAAATTCAAACGACTTAGATACAAGCTAAGACTAGCAATGGAAAGACTCAG
>NZ_JACJPV010000073.1 GCF_014696225.1 Anabaena sp. FACHB-1237 | reverse complement strand
TTCTAGTTTCCAATTATTCTTAATTCGCACTACAAAATATTTGTCTTTTTGCACTAATTCTTGCATAAAATTTAGTCCTGCAAAACCTCTATCCATTACTCCAACGGCATCTTGCGGTAAATTATACATCATTGATGAACCAAATTTATAATCATGATTATGTCCAAAATTTATCAAATTATCTTCTGGACTTCCCGTAGAAAGATTGAGGGAACTAAACAGTTTTACCTGATGATAACCTAGAACCCATAGTAACTTGCTTGTTAAGGTAATTATTGTTGAATCAATTGGACAAATTGCATATTTATTATGTAACTTTTTATAGGCTTTTTTCTGGACTAATTGATTCAATTGATCATAAATATTTTGGAATATTTCTTGATTCCTGTGTGTGTTAGCCTTGGAAAATGTCGAAATTATTACATCTATACCTGTATTGTTTAACCTTTTAAATAAGTCTCGCATACTTGTTAAACTATTATCTAAGGCATAACCCAACCAACACTCAACGTAAAGACGGGTGTTCAAAACCGGATAATCATTTTTTGGCAAGGATTTGAGGATGTCTTTAACAATCTTGGGAAATGTATTTATAATCATTATCAAATCAATATTTTGATATAGGTTGCCCAAATTTTAATATATTTTGAGCAATTTTTATCACAGATTTCTTAACATTCAACACTTCTGGTTTGAAGCATAATTTTAAATTTCCCTATCTATACTTTTATTTTATCTAAGTAATGCTAAATAATAATTAAATTTTGACTATTATTAATAGTTTAAGATTTCAAGCATATCAATAACGGCTGAAACCGCAGTTTGAATTGCTCCTTGAATTGAAGCATGATTTATCGCTAAATGTTCCCCTGCAAAAAATATACGAGGATTATTGAGAGGATAATATTGTCCCATAAAAGGTTGATATTTTTCCCGATCATCAGGGGCAAAATAAGCATAAGAACCAGTTCCGATTTGATGATTTTCGTCCCAAATACTGTGAATCATATCATCAGTATATTCTTTAATTTCAGGATGAAGTAATGAAATTTCTTGTAAAGTTAAATCATCTTTATTTTGCTCATCTAAAGTGACAAATTTTCGAGAATTATCCTCCCAACGATAAGCAGAAGTTAAGACTGATGGTTGATAAGAAATATCTTTAGCAATAAAATGAGGTTGAGAAGGATTTTTTAAATCTAATTTAGCATTATCAGAAGGATACCAACATTTCTCAATATTTAAGTCAGTGAAACTACCACCACCATAAATATTATCTTTAAATTCCCAGGGACGAGCGGTACAATGTAAAATAGTTTTACTAGAACTACAATAACCTAAATTATTAATCGCTTCCCATTGTTTACTAGGCAAAATAGGCTCAAATATAATCTTTCTTAAAGCAGTTGCTGGAATAGCACAAATAACCGCATCAAATTCGTAAATTTTCTGTTCACTTGACTGATTCCAAAATAATTTAACTCCTTTAGAAGTTACTTTAATATCAGTAACTTTTGCTGAGGTATGAATTGTACCTGATATTCTTTTGACTAAAGCCTGAATTAATATTTCCATCCCTCCAACTAATTCATATTGTTCTTTTCCATGCCAAGCAAAGAAATCAATTAAACCATTTAATAAAGAAACTCGATTATAATGAATTGCACCAGTTGCATGACCCAATAATTCAAAACCATCAGGATAAAGATGATTACGAAAAAAATCTGTTACGGTTAATTGATCCCATTTTCTTACTTTTTTACTGGTAAAATTAGGTGAAAATAGTTGCCATTTTTCATCTTCAGAAAAAGAATTAATTAACTCTCCCAATAACTCATCATAAATAACTCCGGGATCTTTTTTTTCATCAGGAGTTAAATTGTAGATAGAAAACAATTGTTGGTAACTATCTAAACGAGTTTTCTTACCCCTCAGATAATAAAAAGCTGCGGGATTGTAATTAATAAAAGGTCTTTTTGGTAACTTAAATTTATCTATATAGTGTAAAGTGCAACCATGACTGGCGGGAATTCGCATTGCGCCCAATTCCCCATAAGTCCCGTCGCTAAAATAATGAGTCTTAATCCTTCCTCCCAAGCGAGAATCAGCCTCTAATAAAGTAACTTGATGGTTAAGTTGACTTAGTTCGTAAGCACTAACAAGTCCTGCAATTCCTCCGCCGATAATCGCAATGCGTTTGCGGGTATTGCCTTTATCATAGCGACTAAGAGAACCAGGATGACGATATAATCGCTCAAAAGAAAAAGGACGATCTAACTCTTGTGTATGGCGGTAAGGGTTAAACATTAGTTAAGCAGGGTTTCAAGGTTTTTCCTTTGTCTAAACGATTTTCAATTTCTCGTTTATCTGATCGCCCGAAGTCCTCGATCTCCTCAATCAAATTCTCAAAATCTAACCCCTCAATATCTTTATTTCTTAATTTGTTAACTGTATCTTCAATCCACAGTATATAGTCTTGTTCATATAAATAGACTGCTATTTGTGTCTTTGACATTACTGTATATCCCATCTTGTAAATGACCTAATTCCATTTTAGCCCACATTCTGCACCCTCAACTGTCACAGATCAAAACAGCCATTGAAGTAGTACATAATAACTAAAGGTAACTCAAAAATTAAGAGGCTTAATAAGAATAAATAGCATTAAAAGCGAAATGGTGTGATATGTGATAAAGTGAAACTATTCCGAGTTACTGTTTCTACCAACAGAACGGATTACGTCGTAACTAACGATTTATCTCAAAGTTCTACGGATGTTGTACAAGAGGTGTGTAAAATTCGTTGGAAAATAGAGGAGTTTCATCGGGAAATTAAACAATTAACGGGCATTGAATCTTGTCAATGTCGTAAGGCTAGACTGCAACTAAATCATATTGCTTGTGCTATGTTGGTTTGGGTTAGGTTAAAGAATTTAGTCTATCGAACTGGTCAAACTATTTATGAAATCAAGCATAAATTCCTTTCTAATTATTTAATTGAGCAACTCAAACGCCCAAGTATTTCTATGTGCTTGGTTTGATTCAATTTGCCGCCTTGCTTCCGTGAAGCCACGCCCGCTATTTGTGCCAGTTGCGTAAGTCCTGTTATTTAATCGTCGCTCTCTTTTATAAGAAGGGGGAAAAATGGTTGTTCTCTCACCATTACTTGATTTAGCAGGATTCTTTCAACCTCCTTTTCCTATTAAAACTGAAGTATAATTGTATGTTGTTCTACTTAGTTTAAGTTTAAAAATCATGAAAAATCAGTTTCAAACTAAGCAAATTGCTTCATTGAATGAAAAGATAGACTTTAATCTATTGCATAAGGAACTTAATATTTTAAAAACATTTCCAGCTTTTACTGGATATAGTGAATATAAAGTTGGTCTCTGGCAAAACTATACTTTACGTAACAGTAATGGAAAGGCTGAAGATGGTCGCTATTATGATTACGAAGGTCTATCCAAAGCAACGGAACTTAGTGTAAAAATGCCATATATTAGTGGAATTATTGAGAACACATTTAATCTAGAGTTTTTAAAATTAGCTCGTATCTTTGAAATGTGCAGTGGTGGTTTTCTTCTACCCCATAAAGATGGTTTAGATGGAAGCAAAAATTTTAATAACCATTTTCTCAAACTCCATATTCCTCTTCAAACTAGCGATGGTTGCTTTAATTCCTATGAAGAAAAAGTCTATCATATGAAAACTGGAGAGATTTGGTTACATCATGGTCATGATTGTGTTCATAGTGCCGCTAATTTCTCCTCAATATCTCGGTTGCATCTAGTTTTAGATTTTGTCTCTGGTGTTAATGCTGAAGAGTTATTCAAAGATAAATCAGTTATGATTTCAAGCAAACCCCCAAATTCAATTGATCGAGAACCTATTACTGAAGAAGACATAGATAGTATCTATAATTTAAGTAAAATCATCAACGAATACAACTTTAAAGATATAGTTGCTATTCTAGGAAAAATTCACTTTAGACGACAAATTAGCTCTGCATTAACTTATGACTGGCTTCACAAAATTGCAGAGGCTACAAACAATAAAAAGTTAGTTGAGAAGAGCAATCAAGTCAGAAAATTTTTAATTGGACCTAGAGATACTAATACTTTATCGCTTCAATGGTACTAATACCATTTAAAAAACGATGATGTAGGGATTGATCATTCTAAATCACCCTTAAAAAGGAGGTTTTAAACGTTAGTTTTTTCGTAAATTTCTTTTAGTCGAAATTAAAACAATAATTATTTAGTTTTTCATAGTAAGGTAAACAAAGTTCCAGAAGTGGGATTAATTTATCTGGTACATTAACTTGCTTATTTTCTTGGTATTCCAAAAATTGACTGGTTTGATTAATAGTGTTGTACCAACTTTCCTGCCAGTTTTTAGCCATAGCAGGTAAATCATCGGGTATAAATAGCTTTGATATTAATTCTTTGATGATGTCAAACCAGATTAGCACTATACTCAATTTTTGTGCATTTAAAAATCTTTGGATATGACGACGGCGACTATTTTGTTCTATTGGTAAAGGTAGATTAGCTGCCAGTCTTTCTATTCTCACATCTTTTTGAGTCTGTAATAAATATACCAATACTTTTAGAGTAATTAATTGTTTATTGTTTAGGTATTTTTCTAATATTTTTTGATAGAATGAGGGGAACATTTTTGTTTTTATCTTACTAATTTTACAGGACTTTTTCTTTTTACCATCAAACTGTCCCTTTTTTATGCTCCTCTAATATTTGGTTATCTGCTGCTTCATTCATACCAATTTTTTTGGGGTGTCTGAAGTTTAAAACCCTTTCTCTATATTGCTTTTCCCCCTCTTGTCACTCCCTGAAGTGTTATTTACACCCTTCACTACTAGATAGCCGTAATTTTCCCTTTTGGATGGATCAAGCAAAGTTGGGGTAATGTATCCACAAAACTTTACTAACTGTTGAGCCATTATTTTTGACTATGTGAGGTTCTTGGGCAGGAATCATAATTTCTTTTCCTATCTCTAGGTTAAACACTTTATCTTGACAAGAAACTTGCATTTCTCCTTCCAAAAGAATGAAATATTCATCAGTTTTATGACCTGGATCTGACCAATAATCTTGCGGTTTTAATTCATAATACTCAGAAATTAGTCCTTTTTTTTGCCAATTTTTTTTAATTTCTTCTAAATTCATTTTTTTACCTCATATAAAATAACTTTTCAAGTAGCACCTGCGTGAGCATAAGCAAAAACCCCGGCAGTAATAATAACCTCAAATTTGACTGAATTATTCACGTTTCCCTGATTTCTCTTTAAGGCTAAAACGTAAACACTTTTTTTAGTATAGAATTCCAATTTTTTGAAGCATTATAACCGTACATATCTTGATAATATGAATCAATCATATATTCTTCCTGATGACTCATTAACCATTGTCTCAAGTTATTCATTTTCTGATAACCTCTTTTGATTAATTCTTGATCTTCCCAATCATCCCAAACTTCCCACATAAATTTATTGGTATCTTCAATAATTATATAATCACCTGTTTCCAAACCATTGTGATGAAAATGCTCCAAAATACCAACTATATTATCATGAACATCCTCTATCACTAACCAAGGATGAGGTAAATTATCAAGCAATTCTGTGGGTAAAACTGTACTAATTTCTCGACAATCACCTTCTAAAAAATGAATCCTAGAATCTGCTTTTGCTTTTTCATCAAGTTGAGAAAGATCATTATCAATACAGTAAACTTGACCTTCAATCCCCAATAATTCTAAATTATCAGCTAACCAAATTGCACTTCCTCCTTTTAATGCTCCTAATTCAATAATTGTCTTGGGTTTTAATTCATCAATTAGCATAGGATAACTTGCTATTTGCATGGGATCTTTTTCTAAAAGTACCCCTTTCCAAGTTTGTAAATAGGCATTTTCTGTTAAAGGTCGCCAAGTGGACTTAGGAAGATCACATTTATCTTCTCTTTCGGAGATTTTCATAAATCTTTGATTGTTCATAATTATTATCCTTTTTTAAAAGTCAGAAGATACATTAATTTAGCTTCATCATAGATAGGAAAAGCTTCTTCACTAATCAATTGCCACGATAATTGATCTAATGGCGTTTGTATTTGTTTGCGATAGTCTTCTCGGATAGTTAACAAGAAAATTCCTTCCTCTTTTAAAAAGGGAAATAGATTGTTTAAAACTTCAACTCCTGCATGACCATAAGCAAAAACTCCAGCAGTAATAATAACATCAAAATTTTCTGAGTTATTAAAAATAGAGGAATCTTCTAAATTACCTTGAAAAAGATATTGATAAACTTGTTTTTCTTTGGCGATCGCCAACATTTGTTCTGACAAATCCACAGCAGTTAGATTAGTATATCCTTCTTTTGCTAAAGCCTCACCCACTAGCCCTGTACCAGCACCAGCATCTAAGATAGAACAGTGTTTATCTAGTAATAATTTGCTTAATGTTTTAGCAATAGCCACAGGCATAAAAGACCAATCTTTTTGAACATCTGTATCATAGCTATTAGCCCAACTAGCATACTTCTTTTCAAGTTCCTCGGTACTTTGGGTATCACAAATGCTAGATAACCAAGCCCTTTGTTCTAAAAAGTCTTTGGATTGTTTATTGTCCATATTTAATTATTCTTTGATAACACCAATTAAAGTTTCATTTGATAGACGATCAATATGCCATTTCGTAATGACTTCCCCTGGTATCACAAGAGGACAAGCAGGGGGTACTTTTTGAATACAACAACTACTTATTTTACCTAATGCTTTTTTTAGAGGTAATTTTTCTTTTGGGGCAAAGAAAGCATCTTTGGGTAGCATTTTCATTTGTGGTTTACGACAAAAGTAATTTTTAGAAATATTCTTTTTTTTTGCTTTTTCACTGAGAATCGGCACAATTTTAGCTAAAGTTTCTCTCATAAACTGAAAATCTTTTTGACTATGATTAAAAGAGAAAATTAATAATAATCCCTCTTCATCGGCAAACTCTCCATCAACGCCATGATCATACAAAAGTTGGGCTAATTCTTTTCCTGTAGTGCGATCGCTCTTTAAATAAATTTTCAGAGGATCGCTAACTTGAGCATCATAAGTTAAAACTGTACCGTATCGATCCAGTTGAGAACGAAGACGATCGCATTCCCGAAGAGCTTGCGAAAATAAAGCTTTACCTTCTTCTGAAAATCCCCGATTAACCGCATCTTCAATACTTAACATCAAAATATTACTGCGGGTGGTGGTTTCAAATAATGGTAAAACTCCCATCACATCTTCAACGGTAAACCGAGAATCAGTAGGTAAATGCAATAAAGCTGTTTGTACTAAACTCCCTGTATATTTGTGCATACTATGGGATACGATGTCCGCCTTAAAAGCGATCGCTGAACGAGGAAAACTTTGTCCTTTTGTCGATTGCCATTGCAAATCAAAAAAAGGAAGATGTCCCCCATGTGCCTCATCGATCGCCAAGGCAATATCATGTTGGTGACAATAATCAGCTACTTTTTCCAAATCGAGAATTTTCCCCTGATAACTGGGATGAGTGAGTAACAAAGCCGATACGCCACTGGTTTCTAACGCCGAAATCACCTCCTCAGTAGTGGGCATTAAAGATACAGAAGGAATAAAATAAGGCTCTAATCCTGCTAAAATGATACCGTTAATTGTGGAAATATGACTGTTAAGAGCGATCGCCACTTGTTTATACTGAGTTCCTAATAAGGCACAAGCGGTTAAATCTCCTTGAGTGCCTCCCCCAGTTAGCCAAAAGGTATGTTTAGTGCCATACATTTCCGAGAAATGTTTCTCTATGTTCTCAGTGCGAGGGCGAGTCAGGAACGGTACATCATATTGATAGATTTCTTCACTCAGGCGATCTTTATTGTGAGCAATTCCTTGATGAGCCGGAGTATAAAGACTAACCTGCACATCCTGATTATGAGATGCGATTAGCTTATAAGCAGAAGATGGTTGATTCATAGCTTAAAGGTAAATCGGCTGAAGTTGTGGCATCGGACGAATTGTACTTTCAACTGCAATTCCATTGCGTAAGGCTAACAGTAATCCCGCCGCCTCCATGTAGCTATTGACACGATATATTTTCCTGCCTTGGGTCTCAATTTGCAACCGTTCTGGGGTAATATCGTACTTGGTAGTATTATCTTTAACTAAGATTACTGGCACACCTTGGTCTAAGGAAGCAAAGAAAGGAATATTTCCCACGGTTGTTTCTGGCATCACTACCGCCGATACATTCTCGACAGATATCCGGGTTTCACCAGCCGCTACAGGAGTATCAAACCTTACTGGGCGAGGAGAATTGATTAAACCATTCAGAGGAGAACAAACATAGGCACTAGAAATCAATTCTGCACCATCCCGAGGATCTACTAATTTACCAAATCCGGTGTGTTCCCATTCCAATAATAAGGGAGCATGGGCAGCAGTAAAGGGATAGAAATTAGTGGTCATGTGGGTCATAATTGCTTCCGCACCGCCCCAAGGATTGGCAATAGATTCTCCTCGGTAATAGGCTTGACGCACTTTGTCATCTACTTGCAAAGTGGTCATTAAAGCCACTGCCTCAGCATCGGATTGTGCCACCACATCCAAAGCCTTCATCAACTCTTCCATACCTTTAAATTCCCCAGAGGCATTACCATACTGGGAATAGGTACAGGCCGTTTCAATCGCCCCACCAGTTACCACAACAGGGTCAATGTTAACTCCCCCCACAGCCCGTAAGCCATTGAGAGCATTAAGGACGTTATTTAAAAAGCGATCATCTTTGGGTTTTTCAATGATTGCGGCAATCTTGGTTCTTTTTTCGGGAATAACTCCAATATTCCCCAGGAGTAACTGACAAATCAGATTACCTTCTAGATACAGCACATTATCCTGAGCAAAATAAACATCGGAAGCAGTAACTGCATTGGGATTTGTCACTAGATAGTCACAAGCAGAAGCCAATAAGTTAGTACTGGGAGTAGCATCTCCTGCAAAACCTCCAATTTCTGCTCTCACTCCTGTGGGAATAATGCTCACTGCGACAAACGGTTTTTTAGAAACTCGTTGACGAATATTAATATTTAATAAGGATGACCAAACAGGTTCTCTATCAGTATCTATAAAGCTGCATTCAAAAGTTAGATTGTTCTGTTCAGCTTTAGTTAAAATCAGACGAATGGGAACTCCAGGTAGGGGAAGCGCTGCAATCTCCTGAGAAATTTTGTACCAGGTACGCTGTTGAGGAGGACATTGGATTTCAAAATCTTTTGTATAGATCTGCGTCACTTTTATATAATCTCCATAATTAAAGATAAACTGTTGCTATTTTGCTATTACTCTTCATGGGAGTAAGCTCAAGAAAAACTAACCCTCTTCTGTCACTTTCCGAATTAAGCAAGTAGTAAATGAATTAAATTATCCCGAAGAATAAAAGGGAATAAATCCATTCATCGCGCTAATGAGATAATTGAATCCAAGCAATAAATCAGAATTGGGAAAAATAGCGAGCCACGGATAAATCAACCAAAATAGTAAGAGGGGTTTGACAATTAAGCGAAGATTATTGAGAGCATTATTCCATCCGCTTTCATGATTCTATTGTTGATGTTTAGAAAAATTAATGAAATTACTTTGTTGTACATTAGGTTCAGTTGCCAAATGTTTAATGTTTTAGGATTTGTAATTCTACATCTATTGCTCCACCTGCCTTGTAGAGTTTTATTTTTTGATTCTTTTATTTGTTATACTCGGAAAGTGACAGAAGAGGGACACAAGTGTTGAATCCTGCAATAAAACTTTACAATCTTTTCGTTTTACCCAGGTAAAATCCATTGTCTATTGAGAATAGAGTCATTAATTGCTCAAATTTGGTATCACCAATACCAATGCACAACTTGGACAAAATCCTCAAAATCTTAACATTCAACACTTCTAGTTTCCAATTATTCTTAATTCGCACTACAAAATATTTGTCTTTTTGCACTAATTCTTGCATAAAATTTAGTCCTGCAAAACCTCTATCCATTACTCCAACGGCATCTTGCGGTAAATTATAC
>NZ_JACJPV010000072.1 GCF_014696225.1 Anabaena sp. FACHB-1237 | reverse complement strand
CTTCCGATCTCAATTAATTTATCGCGTCTGGCTAAGGCGTGTAAGTCTACTGAGGGATAACCGCTCCCATGCTCCCATTGAAGTAGAAAGTAAAGTCTAGTTTTGTCTAGGTTTTATATAGCAGTGAAACCTTAACGACTCTGTTATCTCATCGTTCAATTCGTGCTTATTTACCCGATGCTTTACCCCCAGGAACTTTAGAAGTTTTAATTGCTGCTGCTCAATCTGCTGCTAGTTCTTCTAATCTACAAACGTGGAGTGTCGTAGCAGTTGAAGATGCAAATCGCAAGGAAGAATTATCTAAACTGACTAATAATCAAGCACATATTCGCCAATCTCCCTTATTTCTGTTATGGTTAGCAGATTTAGCTAGACTTAGTTACATTGCTGAAAATCGTGGACTATCTCATGAAGGTTTAGATTATTTAGAAATGTTTCTAATGGCTGCTATAGATGCCACATTAGCAGCGCAAAATGCAGTAGTAGCCGCAGAATCTCTAGGTTTAGGAACAGTGTATATTGGTGCATTGCGTAACAAACCACAAGAAGTAGCACAAATATTAAAACTACCTCCTCATGTAGTTGCAGTATTTGGATTATGTGTTGGTTACGCAGATCCAAATGTAAATGTAGCTATTAAACCACGCCTACCTCAATCAGTGGTCTTGCATCGAGAAACTTATCAACTTTCAGAACAAGATGAAGGAATATCTTTATACAATCAAGTTATGAAAGATTTCTATGAATCTCAACAGATGAACGTTCCCGGTGATTGGGCAGAACATTCTAGTAAAAGGGTAGCATCTGCTGAATCTTTATCAGGTCGACAACAGCTACGACAAATATTGAATAATTTAGGGTTTGAATTACGTTAAAAGCATATTGTATAGTGGGCATCTTGTCTGCCATAAATTTACTTGAGTTAGATCAAATTTGCTGTAAATCTCAAATAAAGATAAAAAATAATTGTTGTGCTTAATATTAGCAATTACTGAGTTAATTGTCAAAGTTTTTCGTTAACTAAATCCTCATAAATAAGTGGGGATTTTTTTTGTATTTATTCTAAAAATTTTCTAAAAGTTTCCTAAAAAAATACTTGCATTTTTAACTTAATTGTGCAACACTAAAATAAAGATACGGTATTCCTACCGATTTGCCGTAGATTGTAATATGAGTTGAACAGCAAGCATATTAGTATCCGTACTAGATGCTTGTTTACTAAAACTTTTGTATTACTGGCAAGTAGTTTGAAAAAGAAGCTTCTGTCAACTTATCAGGTGTTTTTAAACCGAAAAATAAATCAACATGAGTATAGAAATTATCAAAATTTCGGTTAGCAACAACGTTATAGGAGTGCTGTTCATTTTTAGTTGACAGATGTGCTGAATGAATAACAGGACTTACGCAAAATATCATGAAAGTAGCGGTAATTCATGAATTACTGCTACACAATAATCAGGGTTTTAGTCCCATCCTGCGTAAGTCCTAAATAAAAATCTAAAATGGGAGGCTTTGAATATGACTAATCAAGCAAAAGGAATGAAATTAAACATTGAAGGTTTAAGAAAATCCTTTGGCAGCAAAACGGTTTTACAAGGAATTGATTTAGAGATTCAGCCAGGAGAATTTGTAGCTATTGTCGGTCGTAGTGGCTGTGGTAAAAGTACAATGTTGCGTTTAATTGCTGGGTTAGATACTCCCAGTGGTGGTGATATTTTATTGAATGGTAAATATACACAACAACGTATTAATCCCACCATGCGGATGATGTTTCAAGATGCGCGATTGTTACCTTGGCAACGAGTATTAGCAAACGTAGAACTAGGTTTATTAGGTTCTAACTCCAAAATATATGCCAAGCAAACAGCCTTACAAGTGCTACGTGAAGTGGGGTTAGAAGACCGCGCCCATGAATGGCCTTCCGTACTTTCTGGTGGACAAAGACAACGGGTAGCCTTAGCGCGAGCCTTAGCAAGTAAACCTTCTGTACTACTACTAGATGAACCATTGGGAGCATTAGACGCCCTGACTAGGATTGAAATGCAGCAATTGTTAGAACGCTTATGGAAGGAACAAGGATTTACTGCACTATTAATTACTCATGATGTAGAAGAAGCTGTGGTATTAGCAGACAGAGTAGTATTAATTGAAAATGGTCAAATCAGTATGAATGTCAAAATTGACCTTCCTCGTCCCAGAGCTAGGGGTGATGCCAAGTTTGCAAGAACTGTAGAGAGAATATTAGATAGAGTCATGGGTAAGCAAGAATCTTTACATCAAGAATTACTACAATCGGAAAAAGAGTTAATAGGAGAATCTTCATATTACCTAAATTCTATTAATGCTGCATAGATTTGTAATGATAATATTTGCAAATTTGCAAAAACTAAACAAAAGCTCAAAATGTTTTTATAAGGCGTACCAGATGTCAAAATTTTTAAAACGTATATTAACGTTTCATTTTATATCTCTTCTAGGGTGTCTCAGGTGTTGAAAATCTGTTCATTTCTGGCAAGTTTATCAAATCTGAAGCACCCTAAGAATGTAACACTTGTGTAAGTGTAATAGGCAGTGTTTCACTTCAGTTACATTCAGTTTTCCTTACACTTCTACTTGAGGTGGGTTTTTCGTTCTCACCTCATTTTCTAAATAGTTTCTCAGTATTTTTAAATTTTGTGATTTTTTCACAGAACATCAAAAGTAAAAGGTAATTCAACACAATGTTCAGTTGGAAAAAGAATTTCAAAAACTTGGTATTTTGGCAACGTCTAGTTACTAATCCCCGTCAGACTATATCTGTTTTTAGCTATAGCTTGGTCTTATCTGCCACAGTATTTACTTTAAATACATCCCAAAATAACATTCAGCAGCAAACAATTTCTTCTACAAATGCAACTAACACAAATAGTAAGTTAATTGCTAATAATAATAAAAAAGTAGTCCGAATTGTTCGTTCTAAACAACTTACAGCCCTGGCAGTTTTAGAAAAAAAAGGCATTTTAGAAAAACGATTAGGATCTTTAGGCTATAAAGTTGAATGGCCTGAATTTGCTGCTGGTCCTCAACAATTAGAGGCTTTAAATGCAGGTGGACTTGATATTGCGTCTACAGCCGAATCACCTCCAGTTTTTTCTCAAGCTGCTGGAGTTCCTCTCGTATATTTAGCAGCTACTTCTTCTGATGGTAGATCAGTTTCACTTTTAGTCCCTTCCAAGTCAAATGCTAAGAGTTTCAAAGATTTAAAAGGCAAAAAAATTGCTTTCCAAAAAGCATCTATTGGACATTATTTGACAGTTAGAGCAGCAGAAAGAGAAGGCTTAAAACTCTCTGATGTAACTTCAGTTTTTTTAGCACCTCCAGATGCTAATGTTGCCTTTAGCCAAGGTAAAGTAGATGGTTGGTTTATTTGGGAGCCATTTGTAACTAGAAATGTGCAAAATAAAGTCGGTCGAGTTTTACTAGATGGTGGTAATGGGTTAAGAGATACCAACAACTTTATTTCTACCAATCGGAAATTCTATCAAGAAAACCCCCAAGTAATTAAAATCTTTCTGGAAGAATTACAAAAAGCACAAGTTTGGTCTAAAAAGAATCGTAAAGAAATTGCTCAGTTACTAACTACTGTGACTCAGCTTGATGCCCCAACTTTAGAGAAAATGCACGATAAATATGATTTTTCATTAGTGCCAATTAATGAAAGATTGATCAGAAAACAACAACAAGTTGCAGATAAATGGTATAGCTTAGGGCTTATCCCTAAAAAAGTAAATGTTAGAGATGGATTTTTAAGTCCTCAACAATATGCTGCAATTACTCCTAAAGAGGTGCTTAGTAAAAAATAGCATTTTATCAGAGTTTTATTCCTTTTTATGCTGGCTTTACGGAGGCGAAATTAAGAAGGAATAAAACTTGAATTGAACTTAATTAATGAACAATGAAGTTAATTTGATTGTTGACAAAATTTTGAACTATGCCGACCCTTACTTTAACTAATATCCAAATTACTCCTCTTAATGCTCCATTAGGAGCAGTTGTTACTGGACTAGATGCTAGTCAAAAAATTTCACCTCAAGTGATTTTGGAATTAAAACAATCTCTGAGAGATTATCATATCCTCATCTTTAAAAATCAGCATCTTAATGATGAGCAATTTTTAAACTTTAGTTTTAATTTTGGTTCATTATTTGTGCCTCCAGATAATATTCCTGTTCTAGCTTCTCAACCAGGAGTTACACCAGTGATAATTCCTGTCTCTAATGTTGATAATGGTTACACAGGCACAGGAGAATTAGCTTTTCATTCTGATCATAAATGGACTCCATATCCTTCTAGTGGTTCTTTACTTTATGCTTTGGAAGTACCATCTCAAGGTGGCGATACTTCGTGGTTAAATCTCAATTTAGCTTATGAATCTTTAGATCAATCTACAAAAAAGCGAATAGCAAATTTGCAGTTAATTACTTACAATCCATTTTTAAACAAACCAGGAGAACCTCGCAGAAAATACCGTGAAGATAAGACTATCCCTCTTATTAGTCCTGTATTTCCTCACCCTTTGGTGAGAACCCATCCTGAAAGTGGCAAGAAAATTTTAAATTTAGATTACGCCACAGAAGTTGAAGTTGTTGGTTTAGAAGTTCAAGAGGGTAAAGAATTAATTAAACAGTTGAGAAATCATCTTTATCTTTATCAACCGCAATTTTGTTATCAACATAAATGGTCTGTGGGTGATATTGTTTATTGGGATAATCAATCTACTTTACATTATCGTCAAGCATTTGATCCTGATCAACGTCGAGTTTTAAAACGTATTAGTTTAGCAGGAAGTCGCCCATTTTAGATTTCTAAAACAGTATTAAAACACAATTAAAATTGCAGTGAGAATACAAAATTATGAGCCTTAATTTAACACGACGTACAGTTTTACAGAAGTTCATTCAATACTCTGTCTCAGCATTAGCTTTGGTACTAGTTTCTAGCCCAATGGCCACTAATTTAGTACAAGCTCAAGCTCAAAATGCTAGTAGGAAAACAGGTATTAAAACTAAAGTAGTTCGACTTGCATATCAAACATCGGGTGATATTGTGAAGATTAAAGGAGTTATAGATAAGCGTCTTGAGCCTTTAGGTATCAAGGTAGAATGGTCTCCATTTCCTGCAGGTCCACAATTAATGGAGGCTATGAATGCAAACAAAGTTGATATTGGTTCGGTGGGAGAAACTCCACCAATTTTTGCTCAGGCTGCGGGTGCTCAATTAGCTTATATTGCTGGACGTAAACCTAGCAAGGGTGAAGGTAGTGCTATTGTTGTCCAGCCGGATTCTCCTATTAAGACAGTTAAGGATCTTAAAGGTAAAAAAGTTGTTTTTCAAAAGGGTTCTGCATCACATTATTTATTACTAAGAGCTTTGGGTGAAGTAGGTTTAAAATATAGTGATATTCAACCAGTAAGTTTAACTCCGGCAGAAGCCCGTGATGCTTTTATTCAAAAGAAAATTGATGCTTGGGTGGCTTGGGATCCTTTTATTGCTGTTGTACAAAAAACTGCTAATGCTCGTGTTTTAAGAAATGCTTCCAGGATTGCTACCCAAGGCGGATTTTATATGGCTAGACGCAGTTTTGCTGTGGAAAATCCAGAAGTTGTGCGAATAGTTTTAGAAGAGGTGGATAAGTTAGGAGAATGGGCAGAATCTAATCCTAATGAAGTTGTGAAAATTCTTGCACCTGAACTAAAACTTGATCCATCACTTTTATCTGTGGTAGTTCGTAGACGTACATTCCGCATACGTCCAATTAACTCATCTCTAATTGCTGAACAACAACGTATTGCTGATTTGTTCTATAAAGAAGGTGTTATTCCTAAACAAATTGCTATCAGAGATTCAGTTTTAAATTCTCAACAGTATGCAGCGATTACGCCTACCAGACTTAGTAAGAAATAATCTGAATTTGTTACTACTATTTTCAGATTTGTAAGTATTCAGTCGTCAGTACCTGAAATATCTTAATCCAAAGAATTTAACATTTTATTTTGTGAAATGAAAATGAAT
Organism: Anabaena sp. FACHB-1237; assembly: GCF_014696225.1. Lineage (GTDB taxonomy): Bacteria > Cyanobacteriota > Cyanobacteriia > Cyanobacteriales > Nostocaceae > FACHB-1237. Next base: position 5,919 of record NZ_JACJPV010000072.1, on the reverse strand, counting down.
CTTTGTGATTGTTGCTATTCACTGATGACTTACTCACATACATTTTAATGGCGTTAATGGCGGTTAAATTCCTTTCCTCCGCCTATGCCAAACACAACAAATTTCCAATTTCTGGTGTGTTACCTGTCACTTATTAACTTTCACCTAATACTAATATATGAAACTTTCTTCTCCTACTGCCAATTTTTCATCAAGGTACACAATGAAAAAGCATAAATTCCATCTGAAATTTATCCAACATCCTTATGTGCAATCTTTCATACCTTGGGTTGTACCTATCACAATAGTTATATTATGGCAATTTCTATCTTCTATTGGTGTTATTCCTACAAGAATATTACCAGCACCTTTATCAGTTGTTAGTGCTGCTATTAAATTAACTCAGTCAGGTGAACTTTTTAGAAATATTGGCATTAGTGCTATACGGGCAATATCTGGGTTTCTAGTTGGAGGAAGTATTGGATTTAGTTTAGGTTTGATTAATGGTGTTTCTCCCATTGCAGAAAAGTTACTAGATACATCCTTACAAATGTTGCGTAATATTCCCAATTTAGCATTAATTCCGTTAGTAATTTTATGGTTTGGTATTGGTGATGAAGCGAGATTATTTTTAGTATCTTTGGGTGTCATGTTTCCTATTTATTTAAACACTTTTCATGGTATTCGTAGTGTTGATCACGGATTAATTGAAATGGGTAAAATTTACGGTTTAAATACTTGGGGTTTGTTTTGGCGCATTATTCTCCCTGGGGCTATGTCTTCAATTTTGGTAGGTGTACGTTTTTCTTTAGGTATTATGTGGTTAACTCTTATTGTGGCAGAAACAATAGCTGCTGATTCTGGTATTGGCTATATGGCTACAAATGCTAGAGAATTCATGCAAACAGATATTGTAGTTTTAAGTATTTTGATATATGCCTTATTTGGCAAATTGGCGGATATAGTGGCTAAAACACTGGAAAATTACTGGTTACAATGGAATCCTAGCTACTTAAAAAAATAACCTACTAATTTTCGATGGATTTACAGTATTTTTCAGTAAAAGTATTGCTTTCTGCATCCATTTATGTAATACTCTTACACATTACCTTAATACTACGATTTACCCATAGATTTAACGTAGTTAATGATTGAAAAATATGACACTTAAATAAGAATCATGCAAGTTCTTTGGTTTATTCCCACACATGGCGATGGACGCTATTTAGGAACTGCTATAGGTGGTCGTTCAGTTAATTTTGATTATTGGCGACAAATTGCCCAAGCGGTTGATCAGTTAGGTTTTACAGGTGCTTTATTGCCTACAGGTCGTTCCTGTGAAGATGCTTGGATTTTGGCTGCAACTTTGGTAACTTACACTAAAAAAATGCGGTTTTTAGTAGCAATCAGACCAGGGTTGATGTCACCAGGAGTAGCAGCAAGAATGGCCGCAACTTTTGATAGAATTTCTGGCGGACGATTATTAATTAATGTGGTTACTGGAGGCGATCCTGTTGAATTAGCAGGTGATGGTTTACATCTAAATCATGGCGATCGCTATAAATTAACTGATGAATTTCTCACAGTTTGGCGGGAAATTGCAGGTGGTAAAATTGTCAATTTTGAAGGCGATTATCTGCATATTAAAGAAGGGAAAATTCTCTTTCCTAATGTTCAAAAACCTCATCCACCTTTGTGGTTTGGTGGTTCTTCTCTTATTGCCCAAGAAATCGCTGCCAAGCACGTTGATGTTTATTTGACTTGGGGTGAACCTCCTCAACAAGTAGCAGAAAAAATCGCTTCTGTAAAACGTTTAGCAGATGTACAAGGTAGAAAATTACGCTTTGGTATTCGTCTTCATGTCATCGTGAGAGAAACTGAAAGTCAGGCTTGGGATGCAGCTAATGATCTAATTCGTTATGTTGATGATCAAACTATTCTCAAAACCCAAGAAGCCTATTCTCGCATGGATTCTGAAGGACAAAAACGCATGAAGGAATTACATAATGGCAGTCGAGAAGCATTAGAAATTAGCCCTAATTTATGGGCAGGAATTGGTTTAGTTAGAGGTGGTGCTGGAACTGCATTAGTAGGAGATCCTGATATAGTTGCTAGAAGAATGCAAGAATATACAGATTTAGGAATTGATACCTTTATTCTGTCTGGTTATCCCCATTTAGAAGAGGCTTATCGGGTAGCAGAATTGCTTTTTCCACGTTTACCTTTGGATAATTTACCAATATTAGAACCACAATTATTAAGTCCTTTTGGTGAAGTTGTTGCTACGGAAGAATTTCCTAAACAACTTAAAGAACACCTGAGAGAAACTACAGTGGCATCTGTAGATTAGTTAAAAATTAGTTAAATCAAGAGGTTTAGATCACATGGCTTATATTTTAGCGATCGCTGGTAGTCCTTCTCATCCTTCTAGAACCTACGGAATTTTAGAATATGCAACTCAAATTCTTTCCCAACAAGGCTTAGAAACAGAGATTATTTCTGTACGAGATTTACCTGCGGAAGATTTAGTTTTTGGACGTTATAATAGTCCAGCTTTAGAAAAACCAAAAGCATTATTAGAACAAGCAAGTGGGGTAATTATTGCGACTCCAATTTACAAAGCAGCTTATACTGGGGTACTCAAATCTTTTTTAGATTTATTACCACAAAAAGCCTTAACAGGTAAGGTTATCTTACCTTTAGCAACTGGTGGTACAATCGCTCATTTATTATCAATAGAATATGCCTTAAAACCAGTTTTAGGTGAATTAGGTGCAAGACATATTTTAAGTACAGTTTACGCAGTGGATAAGCAAATTGTAATTCAACCTGATGGTAGCTTACAGTTAGATGAAGAAATTGATCAACGGTTAAAAGATGTGTTGAAAGAATTTGTAGAAGCTGTTAATAAATCACTATCTGATCTCAAAGAATTAGCTTATACTAACTAGTAGAGAAGTCAACATTTTTAAAGGTTAACTATTAACAGTTAACCTTTAACTTTACCATCGTGGGAACAGTTGATCATAAAAATCGTCGTAGAATTGCAAACGAGCAGTTCCAACAACTAAATTATTTGCTTTTTCATCAGAAGATATTACCTCAACTCGGAATTGATAAATACCTTCGGTATGAGGATTATGAAAAGGTTTTAAGCCGATGGTAATTAATTGATTAGAGTAAATTGGCTGGTTAAAAGTAACAATCAAAGTTTGTGGTTGATTTAATCTCTTAGCTAGGGTAATACGTAGCTTTTCTTTTTTGCCATTGCTGTCTACAAAAGCAACACTGTTTTTCTGATCAAATTCAATATTTTCTAACCCTTCTATTTGTGTTAAAACTACCTGTTGTAATTGCCAATTAATCAGAGACTCTGGTAATTTGATTGTGAAATAATAAGTTGTTCCCCAAGCACTAGTTTGATTATAAGTTGTTCTGGTAGTTAATAACCTTGTTGGCATTGCCAAGGTATGAGGAATAGAAAATAAACAAATTCCTGTACTGATAAATAGGGTTTTGGAGACACTTATTAATTTCTTCATATTTGTTGGGTATTATAAAATATTGGCTATGACATTTATTATATATAGAACTTACGCAAGATGGAAATCAAAACCTGATTCTTGCGTAAGGGTAATTCATGAATTACCCCTACTTTCGTTCTGGTATAGTCGACATTTATTTTTCCAACACAAAATATGATTTTTCTCTGATGAGGACTGTGTTCTACAAATTTCTCATTTATTGTATTGGTTGATACTTGATTAGTTGTTGATTGATCAGGTATTATAAATATAATCTACTGTTAATGTATCAGAATACAGTAGTATAAGTCAAAAGTCAAATTACAGTAGTTTTGAATTTTATGAGGTACAGGCAGGCAAAATGCCTACGCTACAATAGTTTTACTATTTATATCTGTACTTCATTTACTTAAAATCTGTTGTAATTACAAAGATTAATTTACTAAGGAATTTAAACATGGCTGATATCAAAATCTATAGTGCGGTAGTTTGTCCTTATGCTCACCGGACTCGCTTGGTACTTCAAGAAAAGGGTATTGATTTTGATTTGATTGAAATTGATTTGCAGAATAAACCAGAAGGCTTTACAAAAGTTTCTCCTTATGGAAAAGTACCTGCAATTACTCATGGGGAAAATAGAATTTGGGAATCAGCAGTTATTAATGAATATCTGGATGAAGTATTTCCTAACCCTCCGCTTTTACCTAGTAATCCTATTGCTAAAGCTCAGGCTCGGATTTGGATAGATTTTGCTAATACTAGACTAGTTCCTGCTTTTTCTACTCTGTTACGCAGTCCCGATTTCCAAAAACAAGAGGAAGCTAAACAAGAACTATACAAGCACCTAGAATTTATTGAAAATGAAGGTTTAGGCAAACTTTCGGGAGGTGGTCCCTACTGGTTTGGTGAATCTATCAGTTTGGCCGATTTCACCTTTTTCCCCTGGTTTGAAAGATGGGCTGCTCTCAAACATTATCGTGGTTTTGGTATCCCTGTTGAATTTACTCGCATTAAACAGTGGAAGCACGCGATTAAAGAACGTCCTTCAGTGAAAGCGATCGCTCACTCCAAAGAGTTCTATATTGAGCGATATGCTAAATTTGCTACTCCTGTTCCTGTGGCTGCTTAGTGAAATAGCAAATTTCATTTAAGTACAAGTAGGCAAAATACCTATCATATAATTGAACACACAGATTTACACAGATTTGCACACATTTATGAGTTATCAAAACATAGAAGTCAAACCAATTGCTGGACGCATTGGTGCAAAAATTAAAGGTGTTAACCTAGCTACTCATCTCAGTGATGAAATTATCAGCGAAATTAGAAGAGCCTTAGTTCAATATAAAGTCATTTTCTTCCGTAACCAAGAACTAGATGCTAATGGACAAGTAGATTTTGCCCGTCGTTTCGGTGAAATCACTACCGCACATCCCACAGTTCCATCTCTACCCGGCTATCCAGAAGTATTGGATTTAGATTATAGTCGTACCGTTGCCCGTGCTAATAGCTGGCACACTGATGTTACATTTGTAGATCGTCCGCCCCTTGGTTCAGTGTTGAGGTCTTTGGTAATTCCACCGACGGGAGGGGATACTATTTGGGCAAATTCCGTAACTGCATACCAAGATTTACCAGAGCATTTGCGTAATTTAGCGGATAAACTTTGGGCTGTACATAGCAATGCTTATGATTATGCCACAGCCTTTGATATACCGGAAGAAGTAAAATCTTACCGAGACGTATTTACTTCCACAGTGTATGAAACCTTGCATCCAGTGGTGAGAATTCATCCTGAATCTGGGGAAAAAGGTTTATTTATAGGTGGTTTTGTACGGCAAATTCGCGGTTTATCTCCCACTGAATCAGCAGATATTATTCGCTTGTTGCAATCTTATATTACACGACCTGAGAATACAGTGCGTTGGCGTTGGCAAGTTGGAGATGTGGCGTTTTGGGATAACCGTGCTACTCAACACTATGCGATCGCTGACTATGGTAACGAACCTCGTCGGGTACAGCGTGTAACTATTGCTGGTGATCTTCCTTTAGGTATTGACGGTAACTATAGTCAAGCCATTAAAGGCGATTCTTCCGCATATATTCCCAATCTTGTAGCAGCTTGACCTAACCCCCTAACCCCCTTCCCTAAAAGGGAAGGGGGGAAATCAAAGCCTCTCCAGGTTTTAGGTTTACAAGCATTAAATAATTGTAATTGGAAAATTAAAGGAGTTGGATTTTATCCCACATTCCGCACCCCAAACTGTCACAGAGGGAAATTACGTAGAGAAAAAATTAAAGGGAGCATCAAAACAAACATATAAAGTGAAAAAAGGCATTTGAGAAACAGTAAATCACCAAAAACGTCATCAAAACCTATTCTCAATAAGAACCAATAAGAATGCACACCACCTGG
>NZ_JACJPV010000071.1 GCF_014696225.1 Anabaena sp. FACHB-1237 | reverse complement strand
ACTGCGGTTTTGAGATGGATAGGGATCTAAATGCCGCAATTAAATTAATTTATCGCGTCTGGCTAAGGCGTGTAAGTCTACTGAGGGATAACCGCTCCCATGCTCCCATTGAAGTAGAAAGTAAAGTCTAGTTTTGTCTAGGTTTTATATAGCAGTCGAACCACTCCCTACCAATGTGCCAGTTGCGTAAGTCCTGATGAAATTGAAAAATCAATGATTTCAAACCTTGAATTTTTGCAACTGTGCGCCTCTGGGTGAAACAAAGTCATACCCTAATTCATCAAGGCCACAATCACCAATTATTAGCCAAAACCAGGAATTAAACGCTGTAATGCACGTCCAGCAACATCTCCATATTTAAGCTCGCCACACAGTATTTTACCCATAATTTGAGCGCCCGAGGGACGTTTTACACCAACTTTATAACCAATACCGGGAAAACGATAAAATGCTCCGGCTAACTTTTGTGCCCAAGCCATGTCTGCTCCCCATTGTTCGTTAATGGCATTACTATAGTTTTCTATAGCGTTTAAGTCGCCTCCCAAGGCTTGATGAATGAATTGGGCAGCCAAAACTCCAGTAAATATGGAGGGACGAATGCCTTCTGCTGTGAACGGATCAACTACACAAGCTGCTTCTCCTGCTAATATGGCGTTTTGAGTGTGTAGTTTTTGGGTTCCATCCCACAGGCAAATGGCATGACCATATTGTTTACTATTTTTAACGTCCACATTAAAAGATTGGGCATATTGATCGAGAATTTTTTTAAAGTCTTGGGGTTCTCCACCAATAAATGTGCCAATACCGATGGAATAACCGTCTGCTTTGGGGAAGTTCCAAATGTAGCCATTTTTCAGGAGTCCAAACTCGAAATGTGCCATGTTTTTGTTGACTACTTCGGCGGGAACTTCGGCTTCTAATGCTCCTGCTAGTCTACGTTTACGATCTTTAAACCCTAACCATTTGGCCATTGGTCCTTTTGCACCATCCGCAGCTATAAGATATTTTCCTGTAAATGTGCCCTTGGCTGTGTTGACTTGCCAGTGATCGCTTTTAAATTCTATGCCTATTACTTCTAGGTTGTCTTTGAGTTCTGCACCTTGTTGTTGTGCTTGTTGAATTAGGAAGTGATCGAATATTTCTCTTCTGACCATCCATACTGGTTCTTTAATGTCTATTTTGGCTTCTACGGGATCTTCTAATTTCCAGGTAAAACGTAATGAATCTACTTTAACAGAGATTGCCGGGCTAAAGTCGAAGTCAAACCATTGAGCGATCGCTGGTGATACTCCGCCACCACAGGGTTTATATCGGGGTAAGGAGTCTTTTTCTAAGACTAATACTGAATTTCCCCTTTTGGCTAAATGATAGGCTGCTGCACTTCCGGCAGGACCTGCACCCACAATAATACAATCGTACATATTAATTAGTAAGTTTTGGTGAGATTTAGTGAGTTTTGACGTTTTTGCGGTTCTGATTTTTATTATTCGATTTTTCAGTATATATAAGGGATCAGGACTTTTTATAAATTTTTGGTAAATTGGTGATTAGAGGAGGAAGGAGAAGGTGTTAAAAAGTGTGCAATTGCAGTTAATGTGCAATTAATTTTGTTGTTCAGGTAATTATCAGGGAGCAAGATGCTCCTGACTCTTTGATCTTGTGACTCCTATACCTTCATGATATCCTTTTCTTTTTCTGTTAATAGATGATCTATTTTTTCGGTGTATTTGTTGGTGAGTTTTTGCAGTTTATCTTGGAGATCCTTTGATTGATCTTCGGATATTTCTCCCGCTTTTTCTTGTTTACGAATTGTGTCCAGGACATCACGTCGAATGTTGCGAATACCCACTCTGCCTTCTTCGGCATATTTAGCCGCAGTTTTAACAAATTCTTTACGGCGATCGCTGGTTAATGGTGGAATATTTAAACGAATTGCTACTCCATCATTACTTGGTACTAATCCTACATCAGATAATGAGATTGCTTTTTCAATCAGATTCAAGCTACTTTTATCATAAGGTTGAATCAATATTGTGGAAGCGTCTGGTGTGGTGATGTTTGCTAAGGATTTTAATGCTGTTGGTGTGCCGTAATATTCTACCAGGACTTTATCTAGTAAACTTGCATTGGCGCGACCGGTGCGAATTGTATTGAATGACCGTTGGGTTGATTCAACGGTTTTCTGCATGGTACTTTCAGCTTCATCTAATTTCATAAGAACCTCCCACAAGCGTCCCTATAGATTCTCCCATAACTGCGCGGTGGATGTTACCTCGCACGGTCAAGTCAAATACTAATATGGGAATATTATTTTCTTTACATAAGGCGATCGCTGTACTATCCATTACTCTTAGGTCTTTTGCCAATACGTGATTATAGTTTAGGGTTTGATATCGTTTGGCGTTGGGATATAGTTTTGGATCTGCGTCATATATCCCATCTACTTTGGTGGCTTTAAAAATCACTTCTGCTTCTATTTCCGCCGCTCGTAAAGCTGCTGTGGTATCTGTAGTAAAGAAGGGATTTCCTGAACCTGCTCCAAAAATTACCACCCGTCCTTTTTCTAGGTGACGGATGGCACGTCTACGGATATATGGTTCTGCTAATTCTTGCATGGCGATCGCTGTTTGTACTCGCGTTTGTATGCCTTGCCTTTCCAATGAGTCTTGTAACGTCATCGCGTTCATAACTGTGGCGATCATGCCTATATAGTCGGCTGTAGCTCTATCCATACCTGCGGAAGCAGCTTTTACGCCTCTAAATATATTACCACCGCCAACAACTATGGCGACTTGTACGCCACTGGCTACTACCTCCCCTAATTCTTGAGCTATACCTTCTACCACTTCTGGATCAATACCATAGCCCATGTTGCCCATAAGGGCTTCACCGCTTAGTTTGAGTAAAACCCGTCGGTAATTCGTTCCCATGAAAAGTCACGCTTTATCAAAAAAATTACAAAAAATATGCTATATAAAACCTAGACAAAGCTAGACTTTACTTTCTACTTCAACAGGAGCATGGGAGCAGTTATCCCTCTGTAGACTTACACGCTGTAGCCCAACGCGTTTAGTTTGGTGATGGCGCTGCCATCTTTCTTCTGTTAAGATTGCTGCAAAAGGACTACCACTATCATTAGACATAGGAGTGACAATGAATTTAGAGACAATTCATCAATTGTTCCTAGAAGGGTTTAAAATCACCTTTCTGCCGACAGGCAAGCGGACATTGAATCAACACCAGATATCTATATGCTTGGCTTCCGGTTAGGCAATAATCTTAATTCATGTACTGGATATTTTAGGATTATATATCAAGTGGGCGATTTTTTTACTAAAATATATTTATATTGATTTTTGTCAACACAAGTATAGCTTTGTCTACAAAGTTGTCAGCTTAGGAATAGCTCAATTTTATTACATTTTAAGATTATACTTGTATATGTAGTTTATATGTAATTAGTAATGTAAGTTGCTAGTTATTGAGCACAAAGCAGGGGGAAATTGTTGATTCTGACTCAGTGACTCCTCAATTTGTAAATAGAACCTAAATAAATGCTATGGTTTAGATTTATTTGAGTAATAATGGAAGCGGTAACTGCCTAAGGTGCTACAGTGGTAGGAATAGTTATAGTTTCGCACAGTAAACAATTAGCTCTGGGAATACAGGAGTTGGCCTGGCAAATGGTTCATGGCCAAGTTCCTTTGGCTGTGGCTGCTGGAGTTGATGATCCTGATAACCCTTTGGGTACTGACGCTATGCAGGTATATGCGGCTATTACCTCTGTTTTCTCTGATGATGGCGTTTTGGTACTTATGGATTTAGGTAGCGCTATGATGAGTGCTGAAATGGCTCTGGAATTTCTTGAGCCTGCACATCGCGCTAAGGTCTATTTATGCTCGGCTCCTTTGGTTGAAGGTACGATGGCGGCGGCTGTGTCTGCTGCTTCTGGTAATAATATTCAGCAAGTTATAGCAGAAGCTCAAGGGTCTATTTTATCTAAGGCTCAACATTTGGGTGTCGGTGACGCGCTTACTCCTCATTCTTGTCCTTTTGCTGAAAAACGTTTATATAAATTAGAAGCTGATCACGAATTACGCATTACTGTTAATAATCGTTTGGGTTTACACGCTCGTCCAGCAGCCCAATTTGTAGGTACTGTTTCTCGCTTTAATTGTCAAGTTCAGGTACAAAATATTACGCGAGGTACGGAAGCGGTACGCGGTGATAGTATTAACCAAATGGCTATTTTAGGTGTGCGTCAAGGCCATGAGTTATTAATTACAGCTACGGGTACGGATGCTGCCGCAGCTTTAAGGGCTTTACAAACTTTAATTCTCAATAATTTTGGCGAAGATGATTCTCAGATGGAGGTACAAAGATTAACACCTGTAGAAGTGATTCCTAGCACGGAAGGGGAATTAGTGGGAATTGCTGCTTCTCCAGGTTTTGCGATCGCTCCCATTATACATTATGAGTCTGTACCCATGTCTATTACGGAATATCACATAGATGATATCCAATTTGAGTTGCACAGATTACATAATGCTATTAATATCGCTAAACAGGAAATTCAATCTTTGCTTTCTCATAGTTATATTCAAATTGGTGATGCTGAAGCAGCTATTTTTGATGCCCATTTGTTATTTTTAGAAGATCCTGTTTTATTAGAAGCTGTCTATAAAAAGGTTAATGAACAAAATATTAATGCAGAAGCAGCATGGAAAAACGTAGTTGATGATGTGGCTAATTCTTACTATCAATTAGATGATCCCTATTTACAAGAACGGGTGGATGATGTGGTGGATGTGGGGAGAAGGGTGTTAAGAATTTTACTGGGTAACGCTCCAGCAGATTTACAAATTACTGAACCATCTATAGTTATTGCTACGGATTTAACTCCATCTGATACGGCTAAGTTAGATCCTAGTAAGGTGTTAGGTATTTGTACGACTTTGGGCAGCGCTACTTCTCATAGTGCGATTATTGCCAGAACTTTGGGTATTCCGGCAGTTTTGGGGGTAGATACTCAGGTGTTAAATGTAGAAAATGGTACTTTAATTGCTTTGGATGGTGAAAGTGGTAAGGCTTGGGTAAGCCCGACATCGGATACTTTAAAAAGTTTGTTAGCAAAAAAAGAAACTTGGCAAAATGACCAGGAACAGGCTAGACAAAAAGCTCATCAACCAGCTATTACTTTAGATGGGCAAAGGGTTCAAGTTTTAGCAAATATTAGTAGTATTACTGATGCTCAAGTAGCTATTAGCCAAGGTGCGGAGGGTGTGGGATTATTAAGGACGGAATTTTTATACTTTGCGGGTACTAGTGCGCCGACGGAAGAGGAACAATTAACAGTGTATCAGGCGATCGCTCACATTCTTAATCACCGTCCTTTGATTATTCGTACCTTGGATGTGGGAGGAGATAAACCTTTACCTTATCTTAACGTTACAGATGTGGAGCCTAACCCATTTTTAGGAGTGCGTGGTATTCGCTTCTGTTTGGAAAATCCGCAGATATTTAAAACGCAGTTAAGGGCAATTTTACGCGCTAGTTTTGGTAATCATATTAAAGTTATGTTTCCGATGATTACTAATTTAGGAGAGGTGAGAACTGCTAAATCACTTTTGCATGAGGTGAGAACTGAGTTAAGGGAGGAGGAAATTGATTTTGATGAAGGTATGCAAGTGGGAATTATGATTGAAACACCTGCGGCTGTAGCTATTGCTGACCAATTAGCACAGGAAGTGGAATTTTTCAGCATAGGTACAAACGATTTAAGTCAATATGTAATGGTAGGCGATCGCACAAATCCTAAAGTTGCACTTTTAGCGGACGCTTTACAACCAGCAGTATTAAGGATGATAAAACAAACTGTACAAGCTGCTCATAATGCGAATATTTGGGTAGGGGTATGTGGAGAAATAGCAGCAGATCCTAATGTAGCCCAGATTTTATTAGGTTTAGGTGCGGATGAGTTAAGTGTTAATCCACAATCTATAGCCACAATTAAACAGGCTGTGAGTCATTTAACTATGGCAGATACCCAAGCGATCGCTAATTTAGCGTTACAGCAAGATTCAGCAAATAGTGTAAGAAAATTATTTGATAAGTAGAACAGATTAGAGAAAACCCTTATTTGCAATACTTTGGAGAAAAGGAAAAATATTATACTGATAATTTTCCTGATGTCGCTTGCCAAATTAAATGACCACTTGACAAATTAATGTCCACAAAAATATTAACCCCTAAACCCTTACATAGCAAGGGTTTTGTTATTTTACCCTATCTTTAGCCAGTAAAACAATAATTGACAAAATAACTGTCCGAGTTTCAATATTTGACAAATTAGTTGTCCTGTATTTAAAATCCCTATTTTTCCAAGTTTTCACAAGACTTGACAAATTAACTGTCCTCTTATATAGTATAATCCAACTATGTTTTAATAATAAACATATATGCTAGAAATACAAGATGATCAACCCAATGACTATGAAGCAGAAGGTAGCGAAATTATCACCGAACTATCCGCAGGTGATAAAGAGCTACTGGAACTAATTCAAAAACTACTGGAACCATGCGATCGCACAACCTATGGAGAAAGACAAAGGGAGGTAGCAGTATTTAAGATATTGAGAGCGATCGCTTGCTATTTTATGGTACATATTAACCACAATATTGGTTTTAATTCATTACATTATTTGCAAGTTTTTAATATCAATGATATAATATAACTGTGGGTGAACGTCGGCTTCATGCCGTGTGTTTAAGTGGCTTGTCTACTTAAACCTAGCCCACAAACCATTTAAGTTTATCCAATGATAGCGGGTTAGAATCGGTGTACCACTCTCCATAGTTCTTATTTCGCCGATCATCTAAATCCATAATCATCCTGTATTTTTGAGCCAGTGGAATAAAACATTTATCTTCATGGCGTTCATATAATCTTTGTAAAGCCCATAAATAGTAATCAACAACTTGTAAGCCAGCATACTCTGATGGGTAAGCTGGTTTAATAATAGTTGTACTATCGGAAGATATTTTCCATTTTGTTTCAAAATTTCTTTTTGCTTGATTTATAGCTTGTTGTAGTGCTTCTTCCCGTGCAGTTTTACCACGTCTAGCAAAAACGATATGATTAATATTTGCTTTATGTAATCTATCTTTAAATAGTCTTTTTACTAGATCATCATATATATCATCTTGATTTGTCTTTTTGCTCAAAGTTTCATAAGTTTTTTGAGTAGCTACTGCTAATTCTGCTTTGTATCTGATAGCTACATACATTTTAATTTCAAAAGTTTGCATTAGTTTAAATACTTCCATTCTGACATCTTGATGATCGTCTTTTGCATGAAAGGTAATTGCTGTTTTGTTGGCGGAAGGTTGCATTGAGGGAATGTCTTTAAAGCGTGGATCAGAACAAAGTTGTTTTCTGAGTTCTGCAAGTTCTAAAGTTACTTGTTCTGGTTGAAAAATTTGGGCTACACCTACCATAAAAAATTTAGATGCGCCTGGTGTTCCTACTATAATTCTGCCTTTTCTGTCGAAAAATGTTAAGTCTCCTGCTTCGTCAACAAAATAATGATTAGTTTGGTTAATTTTTTCTTTCTGTATCATTTGGATTAAATCATTAATTGCTTATTTTTTTATAAATTCAATACTATCTATCCTATTTTTTCAACGTTCCAAGCAGATTGATTACCAATTTTTCCGCATTTAGTAAACTGAAATGCTCCTCTTACAAAAGGTGATTTTCTAGGTTTTACCCCTATGAGTTCTCTAACTTCAGCAGTTGATAAAATCCATCCATTATCAACTACTTGTTGTAATTGTTCCCAATGAAAAATTGTCTTATATTGAGAAGCTCTATTTTTTAATGATTCATATTCAGACATTGTTAAAATAACCTCTCGTTCTTTTTTGTCTATATTAGTGTTTTTTGGTGTTGTTCTTACTTCTGAATAAAAACTATTAAACAATTCGGGACAATACTGAGAAACATAATTATAATCAGCTTCTAATCTAGCCCATTCTTCAAAAGGACGTTTAAGAGTATCTTCAAAAAATTCCTGAAAACTATTGTATATTTTGGAGTTATTTAAAGAACTTTCTTTTTTATACAGTTCTTTTTCTTCTACAATTTTAAGGAGTGTATAAATAACACTCCAAGTTTCATTAAGTGCTTCTGAAGATTTAGAAAGCCAAGTTCTAGCAAAAGCAGCCCTAGCATCATCTGATTGAAGTTTATAAAAGTCTGCTAACACTTCAGTATGTGTTAGCCCATGAACTGCATTACCAGCAGCCCGCTTTGCTTTACCAGCACCTTGAGCAATTGCAATTTCTCTATCTCGTTGAGAGTTCGACATTTAATTTAATTTTCCTCTTGTTCAATTTCAAAAGCTATGGCTAACTCAGGACAGTATCCCTTGGCAATTAATTTATTTCTTACCCATCCTACAATTTTTTGTGTTATGTCCTTACGGGTTAAAATTGCCTGAGCTTGAGGACAATTATATCTACTATTATCTTTTAATGATTCACTTGTTCCTAAAACCTGACGCATAGCATTATCAACTAATTGATAAATTATTTTTTGGTCAGATAATTGAAGATATTGACCTAAAGATTGTTGAACTTTGTAGGCTAGTGTTTTACGAATATCACTAAGTTTAGAAATATTAGGAATATGACCAAGATCAAAATCCTTAACCCACATTTCATAAAATCTCTCTAAGAATTTTTGAGACTCAGGATTATCTAAATCAGCAATAAAATCAGGATGATGGGTTTTAATGTATTGCACAAGTTGATCTTTTGTTGGTTTAGAATCAAGCGTTTCATCCCAGACAATAGGTATTTGTTGAGGTAGCATCCCAGTATAATTAATTTCCCGTTCTGCATCTTCAGGAGAATCAACTACTTTTTGTACCCATTCAGAAATTTTCTTACGCTTCGTTTCATTATTATCTCCCCAACTATCCTGATATTTGCCTGTATTAATTGGTTGTTCGGGATTACTTTGTTTGCTTTTTCCAATATCACCAGCAATTTCTATTTTTTCTTTCGTTTTCAAAATTCCCTCTACAGTAATATTAATGCCTGGGGTAATTTGGCCTGCCATTAATTGTTCTATTTTTGGTATTGATTCTAAATGGTCTCCCATATTACATATATAAGAAATTGCTCGACGAATATCATGTGCATTATCATAAGTAATATGAGTAATTATTTTTACACTATCTAATGTTTTGGGTGGAGTTAATAAGGTTATATATTCTTGATTTAAGTCAGTATTTACTGATTGAAAATCTTGTTTTAATTCTTTATGAACACTTCTAATTTGCCTACCAATTGCTCTTTGTACAAGCTCAATTAAAGATTCAGTTTTACAAGCATAGCCAATACAACCACAATAACGATTACTTACACCTTCTCTTGCCATACCAATTACAAAAAGAACACGATTACAATTTTCATCGAGTTTTTCCGTTTTTTGATATAACATCCAGGGATGATCGGGAGACATCTTTTTGCCTTTAATATAATCTTTTTCTACTTTCTTTAAACTTTTATCTTCAAGTGCTTCAGAGAGATTTGAATGAATAATATCAGCCTGATATCCTTTATTTTTCGGAAATCTTCTACGATTACTTTCAAAAAATTGGTTAATTTGTTCACATAATTTTCTTGCTATAGTTACACTATCTACAACAATCATAGAATGTACTGGATACCATAACTCTGCTTTAGAACCTTCAGGACGATGTTGGGCTAAGTCACCATATGATGAAATATTATCTTCCATTTTATCGCATAATTCCATATAGTTAATAACTGCCTGTACAACAGACTGTTGCGGTATATAATTTTTGTCATAACCTAATTGTTTAGCATCATCTGTTTCTTGAAACCCAAGATCATTGTCAGTGATTAATTCTGCTCTTGTAATTCCAACTTCTTCAACAAAAGATGTAAATTCTACTTTTTTGTCGCTTACATATTTCATTGAATGGTCATTTTCATTAGCATCATCATAATCATAAACAGAAAGTGAAGTAAATTGAGACAGTGCTTTACCATCGGCTTCAATTGGTGTTCCTGTGTAACCAAAAACTAAAGAGTCTACTGCTTTTTGAACGATATTTAAAACTTGGTTTAAAGCATGATGAGGTTCATCAATAGCAATAAAGGGGAATTGAGCTAAGATTTCTGATAATTTTTCTTTAGGGTTGTTATTTGTTTCAAAAAACTGATGAATACAGGCAACCCAAATATTACAAAGTTCTAAACTAGGATAATCTTGAACTTGCCATCCTTCTTCTATAATTCCTACTGTTGGAGCAGTTGATGAAATACCATACTTGACTAATTCATTTTCTCCGCCTTCTTCATTACTTCTTAAAGAATTAGCTATTTGATCTCTAATTGCACGTTCTTTAGTTAAAATTAAAATTCTATTAATACGAGGATATGACTTTCCTATCTTTTTCTGGATGATATAATTTAATGCACAAGCTTGTACAACTGGAGCTAGAGTTTTACCTGCACCAACAATCCAAAAATTACCGTAAATAGTACGATTAATTTGATTCCAAGGACGCAAAAACCAATCTTGATAATCAAGAATCCGATCCCAACCTTCGCGTTTTTGGGCTGTTCTTAACTTATCCAGATTTATTGTTGGATGATCGAAAAAGAATTTTTTTGACCAATACTCATCTGGCTTAATACCTTTTTTACTATTATGCTCTCTGCAAAGGGGTTGTAAATTTTCTATTTCATCAGGACCATTATTACGTCTGGCAACAATATGGTCTACTGTATCTGCTGGTTTAATACAACCGGGATGATTACATTGAGGTGAACTACTCCACTTAGCAATAAATTGTGACCATGTATCTGAATTCATCCAGCTAGGTTTGTTGAGAGACATATATTTTTCCTTTTACTGATTGAACTACTTAATAATATTATGCCTTAGATTGTGATAAACAACATCTAACCACACGGGAATCACGGCTTTACCTTCATCTAGGGATGCGATGGCGAAGTGATCCATAGGAATTGCTACTTTGGTAACTTGCTTGCTAACCCGTGATAAATAACATCTAACCACACGGGAATTACAGATTTACCTTCATCCAGGGAAGCGATCGCTGTTTTCCTATCAAATTCTACCAAAGAAAGCGAATCATCCTGTGATAACAACAACATAAACCGCTTACCCTGACCAGAAATAAACAACTCTGGTTCTTGTTCCTTGAGTTGTTTGAGAATAAAACAAGCAATATCAAAACTTATCCCCGTAGACAGCCAATATACCATAGCTGCCAACTCCACTAAATTAGACCTTGAATAATAAATACTGCGACCCGTACCCGTATCACTAATTATAGGTACAACAATCCCCTTCTCTCGCCAATACTGGATCTGGCGAAGGGTACAACCTGTCAATTGAGCCGCGTCCTTACTTGTGAAAAAAGTTTCTTGCATAAAAAACTATTTTACAGAAAGAAGCTATAATACAGATATGTTAGTATTAAACAAATATGTTTATTCTATGAGCCAAATCACCATTCAGTGCCGTCTACTAGCCAGTGAATCTACCCGTCAACAGTTATGGCAATTGATGGCAGAGAAAAACACACCATTAATTAACGAATTACTGATGCAAATGGGTAAACATCCAGAAATTGAAACCTGGCGACAAAAAGGTAAACATCCCACAGGTGTTGTTAAAGAACTCTGTGAACCCTTGAAAACTGATCCGCGCTTCATGGGACAACCTGCACGGTTTTACACCAGTGCCACAGCATTAGTAAACTATATTTATAAATCCTGGTTTGCCTTAATGAAGTGTTATCAATCCTAACTGGATGGTAAATTGCGCTGGTTAGAAATGCTCAATGGTGATGCTGAATTAGTAGCAGGACTTACGCAACTGGCACATTAGTAAGGTGCGTCAGATATCAAGAACCTGTTTATTTACATGATTTATGCTATCTGACGCACCCTACATCAGATTTTTGGTGTGACACCTGCGTAAGTCCT
>NZ_JACJPV010000070.1 GCF_014696225.1 Anabaena sp. FACHB-1237 | reverse complement strand
GTAGGGTTGGGATCATTAATACACCGAACCAGCCGATGTATAAACGATTGTTGGTGCTGGTGATAAATTCACAGAATCTATCCCAGATGTTCGCGCTTTGGCGCTGCTGGATTGCTGTGGTCATTGTCTTTATAATTGCTGTTTATGTATGTATGTTTTGGTAGGTGTTTCTACCTCACAAATTTATCCTAAGATAAATGTTTAGTTTTGTAAAGGGGTTTTCGTAATATTTTTTAACTTTTTGGCAAATATTTCTCTGCCTCAATGATCAAAGCTATATATAATCAGCTTTACAGACTTTATCTTTTTGTAAACTTTTTTGGAAATTTACTCCTAATATTGTAACAATGTCTTTATTTACCCAAAATACTGGTAATAATAGAAACAAAATTATTACCTATAGTCCAGCGTATACTCTTGTTCCAACTTATGAATGTTTTAATAGGTGTAGTTATTGTAATTTCCGTGTTGAACCAACTACAGATTCTTGGATGACGTTATCTCAAGCACGGGAGATTTTATTAAGGTTAAAAAATGAGGATGTTTGTGAAATTCTGATATTAAGTGGAGAAGTTCATTGGCGTTCTTCGAGACGTAAAAATTGGTTTCAGCTTATTTATGATTTATGCAGTTTAGCTTTAGAGATGGGATTTTTACCACATACTAATGTGGGTATATTAGATTTTGCTGAGATGGAAGCATTGAAAAATGTTAATGTTTCTATGGGTTTAATGTTGGAACAGTTGACACCTAGTTTATTAAATACTGTTCATCGTTATGCGCCTAGTAAGTTGCCAGAGTTGCGTTTACAACAGTTACAATGGGCAGGGCAGTTAAAAATTCCCTTTACTACTGGGTTATTGTTGGGAATAGGCGAAACGGAAGATGATAGATGGGAAACTTTAGGGGCGATCGCTGATATACATGATCAATATCAAAATATTCAGGAAGTAATTTTACAACCCCATAGTCCAGGAGCAGAGCAAAGTTTTGATGGTTTAGCTTTTAACCCCGATCATTTGCCGGAAGTTATTAGTCAAGCTAGGGAAATTTTACCTCCAGATATAACGATTCAAATTCCTCCCAATTTAGTCAAAGATGATCATTGGTTATTAGCTTGTTTAGATGCTGGTGCTAGAGATTTGGGAGGAATAGGTCCTAAAGATGAAGTGAATCCTAATTATCCACATTTACAGGTAGAATCATTAAGAAATATTTTACAACCTGCTGGTTGGAAATTAGTACCACGTTTACCTGTATATCCACAATTTTATGATAGTTTAAGTGATAAATTGGAAGCAGCGTTATCTAATAGTGCTATGAGCTATTTCCTAGCTAACAGTTTTAATTTTATAGACAAAACTACACACACATAGACAAACCTTTACAAGATATTTAGGGGTAAACAAGATAAAGTGTAGAGATTGTCCTAAGTTGACAATTTATAGACAAACCTAGGGGTGATTTTATGTTTAAGCCTCATGAATTTGCTAAAAAGATTGGAGTTTCAGTTAAGACCTTGCAGAGATGGGATGTAGAAGGGAAACTTCCAGCCAAGAGGAGTTTTACTAGTAATCATTGGTGTCAACTTACAGCAATGAGCAGTGCTAAACCCCTACTTAATACTATACTAATTTAAGTCATTTCCTAGTTTGCTGCTAGGTGCTATTGCTGTTTTAGGAATTTCCATAACTGGATTATTTAACGCTACCATAGGTGATGAATTAATTACAATAGGCTTTATGTTTGCTGATTGTGTTTGTAGGATATTGTTTTCTGCTATTTGGAATGTTTTAAAACTAGGTAATACACCATTGATTGTAGCACAGACACAAGCAGCGATCGCAGATCCACTTAAGATCCATTTTAACTGATAGCGACGATTAACCCGTGCAAATACTTGCTGTATGATGGTTTCGCAGGAATGCTCACTGGCAGGAATGGGCATATTCCGCAACTCTTGTCTAATGTGTAACTGTTTTTTGTATGCGTCTCTGATGGCTTTGTCTGTTGAAAGCCATTCTTCTACTTGCCTACGTTCATTAGCGGTTACTTCACCATCTAAATAGGCACTTAATAACTCGAAGCAATCTCGCTTCCTCATAGTTATACTACCTGTGGATTGACTAATAATTGATAATTGTCCATTGTCAATTGTCAATTGTTTGAGGGGTTAAATGGCAGAAAATACATAGAAAATATATATTTTCTGTGACAGTCCTTAATATTTGTTAAATAATGCCAGAGATTGCCGAAAAAGAAGTTTAGACTCTAAGCATTGATATAACTTTGCAATTGAGTTTGCAGTCTAGATCTAGCTCTAGCTATTCTTGATTTTACAGTTCCTAGAGAAACGCCGGTAATTTCGGCAATGTCTTCATAAGGTAGACCTTCGATTTCTCTAAGTATAATAGTAGTACGAAAAATCTCTGGTAAATCCGCGATCGCCTCTCGTAATTGTTCGTAAAATTCTCTAGTTGTTAATACCTCTTCAGGTCCTGGGGTATCACCGGCAATTTCCCAATCCATGTCACCATCATCTAAGGAAAGAGGAGCGTCGAGGGATAGGGGAGTAGCTACTCGTTTACGTTTACGTAATTCATCATAAAATAAATTGGTAGCAATACGACTTAACCAACCGCGAAATTTCGCAGGTTCTTGTAATTTGCTAATATTGCGATAGACACGAATCCACACTTCTTGAGCTAAATCTGCTCGATCTGACCAATCAGGGGCTAAGTGATATAAAACCTTATCAACTTGGGACTGATAACGACGTAATAGTTCAGAAAAAGCGGCACGCTCAGGACGTGATCCGACTTGACAACGTAAGATCAGATCATAATTTGAAAGTTTGTCTACTGTGAGTGATACTTCTGGGTAGGTAGCATCAACTTGTAACCAGGATACAGAAATTGATTGAGTCATAAAAGGAACTGCTTTAAATCATCCCCTCCTATTAGACGGGATAATTTAGTAAATGTTTCCACTTGAGGTGACGGATTAATGATCGCAACACGGAAATATCAAGATAGACTAGTGATAAAAATAGTGGTGAAGTCTTGTGTGGTATGGAGTTGAGGGAATATAGGGAACAGTGGTAATTGTGATCACTTGTGTAACTGGACTAGTGAGTGGGAGTCAGGAGATCCAGGAGTCAGTAGGGGTTTCCATGAGCAGTGCTAAACCCTGACAAGGACTCAGAATCAACAATTTTCTCGCCGATCCCCGCGCTCCACATTTCAGGGTTAATTAATGTATTTATAGGCAATGACAATGGCAAAAAATCAACCTGTAGCACGGATAGCAATGTTTCTTTGTTTTGGTACAGCTATGTTAGGGCTTGGTGTTTATTGGCAAACTATGAAGATAACAGGGCATTTAGATGAGAATAATACCGGATCCTCTACTGTAAAAAATTTGCCAGTGGCCAATAATCAACAGACGGCAAGAATAGAAGTTGGTGAAAGTGCTGTTGCTGCTTCTGTACCTAGTTCTGGCCAGAGGTATGTGATAGCTGGTGTAAATTCTGAATTTCTGAAAAATAAGGATAGTCAGATTTTATCTAGTAATAAGGGGTTATCTACACCTAAAAATAATAAAAATCAAGTTTTAGTAGATTTAAGCGATCGCCGGGTTTATGTTTATCGTGATGATATAGTCATTGCTTCTTACCCCATAGCAGTGGGTAAAAAGGGTTGGGAAACACCCACAGGAGATTTTCAAGTGATGCACAAAGAATACCACCCCATCTGGAAACACCCTATTACGGGGCAAATTTTTGATGGGGGTACTGATAGTCCTTTAGGCGATCGCTGGATTGGTTTTTGGTCAGATGGGCGCAATGAAATTGGTTTTCATGGGACACCAAATGTTGATCTGGTTGGATCTGCCGTTTCTCATGGGTGTTTGAGAATGCGTAATGCTGACGTGAAAATGTTATATACTCAGGTAGACTTAGGCACTCCTGTATTAGTTCGTGATTAGTGTAGTCATTCGTCAGTTGTTAGCTTTGAGGTTATGGCTTTAGCGTAGCTGCCGTAGGACTACGCCACGCTACGCAAACAGACTTCAAGGGAAGCGATCTATCGCTCAAAAATCATGAGAAAATTATTGGCTAAGTCCTAAGTTTTTCCATCACATTAATAAATTGTTACTAGTAACTAATCTATAGATTGAGATTTCCAAGGTATTGGATCAATAGATTTACCATTAACATATAATCCCCAATGGAGATGAGGACCTGTGGATGCTCCTGTGGAACCAATACCTCCAATAAGTTGCCCAGCTTTGACAAAATCACCTTCTTGGACGTTAATTTTACTAAGGTGCATGAAAATACTCACTACTCCTTGTCCGTGATCTATCCCAATTACATTACCATGAACACGGAATCCTTGAGCTACTGTACCCACTAAAGCAACTCTACCAGCGGCCGGAGCAACAACTGGTGAACCTGCTCCTCCTGCGTAGTCTACACCACGATGATAGTAGTCTTTAGCAAATTTACCATTATAGTAACGTCGTACTCCATACTTTGTGGAAATTCTCGCTTTGTTAGGTGCGATAAAAGCTCTTTCCCAGTATTTCTCTGGTGTCTGCAAGGCTTTTAATTGTGCTACTCGTTGTAGTTCATATTCTGTAGCTTTAACTCCAGCTTTTCCTGGCGGTAGATTTATTCGTTGTACTGGAAAGTCCCGATCGCCTACTAATACAGCCAGATTTCTTTCTTGCCCATTTCCTGTTATTCTTACTGTTCTTACTCCTGGTTTTTCTAAAGGTGTGGTAGGAATAAATGCACGATATTTATTCGGTGCTATAGCAAAGGCCGGATATGTGTTGTTTTCTGTTTGATTTTTAACTGTTACTACGGGTATATTCTGAGTTTCTTGTGGTTCTACATCTATCACTACTGAGATTGTATCCCCTAATTCTGGTTGTTTGGGTATAATTTCTACTTCTAAAGCCTGTACTGGCAAGGTTATAGCTATGGGTATAGTTGCTAATATACCTATAAATGTTTTCTTAATTTTATTAGTGTAATTAATTATGTTAAAATTTGATAAATTTGGTAATTTATGTTGGGGATTTACGGTTTGTGTTGTCATAAGATAATTAGAGTATTTCTGTATTTCTGATACTGTATCAGTCAGTGGACTATCGGAGAATATCAAAATGTTTCCATTATACCAGGTTAGAGATTGTCCTAAGTTGACAATTTATAGACAAACCTGTACACTCATAGACAAACCTAGGGGTGATTTTATGTTCAAGCCTCATGAATTTGCTAAAAAGATTGGAGGTTACAGAATGATAAATGATAAATGATAAATGATAAATGATAAATCATTAACTGAAAACTGATAGCTAAAGTCTAATTTTGAATATGAGAATATAAAGGATATGAGATTATTGGAGAAGTTTTAATTTTACCATCTTCCATAGAAATAATGCGATGTGCGATGTCAAAAATACGGTTATCATGACTGACGATAACAATGGTACAATTTTTTTCCTGTGCGAGTTTTTGCATTAATTTAACTACTTCTCGTCCTGAGTGACTATCTAATGCTGCTGTGGGTTCATCTGCTAATACTATTTGTGGTTCGCCAACTAATGCCCGTGCGATCGCTATTCTTTGTTTTTGTCCTCCTGAAAGTTGTTCTGGATAGTAATTCAAGTATTTTTCTAAACCTACTTTTTCTAATATTTCTATAGATCGTAAATTCATTTCTTTAACTGGAATATTTTCTTGATTTTCTAAGGCAATTTTTACATTTTGCAGTGCAGTTAAACTTTTATGTAAATTACATCCTTGAAAAATATAGCCATTGCGTCTTCTTGCTTGTACTAACTCTTCAGAGTTAGCATTACATAGTTCTTTTCCTAATACTTTTAAACTACCATTTTGAGCAGAACGTAAACCTCCAATTAAAGTTAATAATGTTGTTTTTCCTGAACCTGAATGTCCATTAATAATAATTATTTCTCCAGCATTTATTTCTAAACTAATATTAAATAATACCTGTTTACGCAACTGTTTATGACCAAAATAATAGTCAAGATTTTTTATAGAAATTACTGGATACATAAATAATTACCAAGGAGTTAATTAAAAATTGACAATTCAAACTTGAAATTTGAAAAATAAAAATGTTTGTTGTATTTAATTAGGACTTACGCAAGTGTCACACTAAAAAATCTGTTGAGTGGGTGCGTCAGATATCAACAATTTGGTTATTTACATGATTTATACTGTGTAACGTGGTTGGTGAGCTTGTCGAACCACACCCTACCAATGTGCCAGTTGCGCAAGTCCTGTTAATATAGTTTAGCGAGTTTGATAGAAATTTTTGTGGTGAATGCTATATTTAGTAGAATTAAAATTTCTCAATTCTTGTTATAGTAGGTAACAGAGAATAGAGAAATATCCTAAAGATTATGGCTAGTGATATACTATTAGCTAATTACTGATTACATTAAAACATATCAGCAGGATCAGCAGCGTGTAATTTATGAGTAGCGATCGCTCCTGAAAATGCACATATAATAAATGTCAAAAATAGAACTTTTGCACTTCTAAATAAAGTCATATATATAGGTAAATTAGTAGCATATTGAGTTAACTGATAAACTCCACAAGAAATGACTAAACCGGGTATAAAACCTAAAATTGCTAAAATTAATGCTTGTTCAAAGATCACTGTTAACAGATAATTATGACCATAACCCATAGCTTTAAAAGTAGCATATTCTTCTAAATGAGAATTAACGTCAGTAGATAATACTTGATAAACAATAATTACCCCAACGATAAAACCCATAAATACGCCTAAACCAAAAATAAACCCTATGGGAGAATTATTTCGCCAAAAATCATTTTCAAGTTCAATAAACTCCTGATGCGTGAGAACTTTAACATCATCTTTTAAATAATTTCTTAATTGTTGAGTTACTTGATTTATATCATAACCTGGTTTAACTTTCACTAAACCAATATTAATACTATTTATGGGTTGTCTACCTACAATTTGTACAAAATTATCTGCACTAGTAATTAAACTACCATCTGCTGCAAAAGAAGCACCTAATTCAAATAAACCTCCTATAGTAATTGTTTTGCCATTAATTTCTGTATTAACATTTTTTTGTTGAGTAATTTTAGATATGACTTGTTGATATTCTCCTCTGGTAGCACGATCAAATAATACCGTATTTGCTAATTTAATTACTTGTAATTGTTGATTAACTTGAGGTAAATTAAAAACTGGCTGATCAGGGTTAATACCAATTATTAAAACTCCTGTTTCTAATTGAGTTTGGGGGTTTTTCCAAATAATATGATTACAATACAGGGGTATTGCTGATTTTACGCCAGAAATATCCATTGTTTGATAAAGTCTTCTACGCGAAAAAATAGACAAACTTTGTAAATTTCTTGCTTGGGGACTAATTAAAATAATATCTGCTTGTAAACTGCGATGTAATCTGGTATTACTATCATATAAAGCAGTCTGAAAACCTAGTTGCATAAACATCAAAATATCCGCAAATGCAATACCAGATAATGCTACCAATAAACGACTTTTTTCATAGTTTAGTTGTAACCATCCTAATGGTGTTCTCCGTTTTATTTTCTCAAATATGTTCATAGTAGATAGGAAATAATAATTGATTTACTTACACATTTAATTACAATTGAATGACAACTTTAACTTGCATATTAGTAAGTTTTGCTGCTTTTTTAGTAGATGATAAATTTAGTTTAATTCTCACTTTAATTACTCGACTATCAATATTACTAGTTGCATCAGTATTAATGAAATTTTGCTTTTTTACTTGTAGCCCAATTTGTGCTACATGACCAAATAATTCTTCATTTAAAGCATCATTAAAGATGTTGACTTTTTGTCCTAATTTAACTTTATGAATGTCACTTTCATAAACTTCTGCAATTACATACATTTGACTAGTTTTACCAATGTCCATAATACCATCATTTGATATTAATTCTCCTGGTTGACTATGAATTTCTAAAATTTGACCATTTTCTGGCGATCGCACATAGGCATTTTCTAAGTTAATCTTGGCCTGTTTTACCATGACTAAACTACGATTTAATTCCGCTATTGCTGCATCTACATCTACTTTTCTCACTTCGGAAATTTGCTGTAATTTTGCAGATGCTTCTGCTATTTTCTGTTGATTACTAAATTGCAGTTTATTTAACTGAAATTTAGCTGATTTAAGGTTATTCTTAGTAGTTTGCAAAGTTACATATTTATCATCTTTTTGTGAGGCGGAAATTGCACCTTGGGAATATAATTCTTGATAACGTTGATATTCGCTTTCGCTATTTAACACTTCTGTTTCTAAGGTATTAATATTGGTAATTTGTGTTTGGATATCTCCTTGGTTTTCTACTATTAATCTGTTAATTATCGCTTGTTGTCCAGTCATTTCACCAATTTTA
The DNA here is from genome assembly GCF_014696225.1 of Anabaena sp. FACHB-1237. Taxonomy (GTDB): domain Bacteria; phylum Cyanobacteriota; class Cyanobacteriia; order Cyanobacteriales; family Nostocaceae; genus FACHB-1237. The sequence continues at coordinate 4,632 of NZ_JACJPV010000070.1, read as the reverse complement.
GCACCAGCTTTTATTTTCGCTAGGTTTGCTTCCATTACTTTCACTTCTGCTTGTGCTTGGGTTAATGCTATTTCTAAGCGATCGCTATTATCTAAAATTGCCATTATTTGTCCTTTTTTGACTATTTCTCCTTCTTTTACTAAAATTTTTTGTACACGAGTTCCCTCCCCAGATACCGCAGCAGAAACTTTAATTACTTCTCCTTCTGGTTGTATTTTTCCTAAAGCTGTAACTGTTTCTATTTTGGGAATAAATAGCGATGAAATTTCCGATTTTTGCTGTTTTTGATCATCAGAATATCGAAATATCCACAAAGTTATGACACTGACAACAACTACAAATAAAGATGCAGATATAGCAAGAGTAATTGTTAATCGCAACAGCAACTGAGAAGATAATAAACCTTGTTTATGGTTCTGCATAATAGCATACCTTTTCACCAATTATATTAAGTGACAAATGACGGGTTATTAATGATAAAAATGATTTTTAAGATTGTACTAACTGTTCATCCTATAATCACAATTAACCAGTAAAAAATACTTTCTCAGTTTTTTATTTATTCAACTGTAACAAATCACATTTTTTTCTTTAAATGTTAAGATTTCTACATATAGCGTTTCCTAATCTCTTCAAATACAAAATTATTATTTATTTCCGTCTCCATTTAATTATGATTAATTTTATATCTACTATAAATTGCTATAAACTGTTATTAAGACTTACTCACAGCTAACGAAATAATCAACTACCTTCCCGCAGCGTCTTGAAAAAACGTATAAACTAAGGAAAGAGGCTTTTACAGACTTTCCGTAACTACTTTAGTTATGAAAAGTGTCAATAAATATTTTAGCTTAATTTTGATTGGTATTGCTTATGCTATGTAGATAGTTCTTCCTCATCAAGTATATCTTAACAGGTTTATTAAATAATGTCAATAGCTAAAAAATGCACGGCTTTATATACACTAAATAACGTATTAGCAATAATATCAACAATGATACTATTTAATAATAAGCTGTTACGTAGAACAGGGAAGATGCCTGTTCCTGTTAAACTCATAGAGGTTAAATCTACAACAGCTTACTTATTTATCCTATCAATCCTCAAATTCCAGAAAAAACTACGTTTACCATTAGGACGTACTGTCAACCAATTTGTTTTGGCTAGTTCTAATTGCTCATCAGTTATTTTAGCACCAGTGAGATTAGCACCACACAAGTTAGCGTTTCGTAAATTAGCTTTGCTCATATAAGCATATCTGAGATCCGCACCTCTTAAATCTGCATCTTGTAAATTGGCATTACTCAGATATGCTTTAGTCAAATCTGTATCTTTGAGATTAGCTTTAATTAAACTTGAACTACCAAAATCTGAATTGTGAAGATCAGCACCTTGTAAATTAGCTTTGATAAATTGAGTGCCATGAAAATTACTTTCAGATAAATTAATACCAGGTAATCTTAAAAATTGCAAAGTATAGTTAGCAAAATCTCGTCTACCTTTAGAATAAGCACTCATAAAACTTTGAGAATCTAATTTGCGCTCTAAAGACGTTCCCTGATTAATATTGCTGTTTTTGTTATTAAAATGACTATATCTTCTTGCTGGATCATTAGTAGTCGCAGAAATTCCTCCAGAGTTCCTAGCTTTTTTAGCACGAATAGCAGCCGCAATTTTAGAGATATTTTCATTACTACTGCGCTCATTGGAGCTACCTGATGATGTACTCTCTAAACCATCAGTAAAAGGTTGAGATATCATTCCGCCTTCTAAACTCTCTAAATAGGGTTCAATATCTAAATCTCTTAAAACTTCTTTTGCTGTTTTATAACGGTTCTTGATAGAAACATCTAACATTTTCTTCAGCACTTTGATTAAATGATCGCTGATATTGACGAGATGTTCCCACATAATTTCCCCAGTGGTAGGATTATATTCCAAATTCTTGGGATTTTTGCCAGTTAATAAAAAGATACAAGTAATCCCTACTGCATAAATATCACTAGCATATACTGGTCGCATTGCTATCTGTTCAGGCGGAGCAAATCCAGGAGTACCGACAGCATAGGCGGTTAATACTATATGTTCTACCTGATTTGTTGGGACTTGATTGACCTTATTTTTAACAGCACCAAAATCTATTAAAACCAATCTAGCATCTTGAGAACGGCGAATTAAATTAGCTGGTTTAATATCACGATGAATAACTTGGTTATCGTGAATATACTGAACTAAAGGCATTACTTCACTTAAGAATTGCCTTACCCCAACTTCACTATAAGTACCATTTTTTTTCACTTCTTGTAGTAGTGTGTCACCACTGACATACTCTTGTACTAAATAAAACCGTTCATTGTCTTCAAAGTAATCAAGAATTCTGGGAATTTGTGGATGATTACCTATTTTACCCAGGGTTTCTGCTTCTCGTGAAAAAAGTTCACGTGCCATATTTAACAAGTATGGCGTTGTTCCTGAAGGTCTAAGTTGCTTGACAACACAGGGAGGTTTTCCTGGTAAATTTTCTTCAACAGCTAAAAATGTTGCACCAAAACCACCTTGGCCAATTTGCTTAATGATACGAAAGCGATCGCGCAACACTAATTTTGTGCCACAAGATTGGCACAATAAACTAGATGAGGCATTTTTAGGACTGGAACAGTTAGGATTTACGCAGTAGCTCATGTATGTACTGTCAACTCGCTGCACGAAAAGTAAGTGGGATAGCTATTTCTAGTTTTAAATATATCATAGAACACTACTCTTTTGACTATGTGATTAATACGGGAAAATAATTAAAACTTTTTTGTATCAGTGAATATTAAGCTAATGTGCAGCACTGTATAATTAAAAAACCTGAAGTTACAGTAGCACAAGCATCTTGCTTGTATTAATTATTCAAGTTAAAAGCACAACAGCTTATTGTTCAGAAGCCTGTGCTTGTGGACACAAAACTGTTAAAGGATGTGGATGTTAGGTAAGCAGTCAGGAGTCAGGAGTCAGAATAAAGAATTTTCCTCCTACTCCCTACAACTTAAAGATTAGACATTACATCTCTAGCAGCCGCTAAAGTTGCTTCAATATCTTCCTCAGTATGAGATAAAGAAGTAAAACCTGCTTCAAATTGAGAAGGTGCTAAATAAATACCTCGTTCTAACATTCCTCTATGAAAACGTCCGAATTTAGCGGTATCAGACTTTTTAGCATCTTCATAATTATGTACAGGACCTGCAGTAAAGAATAGTCCAAACATAGCACTAATAGAACCGCCACAGGCTTGATGTCCAGTTTCCTGGGCAATTTTCAATAAACCATCGGATAGTTTTTTAGTGATCTTTTCCAAATATTCAAAATTTCCGGGTTTACGTAATAACTCCAGAGTTTTAATACCCGCAGTCATAGCTAAAGGATTACCAGATAAAGTACCGGCTTGATATACTGGACCTGCGGGAGCAATCATAGACATAATATCACGACGGCCACCATAAGCACCCACAGGTAAACCGCCACCAATTACCTTACCCATTGTGGTTAAATCAGGAGTAATACCGAATTTTTCTTGAGCACCACCGTAAGCAATACGGAAACCAGTCATTACTTCATCAAATACTAATAAAGCCCCATTTTCTTGGGTAATTTCCCGTAAACCCTCTAAGAAACCAGCATCAGGAGGAATAAAACCGGCATTACCAACTACGGGTTCTAAGATAACTCCAGCGATTTCGTCTGGGTTTTGGTCAAATAAAGCCTTAACAGCCTCTAAATCGTTGTATGGCGCAGTTAAAGTGCCACTGGTGGCAGATTTAGGAACACCTGGAGAGTCTGGTAAACCTAATGTAGCTACACCTGAACCTGCTTTCACTAGGAACATATCAGCATGGCCGTGATAGCATCCTTCAAATTTGATGACTTTTTCTCTACCTGTAAAAGCCCGCATTAGACGTAATACTGCCATACAGGCTTCTGTACCTGAGTTGACAAATCTTACCATTTCTATACTAGGAACGGCATCAATTACCATCTCTGCTAATACATTTTCTAAAACACAAGGTGCGCCAAAACTTGTACCTTTGTCTAAAGCTGCTTGTAAAGCACTAATAACTTCTGGATGAGCGTGACCACAAATTGCTGGACCCCATGTACCAACATAGTCAATATATTTATTGCCATCTACGTCCCAAATATAAGCACCATTAACGCGATCGAATACTATAGGTTGACCGCCTACAGATTTAAAAGCGCGTACAGGAGAACTAACGCCTCCAGGCATAAGATTTTGTGCTGCTGCAAAAATTTCTTGTGATTTTGTGGTATTAAGGGTCAAAATTGCCTCCGAGAACTTTTGGATAAATTTGGATAAATGTTATGTTAAATAAATAACACCGAACATTGTCAATAATATACTGTACGTTATATCTTAGGGCATTACGTCACTTTTTGACCGTCATTTGTCACCTGACATAATTAGCTATAAAAGATGAGAGGGAATAAACATGACAGTATTTAGAGCGTCTAATGCTTTTATCCATTAAAACAAAACTCAAGTTAAATAAAACCCAAGAAATATTAATGGCTAAACACGCGGGTATAGCTAGGTTTACCTATAATTGGGGTTTAGCGACTTGGCAAGAT
>NZ_JACJPV010000007.1 GCF_014696225.1 Anabaena sp. FACHB-1237 | reverse complement strand
CAACTGGTATGAAGTACAGAGGAATCTGTTTACTTTAGTTGTACGTGAGCATATTTTTGCTAATCTTAATAGCGATCGCATGATCTAGAATACATAGATAATGTTTTTTGTCAATGCGTAAGTCCTAGTAATGAAAATTTAGGCAGAGGAGATTTAAGTATTGTATTTGCTGAAATTGTAGCTGCTGTTAATTGTCAATGGTTTGTGATGGAGAATGTAGATAGATTTCGTAAAAGTAATAAATATCAACAAGTCAAATCAATATTAAAATCTGCTGATTATGGATTAACAGAAATAGTATTAGATGCTAGTTTGTGTGGAGTACCTCAAAAGAGAAAAAGATTTTTTTGTATAGGAGAAAAACATGGTATAGATAATAATTTACAACCTTATTTAACTACTAATTTATCTACTAAACCAACTACAATTAGAGATTATTTAGGAAACAGTTTAGGAATAGAATATTATTATAGACATCCTAGAACTTATCAGCGTCGCGCTATTTTTAGTATTGATGAACCTAGTCCAACTATTAGAGGTGTTAATCGTCCTATTCCTAAAAATTATCAATTACATTCAGGAGATGTTGCTCCCATAACACCTAATTTACGTCCTTTAACTACCTTGGAAAGAAGTTATATTCAAACTTTTCCTAAAGATTTTATTTTTACAGGTTCAAAAACAGATTTAGAACAAATGATAGGTAATGCTGTACCTGTGAAATTAGCTGAATATGTGGCTAAATCTTTGATTTTATATATTTGTGATAGGTATATTTAATTGTACACTCTCTTGATATCCTCACTATAAATTAATATTACCACTCCTATAGTACGGACATCTTCCTCCCTATTTTGTAACCTATTTAGATAAAATTGAATATATAACTAATATATAACTTCTACCAACAACAAAACCCATGACAGAACAACCCGATAACTCCTGGAAAACCCGCATTAGCGACATATTCAACCAAGCAAAAACCAAAATCTCCCAAATATCAAATATCCAACAATGGTTTACCGTTAGTGATAGTCAAATTGCCGAAATTCTCACCACAATTCGCGCCGAATTACCCACCACAGAAGCCTTATTAATTGGTAAACCACAAACCGGTAAAAGTTCCATAGTCAGAGGTTTAACAGGCGTTTCCGCCGAAATAGTCGGCCAGGGTTTTCGTCCCCACACTCAAAACACACAGCGCTATTTTTATCCCTCTAGCGACTTACCATTATTAGTTTTTACTGATACTGTAGGTTTAGGAGATATCAGTCAAGAAACAGATACTCTTATTCAAGAACTAATTAATGATTTACAAACCGAAACTAACCGCGCTAGAGTTTTCATTCTCACAGTAAAAATCAATGATTTTGCCACCGATACCCTGCGCCAAATTATTACAAAATTACGTCAACAATTCCCGAATATTCCCTGTTTATTAGTCGTCACCTCCTTACATGAAATTTATCCCCAAGCTATAGAAAATCATCCAGATTATCCTCCAGATTTTACCGAATTAAATCGCGCATTTACCGAAATTAAAGAAAATTTTGCAGGTTTATACAATAATGCTGTTTTAATTGATTTTACCTTAGAAGAAGATGGTTATGATCCCATATTTTATGGTTTAGAATCTCTCAAAAATAACCTAGCAGAATTATTACCCCAAGCAGAATCAAAAGCAATTTATCAACTACTAGATCAACAATTTAGCGAGAAGTTAGGTAATATTTATCGAGATGCTGGCAGACGTTATATGTTAACTTTTTCCATGATGGCCGCAACTTTAGCCGCCGTACCTTTACCTTTTGCAACCATGCCGGTTTTAACCGCTTTACAAGTTTCCATGGTAGGACTTTTAGGGAAATTATATGGTCAAACATTAACACTATCTCAAGCTGGAGGTATTGTGAGTACCATTGCTGGAGGTTTTATTGCCCAAGCAATTGCGCGAGAACTAATTAAATTTATCCCCGGTTTTGGTACTGTTATTGCTGTTTCTTGGGCAGGTGCTTATACGTGGGCATTAGGTGAAACTGCTTGCGTTTATTTTGGTGATTTAATGGGAGGAAAAATCCCTGATCCGCAAAAAATTCAAAATGTAATGGAAGAGGCTTTTAACGAGGCAACAGAACGGTTTAAACACATGAAAAATGAATGAGATTCAGATCCCCAACTTCTTTACAGCAATTTGATTCTGGTTTCGCACAAAAACGCATTACCGAAGCGAAGGACTTTCAGTGCGTTAGGCACAAAGTAAGACTAAAATTAATTTAGAGTGTGGTCTAAATACATAAAAACTGCTGTAACCAAATAGTGAAAGATGCAGGTCATCCGGTGATATTCCTACCTAAATATTATCGCTTATTATTTTATTTGAACCTTGATTTTTTCTAGCATAAATTCTGGAGAGTTTCTTTAATTTTTCTAAATTTTCACCACAATTTTTAGGATTCTCAAAAACCTCTCCAGTGCTTAATGTTGTTAGATTTTTCACACCTAAATCAACACCAACAGGATCATGTTTTTTAACAGTTGGTTGACATTCTTGTTCATAGGAAAAAGACAAAAAAGCGGGCTAACCGCTTATAAAAAGGTTAACCCGTTCAGCTTTGGGAACGCGCAGATAAGAATGTTAATGCTTACTGCAATACTAATTTAACATTAGCGTTTTGCAAACCGCGCTGTTTTACTTCAGCTAAAGTCTTATTAACGGCGTATTTTTGGTTAATGGAGTTAATCAATTCAGTTTGATTGTGTTTCTTCGCAACGCCCCACAGATCAGCGATCAAGTCAAAAGAACCATCACTATTGCGAGACCAGCCTAAATCGTACTCACCGTCCAAAACAGCAACGATATCTGAACGCAAGCGCTGACCGTTATAACCACGCACATCAGCTTCAGTCTTCACGGTGATACCTAAATCGCGCAAAGAAGACTTGAGAATTTCAGCATCGGTGATTTTGGTACGCAGAGTGCTAAAGTGAGACATTTGGGTTTCCTCCAATAAGAAGATTGATGAGAAAAACGACAACGGTTTCTTGATCAGAACAGCCACATTAACTTGGGGTTAATTGGGACGTGACTGGTTTTCGTAACCCGTTAACCTTACGGCTAACCTTTACCCTCTGTCATCCAGAAGGAAAGCTTTTAAAACTCCAATCGCTGATACTCAGCTACGGAGGCTGCGGCAGGGCGAGCGCGTTGTCTTGCCCAATCTCGCAACGCTGTCACTTGTTCTTGCATCGTTCGTGACAACGGCAGAGTTGCCTTTAAAGCAGCAATAATATCTAATTGTGTGAACTCTCGATCTTGGGCAAAAGCCTCGTACATTGCCGCAATAATCGCTTGTTCAATTTCTGCTCCGGAAAAGCCGTCTGAAGTTTTTGCTAGTTGTCCTAAATCAAATCTAGCAATATCCTTACGTCTTTTGGTCAGGTGAATACTAAAGATATCCTGACGTTCTTCCGGTGTAGGTAAATCTACAAAGAAGATTTCGTCAAAGCGACCTTTCCTCAAAAACTCCCCAGGTAAACGTTCTACCCGGTTCGCCGTCGCCATTACGAAAACTGGTGATTTCTTTTCCTGCATCCAGGTGAGGAATGAACCAAAGATTCTACTGGATGTTCCCCCATCGGAATCGCCAGAACCCGCACTACCCGCAAAAGATTTATCCAATTCATCAATAAACAGAATCGTGGGGGAAATTGATTCTGCTGTCTTTAGGGCATTGCGGAGGTTGGCTTCACTTCGACCCACCATTGAGCCGTCGTAAACCCGCCCCATGTCCAGTCTGAGAATTGGTAAACCCCATAAACGGGAGGTGGTTTTGGCAATTAGTGACTTACCGCAACCTGGAACACCAAGAATTAACATCCCTTTCGGTTGTGGTAACCCATACTCTCTCGCTCTTTCCGTAAAGGCGTTGGAACGTTGAGTTAACCACTTCTTCAACTCTTCTAAACCACCAACAGCATCAATAGTTTCATCTTCTTCGATGTATTCTAAAATTCCGTTGCGACGAATTAGTTGTTTCTTTTCCGATAAAACTATATCAACTTCATTTTCCGTCAAGCGTCCACTTGTTACCTGCGCTTTGCGATACACTTTCTCCGCTTCATCTTTAGTTAAACCTAAAGCCGCTCTGAGTAGCTTTTCTCGTGCTTCAGTACTTAAACGCTTGCCCCGATTTTGGTCTATATGTTGAGTTAAAACTTTATTTAACTCCGCCATATCAGGTAGTTGGAAATCTAAAACAACAACTTCTTTCTCTAATTCTATCGGAACTTGCTGCATTGGCGACATTAAAATGATCGTCTTTTGCATTCCTTTAAAACTAGCGATCGCATCCCTTAAGGATCTTGTTGTCGCTGGCGCATCAATAAAAGGATGTAAATCTTTAAGAATAAATATACCTGGTTCTTTCTGGCGAATAATCCACTCTATCGCCGCTTCTGGAGATACTGTATTGTGTTGGGTTGTATTCCGGGGTTGACCATACTCCACAATACCGTGAGTCACCGTCCAAACGTAAACTCGTCTTTGGGGTTTTAACTCAACATTAGCAACTTTAAAAATGGCTTGCTCTGCCCGCTCTTCCTCGGAGGTCACAAGGTAGATTAAAGGGTATTGAGCTTGTATGAGTATGTTTAGCTCTTCTTTCATACTATTGACCTACTTGAGACCCTATAGAAACAGCATTGAACTATGAATTAACTTATGAAGTGTTTATTCATAACTCCTATTTAACATGGAACTAGCTCTTCCTCGCTTTTCGGTTGAGTTGGGCATCGTTCTCTTTCGTCAACAGGTAGATGATCTCGACCAATTACTCCCGGTAGGTTGCCTAAGCACACTAGTTCTCCATTGCGTATTACCAGTGAACTTTCGCAAATAGGACAGGAATAAACCCGATGTGTTCGCCCATAAGAAGATTCTTCTAATTCTTCTACTAGTTCTGAATTGCTCAGGTAAAAATCTAATGCTCGTTCTGCTATGTCTGACATAGTTTCTGAGTCAACTGCTGAACGAATTTTTAGCTTCCTTTGCAACTCTGGCGATAAATATAACGTAACCTTTTGCTTAGTTTGCATATCACTTTTTACTGGTCTTACCCGGGTATGTATATCACTCTATCTGGTTCTTTTATTGTTGTCAAGATCATCAGGCGTTTTAACTGCAATATTGTTACATTTCTTTACAATTAAGTAACAGGGAACAGGTAATGGTAAAATAAGTACATAATATACCAGGATTAATGTTTGATTTATGCAAAGGTGCTTATATGTATTTACAGAAAATCATGTCTAATATGACTATCACATTAAGCACTGCATTTTTTTTGAGTGGATGTAGTTTATATACTGGTAGTCCATCATGGAAAACTTACCAAAATGAACGTTATGGTTTTGAGTTTCCCTATCCTAGCAATTGGCAAATATCTAAAAATCCTGATAATAGTGATGGTATTGCTTTTTTTTCTCCTAAAAATCAATCTGTAGAAATTCGTTCTTGGGTGAGTAAAAAGTTAGATAATAATATTAATAATTCTGAAAATTACGAATATAAAAATATCAGTCATAATTTTGAAACTTTACAAGGTTTTCCGGCAATTTTAATTATAGAAGTTGGTGAGAAAGAAACGGTAATGAGGTTAATAATTAATCAGGAACAATTAGAATATTATTGGCAGGGAAAAACCAACAGTCAGGAGTTTCAAGATTATTATCAAATGTTTTATTATATTGCCAACGAGTATAAAATTAGTAAATTTAGTAAATGACAATTTATATATTTTTTATATAGTTTTGAATTTAGGCTCTCCTAGAGTGGTTATGGTAATTTAACAAAAAATAATGCTTAATTAGTATACAAGAATCCCATCAATCAAAAACAATAGATTTAATAAAAATTGATTTTGATTTTATTAAATTTCTTGCTACATACTGAAACAGTCATTCAAGATTTTGGCATCATAACTTAAAAATTCAGATATCTTAGGTAAATACCTATGAAAATCCATAGTTATAGACCTTTTTCTCACCTTAACGAGGTACAATTGCCCAAAAGATGACATCACTTATTGCACGTATTGATAATTAAAAAATCCAATTTTCCTTCACAGTTTCACCATTTTCCGCAGTGCTACGTTTCTCAGTAGGATATAAAGATATTTGATACATTCTGATTGATCGTTAAAATATCCTCATTGAACTTAAACTATTTTCCGATAAAGCGCAACTAATTATAGAGCAAAAAAATAAAGACGCAGTTGAGAGTTAGCTAGTTTCCGCTAAAGTACAACTACTTATAGAGTAAAAAAACTAATAGCCAATAGCTAATAGCCAATAGCTGATAACTTATGAGAATTTCGTGGTGAAGATGGTACACAAACCTGATAAATTTAGCTATCAGCGAGTAAAAAACTGGTAAAGATGAAAGTTCTGGTTATTGGTGGCGATGGGTATTGTGGATGGGCAACCGCACTTTACCTCTCTCAGAAAGGTTATGAAGTTGGAATTTTAGACAGTTTGGTGCGTCGGCACTGGGATAATGAACTTGGTGTGGAAACTCTGACCCCGATCGCATCAATTCAGCAACGCATCCAACGGTGGTACGATTTAACAGGTAAAACTATTGACTTGTTTGTTGGGGATATCACAAATTACATTTTTTTGGATAAAACCCTAGATCAGTTTAAACCAGATGCGATCGTCCATTTTGGTGAACAACGTTCCGCCCCTTTTTCCATGATAGATAGGGAACACGCCGTTCTCACTCAGGTGAATAATGTTGTAGGTACGTTGAATTTATTGTATGTTATGCGCGAAAAGTTCCCTGATTGCCATTTGGTAAAATTGGGAACTATGGGCGAATATGGTACACCCAATATTGATATCGAAGAAGGTTATATCACCATTGAACATAACGGACGTAAGGATACTTTACCCTATCCCAAACAGCCCGGTTCGATGTATCATTTGAGTAAGGTACATGATAGCCATAATATTCATTTTGCTTGTCGCATTTGGGGTTTGCGAGCGACTGATTTGAATCAAGGTATTGTCTATGGTGTACTAACCGACGAAACTGGCATGGATGAACTGTTAATTAACCGTTTGGACTATGATGGTGTCTTTGGTACAGCATTAAACCGTTTCTGTATTCAAGCGGCAGTAGGACATCCTTTAACGGTTTATGGTAAAGGTGGACAAACTCGCGGATTTTTAGATATTCGTGATACTGTACGCTGTATTGAATTAGCGATCGCCAATCCCGCAGAACCAGGCGAATTTCGCGTATTTAACCAATTTACCGAATTATTTAGCGTTGGTGACTTGGCGATAATGGTACAAAAAGCTGGTGCTGCAATGGGTTTAAAAGTGACCGTTGATCACATTGATAACCCCCGCATTGAAAAAGAAGAACACTATTTCAACGCTAAAAATACCAAGTTATTAGATTTAGGTTTACAACCTCATTATCTCTCTGATTCTCTCCTTGACTCATTATTAAATTTTGCTGTCAAATATGACCAACGAGTAGATCATCAGCAGATTTTACCTAAAGTAACTTGGCATAGATAGTAATTAGCAGTCAGTAGTCAGTAATCAGCAGTCAGTAATCAGCTTGTTTGTAATGTACTAAATAATTTTTAGTGTATTAGTAATCGCTGAAAGCTAGTGGCTGATAGCTGATAGCTGATAGCTGATAGCTGATAGCTGATAGCTGACTCCTGACTCCTGACTCCTGACTTCCGACTTCCGACTTCCGACTCCCCTATTTATGAAAATTGCCCTATTTACAGAAACCTTTTTACCTAAAGTAGATGGTATAGTTACTCGATTATGTCATACCGTTGACCATTTACAACGAGATAACAATAAAGTATTAATTTTTTCGCCAGAAGGCGGTATTAAAGAACATAAAGGTGCGAAAATTTACGGAGTGAGTGGCTTTCCTCTTCCTCTCTATCCAGAATTAAAAATGGCCTTACCTCGGCCAGCTATTGGCCAAGTCTTAGAAGAATTTAAACCAGATATTATTCATGTCGTTAATCCCGCAGTACTAGGATTATCAGGGATTTTTTATAGTAAAGTTATGAAAATTCCCCTTGTTGCTTCCTATCATACCCATCTACCTCAGTACTTACAACATTATGGTTTGGGAATGTTAGAAGGTCTACTATGGGAATTATTAAAGGCAGGACATAATCAAGCACAGTTAAATCTATGCACATCTACAGCGATGATTGAGGAACTAGCAGTACATGGTATTGAAAGATTAGACCTGTGGCAACGAGGAGTAGATACAGAACTATTTCATCCAGACTTGGCTAGTTTAGAAATGCGATCGCATCTTAGCCAAAATCATCCAGAAAGCCCCCTATTATTATACGTTGGTCGTTTATCAGCAGAAAAGGAAATTGAGCGGATTAAACCCATATTAGAAGCCATTCCTGATGCACGTTTAGCATTGGTGGGAGATGGTCCAAACAGAGCAAATTTAGAAAAACACTTTGCAGGGACAAATACCCATTTTGTCGGTTATTTGCTGGGGAAAGAACTAGGATCAGCTTTTGCGAGTGCTGACGTATTTATTTTTCCCTCTCGTACAGAAACATTAGGTTTAGTGCTTTTAGAAGCTATGGCGGCAGGATGTCCCGTAGTAGCAGCCCGATCTGGTGGCATTCCTGATATAGTTACAGATGGAGTTAATGGTTATCTTTTTGACCCTAAAGCCGATATTCAAGCAGCTATTAATGTAACAATAAAATTGCTACAACAAAAACAAGAACTTGCTATAATTCGGAAGAATGCTCGCATAGAGGCAGAAAAATGGGGATGGTCTGCTGCTACTAGACAGTTACAAGGTTATTATCAAAAGGTAATTGGTAATTGGTAATTGGTAATTGGTAATAATTGGTAACTGGTAAAATTAGTCAAACAAATAACTATTATGCTCAGTTCCCAAATATAAAACCTAAAATGCAAAAATTATTATGACACTTCCTAACCCTGGTAGTATTTTAGCCGCATTAACGGAACTTACACAAACAAACCGTACTCATACTTTATTAAGTAGAGTAAAAGACCTTTCTGTAAATGAATTTGTTTGTCTATTAGATTTTATCACAGCCGAGTTTCAACAATTCATTAGAGCTATTGATTTAATCAATAATGAAGCTCTGGAAACTATGCTAGAAAAAGTTTTAGAAGCAATTACATTAAAAATAGGACAAATTCTGCAAGCACAACATACTGCTATTTTTTTAGTAGACTACGATCAAGGTCAATTATGGGCAAAAATTCCCCAGGATAATAGTCAGAAATTCTTAGAAGTTAGAACTTCTATAAATGGAGGTATTCCTGGCCATGTTGCTAGTACAGGTAATTGTTTAAATATCGCAGCAACTAGAGATCATCCCCTATTTAGCTCAGAGTTAGAAAAACAAATGGGCTATACAATTCATAATATTTTATGTATACCTGTTTTGAGTAGTAAAAATAAAACTGTGGCAGTGGTGCAATTAGCTAATAAAGCGGGAAATGTTCCTTTTAATGAAGAAGATGAGGAAAGAGTTAGAGATTTTACGTCAGCTATTGGTATTATTTTAGAAAGTTGTCAATCTTTTTATGTTGCTGCTCGTCATCAAAGAGGAGCTACAGCTTTATTACGAGCTACTCAAATTTTAGGCCAAAGTTTGGACTTAGAAGCCACTTTACAAATAGTCATGGAACAAGCCAGAATTTTAATGCAGGCTGATAGAAGTACATTATTTTTATATCGTAAAGAAATAGATGAATTATGGACTAAGGTAGCTGAAGCTAATAGTAAAGAATTAATAGAAGTTCGTATTAGTGCTAGTAGAGGTATTGCTGGTTATGTCGCTTCCACAGGTAAAGCGTTAAATATTCCTGATGCTTATACAGATCCTCGTTTTGATCCGTCTATAGATCAAAGAACTGGATATGTGACTCGCAATATTTTATGCCTACCTGTATTTAATTCATTTAATGAGTTAATTGGAGTGACACAATTAATTAATAAACAACAGGGAAGTTTTACTTCTTCTGATGAGGAGTTTATGCGAGCATTTAATATTCAAGCTGGTATAGCTTTAGAAAATGCTCGTTTATTTCAAAGTGTCTTATTAGAAAGACAATATCAAAAGGATATTTTACAAAGTTTATCTGATGCAGTAATCTCTACAGATATGCAAGGTCAAATTGTCACTATTAATGATGCTGCTTTAGAATTGTTAGGTTGTGAAATTAAAAATAATAATAATAAACACAATAAACTTTTGTGGCAGAAAAAATTAATTGGCCGCAAAGTTTGGGATGTTGTACCTATTGAAAATTTGCAAATGCGTTTGCAGGATAGTTTAAAATATGGTGCTAAACATTATTTACCAGAACAGAGTTTGTCAGTAGGATTACATAAGAATAACCAAACTGATGAGTTAATTTTATCAATTAGCGATCGCACCAACCCGCATATTTTTATCCCCTGGAATGAAACAGGTACTTATCCATCAGAAATATTTAATACTAAAATTAATCATCACATAGTTGAAACTCTAGAACGTAGTATCAATTTAACCGTCAACGCCCTGACAAACCCGGAGGGAGAAGTACGTGGTGGTTTAATAGTTTTAGAAGATATCAGCCGCGAAAAACGCATGAAAAGCACTATGTACCGTTATCTTAACCCCAACGTCGCTGAACAAGTTATGGCTTTGGGACAAGATACTTTGATGGTGGGTGAACGGAAAGATGTTACTATTCTCTTTTCTGATATTCGAGGCTATACCACTTTAACGGAAAATTTGGGTGCTACGGAAGTGGTATCTTTGCTGAATCAGTATTTTGGAACTATGGTAGAAGCTGTATTTAACTATGAAGGTACTTTAGATAAGTTTATTGGGGATGCATTAATGGCTGTATTTGGCGCACCTCTTTCTTTATCAGAGAATCATGCTTGGCTTGCTATTCAGTCTGCTTTGGATATGAGACAACGCTTAAAAGAATTTAACCAACAGCGGATTTTTTACTCCCAACCACAAATTAGAATAGGCATTGGAATTAGTTCAGGAGAAGTAGTTTCTGGTAATATAGGTTCTCAGAAACGGATGGATTATACAGTAATTGGTGATGGTGTAAATTTGAGTTCTCGGTTAGAAGGCGTGACTAAAGAATATGCTTGTGATATTATTCTTAGTGAGTTTACTTATAATCTGTGCCGCGATCGTGTATTCGTCCGTCAACTTGACAAAATTTTCGTTAAAGGTAAACATCAATCTGTAAATATCTACGAGTTGATAGGCGATCGCTCTACTCCCCTAGATGCTAATACTCAGGAGTTTTTACATCATTATCATGCTGGACGTAGTGCCTACATAGCAGGAGATTTTTCATCAGCTATCGCGCATTTTCAAGCAGCTAGACGCATCAATCCCATAGATAAAGCAACTTCTATTCACATAGAACGCGCCTACAACTACCAAAAAACGCCCCCACCAAATTCTTGGGATGGCGTTTGGAATTTTATGGGTAAATAGAGTGATTGGTGATCGGGTAAAATATAATTTTCCCGACTCCCGACTCCTTTATGGTGTATCTTGATCATCATTGTGAAAAGGATCAGAACCAATTCTTAATTGCTTTTTAGAACGTTTTAACTCCTTCCAAAGTTGCTTAATTTGTTCATAAGCCTCTTCTGGGGGAATTTTTCCACCAGTTTCCAAATTACAGATATAACTAATTCTCAAGGCAAATTCTTGTAAATTAGAATTGAAGACTAAATTTTCCGGTTTAACATGACCATAATAACGGCCACGGGGATAGAGAAAATCATCTTTGCTCATTACTTTTTTCTCCATGATATACCCTCTCTATGAACTTATATAAATTTATGTCTTATTAAAAGTGACTGAACACATTAGAAATGAATCAATTGTGACATTTTTGCTAAAAACTCCCATATCTAAACTTGTGACTTTTTGGATAAACCAATACTATATTACTTTTTACTGAAAAAAGCAAAACTTTTTTATTGGTATCAAAATAATATTAACCTAGATTCAGTAAATTTTCATCTTTTTCATGTGATCAAAGTAACGTTATCAGCAATACGCAAGTATCACTAGGAAAAATTAGTATTTTTGCTCATAACTAGATGACTCAGTGACTTCTGATCCCTGAATTCTGATATAGTAAAACCAAGAAAAATCTCAACATCCCCCTACTAATTAGTATAACAACTACCATGTCAATTTACTCTAAAATATACGAAGGAAAAGCCAAAATTCTCTATAATACAGCAGATCCAGAAATATTGTTAGCAGATTTTAAAGATGATGCTACGGCTTTTAATGCCCAAAAACGTGGAACAATAGATAATAAAGGAGTCATTAACTGTCAAATTTCTAGTCATATATATCAAGCCTTGGAAAAACAAGGTATAAGAACACACTTTATTGATAGTCCAGCCCCACAACAAATGAGGGTAAAGGCAGTAAAAATTATACCATTAGAAGTAGTAGTGAGAAATATTGCAGCCGGGAGTTTATGTCAACAAACGGGGTTAGAGCTAGGAACAATTTTAGCAAAGCCTCTGGTAGAATTTTACTATAAAAATGATGAATTAGGAGATCCATTATTGACAAGCGATCGCCTAGAACTTCTCCAACTAGCCACAAAGGAACAGGTTAAGGAAATTATTAATCTTGCATTAAAAATCAACGAATTTCTCAAGGATTTTTGGAATAAGTGTAGCATTACCTTAATAGACTTCAAGCTAGAATTTGGTTTGGACACACAACAACAAATCATTTTAGCTGATGAAATTAGTCCCGATACCTGTCGTTTATGGGATACATCACAAAAGGATCCCAACCTTCGCGTTATGGATAAAGATAGGTTTCGTAAGGACTTAGGAAATGTGGAAAATGCTTATCAGGAGGTTTTACAAAGAGTATTAGCAGTTTGTAAATTGTGAGTATAGAGTGGGGAGTGGAGGAGTAGAGCGAAAATTCCTTATTCTGACTCCTGACGGCTGTAATAACCAAAAAATAGTTACTTTAAGATGGTGTGTGATAGTGAAAAACAATATGATTAAAACAAAGATATCTCCAAGAATAATGGCTATAGTAGCCATCACAGTACCTTTGACTGCGATGAA
Source organism: Anabaena sp. FACHB-1237 (assembly GCF_014696225.1). Classification (GTDB taxonomy): domain Bacteria; phylum Cyanobacteriota; class Cyanobacteriia; order Cyanobacteriales; family Nostocaceae; genus FACHB-1237. The sequence goes on along the minus strand of NZ_JACJPV010000007.1, from coordinate 141,593 downwards.
AGCAAACAGTCAAGAAAGTGCTAGTGCTACTATTGTAGCAACAACAACACAGGTAGACACATTAGCAACAGATAATACTTCACAAAATTACCAAAAATTAGTAAACCCCAACGTATCATATCCAGAAGCATTAACTTCTGTATCTTTCCTTAGTGGGGAGATATCTCGATCAGAAACTAGCAAAAACGAGACGCAACAAGAAACAAATTCTGCTGCCAATATCAATAATCAAATTACCAATTTAAAAACTCCAACAATATCATCAAAAATAGCACAATCAGAACAGAATACGCCTAAACGTAACAACTCAGAGGAAAACACCGCAGAAACTAGAGTATTAATCTCAGAAGTAGCAGTAAAATCAGACAAGGGACAAATTGATCCTAAGTTAGAAAACGAAGTGTACAGAGTTATTCGTACCCAAGCAGGACAAACCACCACTAAAACCCAGCTACAAGAAGATATTAACGCCATTTTTGCCACTGGGTTTTTTGCTAACGTACAAGCATTACCAGAAGATACTCCTTTAGGAGTGAGAGTCAGCTTTATAGTTACTCCTAACCCAGTTTTAAGCAAAGTAGAAATAGACGCGAATCCAGGAACAGATGTAAAATCTGTATTACCTAGTACCGTAGTAGATGAAATATTTAAGGAACAGTATGGTAAGATACTTAACCTACGGGATTTACAAGAAGGTGTTAAAGAATTAAACAAACGTTATCAAGAGCAAGGTTATGTCCTCGCTAACCTTATTGGTGCGCCACGTATTGCTGAAAATGGAGTAGTTACCTTACAAGTAGCTGAAGGAGTCGTAGAAAGCGTTAAAGTAAGATTCCGCACCAAAGATGGAGAAGACACTAACGAAAAAGGAGAACCAATTCGCGGCCGCACCAAAGAGTATATTATTACCAGAGAACTGGAATTAAAACCAGGAACAGTATTCAACCGTAACACAATTCAGCAAGATTTACAACGAGTATATGGTTTAGGACTGTTTGAACCACCAGATAATGAGCCTATATCCCTTGATCCTGGTACTGATCCCAGTAAAGTGAATGTGGTGTTAAATATAATTGAACGTAGTAGTGGCTCAATAGCTGCTGGTGCGGGTATTAGTTCCGCCAGTGGTTTATTTGGAACTGTCAGTTATCAACAGCAAAACCTGGGGGGTAAAAACCAGAAATTAGGGGCTGAAGTACAATTAGGAGAACGGGAATTACTGTTTGATATGCGTTTTACCGATCCTTGGATAGCAGGTGATCCTTATCGTACCTCCTTCACAAGTAATATCTTCCGTCGTCGTTCCATTTCTTTAATTTACGAAGGGAAAGATAATGCTATTGAAACATTTGATCCTGGTAATAGAACTAATACTGACGCACAGGATCGTCCCAGGATCACTCGTTTAGGTGGAGGTGTTACCTTTACTCGTCCTTTTTCTACTAATCCTTTCAAAAGTTCGGAATGGTTAGCATCTTTAGGTTTGCAATATCAAAGAGTTTCTGCCCGTGATGCTGATGGTAATTTACGCAAAGAAGGGGCAATATTTAATGATGATGGCAATCAATTAAGTGCTACAGTTCCTTTAACCTATTCTGGTTCTGGTGAAGATGATTTATTACTGTTAAAGTTGGGCGCACAACGGGATCTCCGCAATAACCCATTACAACCAACTAAAGGATCTTATCTGAGTTTTGGTGTAGATCAGTCAGTACCCATTGGTTCAGGTAGTATATTCTTAACTCGATTAAGAGGTAATTATAGCTATTACATACCTGTTAAATTTACTAGTTTTGGTGGTAAAAAATCAGAAACTTTAGCTTTTAACATCCAAGGGGGTACAATTCTAGGAGATTTACCACCCTATGAAGCGTTTACTTTAGGTGGAAGTAACTCTGTTCGTGGTTATGATGAAGGTAGATTAGGTTCAGGCCGTAGTTATGTACAAGCCTCCGCAGAATATCGTTTACCACTATTTTCTGTGATTAGTGGAGCTTTATTCTTTGATTATGGCAGTGATTTAGGTACTAGCACCAGAACGGCACAGTTATTAAATAAAAATGGTAATGGTTACGGTTATGGTTTAGGGGTTCGGGTACAGTCTCCCATCGGTCCAATTCGCTTGGATTATGGTATCACTGATGATGGTGATAGTCGGATTAATTTTGGTATTGGGGAGAGGTTTTAATAATCAATTGACAATGCACAATTAACTAACACACTAACAACAGTTACAAAGATTCAAGTCTAGAAACTTTTAAAAGCACAAGTGATAGGGTATTATGGAACAATTTACGTTATCAGAGGAAATAATCCAAACAGGTGTAGGTTTACATAGTGGTGTTCATACCAAAGTTAGAATTTTACCTGCTGATGTAGGATGTGGACGTTATTTTGTGCGCGTTGATTTACCTAATACCCCTATTATCCCTGCTCAAGTGGCTGCTGTTAATCAAACTACTCTTTCTACTCAATTAGGTAAAGATAATGTTTCTGTAAGAACAGTTGAACATTTATTAGCATCTTTAGCCGCCTTAGGTGTAAATAATGCTCGCATTGAAATTGATGGTCATGAAGTTCCTCTTTTAGATGGTTCTGCTCAAATTTGGACACAAAGTATTTTAAATGCTGGTTTAATTCCACAGCATACTACAGAACATCAACCATCTGTAAATATTTCTGAACCTATTTGGATATATCAAGATGATGCTTTTGTTGCTGTTTTACCTGCTTTAGAAACTCGCTTTACCTATGGCATTGATTTCGACTTACCTGCTATTGGTAATCAGTGGTATAGTTGGCCTTTACATGGGGATTTTACTACGGAAATTGCTCCTGCTCGCACTTTTGGCTTAGAACATCAAATTGAATATTTACAGAAGTCTGGGTTGATCAAAGGTGGTAGTTTAGATAATGCTCTAGTTTGTGGCCAAAAAGGTTGGTTAAATCCTCCTTTGAGATTTGCAAATGAACCAGTCCGTCATAAAATATTAGACTTAGTAGGAGATTTGAGTTTATTGGGAGTTTTCCCTGTGGCACATTTTTTAGCATATAAGGCTAGTCATAATTTACACATTCAACTAGCTCAGAAAATTATGGCACAGTTAGATCAGTCCTAATTTACCAAGCAATTACTGAAATTTGAGATTGTAGATTTACGGCTATTTACAGTAGCTAAAATTACTATTAATCTAAAATTGCTACCCCTTGATCCCATATCATTATTACTACATACCGATGTCAACTATTACCTCATCAATTTCTGAAACAGTAAATACATCTCCCGAAGAAGATAATCATGAAGTAATTAAAACTACTTTTTCTATTGAGGAAATTCAGGAGCTTTTACCTCATCGTTACCCTTTTTTATTGGTAGATAGAATTATTGATTATGTACCGGGTAAAAAAGCTGTAGGTATAAAAAATGTCAGTTTTAATGAACCGCAATTTCAAGGACATTTTCCAGGGCGATCGCTGATGCCCGGTGTATTAATTGTGGAGGCTATGGCACAGGTAGGAGGTGTAGTAATGACCCAAATGGAAAATTCTACGAAAGGTTTATTTGTATTTGCGGGAATTGACAAAGTTCGTTTTCGTAGGCAAGTTGTACCTGGCGATCAGTTAATAATGACTGTGGAACTGCTATGGGTAAAACAGCGTCGTTTTGGCAAAATGCAGGGTAAGGCTGAAGTTGATGGCAAATTAGCGGCTGAGGGAGAGTTAATGTTTTCTTTGATTAGCTGATATAGCTTTCAGCAGTCACCCATCAGCAGTAAGTATTAAGTAGTTTAATTATTCTCCTGACTCCTTGATCTCCTGACTCCTACATTCTCGTCATCCTCACACGTAAATCGCTTGATCTGGCACTTTTTTAATAGAAATTGACAATATCCACAGCACTTAGTTTTGGAGCATCACCATTGAAAACACTTATACATCCAACTGCTGTAATTCATCCTCATGCGGAACTTCATCCAACGGTGCAAGTCGGAGCTTATGCTGTGATCGGAGACAATGTGAGGATAGATGCAGATACGGTAATAGGCGCTCATGTCGTTTTAGAAGGACCTTGTGAAATTGGGGTGGGAAATCAAATTTTCCCCGGCGCTGCTATTGGAATGCAACCCCAAGATTTAAAATATGTAGGCGAACCCACATGGGTAAAAATTGGCGATAATAATTTTATTCGAGAATATGTAACTATTAACCGCGCTACTGGTAGGGGCGAAGCAACTACTATTGGTAATGGTAATTTATTGATGGCTTATGTTCATGTTGGTCATAATTGCATAATTGAAGATGGAGTAATTATTGCTAATTCCGTAGCTTTAGCTGGCCATGTACATATTGAATCGCGTGCTAGATTGAGTGGGGTTTTAGGTGTACACCAATTTGTACACATTGGCACAATGTCTATGATCGGTGGTATGACAAGAATTGATAGGGATGTAGCTCCTTATATGTTGGTGGAAGGTAATCCATCAAGGGTGCGATCGCTCAATCTAGTGGGTTTAAAACGCTCAGGAATGCCTACAAATAACTTCCAGACTCTAAAAAAGGCTTTTCGTATTCTTTATCACTCTGATCTGCTTTTTCAACAGGCTGTACAGGAGTTAGAAACTTTAGGAAATACGGAGGAGTTAGAACATTTACGAAGATTTTTGTTACTGTCGCAAATGTCAGGAAGAAGAGGCTTAATTCCAGGGAAAGGAAAGAACAAGGAGTTAGAATAAGGAATTTTCTGCCAAGATCAATGTAGGGGTTTAGCATTGCTAAACCCCTAAAAACCCCTACAAAATACAATAAAATACAATAAATTTTACATCTAAAATCTAAAATGCGAATATTTATTAGCACTGGGGAAGTTTCCGGGGACTTACAGGGTTCATTATTAATTAGATCGTTAAAAAAACAAGCAACTGCTAATCATATTAACCTAGAAATTGTGGCTTTAGGTGGTGAGAAAATGGCTGAAGCTGGAGCAACAATTTTAGGTAATACTAGTGGTATTGGTTCAATGGGTTTGATTGAATCTTTGCCTTATGTTATTCCTACTTTAAGGGTACAACGTCAAGCGATCGCTTATTTGGAAAAAAATCCGCCAGATGTAGTGGTACTAATAGATTATATGGGTCCAAATTTAGGAATTGGAACTTATATGAAGGAAAATTTACCTGACGTTCCTGTGGCTTATTATATCGCTCCTCAAGAGTGGGTTTGGTCTATGAATTTTCAAAATACTAACCGCATTGTGGGGTTTACAAATAAGTTATTAGCAATATTTCCTCAAGAAGCAAAATATTATCAAAAACATGGCGCTGATGTGGCTTGGGTTGGTCATCCTTTAATTGATAGAATGGCTAATGTAACTACTAGAGAAATAGGAAGAAATAATTTAGGAATTAAAGCAGAAGAAATAGCGATCGCACTTTTACCAGCTTCCCGTCGTCAAGAATTAAAATATCTCTTACCTTTGATTTTTCAAGCAGCAAAAAATATTCAAGAACAATTAGCAAATGTTCATTTTTATATTCCTATTTCCTTAGTAGAATTTCAAGAACCTATCGAAAAAGCAATTAAAAAATATAACTTACAAGCAACTATTGTATTAAATAAAAAAGAGGAAATTCTCGCCGCAGTAGACTTTGCAATTACTAAGTCTGGAACTGCAAATTTAGAGTTAGCTTTACTAAATATTCCCCAAGTAGTAATTTATCGCTTAAATAGTGTTACAGCTTGGATAGCACGTCATATTCTTAAAGGTTCAATTCCCTTTGCTTCTCCTGTAAATTTAGTCGTAATGAGAGAAATTGTCCCAGAATTATTACAAGAAAAAGCCACTTTTGAAAATATTACTCAAGCAGCAATGAGAATATTAACTAATAAAGAAGCGAGAGAAAAAATGTTATTAGACTATCAAGAAATGCGACAATGTTTAGGAGAAATTGGAGTTTGCGATCGCGCTGCTGAAGAAATCTTAAATATGAGAAAATTGATAATTACTGATAGCTGACTCGGTAACTCGTTGACTCAGTGACTCCTGTGGTTTAAGAAAAACTAACAATTCTAATTTATTGGGATGAACAGTTGTAGGATTTGAACAGAATCCGAATCTACCAGAGCAGACAAAATTATGGTTGATAATTCTCATGTCAAAAACCTGGTGAAAATCCTGATTGGAGCAGCTTGGATTGATGGTAAAATCCAACCAGAAGAGCGCCAATATCTCCGGGAAATAGCTCATGTTAAAGGTTTAGCTCATGATCCAGAAATTAAACCCTGGTTATATGAATTAGTCCCCGTTCAGCCAGAACAGTGTTATCAATGGGTGAAAGAATATTTAGGCGATCGCCCCACTATAGAAGATTATACAACCTTAATTGAAGCTATTAGTGGTTTAATTTACAGCGATGGAGAAGTTGCTATAGAAGAAGCAAAACTGCTAACACATTTAGAAGAACTAAGTCAATTTGTTAATTCTCAACCAGGGACTCATACCATTATACTTAAACAAATTCAAAAACTTTATCGGCGTTGGGTTGACGTGCAAAATTAACAATTAACGCTCATATCCCAACTATATTATTTGTATTCGGGGTTCCACCATCAGCTAGAATATAAAGCTAAAAAGTTTGGTTGTCAAATCATAGTTGCAGAACACCCTGTACACCTATCAGAAGCAAGAATTAATTTTTAGTTTTTTCTTAGTTTTTTCATTTTGTCCATTATTGTCAGTTTATACAAGAGGTACTGATGGCGGTTTTTGAGGGAAATTTCATACAAACAGAGTCTTTACGGTTTGCAATGGTTATTGGCCGTTTTAATGATTTAGTGGTTCTCAAACTTTTAGAAGGTTGTAAAGACTGTCTTAAACGTCATGGTATAGATCCTGAGCCTGATGGTACACAAGTTGATTATGTATGGGTCCCTGGTAGTTTTGAAATACCTACAGTGGCACGTCAATTAGCACTTGCTCAAAAGTATGATGCTATTATTTGCCTGGGTGCGGTAATTAAAGGACAAACTCCACATTTCGATTATGTATCAGCAGAAGTTTCTAAAGGTATTGCGGCTGTAGGTTTTCAAACTGGTGTACCTGTGATTTTCGGCGTTTTAACCACAGATACCATGCAGCAAGCCTTAGAACGCGCAGGAATTAAGAGTAATCATGGTTGGGAATATGCGATGAATGCTATAGAAATGGCTAGTTTAATGCGTCAATTACGTTCTCACCTGGGATAATTGATCCTGTCACCTCAAAGCTGATTACTGATTGTTAAATGATAGCTGATAGCTAACTGCTAACTGCTATCAAAAAAAACAAAAAAAAATAATTTAGGGGTTGACAAACTAGAATAAATCTGAAATACTAATATTTAGTTGAGAAACAGATGCGGGTATAGCTCAGTGGTAGAGCGCAACCTTGCCAAGGTTGATGTCGCGCGTTCGAATCGCGTTACCCGCTTTAGTTTAAAATGCTGAATAAATTTGGTGGTCAGTCTAAAGACTAAAACCTAATTGCTCTATGAAATAATTACACTACATTTAAATAATATACAGGTACTAAGGTAGAAATTTTCCTCAGTCCGTAAGACTCCTGAATTAGCGACTCCTATTCCTAACTAGCAACTTGGGTTAATTCGTAGAGACGTTTTATAAAACGTCTCTACATTTTTTTTGATGTGGTATCAGTCCTGTGAGTATTATTGTATATGCCTACTGTACAATTAGTGAGCGCATCTCATAAAGACATAATTCCAACTTAAATGTTAGGATATTTGAAATAAGAAAGTTACCAAATCTCCTTTACCTAAGCTAACGCGATCGCCTGGACGTAAACGATGTCTATTTCCTGGTAACAAGGGTAAATTATTGATGTAAGTACCATTAGAACTACCCACATCTTCTACATAACAAGCATCGCCCTCAATGCGAATATCTGCATGAATACGAGAAACAATTTCAGAATGGGGAAACCCAGATACATCTATATCTGGAGGAATACGATCATTAGGTTTACCAATATGCACCACAGACACATTTTGGGGTAATTCAATTTCTTGGTTGCTTTGTACATGGAATAACCGCGCCACTACCTGTTGTAATTGAGTTCTGGAAATATTGGCTACTGGTTGAGGTGCTGGTGTTGGTTCTAGTGCTACAGGGGTAGGAATAGGTACTTCTATTTCTGGTACTACAGGAGCAGGTACAGGTACAGGTACAGGTTGAGGTATAGGTATTTCTGGTACCACAGGAGCAGGTATAGGTACTTCTATCTCTTGTACTACAGGAGTAGGTACTGGCTGTGGTGCAGGTACTTCTTGTACTACAGGAGTAGGTACTGGCTGTGGTGCAAGTGCTTCTTGTGCTACAGGAGTAGGTACTGGCTGTGGTGCAGGTGCTTCTTGTACTACAGGAGTAGGTACTGGCTGTGGTGCAGGTGCTTCTTGCACTACAGGAGTAGGTACTGGCTGTGGAAGTACAGATACAGGAGTCACCACAGTAGGTGGTAAATTAGAAACTACAGGAGTAGGAGTAACTTGGAAAACTGCTAAAGGATCAGGAGTTACCAGAGGTGGAATTTCTACAGGAGCATCAGGAACCATAGTAGGTGGTACAGCTACGGAAGCAGAATGAGCGTGTAAATTATAACCGCACTGCCCACAGAAAGCGGCATTAGCTTGTACAGTGGCTCCGCAATTAGGACATTTACTAGTAGCAGGTAAAGGTGTGTAGCACGCTTCGCATTGTACAGCACCATCTGGATTGGGATGATTGCAATTAGGACAAACTATCATGGATTTAAGCCTTACTCAAGATCATTGTAAAAATATTACTTGCTATACTGAGCAAGATAAGTAATGGTAACTTCTGAGGTTAACAAATACCCAAGATAACAAATGTAAGAAAGGTGAGAATATTTATGGATTAAGTTCTGCGGCTGCTGCTGCATCTAATAACCAAACAAGCTCACCCTGGGGTTTAATTAAGCGTGATGGGTAAGTAAAATCATCAGCTACAGGTGCAAAAACCTGCGCTAAAGCCGGTCTTTTATTAGCACCAGCAGCTAGAAATATGACATTCCGTGCCGCATTAATGAACGGATAAGTAAAAGTGATGCGTTGATTGTCATCTTTATTACCTACAGTAATGAGGCGATCGCTAACCTTGAGAGCTGCTGTATGGGGAAATAAAGATGCAGTATGAGCATCATCACCCATTCCTAATAAAACTACATCTAAGGATGGAAACTCTCCTGATGTTGTCTGAAAAAATGTCTGGAGATGCTCTTCATATTTTGCGGCATCCACAGCCGGATTACCAGATAATGTGGGTACAGCATGAACATTATTTGTAGGGATGTGCACATGATTCAACCATGCACAACGTGCCATTAATTCATTGCTATCGGCATGATTTGGTGGTACATAACGTTCATCACCCCAGAATACATGAATTTTATCCCAGGGTAGCTGTTGTTTAGCTATTGCTTCATACAGAGGTTTTGGAGTACTACCTCCTGATAAAGCAATTGTAAATTTTCCTCGTTGACTAATAGCAGTGTGCATCTGCGATAAAATCAACTCTAATGCCCTTTGTACTAAACTAGGAACATTTGCTAATACTTCAACCCTTTTGTTCATAAGATTATCATCATAGCTACTTCCAGAAATACCATAACTAACATCTGACAATTTTAGGCGTGAAGTTTGGAAACTTTTAATATCCTCGGAAGCAGGAAATTTTCAGCCTCAACTTTCTTTATCATCATTTTTGGTTAATTGTCAGTAGTCAGTGGTACGAATAATATAATTCGTGATTAGTGATTGGTAATTGCCTAAAATGATACAGTAGTGTTAATCATAAAAAATTATCAATTGTCAATTTCACATAATAGGTTGATCAAAAAGTAATACAGTTAAAACAAGATCCATCATAAAAATCGCTACCCAAGTGGTGACAACTGCTGTTGTTGCTGACTCTCCCACTTCTTTAGCACCTCCTTGAGTAGTTAAACCCCAACTACAACTATTAACGCCAACTATCATCCCAAAAACTAATCCTTTGACTAATATAATCCACATATCTGAGATAGATAATAAATCTCTTACAGAATCTAAAAATATTACTGGTAAAACATGATAAAATTGCCAAGCTGCAAATACACCTCCTGTAATTCCTGTAACTAAAGCAAAAATCATCATAATGGGCATCATTATAGTGCAAGCTATGACTCTTGGTAATATTAAATAATCAATAGGATCTGTTTTTAATATAAATAGTGCATCAATTTGTTCAGTTACTTTCATGGCCCCTATTTCCGCAGCAAAAGCTGAACCTACTTGGCCCGCTAAAATACTTGCAGTTAAAACAGGCACTAATTCTCGGCAAAAAGCTAATGCGAAAGCACCTCCAATAGTATCTACAGCCCCAAATTTTATTAATTCTCTAGCAGTTTGAATTGTAAAAATCATCCCAGCACAAACGCTTACTAATAATACCGGAGGTAAGGAAACAGGTCCAGCAGTTACAGTATGTTCTATAATGCGACGATAGTAGGTTTTTCCTTGAACAAAATGTAGCCATATTTGTCCAAATAGGAGTATGGCGAATATGTACCTAATTATCCACAGCTGTTCTAAATTTCTGTGGTTTGAGTTGTTTGACAATTTAATTTCTACTCTAACTGTATTTTTTATTAGCAATATTATACTACAATTAGGTTTTTTGTTACTGATTTTTTCTTAATTCTTAATTTTTAATTTAATTTTTAATTTAATTTTTAATTTATATTCATGATCAAGAATGTTATTTTATTTTGAGTGATTCCAATGTGAAAAACTTTGATTATAATAATGATTTCTTTAATCAACTTTATAAACAATATCATATTCAAAGGGTAAAAATAAGAAGAAATATTAATTGTCAAGGTGATAAGCTAATGTGCAGCACTCACTGTATAATTAAAAAACCTGAAGTTACAGTAGCACAAGCATCTTGCTTGTATTAATTATTCAAGTTAAAGGCACAACAGCTTAAAAGACCTGAATTATTTGAATTATTATAGGACTTACGCAAGTTTCACGCTAAAAAATCTGTTGAGTGGGTGCGTCAGATATGAACAATTTGGTTATTTACATGATCTATACTGTCTCACGTGGTTGGTGAGCTTGTCGAGCCACACCCTACCAATATGCCTGTTGTCTAAGTCCTGTATTAATTAGTGATTTTTAACAGATATACAAGATCCCCGACTTCCTAAACAAGTCGGGGATCTGAGAAGTATCTGAGAAGATATTATCAGGTAATAGCTGCCTTTTGTGCCAATAATAATTCTTTAATTCCCTGTTCAGAAAAATCGAGAAGTTGGTTTAATTGATGACGGTTAAAACTTTTTGCTTCTGCTGTTCCTTGAATTTCTATCATTTCTAATTTATCATTCATGACTACATTAAAATCTATATCAGCCGCCACATCTTCAATATAATTCAAGTCTAAAAAAGGTTCTCCATCTAATAAACCTACTGATATGGCAGCAACTTGTCCACTTATGGGCGATCGCTCTAAAACTCCCTTTTGTAATAACTTATTAATAGCGTGACTTAAAGCGACAAAACCACCAGTAATAGCCATTGTTCTAGTACCTGCATCAGCTTGTAATACATCCGCATCTACTGTTAAAGTTCTTTCACCTAAAATCTTAAAATCTATCACAGAGCGTAAACTACGCCCTATTAAACGCTGTATTTCCTGAGTTCTACCCGATAACTTCAATAATTCCCTTTCTTGACGTTGTTGAGTAGCAGAAGGTAACATTCTATACTCTGCGGTCAACCAACCCTGACCACTACCAGTTAAGAATTTAGGTACTCCTTCAGAGACACTCACAGTACATAGAACTTGAGTATCACCAGATTTAGCCAAGACAGAACCAGGAGCGAACCGGGTAAAATTCGCTATAAAACTGTGTGGACGGAGTTCATCGGGTTGTCTACCATCAGGACGTTGCCAAGCCATGAAAATTACCTCATAAAAGGAGATCAAGAAGATCCACGAGTCAGAAGAAAGAATTGACAATTGATAATTGACAATTGATAATTGTTTTACCAATCACCAATCACCATAAGAAGTCAAGAGTCAGAATAAAGAATTTTCTCTTTGCACTTCGCACTTAGCACTTCCTAATTACAGCTTATGGTTGTCCAACTAGAAACTCCCACTCTTAACTCAAATCGCAATTTACCATATTTAGTTACAGGATTAATCCAAGTTTTTACTAGTTCCCACCGTAGCTTTTTTACCACAGTTATGGCACAAGCACTGAGAATTGCTGGACAAGGTACACCAGTATTAATTGTACAGTTTCTTAAAGGTGGAATTGGCCAAGGTTATGAAAGACCAATACAAATGGGACAAAATTTAGACTGGATTCGCTGTGATATACCTCGATCTATTGATAATGCCCAAATTGATGAGTCTGAAAAAGTAGCTCTACAAAAATTATGGGCATATACACAAAAGGTAGTATCTACAGGTAAATATTCCTTAATTGTATTAGATGAACTCAATTTAGCTATGAATTTTGGTTTTATTCCCGAAAGTGAAGTGTTAGAATTTTTAGCGCAACGTCCTCCCCATATTGATATTATTTTCACTGGTTCACAAATGCCATCATCTTTACTCGATGTAGCCGATCAAATTACAGAAATTCGTCGTAGTCATCAAATTTAAAGTTTTAAGGTGTATATAAAGTGATTAAAAATGATATTTGGATTAAGGAAATGGCGCAAAAAGGGATAATTTCACCTTTTGAGTCCAGTTTAATTCGTCATGCTGAAGGAATACCCGTAATTTCCTATAGACCTAGTATCCTTAATCATGCTAAGATAACGAGTCTGGTAATTTCAGTAACATAACATCAAACCTAGTAAAAAAGGTAACTATCAAATGTTGAAGAATGACAAATGGATAATTGAACAAGCAAAGAAAGGAATGATTGAACCATTTGAACCTAGTTTACTTCGCACTATCAGTTTAGAATCTGGCACAAAAGTACCTGCATTGAGTTATGGTTTATCTTCCTATGGTTATGATATACGTTTATCACCTAAAGAATTTTTAGTATTTAAACATATTCCTGGAACAGTTGTTAATCCTAAAAAATTTAATCCCAAAAATCTAGAATCTGTTGATTTACAACATGATGAAGATGGAGATTTTTTTATTATTCCTGCACATTCTTATGGACTAGGAGTAGCATTAGAAAAATTACAAATGCCTCCTAATGTAACTGCAATTTGTTTGGGAAAAAGCACTTATGCCCGTGTTGGTTTGATAGCAAATATTACACCGGCGGAGGCTTCGTGGAATGGCGCACTTACCCTGGAATTTAGTAATTCATCAAGTGCTGATTGTAGAATTTATGCCAATGAAGGAGTTGTACAATTATTGTTTTTAGAAGGAGAACCATGTCAAACTACCTATGCAGATAGAGTAGGTAAATATCAAAATCAGCCTGAAAGAGTTACTTTAGCTAAAGTATAAAAGAACTAAAGTAAATGACCACAAATGAAATTCACTTTCTGAATTAGAAAGTTTCTTAATGGGTGCTGGGGCGGAAATAAGCAAAATAATAAGCAAAATAATAAGCAAAATTTAGAATTATATGGACAGGATAATGATGGTACGGTAGTTTCTATTTGTAAAATGAATTTATTTTTGTGTTTGAGAATTTTTGGGATAAATACGCCGTTGCTGCTACGACGGTGGAACGCGAACGGGAGGAGAGGTTACAAGAGTTAAATGATTTTTGAGTAAGTTGAATTATATTTGAGAGATGATAAGCTAATGTGCAGCACTCACTGTATAATTAAAAAACCTGAAGTTACAGTAGCACAAGCATCTTGCTTATATTAATTATTCAAGTTAAAGGCACAACAGCTTACAAGAAAGATATCCGACTTCTTTGAGAAGTCGGATATGTGAGCATTTCAAGTTTAAGAAGTTAGAAGATGAGGAAAAATCATCATGGTACAAGCAGCACTAAAATTAATCACTGTAAATGAGTTTATTACTCAATATGGTGATAATAATCATTATGAATTAATTGATGGTGAATTAATTGAGATGGAACCCACAGGACCACATGAACAAATATCAGCTTTTACCAGTCGTAAACTCAATGTAGAAATTGATCATCAAGATTTACCATATTTTACACCTTCTCGCTGTTTGGTTAAACTTTTGGGAACTAATACGGATTTTCGTCCTGACGTGATTATACTGGATCAAACTCAATTAATCAATGAGCCTTTATGGCAACAAGAACCTGTAATTACATCAGGAAAATTAATTAAGTTAATTGCAGAAGTTGTGAGTACAAACTGGCAAAATGATTATGCTCGCAAGGTTGAAGATTATGCTTTATTAGGTGTACCTGAATATTGGATTATAGATTATTTGGGTTTAGGTGGTAGGGAATATATTGGTAAAGTTAAGCAGCCAACTATTACTATTTGTAAGTTAATTGAAGATGAGTATCAAAAGCAGTTGTTTCAACATGATGATCTTCTTGTTTCTTCTCTTTTCCCCAGTTTACAATTAACTGCAAAACAAGTTTTAACTGCTGGTGGTAGTGTAAATATGGTAGGTAGATTTTAGGTTGAGTAGAACGCAGTGTTCACCCAGTGTGCCGTAGGCATAACCCAACATTTTCATGATTTAGTTGTGTTTCGCTCCATTGCTCTCCAAGGCTGACACGAACAACCTAGCCTACGCAAATACAAAGTATATTTAGTTATTTATAGGGTTAATAATGGTTAATAGATTGGATAATGATAGAGAGTTTAAAGATTCGGTTTTAGGGATGATTCCAAAACATTGGAATGTCAAAAATTTAGGTGAGTGTGCATTTATTACTAAAATGTAAATAAGCTTGTTGTTAGACAGACAGCAGTTTCCATTATTATGAAGTACAGATGTTAATGATAAAACCCTTGTAACACTGCCATATTGCTGTGTTCACAGTGTTTATAGTGTACCTCATGTAGATGGAATGTGCTGTAAGTATGGCTTTTCAGGTAACTGTTCCTAACCGCGCCACTCAAGATATCACACTTGCATAAGTCCTGTAAGAAATCAATTGCTACAAAGACTAGCATAAGCTATTGGTAGTGTGTTTAGTCGCAGTGTATTTATAGAAGTAAAAGTAACTTTAGCATGGAACAAGATGAACCCCCTTATCGCGCTTAATTGTTATAAATCCTATACTCTTCACATAAGATCGCAGACAACTTTGTTTGACTTCATTTAGAGGTATTGCTGAACTCAGGTATGAAATTGAGAAATTCAAAATTAAATTTGAAACTTTGCGTCTGACGCAAGTGCTTCGCTGATGCGCGGAATAAATATCATACCCCCATTCAGCAACGCCTATTTGGATACCCTTTCAGTGGAATATAAACTTACCATTTTTTCTAATCTTAGCAGAATTGCAGTATGGACAATGCACACTAGATAACCTCAATTCATCTTTTTATTATGCAACTTGGGTTACTATAGGAATATGTGATAATAATGCTTATTATGAGGGAAGTCTATTGAGAGTTATTAGATCAATTTTTGGGTTAGCGATCGCTTACTTTGCTATAGTCATCGCTTTATTATTTAATTTTACCTTGATTAATCCAGCTTTAGCAGAAACATCCACCATTACTTCATCTCATCTACCTGTACCAGAAACTCCTATTGGCAAAACCATTTTTAATAATAACTGTGCTTCTTGTCATATAGGAGGTGCTAACATCTTAGTTGAATATAAAAACTTACATAAAGAAGCACTTTTAAAATATTTAGAAAACTATAAAACTAATCCTATCACAGCTATTATTACCCAAGTTCAAAACGGTAAAAACGCCATGCCTGCATTTAAAAATCAATTAACCGAGGCAGAAATTATTGAAGTAGCCACTTACGTTTTCCAAAACTCAGAGTCAGGTTGGTAAATCACGAGCTTTGATATATGTTTTTTAAGTTCAATCAGATATAATATTTTAAAAATTAACATAAGTCTTATTATTATGTAAAAACATATATAAATATAATTAACATAATTAACATTAATCAAGTAATTATGTTTAATATTTATATTTATTTATATTTATTTATACAGCACATTCCATCTACATGAGGTACACTATGAACAAAGCAAGATGCCTGTGTTACAAGGGTTTTATCATGAACATCTGTACCTCATAATAACGGAAACTGCTGTATAAAAGCAAAAGTGTTGAACATTGAGATTTTGATGATATTCTCCAAGTTGTGCATTGGCATTAATGATACCAAATTTGAGCAGTTAGAGATTTTACCTGGGTAAAGCACAAAGATTGTAAAGTTTTATTGCAGGATTTAACACTTTTGATATATAAGTTATGTCAAGACGTGAAATTATGCTACAATTACTGACATTCTGACTTTTGAATACAATCTAGGTTTTAGACGAGGTAAAAATAATTGCTTTTTAACCCCGAACTTTGCCGTAATGAAAGCGAAGTTGAAAGCAAACTCATAGTACAATATTTGCTACCGCAGTTAGGATATACACCAGATACCTGGCATCAAGAAGTAGCACTCGGTAGTATTCGCTTAGATTTTTTGGCCTTTGCTGTACAAAGAATACCTTTTATACTAGATGCAAACTCACCATTAAGTATTATTATGGAGGCAAAAAGTCCCAGTCAAAATTTAAACCGTCATACTTTGAAATTAAGGCATTATTTAACTAGTTTAAATGTAGCTTTTGGGGTGTTAACTAATGGAAAGGAGATAAGAATTTATGAAAAATATGGGAGTGATATTAAGTTAGTTTTTCAATGTAATGGAAATGATATTGAGGGGAACATTGAGGAAATTAAGAGGTTAATTGGTAGGGAAAGTTTAAAAAATGGGCAAATTAAGAAACAAATAAAGGTTGAAGTATCTGATGTAGAAAATAAGAGGGAACATTGTATGAAAACTATTGCAATTTATCATCATAAAGGTGGAGTCGGTAAAACAACTGTTGCGGTTAATTTAGCAGCAGCATTAAGTAATCAAGGGAAAAAGGTTTTATTAATTGATTTAGATGCTCAAGCTAATACAACATTTGCCACAGGATTAATCAAATTTGAATTTGAAGAGGATGATGATTTAAAAGATCGTAATATTTTCCATTTACTAGATGCAGGGGAAACTAATTTATTTATTCCCGATATTGTTCGGAAATCAAATAGATTTAATGAAATTGAAATAGATGTCATTCCTTCGCATATTAGTTTAATTAAAGATCAAGCAAAATTATCAAGGTATAGTGCAAGTACAACTAGATTAGCTAAAAAACTAGCACTAGTTAAACATAATTATGATATTGTTATCATAGATACACCTCCATCATTAGATTTATATGCTTCAGCTTCTCTTATTGCTGCTGATTATCTAATTATTCCTTCAGATTTGAAACCATTTTCTAATCAAGGTTTAGTAAGTGTAAAAAACTTTATCAAAACGGAAATTAATGAAAATAGGGAAAATATGGGTAAAGAACCTATTAAGATTATGGGTGTTTTACCATCAAAAATTTCTAGCAATAATCAATACCAAAAGTATACATATCCACGTCATAGAGATATAATTCCTAAACGTTATGAATTGTCATTAATGGATAATATGATTACAGAAAGATCAGCTTTATCCAATTGCATTCATAAAAGTATAATTGTAGGAAACCTAGAAATACCTGATCCTAAATCAATTTTTGAGTTTGCCAAATATGAATCATCTGCAAATCAATCTGCAATTGAATTTGAAGCACTAGCTATAGAAGTAATGAGAAAAATGGAGGTTTAATCATGAGTAAGTTTGAAATTGTAGAAATTGAAAGTGTAAGCTCTAGTGTTCCTCGTTCTAACTTTAAAGAAGTTGATTTAGATATTCTTGCTGATTCAATATTAGAGTCTGGAGGGATATTAAAACCACTGGTACTCAAAAAAATCGGTTTTGAAAAATATGAAGTTATTGATGGACATTTTGAATACTACGCTGCTGTAAGAGCTAGGGAAAAAAATTCTATTAAGGGAGAAATTGTTAATGCTTTTATTATTACCTCTGAAAAAGAGGATGCAGTATTAAAGCAAGTTGAGTTTTTCAAAGGTATAGAGACTTCTGAAAAAATAGTTAAAGCACCACATCAAAAACCTGAAATTAATCAAGAAACTAACATTAGTGAACTATTGGATGAAAAACTAAAACCAATTTACGCTAGAATGAACCAATTAACTTCTCCTAATCCTAATCCTATCAATACAGAAAAGGGGGATTATGATAACAGACTAAAATCAATTGAAAACAAGATAGAAAATCTTACAAAACTTATTGAAAAAATTATACCAACTATACCACCTCCGCCTCCACCAAAATTAAAGTTACTAACAGCAAAAAATGAAGAAATAATGATTGCTTTGAATGAAGTAGGAGCAAAACGAACAGAGATAAACGCTGCATTAGAAGCGATTAAATATTGGAAGCAATCAGATAAAACGTTAACTTGGCAAAATCTTTTGATATCAACTAAGAAAGGTAAACATAAAATTTCTGGTTTTGCAGATGCCACTTACCAAAGACTAAAACAAATTGCAGAAATACAGATAGAATAATTGGCCTTGCTGAATTAGAGTATGAAATGCAAAAGTTACAAAAATGAAAATCTTACTCTTGTGTACCTGGAGTGCCTCTGCGTCAGACTTTCATCATACCCTTAATCAGCAACGCCGAATAATTAACCCTACCCTCAAACCAGAAGAGGAACAAAAATAAGGACATTTTACCTACTCAAATACCTACATCAACGTCACCATATTACCCTAGTAGCTCAACGTGATACCCATGTTACAGATGGGGAAATTGCAGGATATCGTTATCAAAAAGTTTTACTCGACAATTCCTGAGTGCGGAGTGCTGATAGCTGATAGCTAATTGTGAACTTTAGTATCAATTGATATGCTGATTGTTAGTAAAAGTGCTATAAATAAGCTGATGTGTAGCTAAACTGTATAACTAAAAAACTTAAAATTACCGTAGTGCAAGCATCTTTCTTCCATCTATTATCCAAATTACAGCCGTTTTCATGTATTTAGATCACACTCTAAACTAATTTTAGTCTTCCTTCGCGCCTTTACTCCTTTGCGTCTTTGCGCGAAACCAGAATCAAAATTTGGTTCACTTACCTGAAAATTGCCGTAAAAGCACAACAGCTTAGTCAATGAATATTCAGTGTATAAATTGCGGAGTGTGGAGTTGTGACTCTGCGACTCCTATTATTAGAGGTAAAAATTATGATTAGCTATCTTCATTGTCCTCGTCATTGCCTGAGTCAGACTATTCATCATCAAAATACAGCAGAACTAGGACTATGTGACTTCTGCTGGTCTGAATACTCTTTCTGTTGGTCCGAATACTGTTTAAGTCAGTGGTATGAAACTCAAATTAAACAAGATTCTCAGTCAACTGCTAATAATGGTAAACGTAAATTTCCCAAAAAACTCATCATCGTTGAACATCCATAGGACTTACACGCAAGTGTCACACTAAAAAAAATCTGTTATAGGGTGCATCAGATATCAACAATTTGGTTATTTACATGATTTATACTGTCTGACGTGGTTGGTGAGGTTGTTGAACCACACCCTACTAATGTGCCAGTTGCGTAAGTCCTAATCCAAATAGTATAGTTTTTCAAGTGTCACATAACTAACTTACTGCTTATACCAACTTACAATCTATTAACTCTATCAAAACATAAGTCGGGAATCTTGATTGATAATTATGTTAAATAAAATACTAAAATACTGGATCATATCCTTTAAAATGTTTCTAAGCTAATGTGCAGCACTCACTGTATAATTAAAAAACCTGAAGTTACAGTAGCACAAGCATCTTGCTTGTATTAATTATTCAATTTAAAGGCACAACAGCTTATTAGCAGTTTACCTTCACATTCACAATGCACAATTATAGAAATAAGCAAGGGATCAAAAAAAATTTTAACTGTGATTTTGGCAATTTGGCAGACAGCATCTTCGATTTACAGTTTTAATAGAATATCAACAGGGCAAAAACAAGATCGAGAACCTTATATTTTCAGTGCTTTTTCAACCCTTTTCATAGCGTTTAATAACAGTAGATGCAATAGTGGTAAAATAATTAACACCCTGGTGTTATAATCATGAACACATTCAGGTGCTTAAAAACATATCTCTGGTGAGCGTTATTGAGGCAAATACCAGCGTGGAAATACACAACTCTGAGATAGTCTTTTTAGTGAGTATTTTAATGAACAACAACAACAATAATAAGAACAAATTGAGACGCTTTGATCAGTAAATCCAATTAATTTACCAACAAAAACTACACAAAACACAAAAGCACCAACAAACCCACGAAAACACTTTTTTGTTAAAAAACATGGAGAATTAAACAAAAATTAGACATTAGACAAAAATTAATATTTATTTCTGATGTTAAAAACACCAAATATTAATCACTTAACATTTGAGAAATTATGGCATCTGCTTGTAGTCTTTTGTAGGTTAAGTGAATCAACTTCGCTGGTTCAAATTGTCCACACATATAACAAGCTAAACTCAAAGCATCTAACAACATTGAACAGGTAATACCTTCTGCTGCTAAAGACGCAATGTATTTTGATACACCCTCTGCACAACTATCTGCTGGTAACAACACAAGTAATAAGCGGAGACAGTCTATAGATGTCACCATATTATCTAATTCATGAGTCTCTGTAGCTAATTTAGCAATACCGAAAATGATTTGGTTTGCTGTAATACCTTCTTTCATCAAGAGGACAAAGAAGGAGGTTAGGTGACAGGGTGTGGTGTGATCTAATTTGATATTCATAGTGCTTATTATTTTCAGTGTAACAATAAACTCGAATTTTTTGCTTCATCCGGAAAAAAATTCTTAAAAAATTCATCAAAAATTCCCCAAAAATTCACAAAATAACCATGTTACATTTACTTATTAAATGTCTTTATTTTTCTTGCACAGAATAATACTCTGTAAAAGCAGGGATTTTACTGAGTTTTATTCTTTGCTTGGTTTTTCCATGGAAAATAGATAGTCTTAATTCCAGACTTGATAGTTGGGGAATATATATCAAGTAATTGCTCTCAGTAGACTTACACACTGTACCCAAGTACGATAACATAACTGCTCTTTTAGCAGATGTTACCTGAATTTGTCAACTTGATTTTTCATAAGTCTCTGAACACTTACCAGCGCTCGATTCAACTCATAATTTTTACTAGGATGTTTCAGATAAGCATTTTGTTCCTCTTCTATCATTTTCACATCTTGTAACACTAATCCATCTAGTAATTTTTGGGCTGCACCGAATAAGCTGTTTTTAATCCATCTTCTAAACCAAATTGGTAATTTATGCAGTCGCCAAAAGGTATTAAGAGATGTAAAATGTATTAGATATGCTTTGGTTTGAGTTTCATTAATGGGACATAATAAACAATAAATTTTAAAGTCTTGGCCTAGTGTTGATACCCAATGGGGATATACATAACTGACATCTAATGCTTCAGGATGTAATTTTCTTAATGCAGGAAAAAATAGTTGTGATATTGACCAAATTTTGTCTATGCGGTAATAACTTTGGGCAGTATAATGGGCATCCACACGGTTTTCGTTCTCTTCTATATTTTGCAATGATGCTTGTGACCACGCTTGCAAATCTTGATGCAGGTGGCCATGATACATATCCATCAAGTTTTCAATTAAGTAGGAATAATGAGCTTTACAGTTAATAATAGATACAGTAGCAATATAATTAAGATGATCCCATTCTGGTATTTCTAAAGGTTGTCTACTAGTGGGATTATTACCTAAATATAACCAAATGAAGCCATTTTCTTCTTTTACCGCATAAGTGCGGATTTGACAACTTGGTAATTTTTGATTGGTCTCTAAATAGGGAACTTCCGTACATTGTCCAGTATTATTAAAACGCCAACCATGATATATACATTCTATTTCATTATTAACTATGTTACCATGACTTAGTTTAACTTGTCGGTGGGGACAACGATCTTCTAAGGCGTGAATCTTTCCTGTATGATCTCGATATAAGGCGATCGCCTGATGCCAAATGATCACTCCTACAGGTTTATTTGTGACTTCACTACTACGACAAACTACATACCAATGATCAGGACTAATGCCTAATTTTCGCACATCATGGCTCATTCCAGGGTTCAATTCCGATGTAGATGATATTTGTGGCAACATAATTATCTTGAGTATTGCTTCAGTGATGTAAATTGTTATAACTAAAATAAATAATTAACCCAAGTTGCTAAGTTATAAATATAAACCTTTTTTATCCCCCTAAATACCCCTTAAAGAGAGCGACTTTGATTGATTTTGACCCTTTTGAACAGAGGGCTAGGGAGGCTCTAGTTCAGGAATCAACCTAAGTATTTGTATAGTGTACTACAAAGCAAGCTAAAGCACTCCAGTAACTCTCATTTTGAAGCCAGTTTACGCTATTTAAGCGAACTGCTTGCAGCAGCGCTAGAATCTTTAAGAATTGTAAACAGCTTGTTGCACAAGGGTTGTTATGTCATGAAATCTTATAAATGAGAATTGCTGATTTATTCATAATTAACTTGCTTATCAAGTTAGGTTTATGGTATACTTACGGGCAGTTAGCGATCGCATTAATTTGCGTACCTAGTAACATTAACATCTGTTATTGTTTTAGCTGTTAGCAACTTTGACTTCTAGCGCACTATGTCTAAGTATTTGGTTTAAATAACAAAAATATAGTCAGACATAGTCAGATACTAACATTTGTGGTATAAAAGTATCAGCAATTTTAGAATGTATCTGTAATGCAAGATGTGAAAGTGTGTGATATATTAGTCTTTAGTTCAATAAGTGTAGCTCCTTGAAAAGTGCTGAAAGTTCTGAGATGAGAGTGCATTCCTAGTTGGAATCAACCTAAGCATAGTTCCTCTGTGGCAGTTCACCCTCTAAATTAGACCAAATAAAACGTTTTCAAAGGTAGCTAATCAAATGAGAACTGAAAAAACGTAAAAGTAGTTTCTCTATCTAGGAGGACGTTTTAAAAGTATTGGTGTATTGGGCAAATATCATAAGGCTTACGCCTCCCGTTAGGAAAACGCTACTACACAAACCAAGTCCACCCGCGTGGGCTAAGAATGAGCAACCAAGGATTTTTAACCTGCCTAGGCAGTTTTTACTCCTGTAGCCGCGATTTCTGATCACCGATTTTAGTATTAATTTAGACTTTACAAACAACCTCCAACAATAGAAACCGA
This sequence comes from Anabaena sp. FACHB-1237, assembly GCF_014696225.1. Taxonomy (GTDB): domain Bacteria; phylum Cyanobacteriota; class Cyanobacteriia; order Cyanobacteriales; family Nostocaceae; genus FACHB-1237. Next base: position 118,188 of record NZ_JACJPV010000007.1, on the reverse strand, counting down.
ATACTGCGGCTTGTAGTTAGCCCAGTAAGGCGCGAACCTTACCAAACTAGAAATATTTAATTATATTTTTAGTAACTATATCTTTCAAATGTCCGGTCTTAAAGTATCTGCATCATACCTTGATAATATCTTCTGAGGAGTGATATTTTGAACAGCAAAACGCATTATAATTATAATAAAAATAATAGTATTATACCACCAAGTAATTTGACCTATGGCATCTGCTGGAGGTTGCTGCTGACACTGCCGTGCTTATTACTTGCTACAGCCATGTCAATTAATTCTGCATTCGCCGCAGATGACATAACAACTGAAAACCAGAACAACAACAGTGAATTAAGCATAGATAAAACTGCAAAAGCCACTTATGCAACCGATAGCAAACAGGTACTCCCGTCCACAGAATTAGAAAAACTAGAAAAAACAGTAGCACCTGTTCCTGAGCAAAAACAACCACAGCTAACTGCACAAACTGGAGACGGTAATCCTGCTGATCTTAACAAAATTCGCCAAGAGTTACTAATTGAACCCTTAATTAAGATCAAACCAGTGTCACCTAAGCAAACCTATCCACCCGGGCTCAGTTTTGCTGCACCCAGTGGCTTTGGGGCTAACATGGGTGACGCATTTTTAGGAACATCAGCAGCTTTTTTCGGTGCCAGAGATACCGGACTGGATGGGAGTATTAGTGCCGGTTTTGGTTTAGGAGACTCCCAGAAACTAATTGGTCTGGAATTTGGCTTCAACAATGGTAGTATCAAAAACTTTGGTGCTAATGGTACTTTTGATATCAAAGCTCACCGCATTGTCTATGCTAAGGGAACCAATCAAATTGGTGTAGCCGCTGGCTGGAAAACCTTTGCCCAGTACGGTAACGAAGGTATTAGACCTTCCAGTCTCTATGGAGTTGTTACGACCTACTCCCTGTTAAAGCCTAATGACCCCGTGAACAAAATGCCTATCTCCTTTTCAGCCGGGGCTGGAGGAGGGGACTTCCGCCAAGGTAATGCCAGCACAGGTGTATTTGCTGGAGTCGGTGTGCAAGTTCATCCCCAAGTTGGTGTAGGTCTAGGTTGGAGTGGAGTTGGTTTGAACATTGGGGCTTCCATTGTTCCCATACCTACTCTACCCTTGACAATTACAGCCACAGGATCAGACCTCACAGACAACAGCGCGGGCGGCACAGTGTTGTCCCTGAGTGTAGGTTATGGTTTCAATTTCTTACCTAAATAAACATTTCATTTAGAGATTTAGTTAGAGATTCAGAATTTAAAGGATCATCATGTTGAAAATCAAAAATCTCATTTTTGCCCTCAGTATCACTCCCCTCATGTCCCTTGCTTGGCAATTACCAAGTCTAGCCCAAAGTACACCAAGTGTAGGTACAGCCGGTACTGACAGTGGTGCTCCAACCAGTGGTACAACAACTACCATTTTTTCCGCACCCCCGGCAGCAATAACACCAACAACCACCACAACCACCACAACAACCACAGGAGGGGAAACAACACCAGCCGTCACAACAGCAGCAGCAACAACAACAGGAATTTCTGTAATCATTCCTATAATACCTGGTGTTTCAGCCGCTGTTACATCTGGTGTTTCCACCACAGGTAGTACGTCAGCGGCTACTACAGCTACTGGTGATACAAATCCAACAGTTGCAGTTACAGCAGCGTCCGTAGAAACAACGTCATCTAGCGTCATTGTGACAGAAGGTGGAACGGGAAACACTATTGTGATCTCCGTTGCCCCAGGAATTCAAGTTAGTGTGAATCAGATAGCTGCTGCTATTGCCCAGAATATTAACAATATAATTGCAGGTGGTACAACAGGTGGTACGACAGGTGGTACAACAGGTGGTACAACAGGTGGTGCTACAGACGGTACAACAGGTGGTGCTACAGGTGGTGCTACAGGTGATACAACAGGTGGTACAACAGGTGGTGCTACAGGTGATACAACAGGTGGTACAACAGGCGGTACAACAGGCGGTACGACTGCTGCTGATGTTGGTACGCTATTGACAGGTGGTGCTGGGGCACAACAGGCTGCGGTTGCCTTAACAAGCAGCTTCACTGCTGCTGGTATTTCACCGCAACTAGCAACAGCACTAGTCTCATCCCTGAGTGGTTTGTTTGGTTCTACCAGTGCTTCCTTACCAAATCAGCCTGTAGCCATAGCAACATCAGGACAGCTAGTAGCAAGCACCAAAGCATTTAAACCAGTTTCTACCCTTGCTCAAGGTGGTGCTGGGCTAAGTGTCAATATCAACAAGCTGAATGATGCTATTGTTGCTTACAACGCCGTTATCCTAAAAAGCGAACCGCAAGCTGTGAAGAATCTCTCTAATAACACTGGCTTCCGGGGTATTGGTAGTATCCTCAAACAATTGAGAACTGCGATTAAATAACTTACTGCCCTCAAGTGTTGGAGCTAGTCCTAAGTTGACAATTTTATAGACAAAGCTATACATTTGTTGACAAAAATCAGTTAATTAACATTAGCCTAAATCCCTAAAAAGCAGATTCTGATTAATCTTACCCCGTTATTTATCACTAGCAACCTGGGTTATTAACCCAAGTTGCCAGCTAGGGTTAATTAACGGTAACTGAAAGGATAGAACATTTGAATGTATCTATAATGTTAGCAAATAGTAAGTTAGCTGAAGCTATTGCGGATATGGGATTTGATCAATTCAGAAGGTAAGCTAATGTGCAGCACTCACTGTATAATTAAAAAACCTGAAGTTACAGTAGCACAAGCATCTTGCTTGTATTAATTATTCAAGTTAAAGGCACAACAGCTTAGTTAGAATATAAAACACAACTATATGGCAGTAAGTTAGTAGTTGTGGATCGATTTTATCCTAGTAGTAAAACTTGCTCTGATTGTGGAGAGAAAAAATCTCAATTACCACTATCACAAAGAGTATTTAAATGTGGTAAATGCGGTTTTGAGTGCGGCAGAGATTTAAACGCGGCAACAAATTTAAAAAAAAAGAAGTGGTCAGTGAGCTAGTCGAACTGCGGTTAAATTAACCGTGTTAGCCTCTGGACTAAATATTGCCCACACTTCTAGGATAAAGTAGGAAGAAAAGGCGAACTTTTGTTAGCATTAATTAGCTTTTTTATATCGGATAATTAGGTCTAAATCAGTTCGACAAGTGCTTACTTTGAGTCACTATAAATTCAATAAATTTATTAAACACAAATTAAACACAAAGTTAAAGAACGAAACGCAACATAGACGAGGGTTTGTTGGGCAAATTTGCTATTATAAACGCAAGTGCAGAAATCTCAAGACTTAGATTAGATAACCATTAATTATTAGGTTTAAATAAAAAAATCTAGTCAGATAGATTCAAATATATAAGTAAGATATATATTAAGTTTAGTAAAATTCCTAGTATTTACATCTACTTTTGTAGTATATTGAACACATATTCCTCAAATCAAGGAGTAATTCATGAGTAATAAATCTCATCAACGAACCTGTTTTTTAGTGACAACCTTAGCTGTATCTGGTTTATTGGGTGTAACATTTCCCCTAACAGCACAAGTTCCAGTTGCACAAGTTCCAGTTGCACCAGTGATTTATGTTGACCCTGTTAGTGGTACAAATTCTGATCAAGCTGGAACATCAGCAAAACCCTATAAAACCATTACTTCTGCCTTGAGTCAAGCCAAACCCGGTACTGTCATTCAGTTGGCTCCTGGTAATTATAGCAACGAATCATTCCCGATATTACTCAAACCCGGCGTAACATTACGGGGTGATAAGTCCAACAGAGGTGAAAGAGTAGTTATTTCCGGTGGTGGTGATTATATCAGTAGCGTTTTTGCTAAACAGAATATTACTATCCTAGCAAATCAGGATACCACGATCGAAGGTGTAACCGTCACCAACACCAATGAAAGAGGTACAGGTATATGGGTAGAATCTACAAACCCCATCATTAGAAATAGTAGCTTTATCAGTAATGCTAGAGAAGGAGTTTTTGTTACAGGTGCTGGGATTCCTCGTATTGAAAATAACCAATTTCTGAAAAATTCTGCTAATGGTATTTCTATAACGAAAACAAGCCAGGGGGAAATTAGTAATAATTTATTTCAAAATAATGGCTTTGGTTTAGCCATTGGCCATACTTCCACACCCACCCTCAAGGAAAACCAAATCATCCAAAACAAATATGGTATAATAATCTCCGAATCCGCTAAACCTGTACTGCGTAAAAATACAATTCAGAATAACAAACGGGATGGAGTTGTTCTCATTCATGAAGCTTTACCTGACTTGGGCAATAGTAATAACCCAGGTGAAAATGTCATTGCTAATAATGGCCGTTACAACTTACAGAATGCGACGAAGAATAACACAATGTTTGATGGCATAAACACGGAAACAGCGGATCCTTCAGCGATCGCTAGTTTACCATCTGATGCTGATAACATAAAGCTACTAAGACAATGGGAACTAGAACCTGTAGCGTGTAACTCTAATCCAAAACCAGTGACCATCATCATGAGTGGTAAAAATTACTGTATTACTCCCCATCCTGATTTAACAGCTGACATCTACCGATATAATCCGGCTACTCGCAGTCTCAAAGCCGTGCAAGTTTCTCCTAGAACCACTGGAATACAAGGAAGAGGAGGTTTATAGTACAAATTGGTATGTAGGTTTAAATCATAAAAATCTAGTCAGATAGAGTCAAATATTATGGCTAGTTCAAAAAAGTTAAAGTTTTAGTCTTACACCCATTGTTTTTGACATTTATTAGGTATGAGGTCTTATGAAAAATCAATTGAAAACAGCGATTGTAATTGCTACTTTAGCCTTATCCAGCACCTTTACTTTGGGATCTGTGGTTCAGGCAGATCCAGTAATAACAGATAATAGTAGTGCTGCGTCAGAAGTAGATCCGTCCGAGGAATATTATACAGGAACTCAATTCACCTGTGTACCTGATGAAAATGGTAACGTAGCCACCGTAGGTCAGCGACCCGGAGGACAACCTATTCCCGTAATCATCTGGACTTCAGACAGTTCCAAATATTTTGGTCAGAACATTAGTCCTAACAGCCGTTGCCAAATCGTGACAGAAAGATTTAATCAGGCTGTAACTGATAGTGGTGGTAGCCTCAAAGATGTTGTGTTGACCAGCGGTAAAGTAGGATCTAAAACTGTCATTTGCGTACTTTCTGTAGAAGATACTGGTTGTGATGGTGGTAATACTCTATTCACTTTAAACCCGAAAAATGCCCAGAGACCATACCAAGTTCTTGCCCAAATAGCTCAAATCAGTCGTGAAGGTTCTAGCGCTGGGGTAATTCGGGAAACCGGGAGTCGTTTCCAGGTCAAATTGAGTTCTTTACTAGTAAAAGGTAAACGTGCTGCTAGAATTCAACCTGCTACTCGTGGTTTATAATGACTAAGAGGATGTTTGGAAAGTATTACCCATGCTAGATTAATTCAGCAGTTAGAATACAAAGCTAAACTTATGGCAATTAATTAAATTACAAATTGCACAGGAGCGTGTTATGAAATATCAACTGAAAACAGCCATTGTACTTGCTACCTTAGCCTTATCTAGCATTGTTGGTTTGGGTTCTACAGTTCGGGCTCTGCCACCCGTAGATAATACGGTGGATACTAGTACTAATAATTCAAATGTAGATCCCTCTGAGGAAGTCTATACAGGAACTAAATTTAGCTGTGTATCCCAGGGTAATGGTAATGTAGCTACCATAGGTCAGCGACCCGGTGGAGATCCAATTCCCGTAATTATCTGGACTTCCGATAGCTCTAAGTATTTCGGTGATAAATATACTGCCCAAAATCGTTGCCAAGCTGTGACACCTAAGTTCAATCAGGCTGTAACTAAAAGTGGTGGTAGTCTGAAAGATGTTGTGTTGATGACTGGTCGAGTCAACAAGAGTGCTGTCATTTGTGTAGCTGCTGCCAATGACACAGGTTGTAATAAAGACAATACTCTGTTTACATTGAAACCAGAAAACGCTAGGAAGGCTGACGAGATTTTAGCCCAAATCATGCGGATTAGTCGTGAAGGTTCTAGTGGCGGCGTAGTCCGTGAAACAGAAGGTCGTATGCAGATCAAGTTGCAAGATGTGCTCAAAAGCAACCGTGTTCTCTCTACCCAGCAACCTGCAAGCAAAACTAATAGGCGGGATGACTCACGTGGTTTGTAATTATTAACTCTTATTAACTCAAATTGCAACTGAATAGAGCAGTTTCCGTTATTATGAGGTACAGATGTTAATGATAAAACCCTTGTAACACAGGCATCTTGCTGTGTTCATAGTCTACCTCATGTAGATAGAATGTGCTGTATGAGTTAATCCGGGAAAAAGATCATTGGTTAATTAGTTTAATTAGTAATTAAGGAAGAAATGAAGTTTTGATTTCTTCCCTAATTGCTAATATATAAGTCGTTATAATTTGTAGGCATGATTTAATCCCTATTTTTTCCCTAGAAATCATGTTTTATCCTATAGCTCGCAGATTGTTTTTAATATTTATTACAACTTTTTCTGTGATTCAGTTGTATGGCCATTCTCACCCAGTAGTTTTGGGTGCTACGTCTTCTACAAATTTTGATATTACCGCAGCCGCAATTGCCAATCAAGTAACTGTCAGAATTTTCACTAAATTTGGTTCTGGCTCAGGGGTAGTTATTAAACATGAAGGGCAAACTTATACAGTATTAACAAATAATCACGTAGTTGCTGATAGTCCTGAAGATGGTTATGAAATTTTGACTGCTGATGGTAACATTTACCCAGCAGAGCAAGTTAATAGCGTTAATGCGAAAAACTTGGACTTAGCCCTGGTGAAATTTACTAGTCCAGAGGATTATCAAGTGGTAGCATTGCCAAAGTCAAAAGTTATTTCTGAGGGTGAAACAGTATATGCCTCTGGCTTTCCGGCTTGGCATTTTGTCTTTAATGGCCAGAATATCACTAAAATGGAAGAAACTCGCCATTGGGGAGTTAAAGCGTTTCAACTCAAAAGTGGAACTATTAAAATGCATCTTGCCAAAACTCTACCTGGTGGTTATCAACTAGGTAGCACTAATGATGTTTTTCAAGGCATGAGTGGAGGTCCTGCCTTAAATCAGCAGGGGGAACTAATTGGTATCAATGGTCTATTAAAATATCCTTTTCAAGGTATTGATGCTTTTACCTTTACTGATGGTACTACACCAAAAAAAGAAGATTATTTGCAAATGGAATCTCTCAGCTGGGCTATTCCTATTGACAGTGTTCTTGATTTTCTCAAAGAACAAGAAATGGTCAACCAAGATAAAACTTAGCTACCAGTAGTTACAAGAAAACTCAGAGTATGAATTTATATTTTACCAGGGTACATTATACCGTGTTAACTACGGCAGTAATCGCAAATATTGTAATTTCTTTACCAATATCTGCTGCTGATACTGTTAGTACCCAAAAGATTGCTCAAATTGCTAAAAATACCTCTGTTCAAATTAATGCAGAGGGTGATCTTACCCCTGGAGGTTCAGGTGTAATTATTGCTAAACAAGGTAATGTTTATACTGTTCTCACTGCTAATCATGTGGTATGTGATGACTTAGGACGGGCAGGAAAAGTTACTTGTGCAACAGATACTACTTATTCTATACGCACAAACACGGGCAAAGATTACCCTGTTAAAGATGTTAAGGTATTACAGAAAACTAAAAATGATGCAGATTTAGCTTTAGCTACTTTTGTGGCTACAGAAGATTATCCCATTGCTACTTTAGGAAACTCTGACCAAATGGTAGAGGGTGCTGATGTTTTTGTGGGCGGTTTTCCAGCAGTGTTTGGTAAAGTTGGATCTGCTAGAGACTTTGCCTTCACCACCGGTCTGGTTGTTTCTCGCGCTAGTAATGCTATTAATGGCTATGGTTTGATTTATGATGCCAGAACTATAACTGGTAATAGTGGCGGTCCGGTGTTTGATATTGCTGGGAGGGTTGTGGCAATTCACGGGTTAGCTGATACTTCAGCTAAGAATAAAACAGAAACCGGAGCAGTGGTGACACAGAAAACGGGATTTAATGCGGGGATTCCTATTAATACTTTTTTAGCTACAAATGAGCCAATTATTAATAACATCCCAATTAATAAAGATAGTACTCCTACGGATAAACCGGCTAATAATTTAAACAATCCTCAATCCGCCAGAGACTTTTATGCTAGGGGTGTTACTGAACTAGATCAATATAATTATCGGCAAGCGGCAGAAGATTTCACCCAAGCAATTAAACTTGATCCTAAATATATAGAAGCATACTTCAAAAGGGGATATTCATACACCTGGGTAAGCAAACATCAAGAAGCCCTTACGGATTTTAACCAAGTTATTGTTCTTGATCCTAATTACTTAGATGCCTACCTCAACCGGGGTTGGAGTCAGATATTCTTACAAAATGATCAAGCAGCCCTTGAGGATTTTAATCGGGCAATTCGTCTTAATCCCAATTATGCTGCTGCTTATGCCCATCAAGGTATGGCTTACATTAAGCTAGGAAAGTATCAAGCGGCCTTGGAATCTTCTAAGCAAGCTATTCGTCTTGATCCTCGCAATAGCTATGGATACACTATCCAGGCTGATGTATTTAATAATTTAAAAGACTATCCAGCAGCCATAAGAGTGTCAACTCTAGGTATTATTATTGATCCTGATGATTTTAATGCTTATATTAATCGTGCTATAGCTTATACTTTAACCGGTAACTATCAAAACGCACTTTCAGATTACCAAAAAGCCTCAGAAATATTTGCAAGACGTTATATTAAAAAATCTTCTTCTGAAGCACAACCACAGCCAAAACCTACTTCTAGTTCTCTACCACAACCACAGCCAAAACCTACTTCTAGTTCTCTACCACAACCACAGCCAAAACCTACTTCTAGTTCTCTACCACAACCACAGCCAAAACCTACTTCTAGTTCTTCCAGTGACCCAAATATAGAGCTAATTAAAAGTTGGGAATTAACTGATGTCTCCTGTACTTCTGGAGAGAATGTAGTATCAATTGTGATTGATGCTAAAAAATATTGTGTCCTTCCCCATCCCAGTTTAACTTTGAAAGGTTATCAGTATAATCGGCGTACGGGTAAGTTAGAACCTTTAATTTAAGTTCCCAGCAGATAACTTTGTATTCAGACTATGTATAATCAGAACGTTTGGCGACTAATACCTTTATTGCCTGCTTGTGGTAATATTCAGATGGCTATTGATAAATGGTTGTTAAAACAGCACGAGTGTGCAAACCATCCTCCCACTCTGCGCTTTTATACTTGGTCACCATCGGCTATTTCTTTGGGTTATCATCAAAAACAATATCCTCAGTTTTGGCATGATCTCATCTGGCAAGGTGATAAACTCGATGTGGTACGTCGTCCTAGTGGTGGTAGGGCAGTTTTACATCAAGGTGATTTATGCTATGCTGTGATAGCTTCTAGTATGGGAAAAAGTCGGATGCAAGCCTATACTCGCATCTGTCAATTTTTGATTACTGGTTGGCGATCGCTCGGTTTTGATTTAAACTATGGTCAAGCTGGACGCGGTTATATTCACAACCCTAATTGTTTTGGTACTGCCACTGGTGCAGATTTAATTTTACCAGATGGCCGCAAGTTTATAGGTAGTGCTCAACTGCGACGAGGCGAAGCAATATTACAACATGGTTCAATTCCGATCGCGCAAGATGCAAATTTATATAACATGGTTTTTGGATTTGATTCGTTTATACACAAACAAAATACAACAAACTTGTTTCAAAATTTGTCTCAGCAAAATATTATAGATACATTAATTACTGCTGCTTGTGAGTGTTTTCATATCAAGATGGAAGTTAAACCACTGACAGAAGATGAATGGACGGAAATTTCTGTTTTGTGTTCAATATAGCTATAAATGCGATTTTACCTCACTCAAAAAGCGTTCGGGAGTGTTACCGTGTTTCCACCCCAAACGCTTTTTGATTTATACTCAACATTACTCCTCACACACTTCAATAATATAACATGAATATTTTTTGATGGCAAGTGTTTTATCAAACTTTTTCCAAACTTTTAGCAAGTGGGTAGAAGTTGGGTATTAACAGTCAGATAATAAACTTGCAAGATGTGGAATTATTGTAACTTGATCCAGATGGTAAAATAATCAGGAATTAGTAATTACAAATGATGACTTAAACTATGACTCTTATTGATGTGACTACTTGGATTCTCGGACCTTTTTTGGGAATCATGACATTTCTATTTATTTTCCGTATTATTTTAACGTGGTATCCCCAAATCGAATTAAATCGGTTTCCTTTTAATCTCATAGCTTGGCCAACAGAACCTTTTTTAGCAGTGTTGAGAAAATTAGTCAAGCCTATTGGCGGAGTAGATATCACTCCTATTATTTGGGTAGGTGTTTTTAGCCTAATTAGAGAGTTTTTATTAGGACAACAAGGTATATTAACCATGTTATCCCGTTTAAGCTAGTTTTTGATTAGTGATTGGTGATTGACGAAAATATAATTCTCTGTCACCTGTCACCTATACGCTAACCTTTCATATCTTGAATGAAACTGGTACAGATATTACCCTGTAAAAACTGGGGGTGTTCCATAATCTTCTGATGGAAAGCTATTGTAGTAGGGAGTCCAGTAATAGCACATTCCCTTAAAGCGCGTTTCATGCGATTAATAGCCGTACTGCGGTCTTGTCCCCAGACAATTAACTTACCTATGAGTGAATCATAATAAGGCGGAATTTGATAATCAGTATATACATGGGAATCTATTCTTACTCCAGGTCCTCCTGGTGGAAGATAACCACTAATTCGCCCCGGTGCTGGTCTAAAATCATGATCAGGATCTTCAGCATTAATACGGCATTCAATAGCGTGTCCCTTGAGAATTACCTGATCCTGTCTGAGTCTCAGCTTTTCTCCTTGAGCGATACGAATTTGTTCTACAAGTAAATCTATACCAGTAATCATTTCCGTTACCGGATGTTCTACTTGGATACGGGTATTCATTTCCATAAAGTAGAATTTACCATGTTTATCTAGTAAAAATTCGATAGTTCCCGCACCAGTATAATTGATAAACTGGGCAGCTTTAACCGCAGCTTCTCCCATTTTTTGTCGCAGTTCTGAGTCTAAGGCCGGACTGGGAGCTTCTTCTAAGAGTTTTTGGTTACGACGTTGAATAGAACAGTCTCTTTCTCCTAAATGAATCACATTTCCGTAGCTGTCGGCCAATATTTGAAATTCGATGTGACGCGGACGTTCAATAAACTTTTCTATATATACTCCCGCGTTACCAAACGCTGCACCAGCTTCCCCTTGAGCAGCATGAAACAACTTGACAAATTCATGTTCAGAGCGGACTAAACGCATTCCTCGGCCACCACCACCAGCAGTAGCTTTGATCATTACAGGATAACCGATTTTTTTAGCGATCGCTAAACCATCTTCTTCAGTTTCCACCAAACCATCACTACCAGGAACAGTGGGAACTCCTGCTTTTTGCATAGTTTCCTTAGCAGTGGACTTATCACCCATCAATCTTATAGAATCAGGGCTAGGTCCAATAAAGACAATTTTATGATCCGCACAAATTTCTGCAAACTTAGCATTTTCTGATAAAAAACCATAACCAGGATGAATAGCTGTAGCATTGCGAGTTAAAGCAGCAGCAATAATATTAGGAATGTTTAAATAGCTTTTACTACTAGCAGGTTCACCAATACATACAGCTTCATCAGCTAATTGAACATGAAGAGCATTACGATCTACTGTAGAGTGAATAGCCACAGTAGCAATACCCATTTCTTCACAAGCTCGGAGAACGCGAAGGGCTATTTCTCCCCTATTGGCAATTAATATTTTCTCAAACTTCATTTTTTCTAGCTTTGATATTACTAACCCTAGACTGACATTTTCTCTCAATCCTCATCATCTTAACCTGTTGTATATTACCTGTTTCCTGTATTTTCTGCTTTGTCCTCAAATTTCTTAAAAAATTATCAAAAAAATTTTCCCAACATTGTACCCAATCAACTTTTTTTATGTTATGATGTCTTCTTATAGAAACCTGCGGATGTGGCGGAATTGGTATACGCGCACGCTTGAGGTGCGTGTGGCTTTGCCTTGCGAGTTCGAGTCTCGCCATCCGCATATTTAAATATTTTGATGCGAATATGATCACATATTCACTCAAAGCAGGTTTATCCACTGTGTCACCATCTAACCTCGTGTTAGGTGGTTTTTTTTACAGGAGTCAGAACATTATTTTACCAATGACCAATCTACCCATTTTTAATTTTTAATTCTATGATAAAAACAGATGAAGTTTTGTAAAGGAAATTGACTAAAAATTGACTACTACTACTGATCAGCCCAAACATAACATAATACTACCTTGTGATTGGCATTGTCTGGATACCTTATGGCAAGGTGGAGAGGATGTGGTTAAGAGCGGTTTACCTCATCAACAGTTAGCACCTACTTGGCAGTTACTCCTATTGGGTGATGGTTCTCCCACTAGGCACGTACAACTACTCACTGGAGAAACAACAGAGGTTGACGTAATTGATATGTCACCCATTGGTATGAGTTTAGATCATGCCCCGGATATCATTAAAATGTTGCCAGGTCCACGTATACGTCGTCAAGTCTGGGTGCGAACTGCTTCAGGACAAAGGTTATATTATGCCGCTTCCTGGTGGGAAGCTAGTCATGTAGATGAGTATTTGCAAAATAAATCTTTGCCAATTTGGGCAAGTTTAGCTCGATTAAGAACTGAGTTATATAGGGATGTCCAGGGTATTTATTATGGTTATTCGGATGCCTTGGAGTCTGGTTTTAATCAAAAAGGACCTTTTTGGGGTCGTCATTATTTATTTTGGCATCATGGACAACCATTAACTTTAATATATGAGGTCTTTTCACCTTTTCTCACTAAATATCTCGGTCCTATGAAACTTGAAACATGATTATCGTCTATTATGTCTGATATAGTATGTGTTTTATCCTTAATTAATTTGCTAACAAAATTAGCTTTTACTATAATCAACGCTGAAAAAATAAAGACTCAAAGCGTCTAATAATAACCATCATGAAATAATATACCAGCTTGATATTAAATTAATATCCTATAAATATTTGCTTGATATGTAAAATTTAATACAGAAAATCGTGGGCGATCGCTCAATGATTTTTTAGTATATTTAGAAGCTATAGTTATCATAGGATTTTTCAATGATTTTTTCTCAAAAAAGTTGCAACTGGTATTTATTGAGAAAATAAGGCGTTTATTCTCAATAATCTTGAGAATGATGTCAATAAATCAACGAAATTATCAGGGTTTCAGCCCCTTGACAAAAGTGTTCAAAAAGTGATACATTTGCTGTAGTATTCTCTGGAAGAATTTATGTCTAAAAATCATGTTTTTGTACATAAGTAGATAAAATGTAAGTTTAAAGAACCTCAACTTTGTCACGAAACTTATAAGTTTATCTTTGATGAAAATAATCACAATGGAAAATTAAAGAATTTATATTTTCACAAACACAACACTTCACTTGCATTATCCATAAGAACTTGGTATAATAATAGTTGATGACTTTGCCAGTGCATAACCACCAAAACCCCTGTAGATAATTTTCACTCCTATGTCTTTATTTCACTAATTGCATAGCCTGATTAAAAAATTGTATACATATACCTTTAGTTAGTAAAACTGTACTCAACAAATTGCTAAAACCTACCATCAAAACAATTAAAGTTTCATAAGATAAAGCTTCTAATGGATTAATACCCGCCAATAATTGTCCACTGGCAAAGGTTGGTATAGTGATCATTCCGACCAACATCATTTGATTAATCCCTGGTAAAATAGCTGCACGTATAGCTTCTTGACGATAACTTTTAACTGCTTGTTCAGGAGTTGCACCTAAACTTAAATGAGTTTCTATTTCATTAGTAGATTTATTAATATTACTAACGAGTCTTTCTCCTGCTATAATAGCCGTATTCATAGCATTACCTAATAATATCCCCCCTAAAGGTATGATATAACGTGGTTCATACCATCTTTGTGGTTGAATAATTAAAAAATTTGTGTACAGCAAAGTCATCCCTGTACTGATAAAAATTACTACCCAAACCAAAGGTAGAAGATAGGGAATTTTCTGACTAATACGATTACGGGTAATAATGGCAGAAATCGTAAGAATGATAGTCAAAATTGCTAAAACTGCCCAAACATTATTAATGGCGAAAATAAACTCCAAAATGTAACCCAAAACTATTAGTTGGAGGATACTTCTGCCAGTAGCGATCGCTAACCCCAATTCTAAACCTAATTGTTCCCATAAAGATATCCCCATAGCTATAAGCATTAAGCCTACAACTAAAGCTAAATCTACCATATCTAGTTTAATTAACTCTGGCATACATTAGGGAACAGGGAACAGTGTAAAATTACAGAGATTTGTATTTTTCAGATTAGTGCTAACCATCAATGATCAATTGTCAATTATCAATTGCCCATTGTCAATTAATTATCCTCTCATTTCCATAAAACCTCATGATTAAAAATCTCAATCCTGTTCCCGCTTTTGATATTAAACAACAATATGCTAATATTGAAGCAGAAATTAGTACAGCAGTTTTAGAAGTTCTTGCATCTGGGCGTTATATTGGTGGACCAGCAGTAACAGATTTTGAAAGACAATTTGCAGATTATCATGGTGTCCCTGAATGTGTAGCCTGTAATTCTGGTACTGATGCGTTATACTTAGCCTTACGAGCATTAAATATTGGTGCAGGAGATGAGGTAATTACTACACCCTTTAGTTTTTTTGCAACCACAGAAGTCATTACAGCCGTAGGTGCTAAACCTGTATTTGTAGATATTGATGCTACTACTTTTAATTTAGATGTAGAAAAAGTTACAGCAGCTATCAATCACCAAACTAAAGTAATTATACCAGTACATCTATTTGGATTACCAGTAGATATGACAGCTTTGATGGAAATTGCCCAAGCTAATAATTTAGCAGTAATTGAAGACTGCGCTCAAGCCACTGGGGCAACTTGGGCAGGGCAAAAAGTTGGTAGTATTGGTCATGTAGGTTGTTTTAGTTTTTACCCCACAAAAAATCTTGGTGGTTGTGGTGATGGGGGTGCTATAACTACTAATGATCCAGCGATCGCTACTCAATTACGCATTTTAAGGGAACATGGCAGTAAAACCCGATATATTCATGAAGAAATTGGTGTTAATAGTCGTTTAGATGCTATTCAAGCCACTATCCTACAAATTAAACTGCGTTATCTTGACCTATGGAATAGCAAACGTCAACAAATCGCTAATTATTATTACCAACATCTTAGTCAAATTGCTAACATTATTGTTCCTCAAGAACTACCCAGTGGAGTAGGAGTGTGGAATCAGTACACTATCCGCATCACTGGCGAAAACCGTAACGGAGCAGGTGATAAATATAGAGACTGGGTAAAAAACCAATTACAGGAACAAGGAGTTAATACTATGTTGTATTATCCATTACCACTACATTTACAACCAGTGTATAGATACTTACATTATAAACCTGGACAATTACCCATAGCAGAAAAAGCCTGTCAAGAAGTTTTATCATTACCGATGTTCCCAGAACTGACACAGGAACAACAGGATCAGGTAATTGAGACATTGAAAAGCATTTTTTAGGAGTCAGGAGTCGGTAGGGGTTTAGCACTGCTAAACCTCTACAGGTAGTCAGGAGTTGGGAGAATTATATTTTACCGAATCCCAATCACCAATCTTTAAGCAAAAGTACGAGTCTTAACAGTTGCTAAAGATTCTACCAAAGCACGGACAGCAGCAATCATTGCTATTTCGCTATTAAGTTGATTAATAGCCGAACCTACACCCACACCGGATGCACCAGCAGCGATCGCTAAAGGAGCAGTAACATTAGAAATTCCCGAAGCGCATAAAACAGGCACAGATACAGCGCGGGAAATCTCATAAGCAGCAGCTAAAGTAGGAGTTGCTTTTTCCACTAATCCCAAAGTACCACCATGACTAGGTTGACTGCTAGTACCGCCTTCAGTTTGAATAATATCCGCACCAGCTTTTACTAACTCTTCCGCCAATTGTACTTGTTTATCCAAAGTGAGGATATGGGGAACAGTCACAGACAGGGTAATTTCGGGCAGCAAGGTGCGAGTTTCGTGAGTTAATGCCAAAACTTCCTCCGCCTCAAATTTACGACCTTGAGCATAGAAAGAATCGAAATTACCGATTTCAATTAAATCAGCGCCCGCAGCTACCGCAGAAACAAATTTCTGTGGTTCAACGGCAGAAACACACACAGGTAAACGAGTTAAACTTTTAGCCACCTGAATTAAATCTACATCAGCAGCGATATCTACAAAAGTTGCACCACCTAAGTCAGCAGCTTTAACGATAGCAGCTACATGAGCAGCATCAAAATTATTTAAACCGCTAATTACTTTTAATGCAGGTTGAGTAAACAAATGTTGTAGAGTCAGATTCATAGCCATAATTTTTTGTGTTGTTGCTTATTTTTGATTGCTACAGTCTTAGAACAGTAATTCTACTTCCTAGATCAGAAATTTTCAAATAAGAAATGTTACATATTCCTTAACCTAGCTAGTCACAAAATATGATTAAATATACCATATATTTATATATTTATATCCCACATTCCGCACCCTGGGGTGTCACATGGTATTATAACTTAATTTTCTCTTGATTTTTGGATATAAATTATGCCTTTCTGGCATCCTACATCCGTTAATTTTTTAATAATTAGTATAAAATACAACCTCATGTTATCATAAAAAACGGTAAAAACCGATTGTGACAGTTGAGGGTGCGGAAGATAGGTTATATATTTATAAATTAACTAACCTCAGTACTTAAACAAAAATATACAATACTAAAGTATTTATACTGTAACTAAATTGTAGATTGTGTCATAAAATCCTTAAAGGTGACTGTAGATCAGTTGGTTATTAAGGTACATTTTATTACATAATAAATACAATTCTGCACCCTGCTAATGTGCCATTTGGGTAAGTCCTGTGAGTATAAGTTGTTAATTCTTTATTGATTTTTACGGGTCAATTGTCTGTTAAACCTACCACTAGTGGTCTGTCAATTTTCTATTTGTGGAGGAGGTTTATAGTTTCTAGGCTCTCTATTTTCCGTCAAACTTACAATTTTTAGCCTAACAGACCAGTAGTAACATACTGGTGCCAATTCCTAACATATATCAAAGATTTCTACGATAATATATGATATGACATTATATTATATTATATATAAATTTCCTGAAGGTGGATGTATTGTCGTGGCAAAAAAATCTGTCAATAATCATAGTTTTAACTCGAAGCAAAAGTTAACGGTATTTAACTCGTTATTTTTTGGCATAAATTCTCTAGTTATTTTTACAAATTCATTATTACCCGTTAAAGGGGACATAGTCAGGGAAAATATTGCACAAAATCCTACCAATAATGTACCTCAAGATCCATCCGCATTACCTAATACCCAACCTTTACCAGAAGTTCAACCTTTGCCATCTTTAGAAGAATTATTGCCAAAAACTCCCGAAAATTCTAATATTCCCCAACCATCTTTAGAGAAAATTCCAGGAACTATTACAGTTTCGCAATTTCAAATTATTGGTAGTACGGTTTTTAGTGGACAAAAATTAATGGAAGTATTAGAACCTTACACTAAAAAACCGATTTCTTTCGCTGAATTGTTAAAAGCACAAGAGGCAATCACTCAACTATATATTAAAGAAGGTTATATTACTTCTGGAGCATTTATTCCTCCTCAAGAATTAAAAGATGGAATTGTAAAAATTGAAGTTATAGAGGGTGAAATAGAAGCAATTAATATTACAGGATTACAGAGATTAAAAGAAAGTTATCTTCGCAACAGATTAGGATTAGCAACCACAACTCCCTTAAATCAAAATCGCTTATTAAGGTCTTTACAAATGCTGCAATTAGATCCTTTAATTGCGAATTTATCAGCAGAATTATCGGCGGGATCTCGTCCGGGAGTTAGTATTTTAGAGGTGAAAGTTAGAGAAGCAAAAACCTTTTATGCTATCTTGGGAGTTGATAATCAGCGATCGCCTAGTGTGGGAACTATTAGACGACAAGCCCAATTAAGTCATAATAATTTTTTAGGATTTGGCGATCGCTTTCATATAGGTTATGTCAACACTGATGGTAGTAACTCCTTAGATGATCTCAGTTATGTAATTCCTGTTAATCTCTACAATGGAACTATTAGTTTAAACTATAGTTCAACCAACAGTAATATTATTGAAAACCCATTTAATACTTTAGATATTCAATCAGAATCTCGTAACTATCAATTTACCTATCGTCAACCAATTAAACGAACACCAAATCAAGAAATTAATTTAGGTATTACTGCTTCTCGACAAGAATCTAAAACATCACTTTTAAACATTCCATATCCCCTATCTATTGGTGCAAATGATCAAGGAGAAACCAAAATTTCTGCCCTCAGACTTTTTCAAGAATATACCAATAGGAATAATGAACAAGTATTTGCCCTAAGATCACAATTCAGCTTAGGACTTAATCTTTTTGACCCCACAATTAATACAAATAATACAAAAGCCCCTGATGGTAGGTTTATTAGTTGGCGCGGACAAGCTCAATATTTACGTCTCTTAACACCAGATACCACATTACTATTCAGGGGAGATTTGCAACTAGCAGATCGTCCACTTTTACCCCTAGAACAAATCAGTATTGGAGGACAACAAACTGTGAGAGGATATCGTCAAGATAATTTATTAGCTGATAATGGATTCTTTGCTTCTGCTGAAGTGAGAACTCCCATATTAAAAATTCCTCAATGGCAAACCACCGTACAATTAGTCCCATTTTTTGACTTTGGTACACTTTGGAATCATGCAGATTCTGAAGTGACAATTTCTAAAAAAACCCTCTCATCCGTTGGCTTAGGCTTACGTTTTTCAGTAGGTAATAAACTTAATGCTAGACTTGATTGGGGTATTCCCTTAGTCACAATCCCCAGATCAGGAGATACATTGCAAGAAAATGGCATCTATTTTACACTTGAATATAATCCTTTTTAATAGTAGTATTTAGCTATCAGCTATTAACTATTAGCCATAAACAGTAAAATCTATGGTATATATGACTGTTGCTGTGAATGATATTTTTATTCAAGACAAAATAGCAAAAACACTAGTTAATTTCTACCTATTAGATAACCATGAAAAAACCATTTTCTTCAGTCCATAATCAGGGTTATTCCCAACCCTTTAAATTTATCAAAACAGGTATATTCCCTAGATCAATTGGTAGAACTCTTAAACAAATTGCTAATGACTTTTCAGCGGAAGCAGATATAGAATTTCTCAATAAATATCGCATTTCTCGCCAAAGAACAATCATAGCCACTAGATTTTTTATTATGCTAGTTCTTGTACCTTTATTAACCCAAAAACTATCTAAACAAGTACTATTTATTCCCATTATTGAAAAAGTTAATCATGAACATATCACACAAATTTTTCTCAATTCAGACATGGAAGAAAAAGCCTTACATGAGTTGAAAATATTCACATCAGAACTGAAATTTCAGCAATTATTACATCCACAAGAACATCTGACTCCAGATAAAAAACAGGAGAAAATTAAAGAAAAAGCCCAAGAAATAGCCGCTAAATTTCGAGAAGAAAGTATTAATGCCATTAGTAATATTTTCGCGGATCTCTTATCTTTAATTACCTTTACCTTAGTCATTATCTTGAACAAAAAAGATATTATTTATGTCCAATATGTACTAGATAAAATTGTTTATGGATTAAGTGATAGTGCTAAAGCATTTCTCATTATATTATTAACAGATATATTTGTCGGTTTTCACTCTCCACATGGATGGGAAGTAATACTAGAAGGAATAGCAGAACACTTAGGAATTACAGCAAATACTAACTATATATTTCTATTTATTGCCACATTTCCCGTAATCTTAGATACTATTTTTAAATATTGGATTTTCCGTTATCTTAGTCGTTTATCTCCCTCAGCACTTGCTACCTTAAAAGAAATGGATGATTAATAATAGCAACCTACTAGATCCTCCACTTTTTTAAGAAGTGGAGGATCTCAGAAAAATTTTTCTTATTGTTCCGGTTGAATTGCTCATTTTGCTGTAAAATCAAAAATATATCTACTTTCATCCTTACCTTTTCCCATCATCACTTATGAATATTTTTCTTAATCCCAAATTTCAAATAACATTAGGTATCACTACATTATTGTTTATTAATATTGGTAGTTATCATGCTTATCAAAATTATCAAACTGCACAAAATACCAGAGTCAAAAACCCTGAAAACATCCAAGAAAATATAGAAAATATATTTAGCACAGTTCCCACAAATTTAACTGAAAATAGCATCAATAAACCTGTAATTACAGCAGTAGCAACTACATCTCAACCAAAAGATAAACAAGATAAAAACAATCAAAAAACAACCTTATATTCAGTAATTAATGAATGGCAAGAATATAAATATAGTGTTAATAGTAATCAAGTTTTAACTCCTGGAAAATTACCCAATAATCCAATTAACTTTAATCAGCAAGATTTATTAACCGTACTGACAAATACCAGAAAATACTTTGCAGAACATAGTCAAGAAGATCCTGATGTACAACGTATAGGAATATTAATTACCCAAGGAATAACAGTTAAAGATATTTTGAAAACATTAGATTTTATGATTGTTGTTTTGCAAGAAGATATAGGTAATAATCGTGTTACCAGATTACAAGATCCCCAATTTATTAACAATAATTTTCGGGTGATCAAATGGTCAGCGCATAACCCAGAAAATCCCCAACAACAAAAACTCAGAATTACCAAATATGCAGCATTTATTCATCCTGGTTCACGGACAAAAACAGCAAAATTCAATACGCCAATTTATGCGTTAAAAGATGAATTAAAACAAGAGAAATTCTATACTAAATACACTAAACAAGATGTATTATCGGGCATTTATGAACCAGGAGGTAAAGAATTTGGGAAAGTTAAACCCATTGCTTATTTAACTAGAAACGGTTTAGAAGCGGCATTAATGCAGGGAACAGTATTAGTTAAATTCACAGATGGAACTCAGGAATTTTTAAATGTAGATAAAAATAATGGAATGTCTTATATCAAAGGTTTAAAACCCACAGATCAAAAACGATATTGGTACTTTAAAGAAGTGGATTCCATTAAAGGTTATGGACATAAAATAGATGCTAAAATATCTATTAAACCAGGAGTCACATTTGCAGGAGATGTGTTAAATATTGGCTTAGGAAGAATTATCGTCATAGAAGATAATCAAGGGAAAAATAAACAGTTAAAAATGGGAGTCATAGCAGATACAGGAGGTGCGTTTTTACCTAATCTCTATCAACTAGATTTTTTAGCAGGTACATTTGCTAGTACAAGAGAATTTAATCGTTATATTCAGAAATTACCAGAATATACCAATGCCTATATTTTAGTGAAAAACTAGGGAATAATAAATAATATCCCCCACTTCTTAGAGAAGTCGGGGATCTGAAATCATTTCACAAAATTACCATTATTTCCCGTAATGTTATTTATAGACTATGTTATAAATATAACTGTAAATTCTAATTTCTAGTATATTCCTAGCATATTTGGGCAATTAACTGTTAATTTTGATTTGTTAGGTGAAAAACCACAAACTACTAACAACTGTATTTTAAGATGCTAGTTATTTTCAGAAACTTCCGCGAAGCCTTTGCTTCTAGTACATCTAAAGCCATAACTGCCATTACCACAACTATGGGTAATTGGTGGTCTGAATTTACCTTACAAACCAAACTTTTAGCTGTTGCTACCCTCATGGTTTCCCTTGTGATGAGTGGTTTAACCTTTTGGGCAGTTAATACCATTCAACAAGATGCACGTCTCAATGATACCCGATTTGGACGTGATTTAGGACTGCTATTAGCCGCTAACGTTACTCCTTTAATCGCAGATCATAACTTAACAGCAGTAGCGCAATTTTCCCAACGATTTTACAGCACCACATCCAGCGTGCGTTATTTGTTGTATGCAGATGAAACTGGAAAAATATTTTTTGGTATTCCTTTTTGGGAACCAGAAGTAGAAAATTCTTTAACTATTAAACGTCGTATTCAACTACCAGAAGATTATCCTGCAAATACAGATCAACCATTAGTTAGACAACATAATACACCCGATGGTGCTGTTACTGACGTATTTGTTCCTTTAATAGTAAATAATAAATATATAGGAGTATTAGCAGTTGGTATTAACCCAAACCAAACCGCAGTAATTTCTAGTAATTTAACTCGTGATGTGACAATTGCAGTATTTATTACTATTTGGGTAATGGTAATTTTGGCTGGCGTAATTAATGCTTTAACCATTACAAAACCCATCAAAGAATTATTAGTGGGAGTCAAACAAATAGCCGCCGGAAATTTTAAGCAAAGAATAGATTTACCATTGGGAGGAGAATTAGGAGAATTAATTTTGAGCTTTAATGAAATGGCAGAAAAATTAGAAAGTTATGAAGAACAAAACATAGAGGAATTAACAGCCGAAAAAGCCAAATTAGAAACCTTAGTTTCCACAATTGCCGATGGTGCAGTATTGATTGATAATAATATGCAAGTAGTCTTGGTTAATCCTACAGCTAGGAGAATTTTTGGTTGGGAAGCTACAGAAGTTATTGGTGATAACATCTTGCATAATTTACCCCAAACAGTGCAAATGGAAATTACCAGAACCTTATATGAAATGGCTAATAATGAATGTGAAAGTGCCGAATTTAGAATACCTTTAAACAAACCCAGTGATACCTATGGCGAGCATAGCGATCGCACAGTGAGAATTTTATTAACCACCGTCTTAGACTTACAAAGAGAAAGTATTAAAGGCATCGCTATTACCGTGCAAGATATCACCCGTGAAGTAGAACTAAATGAGGCAAAAAGTCAATTTATTAGCAACATTTCCCATGAATTACGCACACCATTATTTAATATCAAAACCTATATAGAAACCTTACATGATTATGCCGAAGATTTAAGTTTAGAAGAAAGAAAAGACTTTTTGCAAACAGTAAATAACGAAACAGATAGATTAACTCGTTTAGTTAATGATGTGTTAGACTTATCAAAATTAGAATCTGGAAAAACCTACAACTTTGATAAAGTTGACTTATCCCAAGCCATAGAACAAACATTAAGAACCTATCAATTAAACGCTAAAGAAAAAGAAATTGAATTATTGCAAGAATTAACAGCTAATTTACCACTGATTTTAGGCAATTATGATTTATTACTGCAAGTTTTTGGTAACTTAATTGGTAATGCCTTAAAATTCACTCCTGCTGGTGGTAAAGTAGTTATTCGTGCTTATCAATTAAATTCATCTTCACGGCAAGCAGGTAAAGTGAGAATAGAAATTAGTGATACGGGAATTGGTATTGCACCAGAAGATCAAGAAGCCATATTTGATCGTTTTTTCCGAGTAGAAAATAGAGTACATACCTTAGAAGGAACTGGTTTAGGTTTATCAATTGTCAGGAATATTATTGATAGACATCATAGCCAAGTTAATTTAGTGAGTGAAGTGGGTATTGGTACTACATTTTGGTTTGATTTAGAATTATTTGAGGAAGAAGAGAAGAATTGATACTTGATACTTGATAAGTAGAAATCCTATTTACACAGACAAAACCTAGCTACGCAGGTGGTCACTAAAATTACAGTAGTGCAAGCATCTTGCTTGCATCTATTATCCAAATTAAAAGCACAACAGCTTAGTAGCGAATTATATTCGCTGGTAATTAACTTTTTATATTCAGTAACCGATTTTTGGTATAATCATCATATTATTGGAGTAAATAAAATCATGGCTAGGAAAAAATTAGCTGACTTAATTCAAGCAGAAGCGCAAATAGAGACACAAACCCAAGCCCAAAAATATACACCTTCCTCCACTGACTCTGTAATAGAAATTGCAGCAGAACCAGTGAAAGAAACAGCAACAGTGACACAAGATATTACCCAAAGTACCGCAAGTGATTTTATTAGTGTACAAGAATCTCGATTATTAGCAAAAATCAAAGATTTGCAAGATACTATTATTACCTTACAAGAAAAAGGAATGGCATTACAACAACAAGTTAATGATTTACAAATAGCCTTAGCCGAAAAACAAGCATTCACAGAAAAGTTAAATCAAGAATTAGATGAAACTAAAAAAACAGCTTTGCAATTAGCCCATTCTAATTCTAATTTACTGGAAGAAATTGAATTGTTAAAACAACCAACCGCACCACCAGCAATAGTCAAAAAAGATATTTATCATCCAGCACAATCACACTATAAAAAAGATCACCGACAATTACCAGTGATGAAGGAAAAACCAGAATCTAATAAAGAAGACTTTGGTAAAAATACATGGTTGTATGATTAGGTTAACCAGTATCACAGGCATCTTGCCTGTTTTTATACCAGTAATTACGCGGAATATGTATTTCTGATGAAGATATAAATCAAAAGATGTTAATGATAAAACCCTTGTAACACAGGCATCTTGCTGTGTTCATAGTCTGCCTCATGTAGATGGAATCTGCTGTAAAGGTAAAACTAAAATTAATTGTTTCACAAATAAATATTTAATTTCCTGTTCAATAAAATATATCCGTTTGGGGCTACTAATTTCCGCAAATTACTAACCGACAGATCCCCGACTTCTTAAGTCGGGGATCTATATTTTATTAACTCATTAAGTCTTGAAACAAGACGGTACTTAAATAACGTTCACCAAAAGAAGGTTGAATTATGACTATTAATTTACCAGCATTTTCTGGACGTTTACCCACTTCAATTGCAGCACATAAAGCCGCACCAGAAGATATACCAGATAATAGTCCTTCTTCCCTAGCTAATCTTCTACCATAAGCGATCGCATTTTGATCATTAACTAATACTATTTCATCAATTAAATCTGTTTTTAAAACATCAGGAACAAAACCCGCACCTATTCCTTGAATTTTATGAGATCCTGGTTTACCTCCAGAAAGAACAGGACTATTTTCCGGTTCGACTGCAATAATTTTCACATCAGGTTTACGCTGTTTTAAAACTTCTGCCACTCCTGTAATTGTTCCTCCAGTTCCTACACCAGAAATAAAGATATCTATCTTACCTTCTGTATCATGCCAAATTTCTTCAGCAGTGGTTTCTCTGTGAATTTTAGGGTTGGCTGGATTACGGAATTGTTGTAACATAAAAGCATTAGGAGTATTAGCGACAATTTCCTCTGCTTTGTTAATTGCTCCGCGCATTCCTTCAGTTCCAGGTGTTAATTCTAAAATTGCACCATAGGCTTTTAACATTGCCCTTCTTTCTTGACTCATGGTTTCTGGCATAGTTAAGATTAGGCGATAACCTTTAGCAGCAGCCACCATCGCTAAGGCAATACCAGTATTACCCGAAGTTGGTTCTACTAAAATTGTTTTTCCAGGAGAAATTAAACCTTCTTTCTCTGCGGAAATAACCATACTTACACCAATTCTATCTTTAACAGAAGCCGCAGGATTCATACTTTCTAATTTTACCAATATTCTCGCTACTACTCCTTCACTTTGGGGAATTTTATTAAGTTGAATTAAGGGAGTATTTCCAATTAATTCTGTTACATCTTTAGCAATTCTCATTTATTAACCTCAGAAATTTATAAGTATTGATCTTGATTTTATCAGATTTTAGTCAATTAATACTGTAAATTTTCAAAACCTTATATTTGTTATTGATTATATAATTTAATGGTTATTATAAATAAGCAATTAATACAATTTATAACACAAATTAGCTCGCAAGATGCCTAGACTACTATTTATAAAATCCTAATTGTATTTTTGATTATTGAAGGTATTCTCAGTTTATATTTGTCAGGAAATGCTGTAATTTGAGTACAATTTTCACTCAACTTCACTCAATTTTACTCGAAATTAACTCCATGAATTGACCTACAAGTACCTTTAATAAAGATGTTCGATTGTTAGAGAGTTGAGTACAAATTTGCCCGTCCTCCCCCCCCAAAAATGCTAGTCCCCTCCAAGAAAAATACTAGCACCCCCACACCAAATATTTTTTATTTTGCTTATTTCATAAATGTTTGAGGCTTTGAGTAGTTTTTTAATAATTCTAATAATTTTAATTTGGGGTACTTTAATTTTTCTAAAAAAAGCAACTGATATAAAGCATATAGGATTTACGCAGAGATTCCCCTCTACCCCCCGAAGTTCTTGAGATGCAAGTCTCTGGAATTAGGGGGGACTTCTTAACTCTCTATTTCCGTATTCATTCTAACTAAACAGTGAGATTTATTGGAAAAATTTTATGAAAAGTTTTCTAAAAATTTTCTATTTTTCTCAGCAGGTTTTTTCACAAAAAATGTGTCTGAGTCTACTAAAATCATTTTTCTTATGATAATTCTCAGATAATTATGATGAAAATTAAACTTTTAAACGCGCTAACAGTTGGTTTAGTAACTTTAGCATTAATTTCACCATCAATATTAATAATTGGTGTAGTTTTAGGGCAAAGAGAGTTAGTTAAAACACAGAATTTATCCTGTGAATCCCCAAAGATTAATATAGGTTCTCAATCTTTATCTACCACAGGAACATCTTTCAATCTGGAATCTTTTGTATCTCCAGTGAGGAAATCTCAAGATAATTTATTGTATAAGATTCAGCGTTTTTTTAATAAACATAATTTCCTGACAATTATACAATGGTTATTTTTAGGAATACCTATTTTTATTGGTGTGATGATTATTGGTTATGATAGATATTTAATCTATCGTAGTGCAGTTTTAAAATCACAAATTGCTTTGTTAGAAAGAATGTGGCAGCAAAGTATTGAACAATGATTTAGGAATCAGGAGTCACCAAGTCAGAATAAAGAATTTTCACCCTGCACTCAAGAGTCAGCTATGAGTGGTTAGCTAAAATATCATTTTCTGACTTTTTTATTTATTAAAGTTTGATTAATTGGTAACAATTATTTAGACTAATTTTGCTAATTTTGATGAATTTTCACTTACTCACCATAAAGTAAATTACCATGACACAAGAACGCCAAACACAATATTTTAATTTAATTGATGAACTTCTACAATGTCCAAATGGTCAAGAACCAGAAGTTTTGGAAGCACAACCAGAATTAATAGATTCAGGTTTAGTACAAACAATGTTACAAGTTGCGACAATGTTTGCCCATCAAGGAAACCAAGATGGGGCGCAATTTTTATTTTTTGTAGCTAAACAATTAGCTAAACAATTAGGTTTATATCCTGAAATTCCTAGTGAAGTTGCTACTCAGGAGTAATAATGTTATTGACTTCCCATGAAGCAGGACATATAGCTTTAGAATTTCTGTTAGCCGACTGGAATATTGCTGATGAATATCGAGATTGGTTTACTATTATTAATTCTCGATTAATGGGTGAAAGTTGGTATATTGTAGAATTAGGTGTGGAAGGATTTCCTGATCGTTGGTTTATGCAGGTTTATGATACAGGAATGTGTGATCCTAACTATACTTTTATTTCTCCTATTCTTGGTTCCGAAGGATATACTGATTTAAGAACTTTACCTGATATTATTGCTGATGTTTTAGTGGCTGAACGCAATTCTCGCTAAATTTAGATCCCCGACTTATTTAATAAGTCGGGGATCTTCATTAAGCTAATGTGCAGCACTCACTGTATAACTAAAAAACCTAAAATTACTGTAGTGCAAGCATCTTGCTTGCATTTATGATCCAAATTAAAATTACAACAGCTTATTCAATTATCAATTATAAATTTTTTATGAACTTTGTTAGCTTTATTTGACAATTTTGTGTTATGCTAGTTATACCAATTAAAGTTATGGAAGTTACAGAAGTATCAATAAAATGATTACTGAAGACATCCTAGCCCAAGAATTTGTCAGAGTCGTTAATGACTATTATCCCACAATAGGTAATCTATTGTCTGACTGCTATGTGAAAGTGATTACTAGCTTTTGGGGAAGACCAGCAAAACGCTTTCAGTACATTGGAATTTATTGTCAAGATGATAAACTTCCTCATGTACAAGTCCATAAAGAAATATTGCGAGAATTAGCCGAAAATATGGGTTTAATTCAAGTAGTCTTCATCAACACTAAACGATTATTGCGTGATCCTTATTCCACGTTAAAACAGTCTGAACCTCGGTTATGGTTAGAGTTGCAATTAGTGGCAGCTTAATATTTGATTCGTAATATTTTAGGCATGATGAAAACAGGACTTTTTTGCAATTACGAAAATCATCATCAGGATGCCCGTCGCACTATCTTTGAACAAGTTTTATTAGTGAAACACGCTGAAAACTTGGGTTTTGAGGAGGCTTGGATCACTGAACATCATTTTAATGAGTTTCATCTGAGTCCTTCAATTTTATTGTTAATGGCACATTTAGCAGGTGCTACTTCACAAATTAAATTAGGAAGTGCGGCGGTTTTATTACCATTTCATCAGCCTATTTTAGTGGCTGAAGATGTGGCAACTTTGGATAATCTTTGTAGTGGAAGATTGATGTTTGGGGTAGCAAAGGGGGGACCTTTTCCTGATCAAAATAAACATTTTGGTGTGAATATGGATGAATCCCGCACTAGAATGTTAGAAGCGATCGCTTTGATTCAAAAACTATTATATGAAACCGATGTTTCATTTGATGGTAAATATTATCAATGCGAACATTTAACTATTCAACCTCGGCCACTACAAAAACCAATTCCAGTATATATTGCTAGTGGTGATGATCAAGCTATAGAATTTGCTGCTAATAATTCTTTTGGTTTAATGGGGGGTCCACCATTTTCTTTAGAACGATTAAAGAAAACGGTACATAAGTATCAGGAAGTTAATCGTAGTGGTGCGGAAAAATTATTATTAGCACGGTTCTTTTTTGTAGCTAAAACCTACGATGAAGCGGTAAATGAAGCATTACCTTTTATTCGTGATTTTAGTGAGAAAATGAATCATAATTCTAGGTTAGTAATGCAGAAAAGTCCTGAACAATTAACATTTAATCGCCAAAACATCTGTTTTGATGTGGACTATTTAATTGATCATTCCATTATTGGTGATGTCCAAACTTGTCGAGACAAGATCAAAAGATTTCACGATGAATTGAATATTGGTACACTGGTTCTAAAACCATCATCATTGTCATTACAAAAAAATCGAGAAAGTTTATCGCGCTATAATGAAGAGGTGCGAAATTATGTCTAAATTGTCTTTTCTTCCTCCGGATGATTTACCTCCTCAGCAGGTAACAAAGGAAGATAAAATGTTACATCTAGCATTAGAACAGTCAATTGGTAGATGTTTTTATTTAGCGTGGGATGCCTTCGGGGAGCGTGGCTATCGCATTACTCAAATACTACTATCTAATTGTCACTGGTACATAACGCAAAATTCCACGAATTTAATGTTAATTATAGATTGTCCCGATCTAGTGAGTTATTGGCATATAGTAAGTAATATTCCCCAGTTGGGTAATAGGTTAGAAAGATTCAGTAAAAATGCGAAAATTCGCGTTTATCCTCCCTTTGGCAAAGGTTCACCTTTTGAAATTGGAGTACATGAAATTTCAGCCTATCGAGACTGGTTATAATTGATAAATTAGCAAAGATCCCGGACTTCTCAAAGAAGTCCGGGATCTGCAAAAATGCTATAATCAAAGCAAATACAAAATTATACGAACCATGATTAATAATTTTATCAATAATAAAAAAGAACTTTTTGATCGTTGGGCTAATAGCTATGATTGGACTTTTCCCTCTTTTATTTATCAAGCAATTCATAAAATATTGCTGACAAAAGTTGAACTATCACCCCATGCAAATATTTTAGATTTAGGCTGTGGAACAGGAAGATTATTAGATAGATTAGCAAATTATTTTCCCGGAATTACAGCCACAGGTTTAGATTTATCGCCGCAAATGTTACGTATTGCTAGAATAAATAACCGTCATCATCCCCGGTTAATTTATCTAGAAGGTAATGCGGAAAATTTACCATTTGCACAAGGACAATTTGATGCGGTTTTTAATACTATTAGTTTTTTACATTATGCCCATCCAGAACAGGTTTTAAGTGAGGTGAAAAGGGTACTTTCTCCTGGGGGTAGATTTTATTTAGTGGATATTAGTTTTAATAATTCTTCAGGATGCGGAATTAGGTCATATTCTCCCACAGGAGTGAGATTTTATAGTCAAAAAGAAAGGGAAGAAATGGGGAAAAATGTGGGATTAACTTGTTTAGAACATCATCATCTATTGGGTTTTGTGTTATTGACTATTTTTGAAAATAAGTTGCCAGTTAGATGAAGTAGGGTGCATCAGAATCTTAAAATTGGTGATTTTAACCTAAATTATTCTGTCTGATGCACCCTACAAACTACAAAATATCCGAAAATTAATAACTAGCAACTTGGGTTAAATAACCAAATTCAGATCCCCGACTTCTTTAAGAAGTTGGGGATCTTTACTATTTATTTTTCCAGTTCCAATATTACTTGTTCTAATTCTGCTACTAATATAGATGGGAAATTATCAGCTTTGTAAATGTCTAAAAAAGCGCGATAAAACCATAAAGTTCCTGATCTTTGACCACCAAATTTATCCCAAATTACATCTCCTTTTTGTCTTTTATCCATTAAAATAGAGCGGGAATTATGGAGTTTGTCTGCTAAAGCAACACGACGGGAAGAAGTTGAACCAGTGCGAATTTTTTCTAAATAATTTAATTTGCGATCGCGCCAATGTGATTGATGTTTAACAATTTCTTCTGTACAACCATCTATTATTGCTGTGACTCTTTCTCCAAAATATTCTAATATTACTTTTCTAGTTTCTAACCCTCCTTGATCTTCAATAGCATCATGTAATAATGCAGCGATCGCTTCATCTTCATCTCCCTCATCTTCTAATACTAAAGATGACACACTCAATAAATGAGTTGCATAGGGAA
Organism: Anabaena sp. FACHB-1237; assembly: GCF_014696225.1. Classification (GTDB taxonomy): domain Bacteria; phylum Cyanobacteriota; class Cyanobacteriia; order Cyanobacteriales; family Nostocaceae; genus FACHB-1237. Next base: position 86,955 of record NZ_JACJPV010000007.1, on the reverse strand, counting down.
TATCTCTTTGTTTTCGTACTTGTAAAGAATGTAATTGTATTGCATAAACCACTGCTTTTTCAAATCTTTCTGTTAATTTAGTTGCCACTTTTTCTGCTACCATGATAACGCTAATCTGTCTAATATATATTAATCAGGTTTGCAGGCAAGATGCCTGCACTACGTAATTGCAATTTTGTCAATTGTCAATTGTCAATTGTCAATTACCTATTCCTGTGATTTAGGTTTTTTGATAGGTTTAGGAGTGGGTACTTTAGGTATAGGTTTAGCTGCTATGGTAGAGTCAGCACCTATTCTTTTAGTAGGACGAGGTGTGTCACCGATGCGTCTAGGAGGGAATGGTTTTCTCCCTATACTGCCACTACGAAATCCTGGTCTAAATGAGGGTTTGACTTTTTTAGGCAGGTCAGTGATCGCTTCTGCATGATCAATGATCAAAATATCTGCTTGTCGCTTGACATGAAAATCCCAAAATTTGCCCACTGCTTTTGTGGTTAAGACACCTTTAAGTTTTAACTTGAAGTATTTAGGTTTGTCACCAGCTTTCCGAGGTGCTTGTTTGATTTTCACTACCAAGCTCTTTTCCTCAAAAGACTGATAAACTACTTCACCACGCACTGAAAAACCACCATCAGGAATGGCTGAAGATGGTTTAATCACATCAGACTTTTGGAAGCTCACCTCTGCACTATGGTATTCTAGTCCTTGTTTAGCGAGATTTTCTGGTTCCCACACGCCCACAATTTGCAGATGTAAGGCATCACTTTCTTGTCTTGTACGTGGATAAACTACCCATAAATGTTCTTTGTTTAGGTCTAAATGATTTTTGACTAAACTCATAATGCGACCTAAAAGAACGGAATTAAGTTCTACCCCATCCGTTGTGACTAATGTACCTTGGGTAAATTGTTCACTACTGGCGCGGTAAATACCTCTAATTAGTCCTATAGCTCGATATTGAGTAGGTTCACTAGGAGGTGGAATTGGCTGTTCTCGATTAAGTCCATGTTCACTATTATCAGTTTCATGGTGATTAAGAGAGGATTTATCCAATTTAGAAGATTTATCTACTATTTTAATAACATTAGTAGAAGATTCAATCTTATTAGAGATGGACTCAGGGGTTGCGGAATTGGAACTTTGAGAAGATGGCATCAGGTCGGAATTCATAAAAACTCCTTGCGGCGGAGATATATCCCATAATTGGGATTTAATAAAATCAGGTAATCATAGAAGCAATAACAAAATTATTGCCCCTGGAATTGTCACTGGGACTGATATCAAGTATATTGCTTTTTATCTAGTAACCAGAAACGTTTTTATATTAACAGAAAGACGCAAAATCTCACATTTGGTCAATGTGTAATTTAGCGTCTGTGATCTAGTCATGGTTAAGGCCATGAGCCTATCGCAAGCATAGCATAGCTATAATTGTCAGGAATCTTCCTAAAGTCATCACTTACTTTAGCAGGATAGATATTAATTTGTTATAAAATCCACGGATAAATTACTGTATTCCGTAAACTTTTAGAAAGTTCCGCACAAGATCCCTGATATCTTGAAAGTGATTGGGTTGATAAAAGTTAATAATTAATTAATGATCATAGGTTGGTGCTGCTTGTGTCTAATACAAATAATCGTTTGCTAGTTAGAGTTATATTAATTGTGGCGGTTTTAGGATTTTTGGGTGTTTCTCTCATACCTATTCTTGCTCCTTTAAGTAGTCCTCATTCTTCAGCAACAAATAGTTCTAATAGTGGTGAAAATACCTCCTCTTTTGACCAAAAGTCAAAGATTGAAGATGAAATTCGCGGTTATGAGTCGGTTTTAAAGAAAGAACCGGAAAATCAAACAGCTTTAAAAGGTCTATTACAGTCGCGTTTACAATTATTAAGTCAAAAAAAGCCTGGTGAAGTGAAACCTGCGGATATTCAAGTAGTAATTGAACCACTGGAAAAGTTAGCTAAGTTAAATCCAGAAAATTCAGAATATGCTGTTTTATTAGCTCAAGCTAAGGAACAAATTGGGGATAAGGAAGGTGCAGCGCAAAGTTACCGGGCTGTTTTAGCTACAAAAGCGGGGGATTTAAAGGCGTTACAAGGCATGGTAAAGTTACAATTGAGCCAAAAACGTCCAGAAGCAGCTATTGGCTTGTTACAGGATACTCTAGCGGCTGCTAATCAAGCAAATGCTATTAAACCTGATGCTATTGATGTGGTAGCTGTGCAGATTTTATTAGGTACTGTCTATGGTTTTCAAAATAAAGATAAGGAAGCTATAGCTGTGTATGATGAGGCTATTAAGAAGGATGCTGAAGATTTTAGACCTGTTTTAGCTAAAGCTATGTTTTTTAAGGATCGTGGTAAGGTGGATGAAGCTAAACCTTTATTTGCCAGCGCTGTCGCTTTAGCACCTGCTCAATATAAAGATGAAATTAATAAAGCTGCTGGTGTTGTGTCTAGTCCTGATCCTACTCCTTCTGGATCTCCTTCTCCTTAATTATAGATAAGCTGTTGTGCCTTTAACTTGAATAATTAATACAAGCAAGATGCTTGTGCTACTGTAACTTCAGGTTTTTTAATTATACAGTCAGTGCTGCACATTAGCTTAAAATATGGGTCAGGGCTTAGTCTTGCTTAGGACTTACGCAAGTCAAGTGTCACACTAAAAAATCTGTTGAGTGGGTGCGTCAGATATCAAAAATTTGGTTATTTACATGATCTATACTGTCTGATGTACCCTACTAATGTGCCACTTGCGTGAGTCCTGTTGCTAACTCCTGAATAAATTTAGATGGATAAGCTTACAGTTAATTGTTAAGGTTAATGTTCTTATTATAGTGATATCTTGTGTACTATTAATATGGTGCGTCACGATCTCGCTAACGCACCCTATGATGTTATGATTTTTCTATGGCCGCAACTACACCAAAGATGATAAATAAACATCCCCCTAAAAAGGTGATTTGTTTCTCGGAAATTTTACCTGCAATTAATTTACCACCAATGACGGCGATCGCTGCACAAATTGAATGTCCTAATACTGCTCCTATTGTCACACCAATGGGATCATTACTGGCTGCTAAAGCGATGGTGGCTATTTGTGTGCGATCGCCCCATTCTGCTATAAATGTTAATACAAAAGATTTCAGTAAAACTGACCAAATATTTTTCGGTTTATCTGCACCTAAACCTGCTTTTTCTACTGCTTCCTCTGCCTCTTCTACTACTTCGTGATTATCCGCCGCAGGCATTTTACTAGCATCATAGAGTAATTTTAACCCGAAGGCAATAAATAACACTATTTCCCCATAATGGATGTATTGCTGTGGTAAAAAAGATACTACTTTTCCGAATATTACTGAAAGAATAGTCATTGCTGCTAATGCTGCTATCACACCAGCAAATACTAATTTGCGAGGATGTTGCATGGACAATATTACAGCAATAAAAAACGTTTTATCGCCTAATTCAGAAATTGTGATTAATAGTAAACCTGCGGTAAAAGCTGTTAACATTCTGAGAAACTCCTTAAGGTTTTTTACCCGTGTGGAGCTAGTAGAAAGTTGACAAACTTCACTGAACTCCACACTTGTAAATGTGAAATTTAGTGAAGGTCTCGCTTTCAAATTGCCATTAAATACAAATTAATGATTTATTGATTATTTGCTATCTGAACCAGGTTCATCACCAGTGTGTTGATTCAAATACGCTAACTTTTTCAGTCTGTACAAAAAGGCTGTAATAGTTAGCAGCTACTCCCCTTCGATGTTATCGGTAGCATATCTGATTTTCGGATCAAAGTCAAGTAAGAGTGACGTATATTTTTGTCTTGTTGGGCTAGTTCCAGATATAATTCTCTAAGAAGGCGGGGATCTGAATCTGGTAATACCAAGAATAGCAGATAATAGCATTAAGTATCATTGGGAGAAATTATCAAAAATAGGAATGATTAATCATATATAATTGCCAAATTTACAATTATCTGGTAATATAAATAAACAACTAATTTCACCAGTTACTAATTAGCAAATATGACATATTTAGAAACCGCTGCCGAATTTTATAGTCAAGTAGCCCAAACGCCAGAAATAGGATTATGTTGTGTACAAAGTAGTCCTTTACAATTACCAGAACTAAAAATTCCTTTGGCTATGCAAGAAATGAATTATGGTTGTGGAACTACAGTACATATTCGAGAATTAACCAATCAACCTACAGTAGTTTATGTCGGTGTAGGTGGTGGTTTAGAAGCTTTACAATTCGCCTATTTTTCTCGTCGTCCAGGAGCGATAATAGCAGTTGAACCTGTAGAAGAAATGAGAGAAGCAGCCATGAGAAATTTACAAATTGCAGCTAAAGAAAATCCCTGGTTTGATGTTAGTTTTGTAGAAATTCGTGAAGGAGATGCTTTTAATTTACCCATTGATAATAATGCTGTAGATATAGTTGCCCAAAATTGCCTTTTTAATATTTTTGAACCTGCCGATTTAACCACTGCTTTAAAAGAAGCCTATCGCATTTTAAAACCAGGTGGAAGACTACAAATGAGTGATCCTATCGCCACTCGTTCTATCCCGCAACATTTACAACAAAATGAACATTTACGGGCTTTATGTTTATCTGGTGCATTGACATATCAAGAATATACTCAATTAATTATTGATGCAGGTTTTGGACAAATTGAAATTCGCGCCCGTCGTCCTTATCGTGTCTTAGATAAATACAATTATGAACTGACAGAAAACTTACTTTTAGAAAGTTTAGATTCTGTAGCTTTTAAAGTACCAATTCCTGAAGATGGTGCTTGTATTTTCACTGGTAAAACAGCAATTTATACAGGTGATAAACCTTTTTTTGATGATCATAACGGGCATATTTTACAACGTGGTATTCCCGCAGCAGTTTGTGATAAAACCGCCGCTAAACTGGCAGTTTTTAATCCAGAGGAAATTATTGTTACTGATTCTACTTGGTATTATGATGGTGGTGGTTGTTGTTAGCTTTGCGTGATTTAATTGCTGTATCAGTGGACAGAATTGAACGCAGAAAGACGCAGATAATTTCGTACTTTGTTAGATAGATCTACATCTACTATTATTAACTAGGAATACCAGGAAGATGAACACAATTACACCTTTTGAAAAACAGCTAACTACACCTTTAACAAAACAGTCTGTTGAAGTTTTACAAATTAATTTGGGTAAAATTTGTAATTTGGCTTGTAGTCATTGTCATGTGGAAGCAAGTCCTAAAAGAACTGAAGAATTAAGTCCAGAAGTTTGTGAACAATTAATTACTTTAATTCGTCGTTTTCCAGAAATTAAAACTATTGATTTAACTGGAGGCGCACCAGAGATGAATTATGGTTTTCACAAGTTAATTACAGCAGCTAGAGAAGTGAATAAGGAGGTAATTGTTAGATCAAATTTAACGATTTATTTTGGAGAAGGTTTTGGTCATTTACCAGATTTTTTGGCAGAAAATAAGGTGAGAATTGTGGCTTCTCTTCCTTGTTATTTGGCTGATAATGTTGATAAAATGCGCGGAAATGGGGTTTTTAACCAATCAATTAAGGCTTTACAATGGTTAAATAATCTTGGTTATGGTAAGGATGATCAATTAATATTGGATTTGGTGTATAATCCTCAATTACCAAGTAATGAAAGTTTTAGTCTACCTCCAGCCCAGGAAAGTTTAGAATTAGACTATAAAAGGTTTTTATATCAGCAGTTTCATGTGGTTTTTAATCATTTACTGACGATAACTAATATTCCTGTGGGACGCACTAAGTTATATTTAGAAAGGAAAAATCTCTATTTTAGTTATTTGCAATTTTTAGAAAATAATTTTAATTTAAGTACGGTTGATAATTTAATGTGTCGTCAACAAATTTCTATTGACTATTTAGGTAATATTTATGATTGCGATTTTAATCAAATGATGAATATTCCTGGTAAAAGTAAAGATGGGGAATTTTTAACAGTGGCTAAATTATTGGATTATGGTACTTTAAATATGATCAATGAAGTACAAACTGCTGAATATTGTTATGGTTGTACCGCAGGTTGTGGTTCTAGTTGTGGTGGTGCTTTGCTAGGGTAATAAATTTTACTAAACTTCATATTGTGCAAAAATAATGACTTGCAGCAGTTTCCGTTATTATGAGGTACAGATGTTAATGATAAAGCCCTTGTAACACAGGCATCTTGCCCTGTCAACTGTCAACTCTTGAAAAATTTTCATGAAGTTGCATCAAACATGAAGTATGATTATATCAGTTAAGTCTCCTCACACCACATTTTACTAACCGTGAATGGTTTTTCACGGTTTTTATTTTTTATGATCTATTTTTCTCTATGAAAGTTATGGTTATCTCGCTACAACTGGTGTAGAAACTACTAGATGCGATCGCATTTATGTTAAATATCTAATATAGTAGGAGTCGGGAGTTAGGAGAAAAATTTATAGTAAAAAAATTACACCCTGCACTGAGATAGTATTTAAAAAGCAAACTCTAAATTTTCCATAGTCATGGCTTTAAGTTTAGAAGTAAAAGATTCTATGCGATCGCTCTTTTGCGGTGTAAACTGACCAATAGGTGGATGATTTCCACCTCCTGAATTAACAGGTTGACAGTTAGCTTGATATCTAGGCTGATAAGGTTGATAACTTTGTCTTTGCGGTTGTTTCTCTATTACTGAGTTACTTTCATTACTTACATTCACCACTAATTGATCCTGTGCTGGAATATGATATTGAGTATTATATTTAATATTTTCAATATCCGTAGATGCAATATACGCCTCTGAACCATGATTGCTTATTTGAGCGGGTAATAACCGATTAACGCTATTTTTTTCAATAACCGGAACTTTCTGAGTTACTGGTTTATGCTGTGGTAAAGTAGGTAATACAGCCAAAGATGGTGCGGTGAGTCGTTGGGGAAACTTGCTGCAAATCATCCGTTCAAATTCCATATTAAAATGATAAGTAGCCTCACCCTTGCGTTGCCAAAAGTTGAGAATTTGCTGTACGGAAACTGCCTTATAACGGCCTTGATACAATGCTTCAATTACTGCTAAGTGTAACCAGTTTACAGCATATTCTGACTGCCAGAGTGTAATTAAGTCATGGGGTTTATATCCACCCAGATCAAAACTGTAGTGGGTTATTAATTGCAAGGCTAATTCTGCAGGAGGTTTTAGGGGTATTGTTGACATGGGTTTTCAGTTCATTGGCAATAGGTATAAAATGTTCACCCATCGCATCTAACCTAAGTCTGGTAAGTTACAGGAGTAAATTCCTGTGTCACCACAAATTTTGAGGTAGTGTTTTCCATTGTACAGGTTAATTGCTGATCTGCAATTATATTACAAAAATTTAGTAGGACTTACACAACAGGGAACAACAGTAGGGGTAATTCATGAATTTCCCTTAGGGCAGAATCAGGGTTTAAGTGACATATTATATTGGGTAAGTCCTATTTAGGACACAATATAAGGTGAATCAACAGCTTTCGTGCGTTGAGTGACTACTAATGCTTGATATACCATAGCTGCGACTTCAGCGCGAGTGGCTTCGCGGTTGGGTTCTAGTAATTTTGGATCTGGATAATTGACGATGATTTTTTGGCTGGTAGCTATGTTAACAGCACTGCGGGCATATTCGGGAATTTTATCCTGATCTACGTAAGTAAATTTACTGGGATGATCGCTAGTCAAACCTAAACCATTGACTAGGGAAACGATGACTTGGAGACGTTGGACGTTTTGAGATGGGCGGAAGGTGCGATCGCTAAAACCACTGACGAAACCTCCCCGTGCTGCAACGTCAATAGCTTTAGCAGCCCAAAAATCCTGGGGGACATCGGTAAATTGTACTGCTTCACGTTTTGCAGGAGGATTGAATGCCGCAGCGATTAATGCAGTATACTGGGCGCGGTTCATAGTTTGATCTGGTTTATATGTTCCATCATCAAAACCTTTAGTAAGATTGATACTTACTAAACTAAGAATAAAAGTTTCTGCCCAATGTCCTAACAAATCATAAAAGCTATTGGTTTCCATCTCAGGTTTGACTATATAAGGAGAAGAAATACCAGGTTCTTGTCCAGTAGCTACCAATGCTTGATAAATTAAAGCAGCTATTTCTGCACGAGTAATTTCTCGCATGGGTTCTAACTGATCTATTTGCGGATAATTGACTACAATTAGTTTTTCAGTAGCTATGGCTGTGGCTGTAGTCGCATAACTGGGAATTTGAGCGCGATCGCTATATACCGTTAACACATTGCTATGACTACCAGTTAAACCCAAACCATTGACAATAGATACCAAAGCCTGAATTTTCGTGAGATTATTTCCTGGACGGAATGTACCATCAGGAAAACCTCTTAAAAACCCATTACTTGCTGCACTACTAATAGCTTTAGCAGCCCAGAAATCAGATTTAATATCTTTAAATTCATTGATTTGGTTACTTTCTGGAAGTTGAAAAGTTTTATTAATTAATGCTGCATATTGGGCGCGAGTTATAGGTGTAGCAGGTTGAAATGTACCATCAGGAAACCCACTAATAAATCCTTTCTTAGACATAGATTCTACAAAAGCAGCAGCCCAATGTCCATCTAAATCAGAAAAGCTAGTACTAACGCCTAGTTGAATAGGAGTATCCGTAGTAGCAGCCATAAAATCAACAAAACCCAGCACTTGAGGAGGATTTAATTGATTACCGACAGAAATAATTGTTTGTGCGGTAATATTGTGTAAATCAAAACTTCCTTGTTCTCGAAAAACATTATCCGCAGGATCTTCGGGTTGCCCAAGGTCAGGTAAAGCATTACCATTAATTAACAGTCCACCTTGACTATTATTAGTAATCAGATTTTGACGTAATACAGGTTTAGCATCACGAGATAGAGCGATCGCTGTTTTATTATTAGATATTCTATTATTAGCCACCAAAGGAGCAGCATTATCACTAATAGCTATTCCTAAACCATTATTAGTAAATTCATTCCTGAGAATATCACCTTTACTATTTCTAGCTATCACTAAACCACTAACTTGGTTATTGATAAACACATTATCCATAATTCCCGGTTTAGCATTACCCGTCATAAATAAACCCTCCCGCAGACAATTTTGGAAGGTACAATTGGCTACCGTCGGTACAGCAGATTCAATCCATACACCTGTGCCCTTAGCTGTAGAATTAATTACAGTTACACCTAAGAGACTAGCATCACCCAGTAATAAGAGGGTAATATTTTGTTTACCAAAACTTGGACTTTGATATTCTCCACTTCCAGAAATGATAATATCCTTACCCTTATTTGCTTCATTACCTACTAATAAAGCACCTACAGGAATAATTAGGGGAAATAATTCTCCATTAGCACTGTTATAATTTCCCGCTCCTAATTGAATAATAACTGGTATTTTAGCATCTTTTAAAGCGTGAGTGATAGTTTTAAATGGAAATGATCTTGTACCAGTATTATTATCGTTACCAGTGAGAGGATTAATATAAACTGTAGGAACAAAGGTAGAATTGACCATAGGAACTTTTAAGTTAATTGTTTAAGTAGGGAGTAGCGAGTGGGGAGTAGGGAGAACATTCTTTATTCTGACTCCTAACATCAGCCAAGGAATCAGTTCCCTGTCCAAAAGGTCTGTTAAAATTGTCTAATTTTACTAACTCCCAACTCCCAATTTTGCACCCTTGTGTCAGCTATTATGTTATACTCTATTTCACGAAAATCCCTATAATTACCGTATTTACAATTTGTTACATTAGCTATGATGGAACAAGCTATATTTGAGATTTTCTTAATTTTTTTGCGGACCGAAATAGTTGACTTTTAGCGCGAGATCAGATATTGTTTAAGAATGATATTTTTATAATGGAAATCTTTACCAAAAATTTTTATCGCAAATATTCCATTATATTTAATATGGTTATAATACCACAGCGATCGCCCCTAAAACCCCAAAATTAAGGGCGCGAGTTTTTAAAAAACTTATATAAAATTATTAAACTTATAATTTAGACTTATCATTTATATTGATCAATGAAGATTTTTTCTGGTTAATATTTCTCATGTTTGGCAATAACACCAGATGAAAATATTAAAAGTTGATATTTGAGATTTTCTTAATTTTTTTGCGGACCGAAATAGTTGACTTTTAGCGCGAGATCAGATATTGTTTAAGAATGATATTTTTATAATGGAAATCTGTACTGAAAATTTTTGTTGCAAATATTCCATTATATTTAATATGGTTATAATACCACAGCGATCGCCCCTAAAACCCCAAAATTAAGGGCGCGAGTTTTTAAAAAACTTATATAAAATTATTAAACTTATAATTTAGACTTATCATTTATATTGATCAATGAAGATTTTTTCTGGTTAATATTTCTCATGTTTGGCAATAACACCAGATGAAAATATTAAAAGTTGATATTTGAGATTTTCTTAATTTTTTTGCGGACCGAAATAGTTGACTTTTAGCGCGAGATCAGATATTGTTTAAGAATGATATTTTTATAATGGAAATCTTTACCAAAAATTTTTGTTGCAAATGTTCCATTATATTTAATATGGTTATAATACCACAGCGATCGCCCCCAAAACCCCAAAATTAAGGGCGCGAGTTTTTAAAAAACTTATATAAAATCATTTAAACTATAATTTAAAATTATTAGTTATCCTGAGTAACTCCACGAAGGACAGGTTTAAATATGCCATCAGAAAAAGGATCTGTACCACCTAACCAATTAAAATCACTAATGCGGATATTAAAACTACCCAATTCTAAGACAGGATTATAACGTAAAACGATACCATAGGTGCGACGACTATATTCTAAAATATAATCAGTGCTGGTTTCCTTACCTGTATCAAGATTAATAGAGGTTTGTAACCCTAACTTAACTGGACCATAAAGTTGTTGAGAAAAACCAAAACTTAAAACTTTATTATCAACAAACCTATCAAATAGAAATGGAGATAAACCTGTATTAGTAGTTTGAGAATAACTGATATTAAAAGCAGTGTAGTCTAAATAGGAACGGGAGAAATTACCAAATTGTCCATTTAAACCAATAGTAGCAGTTAAAGTAGACTGATTATCACCACTACTATAATAACTGGCTGTACCAGTAATGCCAGCGATCGCTTGTAAATTAGGTAGTAAAGAGTTAGGAGAATATTTTAAACCTTGTTGGGATGTAGATGGTAAAGATTTTCCTTGCCATAAATTGATAGCACTGCTTAAAGCTACACTACCTTGTAAACGACTTAAAAAAACCCGATCATTTTCTCTAACTGGATTGAGAAGACTAGCGCGATCTGTGTTAGCATTAATTAGCTGTCCTCCAACCTGATAACTGACATTAACACCACTGCTACCCAAAGGAATAATTGGAGAAGTGACAACAGCGCCCAAGCTACTTTGTACAGTTTGATAACCTAGACTACCATTATACAACAAATCGCGGTAACTTGATTCGAGATTGAGAGTGTAGGGGTTGATATCTCCTAGAAATTGACGTAAGCGCAAATTTCCGCGAAAACGATTTTCCACCTGATTAAAATCAAAAGTGGTTAATTCGCCGCGCCCCTGTAAAATAGTTTTGGGACTAAAAGCCATATTTAATTTAGCATTGACACCAAAAAAATCGGCAAAATGCCCCTTACCTTGTAGTGCTTTCTGTACATATAATTGCGGTGTGATGACTAAGGTTTTATTATCATCATTAAGAGTCTCAAAACTACGCTGTAGATATATACCTCCACGCTCACCATTATCGTATCCCACAGAGGCAAGCGGGTCAAATTGACCTTGACGACGATCTATTTTACGATTATTAATAGGGATAGGAATAACCACTTTTTGATCAAAAACCAACTTTTGTCCTTGGGTTGTTACCCGATCAATTAGTGGTGCTTCCCGCGTTACATTGACTTTTTTAGCCCTTATTTCCAGTTCTGGGGGTGAAAAAGGGTCATTGGTAATTCTCACGTCTTCTGCTTGAAAACCACCAGGATAAAAGTTCACTTTATTTGCTTCAAAACGTATGCGTTTAATTTTTCCTCCTGATGGTGTACTAGGAATATTACTTGCGCCTGATTGTCCTGCTACACCAAATTGAATACCGCCTGGACTGGTAACATTAGATAAAGGTTGATTTTGACGATTATTTTGTTGAGGGGGGGTAGTAGGAATACCACCAGCGCTAACATCTGTAGGTAAGGTAGGAGAGAAAGCAAAATCTGTACCAGTGGTAGGTAAGAATAATTCTCCTTTACCGTTTTGCAATTGGCCACTATCTTGGATAAAATCATAAGTAAAGCGTTGACCCTGCAATAATTGATTACCTCTGGTTAATGATACATTACCTTCGCCCACGGCAATGAGATTATCTAAATTTATTTGTAAGCGATCGGCATCAATTATTGCACCATCAAATCTTACCACAACACGACCTTCTGCTATTACTATACGTCTAACCTGATCATATTCTTGACGGTCTGCTACTACTTCTACTATCCTTTGTCGAGAGATAGATGTATTATCAGAAGTAGGTTTTGGCATTATTTCTACTGGTGGTTGGATGAGTTTAGGAATAGATTCTTGATTTTTGCTATCACGCGGTTTAAATTCAATAATGTTTTGAATATTGGGAATATTAGGAGTATTTTGATTTTTATTAGTTTGGGAAATGGTTTGTTTTCCTACGGATAGCTGTAATTTGCCTTCTGAATTTTTCCATTGGAGATTATTTTCTGTTTCTTTGAAAGAAGAAAATTCACAGAAAAAAGTTTCTGGAGGATAACATAAAGATGAGTTATTATGACTATTATTCTTGATCTTGTTAGCATGATCAACTATCTGATTGTCAGAAGGATCTGAAACTTGAGTATCAACAAGATGATCAGGTGGCAAAACTGCTATATTGGGGGGAGGAACAGATGGTAAAAGATAATAAAGCATATTTTTATCAACTCCAGTATAGGTAATAACAGGTAAGATATCATTTTCACAAGATGTCTAATGCAAGCAAGATGCTTGCACTACATAAATAGCAAAGTTTAGAATCTATGACAATACTTTACACTGTCCATGATGCCTTAACAGATGATCGCACAAAACTAAAGCTACCATGGCATCAACCATCGGTACTGCGCGGGGTAAAACACAAGGATCATGTCTACCTTTTCCAGCTAAAACGGTTTCTTCTCCTGCTTGTGTTACCGTTTTTTGTTCCTTTCTAATAGTAGCTGTAGGTTTAAAAGCTACCCTGAAAATGATATTTTCTCCATTAGAAATTCCTCCTTGAATACCTCCAGAACGGTTAGTTACTGTTCTAATGTCGCCATTTTCAGCGATATAAAATTCGTCATTGTGTTCAAAACCTGTTAATAAAGTTCCCTGAAAACCTGAACCAATTTCAAAACCTTTACTTGCAGGAAGTGACATTACCGCTTTTGCCAAGTCTGCTTCTAACTTGTCGAAAACCGGTTCTCCCAAACCTTTAGGAACGTTCCTCACGACACATTCAACCACACCACCAATAGAGTTACCATCTCTACCAGTTTTTTCAATTAATTCAATCATTTTATCAGCAATTTCGCCATTGGGACAACGGACAATATTACTTTCTACATCCGCTAAAGTGACGGTATTTGTATCAACAATTGCCTCTAAATCTTTGATACTTTTAACATAGGCAATAATTTCCACATTAGCAATTTGACGCAGAATTTTTTTAGCGATCGCACCAGCAGCAACTCTACCTATGGTCTCACGTGCTGACGATCTTCCTCCACCTTGCCAATTTCTGAAACCATATTTAGCATCATAGGTAGCATCTGCATGGGAAGGGCGATATTTTTGCGCCATTTCATCATAGTCTTGAGAACGAGTATCTTTATTTCTCACTAAAATAGAGATAGGAGTTCCTAATGTTTTCCCCTCAAATACTCCAGATAAAATTTCACAACTATCTGCTTCTTTACGAGGTGTGGTAATTTTGCTTTGTCCTGGTTTTCTTCTATCTAATTCAAATTGAATTTCTTCAGCAGAAATTTCTAATTGCGGAGGACAACCATCAATAATTACTCCCACTCCTCCACCGTGAGATTCACCAAAAGTTGTAATACGGAAAAGATGACCAAATCTGTTACCCATAATCTTGAAAGATTGAAAAAAGTATGTGAAATATGTATTTTACCTTAAATTGGTAATGATCTTCAAAGTAATTAACCAATTAATATTGATTACTTAAAGCGCCACGAGTTACACCTAATTGATTTTGTAACTTCAATTGTTTCCACAGATGAAAACCTGTAATTTCTCCTGCTAACAATTGTTGATAAAAATGTATTGTTTCTTGCAGTTGTGCTGGTGTTTCATTTAAAAATTCCACCCGCAAATATTGTACACCCAAACCTATTAATCTATGTACATATTCTGCACCAGTTTGAGGAGTACCATTATATACTGTATTTCGACATCCCACATCAGCTTTTAAAATGTGTTCAGTACCAACTCGATCCTTCATTTTCACATCATACTTTTCACAGGGTCTACCACAATTTGTATAGTCTGTTCCCTCAGATAAAAATGCACAAAATACGCAATGTTCCAGATGAAACATGGGAATACGTTGATGTATTGTCACTTCTAAAAATTGTGGAGGATAACTGGTAATTAAATCTTCCAATTGATGAATGTTCAAATCATAGGAAGCGGTTAATCTTGTTAAATTAAATTCTGTTTGTAAATAATCTGCTGTTAATGGGTTTGCTACATTTAAAGAAAAATCACCAATACATTTTTCATCAGCAAAATATTCTAATTGGTCATAATTTCTGATTAAATAACCATCAGCTTGAGAGTCTTTGACTTGTTTTAAAATCCAATTCTCTCCTGGTTTAGTAATCCGTGGAGGTGCAACAAAGATATTGACTTTTTTTCCTGAATCTTTAACTATTTGTACTGCTTCCTTGTAGGTGCGAGGATTTTCAAATTCACAGTATATTGTGTTAATATCTGTGGTTAAGACTGCTTGTAATTGTTGGATATTTCTGACTAAAATAATCAATTCTGGATCAGCAAAATGCACTGAAGATTTATTAATGATGATCTCTTGCCATTTTGCTTGATGATTTAATATCCATAATGTCGGTTGTGTTCTTAATTCTTCTAGCTTTGTGACAAGTTCTCGACGCATTTTATTTAATTCACTCACAGGTAACATAATATTACCAATTAAGTGATTTTGTAAATTTTCTAAATGAAATGGTGTGTTACCTAACCGGGAAAATTGTTCTGTTAATTTTTCAGTGGTTAAAGGTTTAGTATGGGCTGAAACTAGTGATATTTCCGATTCTACCTTAACTATATTACCTAATTCATCATGAGCGATCGCAATTAATTTATCATCAATTTCTCCATAGATTTCTATATTGATAGGTCTAGTAAATTGGGGATGTTCACCACTATAACTTTGCCGCAATTTTTTATCTAATTCAGGATCAGAAGTTTTCCAAACTTTATCACCAATATGAATATTTTTAAAATTCAAACTACCCTTACCAAAAGTTAAAATTACCTCCTTACCTTTTGCTAAAACTGTATATATTCTTCCTCCTTCTTCTTGCATTTCTGGATGTCCACAATCAAAAACTATACCATCTCCAGGTTTTACAGGTGCAGCGATTTTAATAGTAATTTGTTCTTGATAAATTTTAGTTACTTCACCTAAATAAACACCGCGTTTTTTACCAAATCTGGCATGAACTAATTCTTGATTATTAATACCATTAAACCAACCGGGATAAAGTCCGCGAGAAAATGCCATTTCCAGATTATATTGATCTTGTTGATTAATTTTATTAGCTTTATTAGCTTTATTAGTCAAGGAATTAGCTAGATTATCTAATGCTTTGCGATAAACTTGAGTGACATTAGCAACATATTCAGGTGCTTTCAATCTTCCTTCAATTTTCAAAGAAGTGACTCCTGATTTTACCAATTCTGGTAATACTTCCAAACCTGATAAATCTTGAGGACTAAGGAGATATTTCTGATCACCTAAATCTATCATTTTACCATCTACAATTAAATCATAAGGCATTCTACAAGCCTGAGCGCATTCTCCTCTATTTGCAGAACGTCCTCCTAATGCTTCACTAGTTAAACATTGTCCAGAATAGGCCACACATAAAGCACCATGAATAAAAACTTCTAAAGGTAAAATAATATTTTTTTCAGCTATTTGTTGTTGAATTTTATTAATTTCTTTAATTGAACATTCTCGCGCTAAAACTACTAATTGACATCCTAAAGATTTAGCAAATTGTACTCCTACCGCGCTAGTAATTGTCATTTGCGTTGATGCGTGAATAGGAAAATCTGGAGACAGATGACGAATTAAACGACAAATACCAATATCTTGCACAATAACCCCATCAACTCCCGCCGCGATGATAGTTTTGAGGTATCGCTGGGCTTCCGTGAGTTCTAGGGGGAAAATTAGGGTGTTTAATGTAATATATCCTTTGACTCCTCGGAGATGGAGAAATGCCATTAATTCAGGTAAATCAGCAAGAGTGAAATTTTGCGATCGCATTCTGGCGTTAAATTTATCTAAACCAAAATAAATTGCATCAGCGCCATTTTCTACTGCTGCTTTAGCGCATTCCCAGTTACCCGCAGGTGCTAGGAGTTCGGGGAGTTGGATGTGAGGAGAGTTAGTCATTTGATCAGGGTGATGTAAATTGATAGATTGCTATTATAGATGATTATTGTCAGTAATTGGAGGGATATTTTTGAGAAAATCACACATTTATAAAAGGCATTTATAAAATTTGATGAATACTCTCAACAACCTGCTCAATAAAATCTACTGCATCATTAACCATTAATTCATCTATAGGCCAGCGATTTCCTAAACCAAAACTAGGATCTATATCTGCGTCATGGGCAATTTTATTTCTGCGATCTACAATAAAATTAAGTTGTTGTTTAACATCTTTAGTTGTTCTACCCATTTTATTAGCTACCTCATCCCACAATTTTTTATCTGATATTAACCTAATAGCATCAGCAATTTTATCTGGATCTTGAAAACTTTTATAACTCAAACTTTCTCTAATTTCAGCTTCTAACCATGAATTGTTATTTAATCTATTTAAAATAGTATTGGAAATAATAGGAATTAAGTGAGAAATTTCATGAGATTGTTGTAAAAAATCATCTCCATAATTCTGTTGTATTTCAGTTAATATCCATGAACCAATATCTATGGCAACTTTTCTATCTTCACTCGCATTACCTAAGGAAACTTGAAACCGAGAAAAAGCTGATTGAGTAGCATTACGATTAACGGAGGGTTCTGAGCGTGTGCCACGATATATTTCTAACATTCCTAAAGTTACAACTTCATGAATATAGTAATCTAATGCACTGACAACGAGAACTAAAGCTGCCCTTAATATATCTGATAAATCTAAAGCAGCAGTAGCTTGAGATTTAATAGAATTATGCAGAGAAATTAAATCTCTAACACGCTCAATACTAATACGAAATTGATCAATGGCTGACTGCATAGGTAGATGATAGTGCAATAATTTTATCTGCTAAATCGGAAAAAGTAGCCTTAAACTCGTCCCGTTTTGCTTTATAATTTACTAAAACGCTACCTGTGTACACTAATTCTTTATCAGTCAGTTCATAGACTGGTTTACTATATTGTTGAGAAAGAGCAATCAAACTATTAAAGTCAGGAATTTTTGCTAAGGTATAATTACTAATTACTTGTTTTTTATAAGTTTCTTCAGGCAATAAAAGACCATTTTTATCTAAAACAGGTAATAATTTTAAAGTAATTGTTCTTTCTATTTTTTCTATCCAAGTTTGAAATGCTCCTGTTTCTTTAGCATTCTTAATTCTATAGTTTTGAACTATAGTTCCTAAAAATTTTAACCTAAATTCTGGAAATGGATAAGCAGATTCCTTTAATACAGGATTTGCGCTGGCCATTCTTGCCCAAGCACACCATTTTGGTAATATTCTAGCTAAAGAATCTATGGCCATGACTGAAAAGAAATCAGCAGTTGTTGGTACTAAGAAAAAGTCACTTGTCATTAATAAATTTTGATTAATTGATCCTAAGCTGGGACTCATATCAATTAAAATGTAGTCAGCATTAAATTTATTAGCTGTTTTTTCTAAAAGATCAGAAATTGCACCAGGTAAATTTTTAAGTGTCTGAATTGAACCACTGAGTTCTTGTGCAATACCTAATGTTACTTCGTATTCACCAAAACCCACATGGCCAGGTAATAAAAACAGATTCTCTTCTATCTGAATACAATCTACAGCTTTAATAGCTCTTGGTTGAGATTCAAAAGCAGGAGCTAAACCAGTTTTAATATTAGAAAAAGTTTGATAAATGTTTTCTATTCTGGCTTCATCTTCTTCTGTTTCTTCTTTTAGTGCCATTCCTGTAAGATTACATTGGGGATCAGTATCTACAAGAATGACTCTTTTTCCTTTTGCAGCAAGCATCCAACCTAAGTTAAATGTAGTGGTGGTTTTGCTTACACCACCTTTATGATTAAATAAGGCGATTTTTTGAACCATTTTTATGAACGATGTTAATTTTGATGATCAAGGTATTGCTTAATAACCTGTATTACTTATATCATATTTTTATCAAGTTGTGCTGAATAAATTTTAATGAAAGAATAAAAATGGACATTAATGATACATTAATCACACTTTCACCAGGTGGTCAAAATATTCTAATTGAGAAAATAATTAATGATTTTTGTCCACGATTTACACCTAATAGTAAAATAATTTATGTGGGTGATACAGATGATAAATTTGCCCATTTTGATCAATTAGCTTTAGCAGAATTAGGCATGAAAATTGATCCTCATGGAAAAATGCCCGATATAATGATTCATTTTCCCTCTGAAAACTGGTTAATTTTAATTGAAGCTGTCACATCTCATGGTCCCATTGATGCTAAACGGAAAACAGAACTGAAAACTTTATGTAAAAACTGTCACATACCCATTGTTATGGTGACAGCTTTTCTTAATCGTCAAGCAATGAAGGAGTATTTAACAGAAATTGCCTGGGAAACTGATGTATGGATAGCGGAAGATGCAACTCATTTAATCCATTTTAATGGTGAAAATCTTTTACAAAGTTATCAGTAATTTTCAGGATCATTTCTCTTAACTTTCTATTTCCTGATCATTAATTTTCATATAATGAAATAATGGGGACATTAATGGTAAAAGTATCAAAATACCTGCTAACACAGCTAAAAATAAAGAAAGTCCGAAAATTTGCTCCCTGGGAATTTCTAAAACACCTCTTAAAATTACTTCTCTTAATGCTGAAACAATGGTAATCTCCACTGCTGCACCAACGGAAATGCTTCGCGCTTGTAAGTAATCAATTAATAACCTAAATAACTCCACTAGAATCAAAATAAACAAAATATCTGATGTTACTTGTCTTAAATCTAAAGGATGTAAAAATGATAAAAACATATCCCCTAAACGGAGTAACATCACACAAAATAAACTCACACACAAAGAAATTACAATTACATCTTGAAAAATCTCTAAATTACGGACTATTCTATCACGTTTGAAAAGATTATTCACTTCTATCAGTAGCCATTTTGCCATAGAATTTACCAGAATGTTAGATAATAAACAGTTTGCCAAAATTAGAAATATTGATATTTCTCTGATAATCAATAAAACATAAAATATAAATAGAAAATAAAATGTTTATCCTTTACTGATTAATTTGTCAAAATTGTTCATTGTCAACATTTACTAACTACCATAATGTTTTTTATATACTGAATCAGTAATCTATCCAAGCCAAAATTTATTTAAGTTAATATCTATATCCCCTATACAAAGCCAATTTGACGGCTGAATGCTGAACAATAAATACTGACCACTACGATAAGAAACTTCATATATTTTTGTAAATTTGCTGAAGAAAATATGTAGAAAATAGGATATTCCAGATGAAAAATTATATAAAGTAGCTATGGAGTGAACGGTGATCAGATGCAAGATTTACTAACTATGAATAAATCTGGCATAATTGATAGTTAAATAATGAGTTTAATGATCAAATTGATGTCAGTATTCTGTTCTTTTGAATAAGGAAGAACTATTATGACTAAACCTTATCTATCTCCAGATGATTTGCCTTCTTTTAAAACAACACAAATCAGTGAAATATTACTGACTCAGTTGGAAGAAGCAACTAAAAACAGCTTTTACCTAGCTTGTGATAAGATAGTCAAGATTGTATTGTCTAGTTGTCATTGGTATTTCAAAATCCAAAGTGGTATTTTAACCTTAGTTCTGGTTTGTCATGATATTAATAGCTATCAAAATGTGATGACAACCGTTCCCCATTTAGCAGAAAAATTGAAGCGTTTTGCTAATAAGGCACAAATTAGTATTAGTTCTCCTATTAATAATGGCATTCCTTGGGTAATGAGTATAGATGAACCTTATCCTGATGAAGAATAATCATTAATCAGACATTAATTATATCCCTGATTTCTTGAAGAAGTCGGGGATAATTGTAAATTAATAATTGCTGGCAAGATGCCTGCACTAAGCTAATGTGCAGCACTCACTGTATAATTAAAAAACCTGAAGTTACAGTAGCACAAGCATCTTGCTTGTATTAATTATTCAAGTTAAAAGCACAACAGCTTACTATAATATTAAACTTGTAAAATTTCTCTGATCCAACTTTGTTGTTGAGAAGATAATTCTGGTTTTAAACTCTGAGTATAATCAATTGCTAAATCAAATCTTACTCCTTCATAAATTTCATTCAATAATGTTTGTAAATCTATGATAGGTTCTGTTTCTTCTGAATATAAAGGTACGGGAAGTAAAGGAATAGGTTGTGGTAAATCAAAACTATAAAGGTCTGCTTTAGGACGTTGGTAACTACGACTAACTAAAATTCGGTAACCTGCTCTTAATAAGTCAATTTCTATTAAGTGTGTGGCAGATTTCAAAATTTTTTGTCGTTTATTTTCATAAATTAATCTCCCTTCTTTAGATAGTTTGTTTTTAGGTGAAAGTATTTCAATTATCGTCACTATTTCCCGACTTTGAGTAGCTTTAATTTCTAAAAATCTCTCAATTACTTCTCCAGATATAAGTAGTTTAACTTTTGTAGGTTCGGCTATTTTTATCGCAGTTAAATCTTGATTATTTCCTAGATTATTTCCTGAATGATTTCCTGAATTATTTATTAAATTATTTATTAAATTATTCCTTTTACTAACTCCTACATCGGCAATTCCGACTAATAAAATATCATCCACACTTGTGTAAACTCGCTCTTTTAGAGAAACTCTATATTTAGGCGCGATTTTTGGAGTTAATTCATCAGCTATAGCTACTATTAACCGATTATGTACTTGATGCCATAATTCAGCTTGTTCTAAATATGGGTTCATCCCAGGAAAAGGATTTTGCATGGTATTATCTCAAAATTTATCTGAAAATTACCTAGTGTTATTATATTATATAATATATATTTCACTATAATTCACGAAATAAACAAAGTTAAAAATATGCCCCAAGATTTATCTCCTTTATGGATATCACTAAAAACTGCTTTATTTGCCACTTTTATTACCTTTTTTCTCGGTATTGCAACTGCTTATTGGATGTTAGGATATCATGGTAAAGGTAAATCTATTATTGAAGGAATATTAGTTGCTCCTTTAATTTTACCTCCTACTGTTGTGGGCTTTTTATTATTGATTTTATTTGGCAGAAATGGACCAATTGGTAAATTTTTAGAACCATTAAATGCCAATGTTGTGTTTACTTGGTATGGAGGAGCGATCGCTGCTACTGTAGTTTCTTTTCCCTTAATGTACAAAACTGCTTTAGCTGCTTTTTCTCAAATTGATGCTAATTTATTACGAGTAGCTAGAACTTTAGGAGCGCAGGAATTAACTATTTTTTGGCGTGTCAGTTTACCTTTAGCATTGCCAGGAATTATTGCGGCTGTTACTCTAACTTTTGCTCGTGCTTTAGGCGAATTTGGAGCAACATTAATGTTAGCTGGTAATATTCCTGGACAAACCCAAACTATTCCGATGGCCATTTATTTCGCTATGGAAGCAGGAGTAATTAATGATGCTTGGTTTTGGTCAACTGTTATTATGATTATCTCTCTATCTGGAATTATCACCGCTAATTTTTGGCAAGAATTTTCTCACCAGCATAAAGGGGTAAAACCAAATAACAAAAAACCTGATCACGTCCATGAATCTTCACCTATTTTTACAGAAAGTTCAACAGAAAATTCATCATCTAGTTTAATAGTTGATATTCAGAAAAAGCTGGCTAATTTTCATCTGCAAGTTAGTTTTAATAGTAATGATCAACCTTTGGGATTATTGGGTAGTTCTGGAGCAGGTAAAAGTATGATTTTACGTTGTATTGCAGGAATAGAAACTCCAACTAAAGGAAAAATTATTTTAAATGGTAGAGTATTATTTGATTCAGAAAAAAAAATTAACTTACCCATTCGTGAACGCAAAATCGGGTTTTTATTTCAAAATTATGCCCTGTTTCCCCATATTACTGTAGCTGAAAATATCGCTTTTGGTCTTCCACAAAAATCATCAAAAATCAAAATTAAAGAAGAAGTAGAAAAACAATTAATAGCTATGCACTTACAAGGTTTAGGCGATCGCTATCCTCATCAACTTTCTGGTGGACAACAGCAACGAGTTGCCCTAGCCAGAGCCTTAGCAAGTCAACCCCAAGCCCTGCTTTTAGATGAGCCATTTTCAGCCCTAGATACCCATTTACGCAGTCAATTAGAACAACAAGTTACAGAAATATTAGCAGATTATCAAGGTGCAACTTTATTCGTGACTCATAACATGGAAGAAGCCTATCGTTTATGTCCCAATTTATTAGTATTAGCTCAGGGAACAACTGCCCATTATGGTACTAAATATGAGATATTTCAAAAACCAGCTAACATGAATGTTGCCCGAATTACAGGTTGTAAAAACTTCTCCCGTACTCAGATTATTTCACCTTCACAAATAGCAGCAATTGATTGGAATTGTACATTAGAAATTAATCAACAAATCACCTCAGAAATATCTTATATTGGTATTCGCGCCCATCATTTAATTATCACTCAAAATACCCAACAAATTAACACTTTTCCCTGTTATATAGCACGGACTAGTGAAACACCCCATAGAATGACAGTATTTTTAAAACTTAATTCTCCTAGTCATGATCTTCATGATTATCATTTACAAGCAGAAATTTATAAAGAAAAATGGGCAACAATTAAAGATCAAGCCTTTCCTTGGTATGTCCATTTACATCCTGATCGTTTATTATTAATGTATTGATATATTCACCGACCTCAAGGTGCTAAAGGAGTATATTAAAAATCAAGAAAAGCCGTCAAGGACGGGGCTTGTATCCCAGATTTTTGGTCAACTATTAGCAAAATATGATTAGACAAAATAAAAAAAATTTAGGATCTTGTTGCAAGCATTCAGCATTCAGCAGTCAGGTATCAGCTAATTTCTAACAGGACGCTACGCGAACAGCCATTTACCTGAAATGTTGAAATACAAGGAATAAAAAGAAACAAATACAAAGGACTTGCTGAGAAATTTTTAAACTGACTACTGATAGCTGATAGCTGATAGCTTAAGTTAATTCCAATAAACCTTGATAACCAGTAACAATGCGACTACCATCTTTAAGAATATGTACCTCAATTTGATCACTAGCCCAACTAATTTTATTTTCAAAATCTGGATTAAAAATATTCACCCTTTGGTTACTAGAAGAAACCGGAGAATTAGGAGAATTAATAGCCAAAGATTCCACAAAAGGACCATCAATTAAAATGTCTAATTCCGCCAATAATTCTTGAGAACCAGGAGGTGCAGATTTAGATTTTAACTGTTCTAAAGTAAACCCGCTAAAAGACATCACATTTAAACCTTTAGCTTTCACCTTTCTAGCTACTTCCGCTAAAGCCGATGCTTGCCAAAAAGGCTCACCACCAGAAAAAGTGACACCGGTATTGAAAGGATTACTGAGAATATTTTCTACCAGAGTATCAATAGCCACCAATTGGTTAATTTCAAAATCCCAAGAATTGGGATTAAAGCAACCCGGACATTCTTTTTTACAACCTTGTACCCAAATTACAGCCCGACAACCAGGACCATTAACTTCCGATTTATCAATATAACCCATAATATTCAGATGTCCTGGGGGAATATCTGTAGGTTGGGTAAAGAAATTTATTTCGGTTCTTTCCATAGGGATAATTGTTTCTTAACTTTACTAATTAATTGTTAATATAGCGAGTTTTCAGAGATAAGTAGAAGATGAAAATATAAAAGAAATCAGTAAATTTTAGTGGCATTTAGCAAGTAGCCGTCCCTGAAGCGATAGAAACAATCTTCATCTTAACATTTTGTTAGATATATTCATTAAACTTAACATTTATTAATACTTATTAATAGTGAATAAATACTTAAATTATGCTCCAGAGCATAGGGAAAATCTTCAAATATCAAGTATAATTGATCTGATCATTATTTTTAGATTATCCACAATTTTTCAGTCTTTTCTCAAAATTGAGTTATTAGTCATCTGTAAAAAGACTGAAATTTCCACAATAACATTTAAAGGATCATAACTAATGACCAGATAGTTAACTTTTCGTTAACATTTGTGCATTATTGTCTTTTAAGATATTGACCAAATAATATTAGCTAACTAACATTAACTAATGATAGTGAAATGCTGACTACAATTTTAACAATTTTAA
Organism: Anabaena sp. FACHB-1237; assembly: GCF_014696225.1. Classification (GTDB taxonomy): domain Bacteria; phylum Cyanobacteriota; class Cyanobacteriia; order Cyanobacteriales; family Nostocaceae; genus FACHB-1237. The sequence goes on along the minus strand of NZ_JACJPV010000007.1, from coordinate 62,027 downwards.
CAATTTTAACAATTTTAACAATTTAAAAATTTAAAAACTCTTAGATCAGGGAATCATTAGAAATGAAAATTTTAGTTGTTGAAGATGATAAATTAAATGCTTATACACTTACCATGATTCTGGAAAATCAAAATTATGCGGTAGAAGTAGCAACTGATGGTAATACAGCATGGGAACTAATTACAACCTACGAATATGATTTAATTTTATTAGATGTCATCTTACCCCAGTTAGATGGAATTAGTTTATGTCGGAAAATTCGTTCTAGTAGTCAACAAGTTCCCATTTTATTATTAACAGGTTGTGATACTAGTCATGAAAAAGCCATTGGTTTAGATGCTGGTGCGGACGACTATGTAGTAAAACCATTTGATGAAGAAGAATTAGTCGCCCGTGTACGGGCTTTATTACGCAGAGGAAATGTATCTTCTAAGCCAATTTTAGAATGTGCAAATTTACGATTAGATCCTAGTAGTTGTGAAGTTACTTATAATCAACAAATTTTGGCATTAACCCCCAAAGAATACGCCTTATTAGAATTATTTATGCGAAATAATCGGCGAGTATTTAGTTGTGGGATGATTTTAGAACATCTTTGGTCTTATGAAGATACTCCTGGAGAAGAAGCAGTTCGCACTCATATTAAAGGCTTGCGAATGAAATTAAGAAATGCAGGAGCATCCAGTGATTTTATAGAAACAGTTTATGGTATTGGCTATCGTCTTAAATCTGAGGAAGAAAAAGAAGATGAAAAAAACTCTCTAGGAAAAGCAAAAGATAATAACAGTAAAGATACCATAACTATGGCAAAAATTAACGATATTTGGTTAAAATTTGAAGACAGAATTGATCAACAAATAACTAGCATAGAAAAATTTATCAATCACCGAGAATTACAAACAGAAGCCTATCAATCTGCCCATTCTTTAGCGGGTTCTTTAGGGACTTTCGGTTTAAATTCCGGGTCAGAGTTAGCCAAAAAAATTGAAAAATTACTAAGGTCTAGTAAAGGTTTAACAAATAAAGAAATATCTCAGCTAGAAAAATTAATCAACTTACTCAAACAGGCTGTAGAAAGTCATCATCAAGAAACAATTACTAATAATTTAAGTCAAACTGTAACGACGAATTTTAATCATAATCACATTGAAGCCACAATTTTAGTAGTAGATGATGATCCGCAAATTTTAGGATTATTACAGACATTATTAACTCCTTGGGGGATGAAAATTATTACTCTCAATGACTCACGTGAATTGTTGTCAATGTGGGAAAATCAACAATTAGATATGTTAATTTTAGATGTGGAGATGCCACATATTAATGGGATACAATTATGTCAAATGATTAGGAATCAACCTCAAGGAAGTGAGCTACCAATTTTATTTCTCACAGTTCATAATAATGCCGAAGTGGTTAATGAAGTATTTAGTGCAGGGGCTGATGATTTTGTAAATAAGCCAATTATTGAAGCAGAATTAATTACTAGAATTATTAACCGTTTAGAACGGGTAAGATTAAGAAAGAGAATAGAAAAAAGTGAAAATCATCAACTAGTAGAACGCAAAAGTCATGGTGAACATATTGAAGATAATTACCATAAATTGGTAGAAGTTTATCCCGATGGGATTTTTATTGTGCAACAGGGTAATTTTGTCTTTTTGAATAGTGCTACATTAGGATTATTTGGTGTGAGTACAAAAGCAGAATTATTAGGTAAATCAATAATGAATTTTGTCCAAGAAGGTTATCAAATACAAATTCAAGATCATCTACAAAGTGTTTTGAGAAATCAACAATCAATTACTTTACATGAAGTAGAATTTATTAAATTAGATAAAACCGTGATTGATGTACAAATTGTTATGGCTCCTTTGAGATATAAAGGAGTAGAATCAATCCAAATTATTGCTCGTGATATTACCGGACGTAAACAAACAGAGTTAGCCTTACAAAAAGCTAAAAATGAATTAGAATTAAGAGTAGCAGAACGCACAGCAGAATTAATTGCTGTCAATTATCAATTACAAATAGAACAGGAAGCATTAAGAATTTCTCAAACTCGATTTCAAGGCATTTTAAGTATTGCTGATGATGCCATTATTTCTATTGATAATGATCAGAAGATTACCTTATTTAATCAAGGAGCAGAAAAGATTTTTGGTTATAACGCCGAAGATGTTATTGGTAAATCTTTAGATTTATTATTACCTTTAAGATTTGTACAAGCGCATCATAATTATGTAGATGATTTTGGAAAAACAAATAATTCAGCAAGGAGGATGGGGGAAAGACGCGAAATATTTGGCCGTCGTCAAGATGGTAGTGAATTTGCCGCAGAAGCATCTATTTCTAAATTAGATGTGGGTGCAGAAAGTGTTTATACTGTAATTTTAAGGGATATAACAGAAAGAAGACAAATTGAAAAAATGAAAGATGAATTTGTTTCTGTGGTTAGTCATGAATTACGCACTCCATTAACATCAATTCATGGTTCTTTAGGGATGTTAAATAGTGGGTTATTACCTACAAATTCAGAACAAGGTAGGCGTTTATTACAAATTGCTACAGATAGTACAGAAAGGTTAGTGAGGTTAATTAATGATATTTTAGATATTGAAAGAATTGAATCTGGTAAAGTGAAAATGGAAAAAGAAATTTGTAATTTATCAGATTTGATTAATTCAGCGTTAAATGTGATGCAGTCTTTAGCAGATAAGGTTAACGTTAATTTATCTATTTCTAGTTTGCCTGTAAAAATTTGGGCTGATCCTGATAGAATTGTGCAAGTTTTTACTAATTTATTGAGTAATGCCATTAAATTTTCTGTTGCTGGTTCCACAGTTTATTTAATAGTAGAACAACAAGAGGATCAATTATTAGTGACAGTAAAAGATTCTGGTAGAGGTATTCCAGCAGATAAATTACATAGTATTTTTGAGAGATTTCAACAGGTAGATTCTTCTGATTCTAGGAATCATGATGGTACAGGTTTAGGATTAGCAATTTGTAAAAGTATAGTGCAACAACATGATGGTTCTATTTGGGTAGAAAGTGTTTTAGGATCAGGTAGTAGTTTTTATCTTACTTTGCCAATTTTAGCAATTTATCCTGATATAGCAGTTAACCAAAGTGTTAATAGAACACCAGTTATCAATAAAAATAAATCGCCTTTAGTGTTAGTATGTGATGATGATCAAGCAATTTTAGCAGAGTTAAAATCCTTATTAAAAAAAGGTGGATATCGAGTGATTACAGTGGCTAGTGGAGAAGAAGCGATCGCCTCCGCAATTACCTATCAACCTGATGTTATTTTACTAGATTTATTAATGCCAGAAATGAATGGTTGGGAAACAATGGCCATCTTAAAAGAACGTGAAGATACTCAACATATACCGATTGTTATTTGTAGTGTTTACAAACAAAATCATAGCCATGCCACTAGTAAAGATTTTGTAGATTGGATCAGTAAACCCATAGAGGAAATATCATTATTACATTCCTTAAAACAAGTTATTTCTGAACCTTTGAAAAAATTGAAGATATTAATAGTAGAAGATGATCAAAATCTGGCAAAATTATTAGTTACAGTATTTGAAAGGCATGAAATTGAAACATTTTTAGCAAAAACTGGACAAGAAGCAATTCATTTAAGTCAAAAAGTTCACCCAGATTTATTAATTCTGGATTTAATTTTGCCAGGCAGTGATGGCTTTACTGTAGTAGATTGGTTAAAACAACATAATCAACTGTGTAATATTCCTTTAGTGATTTATTCGGCTAAGGATTTGGATGAATCGGAACACAATCGTTTAAAATTAGGATATACAGAATTTTTAACCAAGGGGAGAATCACAACTCAAGAATTTGAACAAAGAATTATGGACTTATTACAACGTATAACTCATAATTTAGGTGATAACTAACAGTAAAAAGGATACATTTGTAATTACCAATTACCAAATACCGAAAATCAACGATGAGTAAAAAAATTTTAGTAGTAGACAATGAAGAATATATTCAAGAAATTGCTAAAATCTGTATAGAAACAGTAGCAGGTTGGGAAGTGATCACAGTTAGTTCTGGAAAAGACGGGATCATCATGGCGGAAAAACATCAACCAGATGCTATTTTATTAGATGTGATGATGCCTGATATGGATGGATTAGCTGTGTTTGATAAATTACAATCTAATCCCCAAACTCAATCAATTCCTGTGATTTTGTTAACTGCTAAAATTCAAATAGCTGATCGTGTTCGCTATGCAGAATTAGGAGTTAAAAGTGCGATCGCTAAACCATTTAATCCCTTAGAATTATCTGGACAAATAGCCAATGCACTAGGTTGGAATTTATAGGAATTATCAACTTCTAATCGCCTTTCAATTTTTGACTGAGTTTTCAATTTCTCACCTAAGCTAATGTGCAGCACTGTATAATTAAAAAACCTGAAGTTACAGTAGCACAAGCATCTTGCTTGTATTAATTATTCAAGTTAAAGGCACAACAGCTTATCACCTTACAAAATACCATGAATCAAACATTAGAATTTATCAAATTTCCCGCCCAAACCGAACCCCAAGGTTTAGTTATCACCTTACATGGTTGGGGTGCAGATGCGAACGATGTTGCCTCATTATTTCCCTATTTCAAATTACCAAATTATCAATTTATATTTCCCCATGCGCCCTATGCCTACCCTTATAATCCAAGCGGTAAAGCCTGGTATGATTTAAGAGCGGAAAATATATTTGCAGGTTTATCAGAAAGCCGACAATTATTAATAGATTGGTTATTATCCTTAGAAAATGAAACTGGAATACCCTTAAATAAAACCATTCTCAGTGGTTTTTCCCAAGGTGGGGCAATGACGTTAGATGTAGGTTTAAACTTACCTTTAGCTGGGTTAGTTGTGATGAGTGGTTACTTACATCCCAGTGTAAAAAGTTTAGAAACAAGGGATTTTCCACCAACTTTAATTATGCACGGTACACAGGATCAAGTAGTACCTTTAGAAGATGCCCTAAAAGCCAAAGAAGTCACAGAAAAGTTAGGAGTAAAAGTAGAATATCATGAATTTGAAATGGGGCATGAAATTAGCTTAGAAATGTTAAATATATTCCGCAATTTTGTCGTGAAATCTATGATTTAGAAATTTGAGGAGGATGTGCTTAGAGGTGTTTTAACAAGTCTAAATTACAGCACATTCCATCTACATGATGTACACTATGAACACAGCAAGATGCCTGTGTTCAGGACTCTTATTTGATTTCTGAACACAGAGATCCCCGACTTCTTCAAGAAGTCGGGGATCTGAAACCCTCACGGTTTACAAATCAAATATGATTGCTATAGCTTGTAAAAACACATTTTTACTGCTTCATCAATCAACTGTCTCACCTCCTTTAATCCAGTCATAGCATATTGCCAATAACCATGTTTACCATCGGCATTAACAGCATGACACCATCGCATAGCTGCTTGTTTTTTAACATCTCTTAATAAGTCATAACCCTTTGTTTCTAGGATGAGATAATTAAGCTGTGGTGTGTTAAATCTAATAATAAAATCAGGTATATAATCATGGTTTTCTCCATTATCAAAGTAGGGAATTGTAAAACCTAATCCGGCATTTTTAACAAATGCTTCTACTGCTGGATGGGTGTCAATAATATAAGCTGCTGCTTGTTCCCACTGCCAAGTATCCGCAACAATACAATTAACATGAGATTTCACCACTTCTCTAATATCTTTACTCGTCCAAAAGTCCACATCATCTGTTGAACCCTTGCCGCGATGAGTGTCATAAATTGGTATTTCTGGGGTTTCTCCAGCATTTTTATCAGGGTGTATTGCCTCTACTAATCTCTCAATTACCCAACCATAATAAGGTGACAAAAACACATCTAATATGTCCGCCGGTGCAAAAGCTGTTACTTTTTCTGATAGGTAGCGATCGCATATTGCCCTTAGTTGTGGAAACAATACATGGGGTGGTGCTTCACAGTTTTCTGATTTGACATAAGTTACAGTTAAATCCTTAGCTAAATCAAATGCTAACTCTTGAAACCGTTTATCTTTGCGGTAGGGGTTAAGGTCAATGCTTTCCAGTTTCCCTGGACCTGCTAAACTCGGTCTACCTTGATTGTTGGGTATGGTATATTTAACTTCTACTTCTGGTGCTATTCTAAAAGGATCAATCTCTAAAGGAGCGATCGCCTCCCAATTAACTGTCACCCTATTTTGAATTGCTTGGGTATAACCTTTAACTCTGGGAAATTCAATTTTATATTGTGATTTTCCTGGCACTGCATAAACATGATAACGTTTTTCTGGCTTGCGCTTTGCTCCTAATGGATTTTCTTTGAAGGGTATCACCTCAAAAGGAACACCAAAAATTTTAGCGGTTTCTTCTTCAAACTTATTATCTGTTGTTAAATCATAATTACGTCTTCTTAATGCTCTACCAACTACTTGCTCACACAATAACTGTGACATAAAAGGACGAATACCAATTATATGAGTTACTGTGTTGCAATTTCCTAAAATCACAATTTTTCCATGTCGTCTGGTAATAATTGTTGAGTTCTGGTTACGAATACACCAAACAGTTTCTTCAGGTAATGGTTTTTCTAATTCTGCTTTGGAAGAACGATAATCATTGGGGTCAGTTGTTATCCATTGTCTATCTCTGACACTAACTCGATAAACAACTTTTCCTGAGTTGGTTATTCTGTCATGGTAACTTGCAGATAATCCCCTAACAATAGCCATCTGAGTATAAGCATCTACTTGAGATTTTTCGCAACACCATAACCACCCTGATTTATTTTTAAGCTGTTCTCCATCACCTTTTAATAATTCTTCCCAGAAAATTAAAAATTGTTCTCTAGTCATTTGATGTAGTAAAGGAGAAACATCCTTATCTAAATAGTCTTGATATTTAATCCAACCGTTTCTGTTTAGTGAACCTTTGTGTGTACCTTTAGGAATTACAAAACGATAATAAGGTTTAGCATTAGCAAAACTGTTTTCTCCTGGTTGGATTATCTGTTCAGTATAATCTAATTCTAAACGATTTAATAAATCTCTAATTTCATTATGGTAGTGTTTTGACTGAGATATGAAAACTTTAGCTCCAGAAAAACCACCATCTGTCATAAACCAAGCAATAAAACGAATCTCATCATCATTTAAAGGGATTCCCACAAAAGAAAATGCTGTTTCTGCGGCTAAAGGTAAGGAGTAAGCACTACGTCTTTCATAGATTTCATAAGCAGTTTTGGTCAGGAAACTTTTGCTAAGATTACCACCATCTTTAGGGTTGCGGTATTTAATATGGAATTGATGCCCTTCTGTTACTCTGATGTTCAAATGTTGGCTTTCCATCTTAACCATACATTCATCAGGTCTAACTTTTCTTTCTCCATATTCTAAAACTGGAACTAGCTCTAATTTTTCTGTTTCCTTGTTGAGTGAATAGACTAAATCACCTTCTTTTATTTGTCCCCTTCCTACCCATCCTGAAGGAGTTAAAATTTCAGTTTCTGAGTCTAAACAATCCCAGCCTTCCGTTAGCATACCCACAGAAATAATACAGCGAATATCGCGCCCTGGTGGGTGTAAAGGACGGTTTAATTTAATAGCTAATTCTACAAAGTTTTCCGGGTAGATACTTTTACCTTGGTTATCCTTTAGCCATTCTGTTTTACCAATAGTATCTAAAGTAAAACGCATCCATTTTGATTCATCAGATTTGGTGTTACCAGATTCTAATTCTTCCACTACCTTAGAATCAACACGAATAGTATTAATTTCTGTTTCTGTATTCCTTAAAGTTTCAATTTTACAAGGTGGAACATTGACAGGTTTTTGATTTTCTGCTATCCAATCATAAATACATTTAGCTATTTTAGTATTTTTACAAACAATGATAAATACTGGTGGTCTAGGGTCATCACTTTCTAACCATTGTTGACGTATTTTTTCCCATTCTTTCCCTAAAATTGTGATGGGAAATTCCGTATATTTTAATACTGCTTCTGCTTTAGGACTTGCACCTTTTTTACCCCGTTCTGTTGGGGTCATTTTCTGCATGATCCACTTCCAAATATTAAAATATGCTAAGTCCGAAATTTCTGCTCCTGTGGTGTCTCTAATGGGTAATTGGGGAATTTTTACTAAACCTGATTCAATAGCATCCATTAAACTAAAATCACTGATTACCCATTCAAAAGGTTTATTTCCATCTTGTCTAGCTGATTTTAAATAATAAGGAGTTGCTGATAAATCCACACAGAAGTTAATGCCACGATATTTATGAATACGGTCTAATCCTTCTACCCAAATAGTTGCTTCTTTTTCTTGGTATTCTTCTATTTCATCATCATCTGTGTCATCTTCTTTTTCATTGGGTGCAATTCTATAGGCATGATGGGCTTCATCGTTAAATACTAAAATATTACCTTTATTACCAATAGCATCGGCTAAAATTCGTTTAATCCAAGCAGCATCACTTTCTAAATATCGAGTTGCCTTAACCTGAACTGAAATTAAATTACCTTGTTTATCTTTTTTCTCATCTCTAATTTCTAATTGCCCCATGGCAATTTGTTGTTGTAAACTTTCTAGGGTTAAATATCTTGTACCTCTAGCAGTTTCGTTTTTAGCAGCAATTTTAATAGTTTCTGTGGTTATGGTAGGAACACCAACTTTAACAACTTTGGCGGGGTCATCTCCAGATGTACTAGGCGTTCTTTTTTCAAAGATATGCCAGTTAGTAACTAAAACTTTACCTTGTCTGAGTTTATCCATTAAATTGGATGGTACAAGGTCACGGGTACGATATAAACTCGCTTCCCCATTGTTGGGGTTTAATTCTTGCAATCTGCCTTTAATGGTGACGTTGGGGCAAACTATCAAAACTACATCAGAAAACCGGGAATCAGAACGACTATTAACTTTATTAAGAATTGACCACGCTGCTAACATTCCCATAACGGTGGTTTTCCCTGAACCTGTGGCCATTTTACAGGCATAGCGGATAAAAGCCTTTAGTGTGGTGTCTATGGGTTCATCAGAGGGTATATGAATACCTTGAAGAAAATCAGCCCGTGCTTCTTTCAAGAAGATTACAGTTTCTACAGCTTCCCGTTGGGCAAAAAATAACCGTCTTTCTCTACCGTCTCTATTCCAATATTCCAACAGTTCTAAGGTGGTGCGGGTAACTCCTGGATAACGTTGCTGTCTCCAATCTTTGACTCGTTCCCTGATGTGATTGACTAACACCATTTCATAACCAGGGGCAAATTCATCTGGAGGAGAAGGTTTAAGAACTTTTCCTAAATTCCAATTAATATCACCTTCACGGGGAGGATAAACAATAGCAGGACGGCGGCCTTGTTTTAATTCGGGTTCATAACCTTCTCTGATAAACCAATAACGCGAGGGTTCATCAAAGGGAGAGTTTAGAATGGGTTCGTTGACTTCATAGGTCATTTTAGTTAATCCCAAATTCGGTTAATGTTATAATTATCAAAAGCAATATCTCTATTTAAAATCGGTATATTCTCTGTTATCGCTTGGGCGATTAATAACCTATCAAATGGGTCATTATGGTGAAATGGTAGGTTCATCAAAGTCATCACTAATGGTAATAATATTTTTGTCACTACCAAATAAAGGTGGACGTTTTTTAGGAGTTTCTACGGAAACTAATTTTACCATTGGTTGATTATCTTTGGTAATAATTATTTCCTCTCCTGTAGCTGCTATCTCTAGGAGTTGATTAATTTGGTGTATGGCTGCTTTAATGTCTATGGTTTGCATGGTTTTGATTCCTTTTTATTATCTTCATAATTAATAATATAGCGATTCTGATTCAAGAGAGTTACAAGGAGTAATAATTAGGGTTTGCTGAAAAAGTCTTTTCGTGAGGGCTAGGAGTCAGGAGTCAGGAGGAAGAATTAGGAGGAGATAAGAATAAGCTGTTGTGCATTTAATTTGTATAATTCTTGCGGGCAAGATGCCCGCACTATAATGGGTTTATCATGAATATTTGTTAACTTTTTTTGTTATTTTTTTCTCCAATTAAAGTAGCTAGTCCAAATAAAGCTGGGCCAGTAAACAAACCTAATCCAATTGCAGCACTTCCTATGCGGTTATAAAAAACTTCATGAATAGTTTGACGACCAAGTATTTCTGAGGAAGATTCAGTTTTAATTGATACCATTTCCCAACCACTCATGAATAAAAGTAGACTTGATAAAGTACCACTGATGTATAGAAAAATTTTCATGATTATTCCTATTATTTTATTTCTTTAACAACCAACAATTCATTCCCTCTATCATCAATCACTTTAACCGCAATTTGTTTATGTTCTCCGGCTTCAAAAGGTGCGCTAGTAGTTCCTGCTAGGTGTTCCCAAACAGAATCTTCATAACTACCTTTTAAGGCTTTTTTGATGCTATCCCAAGCACTTGTACGAGGGAAGAATGCTTGTCTAACATAAAAACATAAACTGTTGTAATCGGTATCTAAAAACCACGCTGGTACATTCTTACCTTGTTGGTGGTCAACGTCCATTGTTACGGGGTCAAAGATATCTAAACCTAATAATTCAACTTGGTATTTATCCTCCTTATTTTTGCTAATTTTAATTTCTGGTAAACCACAGACGCTAAATATCTGGGAACTTCTCATATTCTTGAGTAAATCACCCATTAATAAATCAGGTGTAGCTTGAATATAGGTGGCGGGAATATCCATCGTTTCATGGCAGTGTTCCACAAATTGACGGGCTTTAGCAGCGATCGCAAAACCGATAACATACAAATGATGGTATTGTTTGGCTTTAGCCTCCTGTGCTGCATGAAAAAGTATTCCCTCTGCAATAGCACCGTTTTCGGGTCCAAACACAAAAGCCACTGGTTTATCATCTACCATTGCTTCAGCAGATAGGTGTTGACTCTTGATAGGTTGTCTAACACTGGTGAAGGTGACAGTATTGTTATTAGGTAAATGCAGTTTGGGAGACTTCCGTAATACCTCCAGCATCCTGTCAGTGAATGAAGCTGTGCTATCAATATCAACCGTTTCTGTTTCCGGTGCTTCCTGGTCTTCCATTTCCACTGGTGGCGGTATTGTTCCCTCAACAGTAAAGGGACTGCATACTCTGACAATGTTGTTATCTATTTCAGGACGGTCAACTAAAATTTCTTCATCCGGTGGTTCATTATTAGCAATACTCTTGAGGGTGATGTGTGGGACTATTCCCCCTATTTCTTCACCTTTATTATTCTGTTTGCGCTTGTAAACAAACCCCCCGGCGGGTGAGTTACCATCTTTGAGTTCATACCAGGGAAATGTTGCTGTTAATAGTCTTTGCCGGGCTAAAGCTAGGGGTACTCGACTTACATCGCAAGTTATCCAACGCCGTCCCCATTGTTCGGCTACATAGGCTGTTGTACCACTACCACAGGTGATATCTAGTACAAGGTCGCCGGGGTAGGTGGTCATCAGGAGGCAGCGTTCTATGACTTTTGTATAAGTTTGAACAACATAAATGTTTTTAGCTGCAAATGTGCTTTGCATTGTATCTTTCCAAAAGTTAGAAATTTCTCTAACTGGAAAATCAGTATGATACCTTTTATAAGTTAAAGTGTTTCCAACAGCTACTAAACGATTAGCTTTTTCTAAATTTTTCATTCCCTCTAAATTAGTTTTCCAACTTCTATTGGAAGCGGGATTATATTTTTTACCATTAAATTCATAAGTAAAAATACAGGTTTGAGTAGCACCTGATGAATTCAAATCTGCTGTTCTAAATGCTTTTGCATTATTAGGTAGTAATGACACATTAAATTTTTCTTCATTACTTAATCCTCTAGTTACTCCATCTTCAATATCTACTTGAGAATAATTTAATAAATCTTGATTGAGTTCATAAACTTGATTATATTTTATTTTTTCTTTATCTTTAGCAAACCAAATTATATAATCATGTACAGATTTCAATAAATTAGAACCTAATCCAGATGAAGTAACAAAAGGAATTTGGGAAATAAAATTTTCTTGTCCAAAAATTTCCTCTATTAATTCCCTAACATGATGAACATTCTCATCACTAATTTGCACAAAAACACTACCGCTATCAGTCAGTAACTCCCTAGCCAACAACAACCTATCTCTTAAATAAGTTAAATAAGAATGTAACCCTAATTCCCAAGTATCCCTATAAGCCTGAACCATTTCTGGTTCACGGGTAAAATCTTCATCATCATTATGTTTAACATCCCGCTTCCTAACAAAAGGCTGAAAATTACTACCAAACTTCACACCATAGGGCGGATCCATGTAAATCATCTGCACTTTACCACCCAAACCCTCATACTGTAGTAAGGAGTTCATTGTTACTAGGGAATCACCCAAAATCATGCGGTTTACCCAGTCCCCTTGGTGTTCATAAGCTCTCAGAATTTGGTCAGTAATTGACCATTGGGGGTCACTAAATAAATTTAATTGTTCTGCTGGTAGTTGAGATTTATGACTTTTAAGAGTTTCAATAATTGCCCTTGTTGATAATCTTTCATGAACAAATAAGGGTAAGGTAGGAACATCAAAAGATAACCTTTCAGCTTTACCAGTCCAATTCAGGAAAGGTTGACTCATAGATTGAAGTTTATCTAATGATTCTTGGGCTTTATTAACTTGTTTAATTAATTGCTGTTTTAATTCTTGTAATGCTTTTTTACTTTCAGTATCTAAATTAGATTCAATATCATTTATTTTTTGTAACTGTATAGAAAGTTCCGTTAAATAATTACTAATAGCATTAATTTCCGATTCAGCTTGTTCCCTAGCAGGGTGATCATCCCACTCTAACGACGGTGCTAAAGAGGAATCATAGCGATAAGTTACTGGCGGTTTTTTCTTCTTAAATTGTGCTTCAGTACCAATATCTGGCCTTAATGGATGCTCCTGATTATGACCATAAGTTTTAGCTTCTTTGGGTTTTCCTGGTTGTTTTTTGACCATGATAAAAAATACACCTTACTTGATGTAACAAGTGATATATCATATCATGTCCCGTTGAACACTTATCATATTTGTTGAGGCTGGTAATGGGTAATTGGTAATTGGGAAAAGGCAATACAATGATGAACTATATCCTAAGTGATGGGGCGGGCATGATATCAGTCAATATGATAACAGTATTTAAATCTACTTGGCAAGTATTTTATTAATTTATTTTTGGGCTATTTTTGGGCTATTTTTGGGCTATTTTTGGGCGTTGCTGAATTAGGGTATGATATTTATTTCGCGCATCAGCGAAGCGAAGCACTTGCGTTAGACGCAAAGTTTCAAAAGTAAACTAAAGTTTACTAAAAATTTTTCGGATTATTTCAGTTATCTTTAGATAACTTTTGCTATGTGGTAATTCATTCCCAGGTGGATTAAAGGTGTTACGTTAAGTTGATACCAATAATAGCTATCCTATTCAGCAAAAATCACTCATCCTGAAAATCCTTAAATCCTGGATATCCTGATTCAGACATCTTCATTATATCTTTTGTTGGGTTGCGCTGTTGCTTAACCCAACCTACATGACTGATATTTTCACGGCTTAATTAAAGATTTCTCAGACTGACGATATTTAGCAATTAATTTACGTCTTTTTAGGGGTGGATAAAGCAGCATGAAAAGTGTGGTTAAACCTGTTCCAGTGAGTGCTAACAAAATAAATGTGTTAAAGCCTATTATTATTCCCGTTCCTACACTAATTCCCAATCCTGATACGGGTAGTGTCAGTTTAGTGGTCTCAAACGCAGCCATAGACCCAAAAATCAAAATAGACGCAAGCACCCAAAAAGCCTCCACAGACCCACGCTGCGCAGCCACAGGCACAGCCACAGCCAGTAAAAAGTTCCCAATTAAAAGCGAATAAGGCAATTTTGTCTTCTCAATTGGTAAAGCTGCCGTTTGCACCTTCACAGTTAAAGTATGACTGGCTGGATAAGCATTACTATGAAGAATTAATTGACGTTTATACCGCTTATCCGCCATTAATTTACTCGTATCCACCTCAACCTGACAACGAATATGATTCCTGCTAAACTGAGCAGGTCTAAGCGAAATCCAAGCATGATGATCTGGTGTATGGGGAGGGTCTTGAGGATGGGGTGCAACTTCCCATTTACCTTCTAATAAAGTATCTGGTATAGGATTTTTAATAGTAATATCCCTTCTTAATTTTTCCCCCAGCCTATTGGCTTTAAACTCTAAAACCGTCTCACTAAAATCAACTGCTGGTAGACGAATAACATCAAGGGGTTTGAGTGATTCTAAAGCTGCTTCTGCATTAGTAAATCGGTCTTTTTGTTTCGGTTGTACCATTTTTTCCAACCAACCGATAAACCGCAAACTCAACCGGGGTAAAAGATGACGAAAATTAATTAAATAAGGATCATCTGCATCTTGTAATTGATCTATTTTTGTTGACTTAATTCCTGTTAATAAACAGATTAAAGTTACACCCAAAGCATACAAATCTGTAGCATTTGTCGGTTTAAACATTTGCTCTGGCGGAATAAAACCAGGAGTTCCTTTAAATACACTACTTCCAGCCACATCATGACTACCAATACGAGCAAAACCAAAGTCAATTAAATAGACATTGATTTGTTCATCTACTAAAATGTTTTCTGGTTTAATATCTCGATGAATTACCGACGGAATCCGATTTTGTAAATATACCAGAATTTCTAAAATCTTAATAGCAATTTGTTTAATTTCTGCTGGTGAAAAGCTGCGAGGTTCTGCTAAAGTAGAAGCATGAATATACTCTTGAACCAGACAAAAACCATCGGAGGTTTCAAAGGAATGCAAGTAACTGGGAATACCAGGATGATTTAATCCCTTAAGTACCTGTATTTCTCGTGCGTGGGCTTCTGAACCGGACCAATTTGAACCCGCTTGAGCAAAACAAAACTGTTTGATTACTTCTGGTTGATTTGTGTTAAGATTTGTTGCTAACCAAGTAATTCTACCACCTTCGCGGTTGCGTCCTAATTCTCCAATAACATCATAGCCTTGTGCTTGAAAATCTGGGTAGATGCTCATATTTGGATAAAGGGAAGTGTAATATTTAAGTTTTATTCTACTACAATAGCATAAGCAAAAGCAAGGAGGTTGAGTAATAAAACTATGCAATGCTTATAATACAGCAGATTCCATCTACATGAGGTACACTATAAACACAGCAAGACTTGTACTGAGATTGTCGAAGTATGCCTGTGTTACAAGGGTTTTATCATTAACATCTGTACCTCATAATAACGGAAACTGCTGTTATATAGGACTTACGCAACTGTCACACTAAAAAATCTGTTATGGGGTGCGTCAGATATCAACAATTTGGTTATTTACATGATTTATACTGTGTGACGTGGTTGGTAAGCTTGTCGAACCACACCCTACCAATGTGCCAGTTGCCTAAGTTCTGTAATCTGCTATATAAAACCTAGACAAAACTAGACTTTACTTTCTACTTCAATGGGAGCATGGGAGCGGTTATCCCTCTGTAGACTTACACTATGAGTGCCCAACGCGTCTTTCTTTTACCAAGATTCTTGAAAAGACTATCACCGTTATTGCTTGGTTTTCGCTTCACTTGACAGTGTTAATTCAATACTTGATATGTTAGGATTATATATCAAGTATTTGATTTTTTCAACTAAAATATATTGACTTTTGTCAACAAATGTATAGCTTTGTCTATAAAATTGTCAACTTAGGACTAGCTCAAATTGGCAATTAAAAATTGAATTTGGTGGTGTTTGTCAATTTTATGGATAAAAACCATTAATGTGACACATTGTCTATAGACTGATAGTCCACAAGCATTCAAAATAAGCAAATGGACAAATCAAAACAAAAAATTCTGAATGCTTTAGGTTATCTGGTCAGACAACACAGAACAGAGTTAGGAATTTCCCAAGAAGAGTTAGGACTACGTGCTAACTTAGACCGTACTTACATCTCTGGTATAGAACGTGGAGTGAGAAACCCTTCTCTAACTGCGCTGGTAAGTCTTGCAGATGGCTTAGGTATTAGTGTTTCTGTTATGCTGCAAAATCTGGAAATTGAAACTGATAAAATAAAATGACTGAAGAAGATTTGATCAAAAAAATTAGAAATGAACTTAAAAATGCTAGATTTCAATCAAAAGTTTTTGAACTACTATCAGATCAAAAATGGCATTGTCGTACACATGAAGGAAAAAAAATTGCATCAGAACAGTATGCAGGTGGTGGTGGAATACAGGGATTACAACGTGGAACTAAACAGCGTCTTGGACTTGTAATTGCAACGAAAAAAGAATATTGCGAAGTGTGTCAAAAGAAAACAGACTGGGATAGATGGACAGGAGAAAGACAAGAAGCAAATGCTCCTACTAATATTCCTCGTCAGTTAATAAAAAAAATTCTCGAAGTTTATTCATATACAGATGTCATAGAACAAAGACAAAGAGAAAAACATGAGTTAGTAATTGATCATCGTTTTCCTATGGAACGTTGGGGAAAAAGTGAAAGTCCATATTTAACACCTATGAGTGAAAGCGAAATTAGAAAAAAGTTTCAATTACTCAAAAAAGATGCTTCTGGGAATCATAATCTTTTAAAATCAAGAAGTTGTGAACGATGTATTAAAATTGGTAAACGAGGTACACCTTTTGGAATTAAATTCTGGTATCAAGGAAGTGAAGATTGGCCTTCTCAACATCAACGAGGCGATGAAGCTGAAAAAGGTTGTATTGGTTGTGGGTGGTATGATTTTGAAACTTGGCGTAATGCACTTAATCAAAAGATAGGTGAGTTTGTTGAAAATCAGCAAAATTAACTGTAGGTTTGTGGTTTAAGAAAATATCATTTAAGTAAGGAATTAGAGCATAAACAATACATTCTGCTAAACGTGGTGGAACAGCATTTCCAATTTGCCACATAGCTTTTTTCATAGTCCCTTCAAAAATAAATGAATCGGGAAATGTTTGTAATCTCGCCATTTCCCTAGCAGAAATTACACGGTTTAAATAAGGGTGAATATGTGTACCACCATGATTTTCTTTCACCGTCATACTCGGTTTACCAGGATATTGTCTTTTAAAAGCATCAGCATATTTTTCATATAAAGAACCACCTGGAGGAACTTTTGCTAAACGTTCCATATACTCCTGTGAATGTTTAGTCCACTCGTGATTAATTTCTGGTATGGGAGTATATTCTGGTAAATCAGAAATTGCCGACTCAATAGGTTTGTATTCTTCTTGGTTTAATTGTGCTTGAGGATAAGGATTAGGCATTCCAAATCTATTAGCAATAAAAATAGCTCTGGGGCGAATTTGTGGTACTCCATAATCAGCAGATTCTAAAATTGCTACGGAAATATGAGGATAACCAATAGACTCAAAAGCCTCAATAATTGCTGTCTTTACATCTCCTTTTTGTATTGTTAAAATACCCGGTACATTTTCCATTACTACATACCAAGGACGTATTTCGGAAACCACACGCACAAATTCATAAAATAATCTATTTCTAGGATCTTTTGGATCACGTTTTCCTGCTACTGAAAATCCTTGACATGGTGGACCACCAACAACAACATTAACTTGAGGTGAACCGATTTTTTCCAGCCAATCTTGAGCAGAAAATTGTTCAATATCTCCACAAAAATGATGACATTTTGGAAAATTTTTTTTGTGAGTAGCAGAAGCAATAGGACTAATTTCTAAACTAGCTAATGGTGTAAATCCTGCTTGTACTAAACCTTGTGTCATTCCTCCAGCACCACAAAACAGATCTACAAAAGTATATTCAGATAATGGACTTATTGGGCAACTAACATCAGTAAATATCTTATATGGATCAGAATTTTCTTGATCTAGTTCGCGCTTAATACGCTCATAACGCCCTAATTTTGGCTTCTTTTGCTGTTTTCTAGGATGATGATCATCCTCTTGGGGTAAAAAAGAAAGTTGTGTTGCTTGCATTTGATATTTGCTCTTAAAATATTACTTTCATTGTGACATATAGGCTACACAATATCAAGTTTGATATGGAATAATCATTACTCAAGTGGTAATTTGTGAACTTAATCTGAATTTCAGATTATAGCAAGGAAGAGTCCAATCAATAATCTATAAAATAATCTATAAAATAATCTATAATAATCCGCAAAAAAAGATGCTCGTAAAAACAAGCACTTATCAATCATTTTTATCATTAGTTCATTAAAGCTGTTTTTGGGTTGCGCTTTTGCTTAACCCAACGGACACTACTTTTGCTCTATTTATTTTTAAAATAATTGACAGTGTACTTAAAGATATTGACAATAGTTTTATGATGGATAATTATATTATATGTTGCGATCTTTAACAGGAAATATATGAGTAGAGGATTAAGATACTGTTGGTAAGCTGTTGTGCCTTTAACTTGAATAATTAATACAAGCAAGATGCTTGTGCTACTGTAAATTCAGGTTTTTTAATTATACAGTGAGTGCTGCACATTAGCTTACTATAAATTGACTAGTAAAGGATGTTAATAGAACAATGGGAACAAGACTGGTTAGAAGATGGTTTTTATTCACACGCTACAGAAGGTTTAGATACTATTTGGACTAGTTCAAATTCTCAACAAGTTTCTGAGTTGCTAAAAAAATTTGGAGATAAAAGAATATAATCAGTTAGTATTTTTTAGATTGGGTTAAGCGACAGAGAGAGAAACTTAAAAAATGTTTGTAATATAAAATTGCAATAAAACTATATTATTGAGATCCCTTAATTATTAGAGAAATAAGGGATCATCTGCAATACTGACTAACCTACATCATCATGAGCGAAACGGTTAAACAAGAAGTCTAACGCATAATTCCGCAACTGATAATATTGAGGATCTTCCATAATTCTCGCTCTATCTCTAGGCCGAGAAAAAGGAATTTCCATCACTTCCCCAATTTTGGCATGAGGTCCATTAGTCATCATTACTAACTTATCAGCCAAGAATAAGGCCTCATCAATATCATGAGTAATCATCAAAACTGTACAACGATTATCACTCCAAATCTTTAACAATTCCTCTTGCAATTCTTCCTTAGTAATAGCATCTAACGCCCCAAAAGGTTCATCTAAAATCAACACTTTGGGACGAATAGCTAAAGCCCGCGCAATAGAAACCCGTTGTCTCATCCCTCCAGACATTTGCATGGGTTTCTTTTCCATAGCATCTGCTAAACCCACCATTGCTAAATGATCTCTCACAATAGCCCGTTTTTCTGCTTCTGGTTTAGTAGGATAAACAGCGTTTACAGCTAAATAAATATTTTCAAAAGCTGTTCTCCAAGGTAATAAAGCATAGTTTTGAAACACCACCATGCGATCTGGGCCTGGTTTAACAATAGGTTGTCCTTCTAATAATACCTGGCCAGTGCTAGGAGTATTAAAACCAGAAACCATGTTTAATAAAGTTGATTTGCCACAACCAGAGTGGCCAATTACACAGATAAATTCACCCTGTTCTACTTCTAAATTCACTCCATCAAGAACGGTAAAAGGTCCTTTTTTAGTGGGGTATGTTTTAGTAACATCTTGAATTTGTAAAAAGGGCTGACGAGTACGAATTTGGGTAGGTGATTTCATTTGCTTTTCAGTAGGAGTGTTGGTAAAAGTCAGAGTAGGGTTTTGCATAGTTTTGATGATAATTGACAATTGCTGGTGTGGAGTGTGGAGTGTGGAGTGCGGAGTGAAAATTCTTTATTCTGACTCCTGACTCTTGACTCCTGACTCTCTGCTTTACGCTGCAATTTTACGTGGTGCATCTAAAACAACTTCTGCCACAGAAAAATCACGTTTGATTTCTAAACTTGTGAGATAGGCAAAAGGATCATCAGCGTTAAAAGGTTTACCATCAAATAATTCAATGGGTTGACGAGTATAGCTAATATCTAAACCTAATTCTCTAGCTGCGGTACTAAATACACCTACTCGACAAACTCTTTCGACAATTTCTACCCAATTGCGAGGGAAAGGTGTTTCTCCCCATCTTGCTAATTGTGTCATAATCCAAGTTTGTTCACTTCTGCTAGGACGATTAATGGCAGAACTACCATAGAATTGATGATGGGCATATTCGCGCATGGGATGATCTAAATCGCAAGCACCACTGTGAGGATCTTCGAGTTGAATAAATTCAATGTCGGTGCTGACATATTCCCGACTTGCTAATATTAATCTCACTTCTTGGGCATTGTTAGGATCAGCGCAATATTTACAGGCTTCTAATAATGCTTTGGTTAAGGCAATATGGGTATTGGGATAAGCGTTAGCCCAGTCTTCTCTGACTGCTAGAACTTTACCAGGATGTCCTAACCAAACTTCTAAGTCTGTGGCAATGGTAAAGCCTGAACCTTCAATTGCAGCGCGATAATTCCAAGGTTCTCCTACACAATAACCGTCAATTGTTCCACCCTTTAAATCTACTACCATTTGCGCTGGAGGAATATTTTTCATTTCCACGTCAACATCAGGATCAATTCCTCCTGCTGCTAACCAATAACGCAGTAGTAAATTGTGCATGGATGCTGGATGTACTACTCCCATTCTGTGCAGTTGATCACGGGTTTTGAGGAGGTAGTTTTTAAAGTCAGAAAGACTGTGTACACCTTGTTCATAAAATCTTTTCGCTAGGGTAATGGCGTTACCATTGCGTGTCATGGTTAAGGAAGTCACCACTGGTAATGGTTGGTTTTTGTTGCCTCCTAATGATAACCAAATGGGCATTCCTGATGGCATTTGGGCAGCATCTAAATAACCTCCAGAAATACCATCTACAATACCGCGCCAGTTGCTTTCTCTGACTAGGGAAACTTCATCTAAACCATGTTTGGTAAAGAAACCTTTTTCTTTAGCTACTGCTAGGGGCGCACAAGCTGTAATGGGCAGAAAACCAATTTCTAAATTTACTTTTTCTAAACCATGACGGGCGATCGCTGGTGTTTTTCTCGCACGTAATTTTTTAATTCTTTTCTGTTGATTTAAAAAGTAGATCATTTCACTACGTAAGGTGTAGTAACTGGGATGTTCTACTACTTCCATGCGTTTGCGAGGACGAGGAATATCTACTTCTAAAATGTCGCCAATTTTCGATTCTGGTCCGTTAGTTAACATGACGATTCTATCAGATAACAAAACGGCTTCATCTACATCATGTGTCACCATCACTGCGGTAACTTGGTTTTCTTCACAAATTTGCATTAATTGTTCTTGCAAATTACCGCGAGTTAAGGCATCTAACGCACCGAAAGGTTCATCTAATAGTAATAGTTTAGGACGAATTGCCAAAGCGCGAGCGATCGCTACCCGTTGTTTTTGTCCTCCAGATAACATAGTTGGTTGTTTATCAGCATGGGGACGTAAACCCACCATATCTATGTGTCTTTCAACTATTGTTTTCCTTTCAGAAACAGGCATTCCATGTAATACTGAATCTACTGCTAAGGCGATATTTTCTCTTACAGTTCGCCAAGGTAATAGTGAATAGTTTTGAAAAACTACCATGCGATCTGGTCCAGGTTTTTTAACTTTTTGACCTTCTAAAGTTACTAAACCTTCTGTGGGTAAATCTAACCCAGCGATCATATTTAAAAGGGTAGATTTTCCACAACCGGAGTGACCAATTAAAGAAACAAATTCACCCTTTCTGATTTCTAAATTAATGTTTTTGAGAGCGATATATTGACCGCCTCCGGTTAATTCAAATACTTTATCAATTTGATCAACTGCAACAAATACTGACATAGTTTTAATGCTTTTTTAATGATTGGTAATTGGTGAAAGAATCAAAAATTAATTTAATAGTTTTCAATTCTTTCTTGTAACTTCTTGATCTACTGACTCCTCGATCTGTTAACCTTTACTTTTGTTCTGGTAAAATCCAGTTTTGTAAGGCTGCCATTAATTTATCTAAGATTAAACCCACAACGCCGATATATACTAGTGCCAAAATTACTTCACTAACGTTGTTATTTTGATAAGCATCCCAGATGAAAAACCCGATACCCACAATACCAGACATAACGATTTCTGCTGCAATAATCGCTAACCAAGCTAAACCAATAGCTATTCTCAAACCAGTAAAGATGTAAGGTAAAGCAGCAGGAATTAAGATATTAATAAAGTATTCTTTTTTAGAAAGTTGCAAAACTTTAGCCACGTTGTTGTAATCGCTGGGAATTTCTTTTACTCCTACCGCAGTGTTAATTAAAATTGGCCAAATTGCAGTAATGAAAATTACGAATAATGCGGCTGGTTCGTTTTGTCTTAAAGCAGCTAAGGAAATAGGAACCCAAGCTAAAGGAGGTACAGTTCTGAGTAACTGAAATATGGGATCTAAGGCTTTAGACATGGTTTTATTGACACCAATTAAAATGCCTAAACCAATACCAACTATAGCGGCTAATGTATAGCTAATAGCTACCCGTTGTAAACTAGCAAAAATTTGCCAAAATAAACCTTTATCAGTGCCACCTTTATCATAGAAAGGGTATAAAATCAAAATCCAAGTATCTTGAATAACTTGAATTGGTCCTGGTAATGTTGCACCTGGTGTCCAAGAAAACAGTTGCCAAATAGCTATAAAAACAGCTAATGCGATCGCTGGTGGAAATAGTTCCGGAAATTGCTTTTGCAAATTTGATAAAAAGTTATTCTCTAGTTTAGAAGCAGGGGAGCGTTTTTGGGCTACGGTCATGATTTTTCCTCAAATTTATCTCAAATTTATTAACGGTGAATAACTTAATGACTAATAACATATTTTTTGAGTAATCAGCTAATATAACTTCATATTTTTTAGGCAATTGACTATCTTTTTATTGAATAATAATTCGATGATCTTACCTATCTTGAATTATTAGCTGATGACTGAATATTGACTTAACTTAATGACTAATAACTACTTATGATTAATTTGGTTAGATGCTGACTTTTTTGATTTTCAAACTCTTGAGATACTCTTCAGGTTTCTCAGGGTCGAATTTCACACCATCAAAAAATTCTTCCACTCCGCGAGAGGTACTGCTAGGAATGTCAGCCGCAGGTATTCCTAATTCCTTAGCTGCTTCTTTCCAAATATCTTCGCGGTTAACTTTTTTGATGAGTTCCTTGGCTTTAGCTGCACCATTGGTGATGTAATCTTGTGGCAAGAATCCCCAACGTACATTTTCGGTAATAAACCATAAATCATGACTTTGATAAGGATAAGATACACTACCTTTAGCATCTTTCCAATAATAGGCAGCCATTGATTTATCATCTATTTTGCGACCATCACCCATATCATATTTACCTTGATATGGATTAGCTAAAATTTCAGGGGAAGATAAGCCAAAATATTTTTTAGCTGCCAGAATTTCTGCTGCTTCCTTACGGTTGTCAAAGTTATCTAACCATTGCTGTGCCTCCATGATTCCTTTTAATAAGGCTTTAGTGGCCTTGGGATTTTTATCAACCCAATCCCCTCTCAAGGCAAAATATTCTTCAGGGTGATTTTTCCAAATTTCCGCAGTTAAGGCCGCCATGAAGCCAATTTTGTCATTAACCAAACGGAATGGCCAAGGATCTCCGGTGCTAAAGGCATCCATTGTGCCGGTTTTCATGTTTGCTACCGTTTGTGCCGCAGGTACGGTTAATAATTTCACATCTGTATCCGGATCAATTCCACTAGCTGCTAACCAGTAGCGTATCCATAAATCTTGGTTCACATGGGGAAATGTGAAGGCTGCGGTAAAGGGTGTGGCAGATTTCATTTGGGCAAATAAGGATTTTGCCCCCTCTAGTTTTAGGCCAATACCTTTGCCTAGATGTTTGTTGGCGATCGCTATTGCATTACCATGAGTAACCAACTGTGCCAGTACATACATTGGTATTGGTTTATTACCTTTGGTAATTTTTCCTTCAGTAATTAAATGTGGCATGGGCATTTGCCATTGGCCACCATCAATACCACCACCAGCAGAACCAATTTCTAAGTTATCCCGTGCAGAACCCCAGGATGCTTGTTTAGAAATTTCTACTTCTGTCATGCCATGCTTGGCAAAAAAGCCTTTTTCTTGGGCAATAATTAATGGTGCAGATTCTACAATAGGAATATATCCTAATTTAACTTTTGTGGTTTCTGGTTGTTGTTCAGGACTAATATTAGCTGCTGGTTGAGTTGCAGTTTGAGTTGATGTACCACCAGTATTACCTGGTTCTGGTGGGTTGCCTACACAACCTTTCAGTAATACAGCACCGGCAGAAACTCCAGCAGTGATGATAAACTTCCTACGAGTAACTTGGTGCAAAAATTCAGACATAATAACTCTCCTTTAATCAAAATTTAATCAAGATTTTGTTAACCATGACAATTTACACAAAGAAATCAATAATTTCTTCATTGTTAATCTGTCTATGGAAATTTCTAGCTATATTTAGGCATTGCAAAATAATCTTTTTGCCAGAAAGATTATTTTATATACTCAGTAAACAATGTAATTGAATGTCTTAACTTGGCGTGAACAAGATGTATCACTCAGCTAGTGAAAACTAGTTTACAGTCTTTGTACCTTAAGTGATCATTTATCAACTCAAATTATTAAAACAATATTATATTGCATATATAGATAAAACTTTATTCACTGCCAGAAAAACTGCGAAAATTCTCTAGTATATCTCTTCGCACCTATGGTTACTATTGTATCTAAACTATTAAAGGTTATTTTAGGTGTAGATGAGTACCTATCTATTCTAGGTAAGATTAAAAAATATAATTTGTTAACCCAAGAATTATTATAGCAGATGAAATGTGATTAGTGGCTAATAATCAGTAAAAAAGTTAAAAATCTTGCTGGATATGTCATACAGTAGGAGGTAAGCCATATTTTTGGGTGTTGGATGTTGCGAATTAATAGATGATTCTTGATACTAATGATATAATTAGCAGATAGATAAAAAAACGGTTCTTTGGTACTTTTTATGGAGAAACCAGTTTAAAGTTATTGAAAGCCTTATTCTGTCGGCATTTCATTAAAAATATTGGGTATAATAGCGTATAAGCCTTGCCCGTTAAGGGTTTTGTGGTAATCAATCTTCAATTACCATAAAATCTCCGAAAGAACCTAATTTGATAGCGATCGCTCATATTATGCTACTTTTTTATGTAAAGAATTACTCAAGCTACAGGCGATCGCTTATATTATACTACCTTTTTATGTAAAGTTTTATGTAAAGTTAATAGATATTGGATAGTGGGATGTATAATAGAAATCTTGTATAAATTACATAAGCAAAGGTGGGTTACATTTCATTAACGCAACCTACGGGATCGGCGATCGCACAATAGCTGACTGTAATGAATAAACCATGTATCCTTAACGGGATCGAATGCCTAAGTACGAAGAACAGGAAGAAAAGAGTGGCTAAGTTTATTTTTTGAAAATGGGGATGCTCCCAAGTTCAGATGATAGAATAAAAATAAATCAAGCAAAGGTAACTTTTATGGCAACCCTACTTAGTGACAGCAAATCACAGATGGGACTGGTTATCTCATGGGAAGCGTTACCCGATGATTTTCAACTAGAGGATGAACCAGTGGACAATACAGGACAACCACTTTTAGCAGGTGCTTTGTGTGAAAGTTTAGAAATCAGTGGTTTTATTCAACCACAGATGTTAATTGCTATTAATTTTGCTTTATGTGCCACATTAAATAATCAATTTATCGCCAAAGCACCAGATTGGCTATATATACCTTCAGTTAAAGAAATATTACCAGGACGGAAAAGCTATACACCTTATTTAGAAGGGGATGTACCGGCTGTGGTTATGGAATTTTTGTCAGATAAAGACGGCGGGGAATATTCATTTAAACGTACCTATCCGCCGGGAAAATGGTTTTTTTATGAACAGATTTTGCAAGTTCCTATTTATATCATTTTTGATCCAGATGGAGGATTATTAGAATACTATCAACTGGAAAATGGACGTTATGAATTAAAGCAACCAGACGAAAATGGTCGTCATTGGATTGCGTCAATGGGACTATTTTTAGGAACTTGGCAAGGTACAAAAGAAGGTCGTACTGGCTATTGGTTGCGATGGTGGGATCAAACAGGTAATTTGTTACCTTGGGCTTTAGAACTGATTGAACAGGAACGTCAACGGGCAGAACAGGAACGTCAACGGGCAGAACAGGAACGTCAGGAGAAAGAAAGGTTAATAGCTTATTTGCAATCGCAAGGATTTGATCCTAATAATTTACCTAATCATGCTGAGTAAATTGGGTATATAGATGTAGTGGTAGCGATCGCTTCTTACTAACCAGAGCGTTTTGATTCTCCAAAATTGCGGTGTCTACAGCGAGCATTCGCACAGTATCTCGAAGAGAAGCGATCGCTCATATTATGCTACTTTTTTATGCAAATAGGACTTACGCAACTGGCACAGGCGATCGCTCATATTATATTATACTACCTTTTTATGTAAAGTTAATAGATATTCGATAGTGGGATGTATAATAGATATCTTGTATAAACATCTTGTATAAATTACATAAGTAAAGTTGCGTTACATTTCATTAACGCAATGTACGGGATCGGCGATCGCACAACAGCTAACCGTAGTGAGGAATTTATTCCTCCTTTTGTAGTGAGGACTTTAGTCCTCCTTTTGTAGTGAGGAATTTATTCCTCCTTTTGTAGCAGGGCGTTTTCAAAGTCGGGGACTAGAGGATCTATTTTTTCACTTCACATATGTGGAGGATAACTATAACTACGAGATGTATAAACCCAGTTTTGATAATCATTTTGTTGAATTTTGCGAGTATGGGAAGAACCAATAATGATTACTGTTCGCATATCCGCTAAATTTGGTTCTAATTCCTCTAAAGTAATTACATTAATTTTTTGTCCTGTTCTTCCCATGTTTTTGCCTAAAATAACTGGAGTTTGCGGTTTGCGATGTTCTAATAATATCTTTTTTGCTGCCGCTAGTTGCCAAGTGCGTTCTTTTGATACAGGATTATAAAAGGCGATCGCCAAATCACTTTCTGCTGCTTTACTAATACGTTGCGATATAATATCCCAAGGTTTTAAAATGTCTGATAGGGAAATTACACAAAAATCATGTCCCAAGGGAGCACCTATACTAGCTGCTGCGGCTTGCATAGCAGATATACCAGGAGTAACTTGAATTTCTATACTTTGCCATTCTGGTTGTGAATACTTATCTATAGCTTCAAATACTGCTGCGGCCATAGCGTAAATACCAGGATCTCCTGAAGAAACTACAGCTACATATTTTCCCTGGGCTGCTAAATTTAAGGCTTGTTTTGCCCGATATATCTCCTCTCGATTATCTGACTCATGGATATTTTTACCATCCGCTAATTTACCAATTAAATTAATGTATGTTTTATAACCTACTAAATCTGTGGCTGATGTTAAAATTTGTTTAACTTCGGGAGATAACCATTTTGATGCACCTGGACCGGTACCAATAATTGCTAATTTACCTCTAGGTTGTCCAATATTCTCAGGATCAACAATGTGAGAAGATTGAAAAATAGCCAGATGATCAGATAAAGACGTGATAATATTCCAACTATATTGATTAGCTAAACTCTGAAAATCGCAATTTTGGCTATTGGGTAAAAACCGAATTGGTAGATTTAAAATATTGACCATATCTGTTAATATAGGATTTGCAGCTAAATTTAAAGGAGCAATAATTAAGGATAAAGAATGTTGAGAAACTTGGTTATTTCCTAATAATTGATAAATTTGATTTAAAGACTCTGATGTAATTTGAGAAATGGCTAAAATGAGATTTTGAGGATGATATAATAAAGTATTTACTTGAGGAATAATTGTCTTTTCTGTGACTATAATAGTTAATTCACTATGATCATCAATCGGTAAATTACTATTGGTTAACCAAGGGGCATTTCCGATTACTTTAACTGTAGCACCAGCTAATAAATCAGCAATGAATTTTTTGCCATTTTCCCCGTTAGCTAAATAATAACCAGTTGGGGGAGATAATAAAGCAGTTCTAAAGCGTAAGTCTCCAGTGGTAGTAATAGCAGGTTGCACATTTAATGTTTGAGAAATTTCCCTGGCCAAGTCATTTACTCCATTTAAACCACCTAAAAGTGGGACTACGGCACTACCATCTTCAGCTATAGCTAAAATAGGAGGTTCTTGGGCTTTATTTGTTAATAAAGGGGCAAGAGTTCTAATTAAAATTCCGGCTGCACAAATACCGATAATGGGAGTACCAGAGATAAATAGTTCTCGCACAGTTTCCCCGAAATTAGTAAAAGTAATATCTACATTTTCCGTGCGATTATTTAAACCATAAAGTTGTGAATTGGGTAAAATATCAGTAATTTTACGGCCAATGTTTAAACTATGTTGATTTAGGATAATGATAGCTGGTGATTTCTTCATAGTTGTAAATACATAAGTTGATCATTGAAGTTATTTGTTAACAGATGGTAAGTTGTTGTGCTGTTCATTTGGATAATGAATACAAGCAAGATGCTTGTGCTACTGTAATTTCAGGTTTTTTGGTTATACAGTCAGTGCTAGACATTAGCTTATTATCCTAGATAAGCCTGTTTAACTCTCTCATCTTTAATCAGGTCTGATGCTATACCAGATAAAGTAATAGAACCAGCGTCGAGAACATAACCGCGATCGGCAATTTGTAAAGCTAAATTAGCATTTTGTTCTACTAGTAAAATGGTAACTCCTGTGGCGCGCAAATTTTGAATAATTGCGAAAATTTCTTTAACAATGGTAGGTGCTAACCCTAAACTGGGTTCATCTAAAAGTAACAGTTTTGGTCTACTCATTAAAGCCCTGGCGATCGCTAACATTTGTTGTTCACCTCCGCTTAAAGTTCCTGATAGTTGATTTCGTCTTTGTGCTAACCGAGGAAATAAATCAAATTGTTTTTGAATATCGCTTTTAATTTCCTGATCTGAACGAATGTAAGCACCTAACAAAAGGTTATCCAATACTGTTTGTTTTGCTAATATTCTCCGTCCTTCTGGACAATGGGCTAAACCTAGTTTCACAATTTCATGGGGAGGACGGTGAGTAATGTTTCTGCCACTATAGATAATATTACCACTTTTGGATTTTACTATTTGAGAAATTGCTCTGAGTGTAGTAGTTTTACCTGCGCCATTTGCGCCAATTAATGTTACTACTTCGCCTTTTTTAATCGTTAAATTAATTTTTTTTAAGGCTTGAATAGCACCATAATTTACATTGATCTCTTGTAATTCTAAGATAATTTCATCTATTAATTTTTTTTGCTGATTAATCATTTTTATTGTCTCCTAAATAGGCTTGAATGACGGCGGGGTTATTTCTGATTAGAGTAGGTTCACCTAAAGCTATTAGTTGTCCAAAATTTAATACTGCAATTCTGTCACATAAACCCATAACTAATGGTACATGATGTTCAATGAGAATTATGGTTAAATTGAAGCGATCGCGTAAATTTCTAATAAATTCACTTAATTCATGTTTTTCGCTAGGGTTCATTCCTGCTGCTGGTTCATCTAATAGTAGAATTTGCGGTTGCAAAGCTAATGCACGGGCAATTTCTAAACGACGTTGATCACCATAGGCAAAGTTTTTAGCTTTTTCTTGACTACGATTTCCTAAGCCGATTAACTCTAATAATTCTAAGGCTTCTTCACGGATTTTTTGCTCTTCTTTAGCTGCATTAGGTAAACCTAAAACACCAGTAATTATATTACTTTTAGTATGTAAATGACCACCAATAATGACATTTTCTAATGCGGACAATTCACCAAATAAGCGAATATTTTGAAAGGTTCTAGCAATACCTAAGTTAGCAATTTCATGAGGTGATAATTGAGAAATTACTTGACCTGCAAATAATAATTCACCACGGTCAGGTGGAATTAAACCAGTGATTAAATTAAACATGGTAGTTTTGCCTGCACCATTGGGCCCAATTAACCCAAATATTTCATGTTGGTTCACTGTCAAGGAAACATTATTTACAGCAACTAAACCGCCGAAGTTGCGGGTTATTGCTTTGCTTTCTAAAATAATCTGCTTGTTGGTTGGTGATGTATTTTCAGACATTTTATTGATTATTTAGTCAAGATGACTATTATAGCAGGTGACAGGTGACTGAGGTGAAAGTCTGTTTGTGTCTTGTGCTTTATCATTATTTAATCTGCTAAAAAAATTAGCTGTTGCTATATACAACAGTTTCCGTTATTATGAGGTACAGGTGTTAATGATAAAACCCTTGTAACACAGGCATCTTGCTGTGTTCATAGTGTACTTCATGTAGATGGAATGTGCTGTAAGATTAATCACGTTGTTTTCACAGATTTTATTATATAGCTTCATACTTACAAATTAGATAGTCAATTCTAGGGTGCATCATATAGCATAAATCATGTAAATAAACATATTCTTGATGTCTGATGTACCCTACATCAGATTTTTGGTATCACATTTGTCTAAGTCCTAAAATTATAAAAATTATAAGAATTATAAATGTCATGTTTGTAAACTATAGTGTAAATGAGTGTAAATGCTGTTATTATAAGCAAGAATTTCTACTGTTGAATGAACACGACTTTCTTTTTTCAGTCTGAAAAATCTGTGAAAAATAACGCTTTCATGTGAGTAATTGTAACTTCAAAGATATTTTATGAATATAAACCCATTTAATTCTTTATTAACAGTTCCAACGGGTACATTAAAAATTCCTGAAGTTACACAGAATATAGACGAAAATGATGCCATTTTTCTATCTTTAGTAATTCCTACTTATAAAGAACGTGACAATATTGAGAAAATTGTATCTATTTTAAGCACACTTCTTGATGAAGTAATGCTGAATAATTATGAACTAATTATAGTGGATGATGATAGTCCTGATCTCACTTGGCAGGTAGCACAATCTCTTGTACCTGATTATCCCCAGTTAAGAGTAATGCGACGAGTGGAGGAACGGGGACTTTCTTCGGCAGTAATTCGCGGATGGCAAGCAGCTAGAGGGCAGATATTAGGTGTAATAGATGGTGATTTGCAGCATCCTCCAGAGGTATTGACTCAATTAGTAGATCAGATAAAAGCGGGAGCAGACTTGGCTTTAGCTAGTCGTCACGTAGATGGTGGCGGGGTGAGTAGTTGGAGTGTGGTAAGACGCTTTTTATCTCGTGGGGCGCAGGTTTTAGGTTTAATTATACTACCAGGAGTGTTAGGTAGAGTTACTGATCCGATGAGTGGTTATTTTATGGTGCGGCGGAGTGCGATCGCTGATGTCACCATGAATCCTGTAGGCTATAAGATTCTATTAGAAGTGATCGGTCGGGGCAATATTCGAGAAATTGCGGAGGTAGGATATGTATTCTGCGAACGTAATGAAGGTGAAAGCAAGGTAACATGGAAACAATATATAGAGTATATTCAACATCTAATTAGATTACGGGTATCTACGGGTAGACTAGGGAAAATTCGCCAGAAAATCAATTTCCCCATTGGTCGTTTCCTCCGCTTTGGTGCAGTAGGGTTTAGTGGTGTATTTGTTGATTTAGCTATATTCCATTTACTGCGTACTGTAATTACTTTAGGTTTAACTCGGAGTACAATTTTGTCAGCAGAAGTAGCAATTCTCAATAATTTCCTGTGGAATGATGTGTGGACTTTTGGTGATATTTCCCGCAAACAACAGGGAAAACGTCAACGTTTGAAAAGGTTTCTGAAGTTTAATGTGGTTTGTTTAGCTGGTATCATTATTCAAGCCTTAGTAATTAATTTGCTGTATAATAGTTTGGGGATGAATCAATATTTAGCTAAGTTAATGGCGATCGCTGTAGCTACAATTTGGAATTTTTGGGTTAACCTAAAATTAAATTGGCGAGTAACAGATGTGAGTAAGTCTGAATAGCAGGAAGTGGGAATTTGCTATGACGTTACTAAATTAATGGTGAATAGTTATTTACAGCACATTCCATCTACATGAGGTACACTATGAACACAGCAAGATGCCTGTGTTACAAGGGTTTTATCATTAACATTTGTACCTCATAATAACGGAAACTGCTGCATATAATGCTGGGTTTCCTGTCTGAACCCAACTTATACCCAACTTATACCCAACTTATACCCAACTTATACCCAACTTATATTTAAGACCTTTTCTTGAAAAGGTTATTTTGGAAAATATTAGGAGTAACTAAACCTTGAGGAAAAAATATTGTACCAATGACAATTAACAAACCAAAAATAATTAACCTACCATCTCGTAAAAAGTGAGATAACCAATTAGGTAGGCCAGCAGTATCAGCTAAATTTCTTAATACCTCTGGTAAAGCAGTAAATACCATTCCTCCTAATACCGCACCTAAAAAACTGCGTGAACCTCCAATTAAAACAAAGGTTAAATAGATAATACTCGCGTCAAATGTTCCTTGACGAGCATTCCAAGTATTGAGAAAATGGGCACTAATTGCCCCTACAACCCCAGCTAAAATACATCCTAAAGTAAAGGCTAAAACTTTGTAATAACGGGGGTTAATTCCCATAGCACTGGCCGCTAATTCATCTTCACAAAGGGCGATAAATGCCCTACCAACTCTGATTTTTTCTAAGCGATAAAATATCACCATGCTAATAATTAATAATGGTAATGCTATCCATAAATATTCAACTTGGCTGTTAAAAGGTTGGGGAATATTGAAAATACCTACTGCACCTCCGGTAATATCTAAATTGAGAGAAATTACTCGTAAAACTTCTACAAATGCTATGGTAGCGATCGCTAAATAAATACCTCTTAATCTTAATACAGGTAGACCTACAGCAATACCTAATAATCCCGATATTATGCCAGCAATTAACATTTCTAACAGTAATAAGGGAATAGGAAATAAATTATGATTTGAGATATTGCTTGAGGTAAAAACCTTAGTCGAAAGAATTGCGGAAATATAGCCACCTAAAGCATAAAAACCAGGACTAGCTAGAGATAATTGTCCAGTCATTAAAGGGAGGTAAAGAGAAAGTCCTAATAATGATCCCAGAACCATTGAGACAATTAAAGAACCGTAAGTTGAGAAAAATTCAGACATAGGAATTATGAGAAATACAATTTTGGGGAATATATGGACATCTTGCTAGATAATAATACCACATAAATTAATGATCAAACCCTTGTAACACAGGCGCTGTGTTGATAGTGTACCTCATGTAGATGGAATGTGCTGTAATTACATTTCAAGGTAGGAGTGTAGAGGAATTAAAACAAGCATTTCAAGATTCAGTAGATGATGATTTGGAATTTTGCCAACAACTTAATGAAAAACCAAATAAACCATTTTGACGTGAATTTCTGGTAATACTGGTAATAATTAATCCTCAATTACAAGCATTTATCCACCAATTTCGCCAAGGATCATTTTTTGGAGGTTGATAACGTCCTTTAGTTTTAATTGAATTGAGTACATTATTTAATATTAAATGATCAATGCTTTCTTTTTCTGACCAATATTTAATTATTTCTGGAGTTGATAAAATTTTAATATCAGGAAAATTCTTTTTAATAAACTTGATAGCTTTGTTGTCATCAGTGGCCACTGCCCATTTTCGATGTACTGCAATAGCCAAAGTTGCCGCTTCACCATCATCGAGATCAAAAACATAGTTTACAAATGATTCTCTCTCTTCTTCTGATTCAAAATCTACAATTTTTAATAAACCTTGTGTAATAGCTGTCTCAAATTCTAACACAGCATCATTGTCTTCTTCTTGAAGTTTTTGCAGTGTTTTTAATTCATTTTCTTGTACAACTGTAGTAATAACAATTTCGGCAGGAAGAGATTTTAAAATTGCCAGAAATTGACCAGATGCACACAGGTTAAGAATACAACAAGCATCAAGAATAATATGGGAGTGATTGATGTTTATCACAATTTATATAAACTCCTCACTTCCCAGTAGTTTGTGTTTGACGCAAATCAAAATCCGTATCTTCTTCCATCATTCCGCTTGAATATTCCCGTAATACTTCCGCAATACGACGCGATTCTAAACGATCAACATGGAGAAATTCAGCAAAACGCCCTTCTGTAATTAAACCCTGATCTAATGCTTCAATTGCTAGATGTTGATAGTGTAATGGCATCATATCAACCCTTTGGGGAATTTGTTCTAAACCCAGTTCTTCCTGTACTTTTCTAACTTTTAAACCCTGATATTGTAGTTTATCCCAAGTTCCTGAAGGTAACAATTCCATTTCTTGTAACCGATAAACTAGAGCTTGTACAGATACACCATAATAATGTGCTAATGTAAACAGATTAGTAGGCGTAAATTTGCCGTGTGTACGGTACATATCATTAAACCGTTTTAATAGCCCACTGGTTGGCATTAAGAAATACTTAGGAAAAGTTTCTGCTAGTTGTTCACTTTCGGGAGAACGTTGATATTGACCATCAAAATGAAACTCTGGTTTTTGCCGATGTGCTAAAAAATGCAGATATCCATGCGCCATTGACCAGCGCCGACGTTCTTCTGGATGATGGGCATTTATGGCCATACAACCACCAACTTGCTCATTATAACTATATATTTCTGAATATTTTGCTGGCATTGGCAAATAGAAGATCCTTAAACCTACATCTTGTTCTAATATGTCGCGTAGTTGAGAAATGGGAGCATCACCTAAGCCTAATCTCTGACGTTCTGCAACGGCTATACTTTCCGCAGCAGTTTTGATGGGCATATCTGTTACTTGATATTCAAAAGGATAGTTGCGCGGTATTGGTGCTTTCATAATATTCTCAAGTTCTAGGTAATTCTGACATAATTCCTCTAATTGAGAAATAAATGGTTCAATTTCTGTCTGTTGTTCTTGACTGCGTTGATAAATTGCGCGAAATTGTACTTCAAAAGGTTGTACTATTGGACGTTGACGCACAAACTCACTTACTGAACGTCCATAGGCGCGAGCTAGTTTAATGAGTTCGTTCGCTTTAATACGACGTTCCCCTTTTTCAATAGCAATCATAGTGGTACGTGCAGCGTCAATAATTTTGGCTGCATCAGCTTGAGTTATACCGCACTTTTTACGCGCTTGTTGGAGAAGTTCTCCTAATGTCCGCAGGTCAATGTTATCCACAATGTTGGTAGCCATGATGTTTTTCCTCAACTTTATTGAGGTTGAGATAAGACAGTATATTTGCTAGATATCTGGAGATCACTGTATTGGTTTAAAAGTCCCTTTGAAATTAGAGACTCTACCGCATTCCATTCGGAAACATAATTTCTGTAGAGTTGAATTAGACGATTTTGCATCTCGATTGGTAATAAATTCTCTACTATAGCTGTTTGATCAACAATATCATCCAGCACTGGAAACTTTTTGGTGATACTTTTCCAGGGGTTATCGGAAATAGCAAACAAAGAGTCAAGAGTGCGAACCTGAGCTTGCATATTCAGGAAATATAGGCTAGGGTGTTTCACTGGTCGCTCTCCATGTAAGACTACATAGCGAGTTCTATCTTTGATGATTGAGGCTGCAAGTGATTGTCGTCTTAGAAGACAAGAGGAGCAGTAACCACACTGAACTGGCTTTTGCCGATGTGGACTGTCACAGGACATAGTTAAAGTTGGTAAATCGTATTGACCATTTTTAGCCAATACTTTACACATTTCGGCTTTAGTCCAAAACAAAAACGGGTTTTTTACCTGAAACTCTTCTCCTATAAGCTCAGAAATAAGATCACTTACCTTGAGTAAAGTTAGAGCAGCACCTTTTTTCTTAAGATCCTTTAAGAAGGCCCCCATAGTTATCCAAATACATATCTTCAGATCAAACTTCGCTTCACACATTTGTTGATATGGCTTCTGATAAAGTCCTGAAAGCCCGTGAAATCTATCCCCATCCATAGTTCGACCTCCAAACAGAGCCTGGTTATATGATTAGCTTAGAACATTAATTTAACAATGTCAACTTTTAAGATAGAAAATTTTAGATTAATGTCAGATTTTTATATAGTTGACAAATAAGCTACCTGTTGATACTGTATTTACAAGTGATTCACCTCTAACTATTTTGATTCATTATTAGTCAATCATACTAATAGGAACGATAATTAAGAAGTAGTGAATCATGGTGAGATATGCCTTCCAAAAAACCCCAAATGACAATTCGCATAGAAGAAGATGAGTATAAATACTTAGAAGATTGGGCAGCCAGAGAATTTCTCAGTGTTCCTCAATTAGCCAAGGTTATTCTCAAAAGAGCTATTTCTCAAGATAAAAAATCTCAACAGGTAGAATCATAATGACATATGAAGAAAAAATTTCCAGACACGCAGCAACAGATAGAGATAAATGTCAAGAAATGGCTGATAAATACGGATGGCAATTATTGAAAGTAGAACCTACTAATAATAAAATTCTCAAAGTGGATTGTATTTTCGCAGGTGAAACAGAATTTCTTAATTATGATGAGGAATCAGAAAATGAGTAAATATATTATTTTTAAAGCGGATAAAGGACAGTTAGAAAACTGGGAAAGAATGTTATTATCTCATACTGGAGCTTGCACTGATATCCTAGCTGAACATTATGATGGTTCTAAAAAACCTATTCCCGAACCTGGTTATAGACTCAAGGAATTTCGTCAAATTGAAGAATATGTAGATCCTGAATTTCCAGGTGCAAGTACACATTATAGAATTGGTGATTGGGAAGTTTCCAAGGTAGAAGAATATGTACCAGATTTACCTGTGGGTACTTTTGAATCAGTGGTTATTTGTTATTGTCGTTATTCCCCTATTAATACTCCATTAAAACCATTACCAAAAATCCAGGTTTCACCAGTATTAACACAAAAAGTTTAAATAGATTTTAATGGGAATATAGGGGATAATTCTACACCTTTTGTACAAACTTCTTCCCTAATAAACCTTGAGGTCTAACTACTAGCATAATGAATAAAATACCAAAAGCTACAGCATCTTTATAACCAGAATATTCGCTAGGAACAAATGCTTCTATTACCCCAATAAGTAACCCTCCTAAAACTGCTCCGGGAATACTTCCTAAACCTCCTAAAACTATTACCGCTAAACCTCTTAAACCAAAACCAATCCCAAAATAGGGACCTGCAATACTCACACTAGAAGCTACTAAAGTTCCCGCTAAACCTGCTAAAAAACTACTAATAAAAAAGGTCAGAACAATGAATTTATCCGGGTTTATTCCTAATAAACTGGCAGTTATTTGATCTTCAGCGATCGCTTGCATTGCCTTTCCGTATTTAGTATAACTAATAAAATAGGTCATTAGGGAAACAATCACCACAGAAACCCCAAAAATGATTAATTGTACAGTGCGAATAGGAATAGGATTTTCTGCACTGCCAAAATTAATTGCTGGGGGTAAATTACCAAAAGTATCTCCTGGAAAAGTATAACTTTCCGCACCTACTAAATATTGAATTAAATTGACAATTACTACCCCCACACCTAGACTAGAAACCACAGTTAGTAAAGAGTCTGAACCCTTATCTCGCAAAGGTTTAAAAGCGACTCTTTCCATAATTACCCCAGCTAAACCAGCTAAACCACTACCTAAAATTAAAGCCATAAAAAAAGGTAATTTAATAGGTAAAGCAGCATTAGCTAATAAACCATTAAAACCGAAATTATTACCCATCAGTGCATAAGTAAAATATGCACCTAAAGTAAAAATTGCTCCATGAGCTAAATTAATAATTCCTAAAATTGAGTAAACTAAGGTATATCCTAAAGCGAAAATAGCGTAAACACCGCCAATGGATAACCCATTTAACAAGTTTTGAAAAACTACAGAAATGTCCATGTAATTCTATTTAATTTAATTAATGTTAAATTGATGTGCAATAAATTATAGTAGCGCAAGCATCTTGCTTGCATTGCTTATTTAATGAATACAAATTTACCATTATTGCCATCTTTGTCCATTTTAATTTGTGCTACATAGAAATCTTTTTGCACAACTTCCCCAGCAGGAGTAAAAGATATTTCTCCCAAAGGAGTATCATACTTACCAGAGAGAAGTTGTTTATTTAATTGAGTTCTTAACTCTGGTAATGGTAATTTATTCAGCTTACTCTTATTATCTAAAGCCTTGAGAGCTTCCACAAAAACCTGAACCGCAGTAAAAGCCTGAGCGCTCAATTGAGGAGGTTCTTTTTTGTATAATTCCACATAAGTTTTGCGAAACATTTTATTAATATCATTAGTATGCTCTGGACTATATGCCTGAGCAATAATCAAACCATCACAAAAAGCTTTACAAATAGGTAAAACATTAGAAGTATTTAAACCATTACCACCAATAATTAAACCTTTGTAACCTAATTCTCGTAATTGTCTCACCAAATTACCACCATCAGCAGTCAAACCAGAAACAATCATTAAATCAGGTTTTAAATTAATAGCATTAGTGACTTGACTTTGAAAATCTGTATCTGTAGTTTGAAACTTTTGTACTGTGACAATTTCTAAACCTAAAGACTTAACCGCATTTTGAAAAATCTCTGTTTCTGATTTATTAAAAGCATCATTTTGGGCGTAAAAAACTGCCACTTTTTTAATATTAGGATTTTGTTTCATTGCTGCTTTCACTGCATTAGGAGCAACTACAGAAATAGGAGAAGATACACGAGCAATATAATCTCCAATTTCGGGAATACCAACAGCAGTATTAGAACCTCCAACTACAGGAACTTTAGCACGATCAGCCACCGGATCAGCACTAAAAGCCTGTTGTGATAAAGTAGGACCGACAATACCCACCACTTTATCTTTATTAATTAATGTTTGAAAAGCGTTAATTGCTCCTGCTTCATCTCCTCCAGTATCTTGCACTACTAGTTTAACTGGTGTACCATTAATACCACCTTGATCATTAAAATATTTTTCCGCAATTTTCACACCAGCAATTCCTTCTTGTCCCAATAAAGCTACATTACTGGTTTGTGCAAAAGCAATACCTAAAGGAATACCATTAGATGTATTATTTGATGTATTATCTCTTGCTGTGGTAGGAGTTGTATTCGTAGCAGAATTATTGTTATTATTACCACCTCCGCAACCAGTGAGCATAATAGCGCAGGTAGCTACAAAAGCAGTTGTGAGTGTTGTATATTTTTTCATGATGTATAATAATAATTGATTGTTATGTTTATTTAACCATGTTAACTTAAAATTGACTAGTGAATTTTATAATTATCACTACAAGATCCCACACTTCTCTAAGAAGTCCGGGATCTGACTCCTAAGGAATTGTGCTATATGAAAATATTCACCATTGGTCATTCTAATCATACAATTGAAACGTTTATAGAACTGTTACAAAAACATCAAGTAACAGCCTTAGCTGATGTACGTTCTAGTCCCTATAGTCGCCGATTTCCCCAATTTAATCAAGCAGCATTACAAGCAGTATTAAAAAATGTTAACATTGCTTATGTTCCTTTAGGAAATAATTTAGGTGCCCGTCCCCAAGATAGAAAATGTTATGTAAATGGTATGGCTAGATATGATTTAATAGCAGCAACGGAGGCTTTTAAAATTGGTTTAACTCGTGTGATTCAAGGTTCACAAAAATATCAAATTAGTTTAATGTGTGCCGAACAGGATCCCATTGTTTGTCATCGAGCAATTTTAATTTGTCCCCATTTGAAAAATGCTGATAAAACCGCTGATTTAGATATTTTACATATTCATAAAAATGGAGATTTAGAAACTAATGAGGAATTAGAAAACAGAGTTTTAAAACAACATAATTTATATAAGTTATTACCAGATTTACTTGGTAAATCTCAACAACTTTCTTTATTTGATATGTCAAATACCCAAAGTTTAGATAAAACATTTTCTCGTGGAGAATTAGTAGAAAAAGCCTATCAATTACATAGTGAAAAAGTAGCTTATACAGAAGTAGAAGAAAATTATGAATGAATCAATTAATTTATATACCATTGGTTTTACCCAAAAAAAGGCAGAACAATTTTTTGAAACTTTGATTAAATCAGGAGTAAGACGAGTAATTGATACCAGATTAAATAATGTTTCTCAACTTGCGGGATTTGCCAAAAAGCAAGATTTACAATATTTTCTTCAGAAAATTGCGGGAATTGAATATATCCATATTCTTGATTTAGCACCAACTCCAGATATTTTAGATGCTTACAAAAAAAAGCAAATTACTTGGCATAGCTATGAAGAAAAATTCAATCAACTGATTACACAAAGACAAATTGAAAGGAAATTATCTATAGATATCATAGATAAAAGTTGTTTATTGTGTAGTGAGTTAAAACCCCATAATTGTCATCGTCGCTTAGTAGCTGAATATTTGCAAAATAATCTAGAAAAAAGTATCAAAATTCATCATTTGTAGGTTCTGATCCCCGACTTCTTAAAGAAGTCGGGGATCTTGTTTTTTTTGATAACTTTGATAAATCAGTAATATTATTATTCACAAATAATTTACTTTTGTTATATATATAGATACATAAGGTGCGTCACACTGAGTAAATTCTATTAATAAACAGATTTGTCATATCTGACGCACCCTACAATACTTTTGTTAAGCTAATGTGCAGCACTCACTGTATAATTAAAAAACCTAAAGTTACAGTAGCACAAGCATCTTGCTTGTATTAATTATTCAAGTTAAAAGCACAACAGCTTATATATATAGATACATAAGGTGCGTCAGACTGGGTAAATTCTATTAATAAACAGATTTGTCATATCTGACGCACCCTACAATACTACAATACTTTTGTTATATTATATATAGCACATTCCATCTACATGAGGTACACTATGAACACAGCAAGATGTCTGTGTTACAAGGGTTAACGGAAACTGCTGTAAATTTTAGTAACTAGGGTGTAAAGAAGATAAAAAAATGCTAACAGTTGATATTATTTGTCTGGCTAAATCTACTAAACATGGTGGAATTTGCATAGCAGGAATAAAAACCGATGGTTCAGGATGGTTACGGCCAATTTCTAATAAACAAGATGGAACTTTATATCAAGAACATTTCACAGATAGAGATGGTAAAGAACCTGCATTATTTGATATTATTAGAATACCGATAATCAAACATCAACCAAAATGTCATCATCCAGAAAATTATCTGATTCACTATAGTTATAAATGGCAGATTTTAGGACAAACTAGTTTAGAACAAGCACGAAACTTAATTAAACCAGAAATAGAAAAAAATTCTTCTCAACCAGTATTATTAGGTAATTTTGATAAATTTATCCTCTATGAAGATTTAGAAAGAACTCCGTTAAAATCTTCTTTAGCAATGATTAATCCTGAAATATTAAAATGGCACATCAAATATAATTCTCATAATTCTCAAGGTAAGAAAAATTTTAGATGTTTATTTTCTTTATGTGGTAATTCTTATGATTTACCCATTACTGATCCTATATGGATAAATAAACTTAATTATTTGCAAGAGGGAATATATTCCTGTGAACAGGTAATAGAAAAACTCAATTTAGAAAACTTTGAGGCTGATAAATTTAGATTAACTATTAGTTTAAGTGAACCTTTTCAGCCTTCATTGCAAAGTCGTCAAGAATGTTGTTATAAATTAGTTGCATCTGTGATTAATGTTGCTGATATTAGTAAACGTTTGGGATGGTAAATTTTTACCTTGAGATCCCCTTGAGATCCCGGACTTCTTTAAGAAGTCCGGGATCTGACTAAATCAATAAATTTGTGTTTTTAAATACTACATTAATAGTTGATTAGATATAACGTAAATAACAATATATTTCTGTTTTAATATTTGTGTATCTACCGCTTCAAAAGTAACTCTCAAAAGTATTTTTTACCATTTTAGGTATTGATAATGACTTACAATTCACAGGAAATGCAGCAAATTCTCGAAGTAGCTTTTAAACGTAAGCAAGAGGGAGAATTTACCAAGGAACAAATTATAGAAATAGCATCAGAATTAGGTGTTTCTTCAGAGGCAATTAAAATTGCAGAACAAGAATGGTTAAAAACACAAGTATCGGTTAAACAGGAAACAATGTCTAAAAGAGAAAAACGTCAAGAATTTCAATCACATTTAACTGCTTTTTTGATAATAAATGGATTTTTGATTTCGCTAAATTTGTTTACTAGTCCTGGATATTTTTGGGCAATTTTTCCCCTATTAGGTTGGGGAGTGGGTTTATTATTTCATGGAATTAATACCTATAAGGTAAAATAATCCTGGAGGTAATAGCTAAGTTAGAATCGCTTTATATATGGTATGGTATGGAGCGATCGCTCACAAGCCAATTCTCTAGGTTTAACATATTTGTAACATAAGATGTTATACCTTGTGGATACTTTCAGGATACCATGGGGAATTTCCCAATTTTGTCAGTTACACAAGATTTGTAGAATTGATGTTTTAGTCTGTGATGTTATGCTGATTAAACTATTATTTATAACCTCAATGCCAAGTGCGGAGAGTAAGGAAAAGTCAAAAGTCAAAATTTTTTATTCTGACTCTTGACTTTTGACTTTTGACCATTGAGTGCGGAGTGAAAATTCTGACTCCTAACTCCTTATTACACTTCTACCGCCATCTTAGCTTCAGCAGCAGTTAATCTTTCATAAGCAGTACGCATTTTCAAACCAGCTAACACTTGGAACAAACCAGTACCATTATTAGAACCAGGATATTCTCTATGTTGTAATAACAAGTGAGTCAATTCACCTTTATACTTAGTAGAAGTATTACTTAAATGATTTTCAATGTAGATTACTTCATCTAAATTGTCAAACTGACCATCAACCTCTAACACAGACACATAACGACCGTAGTAAACATCAGATCCATAGTACAAATGAATACCAGGATAAGAACAGGTTAACTTACGTCCACAAGGAGTCCATTGAATAGTTGAACCCTCATCAAATAGATAAGTAGGTGCAAAACCCTCCTTACCTTCTCGTTGTAACATCCGTACCCGTAAAACCTTGCGTTCTGTATCGTTTTTAATTAAATTTGTGGGTAAAACTTGCAGAACAATATCGGCAAATTCCCGTTGTGGTTCAATAAATTTTTCAAAATCAGGCTTACGAGAATTAATTTGCGCCAGAACATCTTCATAGCGATGACCTCTTTCAGCCATATCGCGTTGAATCTTCCAAGCAATTTTAACCTCATCACTAATGTCAAAGTAAACACTAAAGTCTAATAACTCTCTTACTCTTTCATCATAGAGAGGATGTAAACCTTCCACCACAATAATATGATTAGGCTCAATCCATTCTGGAGGATCGATCATACCAGTCTCATGGTTATAAATTGGTTTATGAATTCTTTGACCAGACTTTAACGCCTTGATTTGCTCATACATTAGGTCAAAGTTATTGGCTCTGGGGTCAAGTGCAGTAATACCAGTCTCTTTGCGTTGTTTGCGGTCTAAACAATGATAGTCATCCAAACAGATAACCGTCATAAACTCTTCACCAAATAAATCTATTAAACGACGTAAAAACGTAGATTTACCGCATCCAGAGTCTCCAGCTACTCCAATTAATACCACGCGTTCGGGCTTAGTTGTCATAAATCTCCTCTAAAATACTAAAAAAATTGACAATCAATAAATTTTCTCACAGTAGATTTTCAAGATACGAGTGTACACTGTGGTAAACTTTGTATCTTTTCTATCCAGCATAATAATTAATTACACATTTGATCGGGTAACATTAACTATACAGAATATAGTTATTACTCGTCTTAATTAGCTTAATTTCACTGCTGGTAAGTATTTCATCTTAGTGTTGTACTAGATTTTAACAGAAGAGGGTGTAATCTTACAAGAATTTTGAGCAAAAATAAATATCACCTACCAGGAAGTTAATAAACATTCTGCTTTATGTGATACAAATTTAGGATTTTTAAAGGAGTTAGCTATCAGCTATCAGCCGTAAGTATGGGAGCCGGGAGTTATTGAGTCAGATTGAGTCAGAAGTATTACTCCGTACTTCGCACCCGATAATTTATTTTCCACAACTACTTAGCATCAAAAGATCATATAATTGTAGATTAAGGTCCGAAAGTCTAAAAATCTGTAGTTGCAGAAGAAAAGATTAAAGTGATTCATCATTGACATTCTCTCAAAGA
Source organism: Anabaena sp. FACHB-1237 (assembly GCF_014696225.1). Classification (GTDB taxonomy): domain Bacteria; phylum Cyanobacteriota; class Cyanobacteriia; order Cyanobacteriales; family Nostocaceae; genus FACHB-1237. The sequence continues at coordinate 17,715 of NZ_JACJPV010000007.1, read as the reverse complement.
CTTATCCTCTAATTTAGAAGGTAATCAGGTGTGTTTTTTACCATGCCTACCTTGTTTTTGACGAGTTTACTGAGCAAGACATTGTTAAATTAGTAATAATGTCATTTTCCCACAAGTCCAGTTTTATTGGCCGACAATCCGGTAAAATAAAGCTGATACAAAGATGGGATTGTTTTTTTATAAACGGTTAAGTTTCATATCGGAGTGTTAGAAGGAATGTACAATCAAGGTGCTGTTGAAGGTGCTGCCAGTGTAGAATCAGGTAGCCGCATCTTCATTTACGAAGTGGTGGGTTTGCATCAAAACGCAGAAACCGAACTGACAAACTACCAAATTCGTAAAAGTGGCAGTGTATTCATCAGAGTACCTTACAATCGCATGAATCAAGAAATGCGAAGGATTACTCGTCTTGGTGGTAAAATTGTCAGCATTCACCCTGTAACAGCGTTACAACAAGTCGGTAGAAAAGTTGAGCCAACTACAGAAACCGAAGTAGTGAATGTTAGCAACACTGTTAGTGAACTTCCTGTAGAGGTAGCTACTAAGAGTGAGGATCATGGTAAAAGCACACCTGTGAGTTCTGAAGGCGAAGCAAAAGGCTTTGCTAAGTCACCTGCTAAAGATAAAAAAGGTAAGACTATGACTCAAGGGAAAGCTAAACAGGAAGTTCCTGTAAATACTTACCGTCCTAATGCTCCATTTGTTGGTAAGTGTATCTCTAATGAGCCTTTAGTTAAAGAAGGTGGAATTGGTATTGTTCAACATATCAAATTTGACCTTTCTGGGAGTAACTTAAAGTATATAGAAGGTCAAAGTATCGGTATTATTCCTCCTGGTGTGGATAAAAACGGTAAACCTGAAAAACTGAGACTCTATTCTATTGCTTCCACCCGTCATGGTGATGATGTTGATGATAAAACCATTTCTCTGTGTGTAAGACAGTTAGAATATAAACATCCAGAAAGCGGTGAAACAGTTTATGGTGTTTGTTCTACTTACTTAACCCAACTTAAACCAGGTGCAGATGTAAAAATAACTGGACCTGTGGGTAAAGAAATGTTACTACCCGATGACCCAGATGCTAATGTAATTATGTTAGCTACTGGTACAGGTATTGCTCCTATGCGGACTTACTTGTGGCGGATGTTTAATGATACAGAAAGAGCAGCTAACCCAGAATATCAATTTCAGGGTTTTGCTTGGTTATTGTTTGGTGTACCCACTACTCCTAATATTCTTTATAAGGAAGAGTTGGAAGCTATGCAAGAAAAGTATCCTGAAAACTTCCGCTTAACTTATGCCATCAGCCGCGAACAAAAGAATGCTCAAGGCGGTAGAATGTACATTCAAGATCGAGTCGCTGAATATGCAGATCAGTTATGGCATTTAATTAAGGATGAAAAAACTCATACTTACATCTGCGGTTTACGTGGCATGGAAGATGGTATTGATGCTGCTCTAAGTGCTGCTGCTGCTAAAGAAGGTGTTAATTGGAGTGCTTATCAAAAAGATTTGAAAAAAGCACACCGTTGGCACGTTGAAACATATTAATCTCGGTTGTATAACAACTCATAGAACTTTTGTAGGTGGGGTGTTTCTCTACCTACAATTTTTTTATTAAACATATTAAACAATTTTTTTATGAAATTTGATGCCATTTAATGTCATAATTCACCAAAATGCACTAATTTTACATAAACAGGATTTACAACTTTCACATAATAACGTAATTTGCTACTTATACAAGAAAGAATCATTAATTATTTCCCCTAACTCCTTGGGCAACTACAGGGGGTTTGTCCCTAATGACTCTTATTAATACAAAATAAAACCTTGAGTAAACCATTAATATATAATTCCATCATGGCTGAAACTAATCTATATCTACCCTATTTTGACAAACTTATCCAACAATTTAGCCAAAATAATGCCCAAACAGCCGAAATAGTCGCAGCTTTCGGTCGTCATGTACACTGGGGATATTGGGAAAATCCTAAAGAAGCTGATGGTTCAGTGTCCAATTTTGCCATAGCAGCAGAAGAACTTTGTCGCCGTGTTTGTGATTCAGGTAATATCAAAGATGGTCATTCTCTCTTAGATGCTGGTTGTGGTTTTGGTGGAACTATCGCTAGTTTGAATGAGCGTTTTCATAATATGTCCTTAGTTGGTATAAATATTGATGAACGTCAACTAGACCGCGCTAAATCTGAAGTTAAAGCTATTAATTCTAATACAATTGAATTTGTACAAGGTGATGCCTGTCAACTCCCCTTTGATGATGCTTCCTTTGATGTTGTCTTAGCAGTGGAATGTATCTTTCATTTTCCTAGCAGACAGCGTTTTTTCCAAGAAGCAAAACGAGTTTTAAAACCAGGCGGTAAACTGGCAATCTCTGATTTTGTACCCATTTTACTATCCTATCAGGTGGTAAATTTCATTGTTAAATTGTTAATGCTTAATTCTACTATATCAGAAACCTATGGTAATGTGGATAGCACTTTTACTCTGAATACCTACCGTCAACTTGCTCAAGAAACAGGTTTTATCCTAGCTTCTCAAGAAGATATTACAGCTAATACTCTACCTACCTATCCTGTAGTTAAACGTCTATTTGGGCAAATGGGAGGTGAAAGTGATGAAGTAGCTACTGCTCAAGTGGAGTTGCTCAGTCAGTTAAGATTATTACGCTATCAAATTCTCTCTTTTCAATCGGTATAATTTTCTCAAGCTATCACTTAGAGTGCTTTCAGTTGTTATCATTGTCGATCGTATAAGATTTTATCTAAGTTTATTTAAGTTTTCAGGAGAACTGTAATTATTGTGACTATTAAATTGGGCATTTTAGGATTAGGTACTGTGGGAACAGGTACAGTACAATTATTGCAAGATGTAACAGGGCGTAATTCTCTTTTAAAAGAAGTGGAAATTTATCGTGTGGGAGTGCGATCGCTCGATAAACCCCGTGCTGTACAATTATCTGATCACATTCTCACTACAGATTTACCAGCGATCGTCAATGATCCAGAAATTGATATTGTAGTGGAATTATTAGGAGGTTTAGAACCTGCCCGAACCTTGATTTTAACAGCCATTAAAAATGGTAAGCATATTGTTACAGCTAATAAAGCAGTAATATCTCGATTTGGAGCAGAAATATTTGATGCTGCTAACGCAGCAGGCGTTTATGTAATGTTAGAAGCTGCCGTAGGTGGTGGTATTCCCGTAATTCAACCTTTAAAACAGGCATTAAGCGTAAATAGAATAAATGCAGTCATGGGGATAGTTAATGGTACAACTAATTACATTCTCACCAGAATGCTTCATGAAGGTAGTGATTTTAATGATGTATTAGCAGATGCCCAGAATTTAGGATATGCCGAAGCAGATCCTACGGCCGATGTAGATGGTTTAGATGCAGCAGATAAAATAGCAATTTTAGCCTCATTAGGTTTTAATGGACGTATTAATAGAGAAGATGTATATTGTGAAGGGATTAGAAGCGTCACAAAAACCGATATTACCTATGCCACAAAATTAGGATTTGTGATTAAATTATTAGCCATAGCCAAACATTTAGATGATAGCAATACTCAACTTTCCGTAAGAGTACATCCAACTCTCGTACCGGAAAGTCATCCATTAGCCAGCATTAATGGAGTTTATAATGCTATTTTGGTAGAAGGTGAACCAATAGGTCAAGTAATGTTATTTGGACCTGGTGCAGGTGCAGGAGCGACAGCGAGTGCCGTGTGTGCTGATGTTCTACACCTACTAGCTCACCTAAAAATAAACACAGCTAAAACAAATCCCTTATTAGCTTGTAGACATCAACACTACTGTAAAATTACACCAATTTCCGAAATAGTTACTAGATTTTATACACGCTTCCTCACCAAAGATCAAGCAGGAGTGATCGGGAAGATAGGAACTTGTTTTGGTAACTACAAAGTCAGCTTAGAATCTATAGTACAAACAGGTTTTGAAGGAGAAATGGCAGAAATAGTCGTTGTTACCCATGATGTGCGTGAAGGAAATTTTCGTCAAGCCTTAAAAGAAATTGCTGCAATGGACACAATTCATAGCATTCCCAGCATTTTAAGAGTTTTATAGTCATGATAATGTGCTGATAGCTGATAGCTAGTATAATAACCTGCCCAAGTCCAAAAAAGACAAAGGCAGGTTACAAAAAATCGAAAATTACATCAAAAATTACAAAAACTAAGACTCAGGAGAATTTTTACCCATAACTTGAGACTTGAGGGTAGTAATTTCACCAGATAACTCTTGTCTACTAGAAGCCTTGAGTAAATAACGGTAGATAAACCATACAGAATATCCAATACCAATTAACTCAAAAGTAGGAGCTACCAAGGGAACATCATTAAGAGCTTCTAAAATAGCTAATAACACCTTAACAGATACTACTGCCGTTACCACCAAGCCAATACTAACAATTGGTTGTTGATATTGATTAAAGAACTTACCAACATAATTAGGTAAAGTACCTAGAAAACTAGAAATTTGTTGTCCATATTTCAGCCATTGTTCTTGGGACTGATTGGGAGGTTGAAGTTTGGTAAGATTAGCAGATGGGGTATTAATGCCAGGAATAGTAGTTTCCTGATATTGAGCTTCTTTAAAATCTGGTTCTTGCATTTTCCTTTCCGTAATTGTGACAGTGGGACTTTTATTTTCGATAATAACAACCAGACGGCTATTAATTGACTGTTATTTAATTCTTCATTTAACAACATTACCAGGGTTAACTCTTTGCCATACCCAAATTATTAAACTGCTGACTTCCAAAACTCCGCAGTCCGCAGTCCGCAGTCCGCAGTCTGCAACCTGCACCCTGCACACAAGCATAAAACAACGATAGAATAGGGTTTTTAGTGTTTATAATAATTATGTAAACTTTCGTAACTAAAGTCAGAGTCCGCCCATCCATGACCCCAGCAACCTCCCTGTTTACCCCTGTGGAAGCAGACCTGCAAATATTGGCAGATAACCTAAAACAGCTAGTGGGAAATCGTCACCCCATTCTTTATGCAGCCGCCGAACATTTATTCGGTGCTGGGGGAAAGCGTATTAGACCTGCCATAGTATTGTTGATCTCCAAAGCAACCATGCTAGATCAGCCAATAACAGCACGTCATCGCCGACTAGCAGAAATTACAGAGATGATTCACACAGCTAGTCTAGTACATGATGACGTAGTAGATGAATCAGATGTAAGACGTGGAGTACCCACAGTTCATAGTTTATTTGGTAATCGCATTGCCGTCTTAGCAGGAGACTTTCTCTTTGCCCAATCATCTTGGTACTTAGCCAACTTAGACAATTTACAAGTGGTTAAATTACTATCAGAAGTAATTATGGATTTAGCAGCCGGAGAAATTCAACAAGGGCTAAATCGTTTTGATAGCAGTTTGTCTATTGAGACATACCTAGAAAAAAGCTATTATAAAACAGCCTCATTAATTGCTAACAGTGCGAAATCCGCAGGTTTAATTAGTGAAACATCCTTAGAAATAGCCGAACACCTATATCATTATGGTCGTCATCTAGGTTTGGCCTTCCAGATAGTAGATGATATTCTTGACTTCACAGGTTCAATAGACACACTAGGTAAACCTGCTCTTGCTGATCTCAAAAGTGGTAATCTCACAGCACCGGTTCTGTTTGCGTTACAGGAAAAAGCTCACTTAGAAGTGTTAATTGAAAGAGAATTTGCACAAGAGGGCGATTTAGATCAAGCCTTAGCCCTGATCGAAAATAGTCAAGGGATACAAAAAGCTAGAGAATTAGCTGCTCACCATGCTAGTTTAGCAACTGAGAAGATTAGTATTTTAGAACCGTCAGAATCGCGCCAAGCCCTGATAAATTTGAGCGATTATGTTCTCAGTCGGCTTTACTAAAAAATTTAGGGAGTAGGGGTGCAGAGTCCGGAGTGCGGGGTGAAAATTCTGACTCCTAACTCCTCAATCTCCTGACTCCTTGATCTCCTTTCTACGCAATATTCGGAGGAACTTGAGAGGCAATTTTACGTCTATATTTTTGTATTTCCTTCTCGATTAACCTTTCTAACTCAGTTCTTTGCACTTCTACAGTCTTAGTGATACTTCCTGGCGTTTCCACAAAAATTATACTATCTACAGACTTCAGAGCCACTAATTGAAATAAAAGTTGGGTGACATACATGGAGGTTGTCAGCACTTGAGGGTCTAGCCCTGCATCTAAAATTAGGGAAACATCTTGTATGGTAGATACAGCGTAAACCACTCGCTTTTCTAATCCTGGATTTGCACGGTTGCTTAATGTGGTAACAACCCAATCCTGATCCACGTTCTGGACAATAAAGTATTGGAGATGTTTTAACCTTTGGGCAATGGCAAGCAAAACAGGAGCGATGGATACCATAAGTTGTGGTGTAATGCCATCCTGGGGTGCATTGTCTATCAGCAATTGAATTTGTGATTCTAAATCCATAACGAGTATTAACAACTTGTGGGCAATAACTAAAACATTACAAGGAGTCGGGAGTTCCAGGAGTCAGAATAAAGAATTTTCTCCCTGTACCTCACCATCCTCCTCCCCCGCACTCTACACCCTCAATGTAAGTTATTTTTTAGAATCATTAAGCTAATTGCTAAAGTTTCACAAATCTTGTTCAAGTATGTTAAAGTCTTTTTGAGAACTAGGATTATGAATTTAACAGCAACTGCAACTACTCAGGGAAAAAGTTCAATCGGCGTGGAGGTTATCTTTCAATTCCTATTTAGGGAACTTCAGCAATCTACTAGGGCTTCTGAACAAAATTGTCACGATGTTTCGGTGAGAATTACCAACGAAGTCCTCCGCATTTGCCAAGAAAGCAAACGTATTCAATCTTCTGGGGATATCGAATCCTCGGCTATGAGTTTGGCTAAACATCGCTTACAACAGTGTTTAACTTACTATCAGTTAGGCTCAAGTCGTGGCAGAGTTGAATTACATAGCACTTTAAGTGCCATTGTTTATCGCTATGTTAACCCGCCTCACAAACAGTTAAGTTATCAAGGGCGGTTAACTATCATTGAAGATTTTTTACAAGGTTTCTATTTAGAGGCTTTAAATGCTTTTAGACGGGAAAACCAAATAGGTCCTACCTATCGTCCTCAAACTTTGTTAGAATTAGCTGAATATATGGCTTTTACTGAACGCTATGGTAAACGTCGTATTCCTTTACCTGGTCGTCAGCAACAGTTAATTATTTTAAGAGCGCAAACTTTTTCTCAACAACAACCACAGGAAACTAGTGTAGACATAGAACTGGCTTCCGAAAGTAGTAGTGGTGAAGGTGATAGTGGTTGGGAAGAACCAGCGATCCAAAAACTACGTTTGGCTATGGCGACACAAACACAAACGGAAGAAGATACTTTACGTTCACTGGTAATTACAGAATTGATGGATTATCTTCAGGAAAAAGAACAGTCTGACTGTGCTGATTATTTTGCTCTTCGTCTTCAGGATTTATCAGCCCAGGAAATTGAGTCAATTTTAGGTTTAACTGCCCGTCAACGTGATTATTTACAACAGCGTTTCAAGTATCATTTAATTCGCTTTGCTTTGTTACACCGTTGGGAACTGGTACATGAGTGGTTAGAAGCATCTTTACCTAAAAATTTAGGTTTAACTCCTCATCAATGGGAAACTTATTTATATCAGTTGGATGATACACAGAAATCTATTTTGGATTTAAAACAACAGGGATTTACAGATGAGAAAATTTCCAAAACCCTGAAAATATCTATGGCACAGTTACAAAAACGTTGGTTTAAGATTTTGGAGCAGGCTTGGGAAATACGTAATTCCTTAGTTTCCGGATCTAGTGCATCTACTCATGAATGGTGAATCATAATCTTCATGATGCTATCATCTAACTTAGGTATGAGAAATTTATAATTTCCTGATTATAATTTCAACACTTAAGAATTTAGGTTGTTACAATGTGATGATAATGACGGGGTAAATAGTATTCTCAATGATAGTAACCGCGTAACAATAAAATGTGGTGGTAAACTATGATATTTGAGAAAAGAAGCCCCAAACCTTTCAATTGGGAGAAATTCCTACTGTGCAAGAACGTTTCCATGCTATACTTAAGCGTAGGTTACAAATCCAAGCCCAACAAAACCCTCCTTTATTCCCTTGGGAAACACAAGTACTAGATTATCTTGATTGTGTAGAAGAAGAATCTTTGATGCTAGTTCCTGTGTGGGGGTGGACTGTACACCAATCTAAGCTAAATTTACCTATTCCTTTGCCAGAAAAGGTGTTTTGGCAGTTGTTAGAAAAGTGTCAAGGGTTACTTACTTCCTCATTGCCTTTAGGGGCTAAGTTAGTTCAGGTTGTGGATAGTATGTTTCCTGCTGATCCTCAGACTATTAATGATTTAGCTGGCTTGGTTTTGAGAAGTAGCTATCGTTCGGCAGATTCCTTAGCTGCGTCGAATATTGATAGTGATTATTTTGAACTGCTACCACGTCAACAAATGGTTTTATCTTTGATGGCGGCCAAGCAGTTGTTGGAAAATTTAACTTTGCCTGTTTCCAGGCATCAACCGGTGCTGGAACGCCAATGGTTGACTAGTGTAGGTACTTTAAATGTACAGGTGCAGTTACGGAAGTTAGGTAAGTTGCTACGGTTGTATGTGGAAGGTGAATTACCTACTATGGGTATTTTCAAACTTCATGATCATGATGCTCATATTGTGGTTTCTGAGTTTTCAGAAATGCCTAGCGTTGAGTTAGATGTTAATGAGTTTCAATCTAGTTATTGTCTGTCTGTTGAGTTTCCTGATTTGGATCAACAGCCGTTATTATTAGCAATTCAGGTGCAAGTTTAAGTGAATGTGATAAAATTTATGGCTGCTGGTTGTCTGTGGGGAAGATTGCTGGCTTGTTTCTCATGGAAATATATTAGCTGTTGGCTATCTGTAGTCAGTAGTCAGTTATCGGCTATAAAATTATTTTGCTATAGAATGAAGGCAAATTCTATGATCGCATTTTGTCATTAATTTGCTGTAATTTTAAGATGTTATATTGACTAATGCCCGGTTGAAAAACAGGTAAGTTTTTGGTTTAATATAATTTTATGATAGTTTTATGATAGTTTTATGATAGTTTTATGATAGTTTTATGATGATGATATACTTTACAAGGTTACAACTTGAGTTTTTTTTAAAAGTCTGAAATTTAAGAGTGAGTAAGGATTCTATTTCTGGTTTGTCACTCAGATGAGTTTGAGAGATGGCAGTAGAGATAGCATTTTTAAAAAGTTAGGAGAATAGGCTGGTAAAAATAATAACTCAATGTCTAAACTTTCTGCTACAGCAGTTTCCGTTGTAATTGCTTGGTTAAATATTTAAAAGTCATGAAAAAAATCATCTCTATCAGTTCTTTATTGTTGTGTTGTTTATCTCTGATTAGTTGTAATGAATCTGTAAAACAAACATCACAAAATACTGTTAATAATACAGATAATAAACCAGAAGTAAGCATAACTTCCACTGCTGAAAAAGAAACAGAATTAGAAGTAAAAGAAACGAAAGAAACTGAAAAACCTAAAAAAGTATTAGGGGAAAAATCCTTCAGTAGTGAAAATACACAACCAAAAACTAAACAACCGAAAACAGGAACAATAAAAGCATTAGTTAATGGAGATTTACTTTGTTATGTGACATTAACAGATGATCAAGGAAGGGAGTCTCAAGTTGGTGCTAGTTTTGAGATTTGCCCGGAAGAAAAGAAGTTTTTAAATAAAAAAGTGCGTTTATTTTACAAAATCTCATCAGTTAATGACTGTGAAAGTGCAGAACCTTGTGGCAAAACCCGCAAAGAATCTATTGTGGATAAAATGGAGATTATTCAAGATAAATCATCCATAAAAAAGGGAAATAATCCTGAAATTCAAACATCAGCAACACTAACTACGGGAACTAATGTAGTTAGTGGACAATTAAATAATAACAACAAAAATAACAAAAATAACAAAGATACCCAAACTGTTAGCAATGGTAAATGGACGATAACCACAGGAAATCATAATTCTTGGAATGGAGTTAATGGTACAGGAAATATTAGTTATAAAGGATGTGATAACAGTGGTAAATGTTTAGAATTAACAGGAGGAAAAATTACCTGTCGTGATGGTAAATGTATTACTGGTTGGGTAAATGAAGATTATGTTTATATTATGGAACAGGAAATTAGAGAAACTGGTGACAGTTCCCCTATTCTCATAGTCAGAAAAGGAGATCAGGAAATTTTAAAGGAGACAGGTTTTAAAGTGGTTGATAATTAGGAATTATGAAACTGGAAAGATTCGATTTCCACTAGTAACGTCAAATAGAAATAAATGTTGTAAGTCCAATTGTAAATATAGATTATCTCCTGGATGTAAACGCATACTTCCAGGGATTAAGATATTTATCAAGTGGTGGGAATTAGTTAAATTAGCGCGAACTAATGTCTCTCTTCCTAAAGGTTCTACTACTTGTATTTCTACTTTAATTCCGGTTTCACTACTAATTTTTAAATGTTCTGGACGAATACCAATGTTGATGTTTTTTCCAGAGGTTAAAGTTAGTTTATTTTCTAATTCTGGGGGAATATCTAATACTTGACCACTTAAATTAAAGCTATGATGTTGATAGGTTGCAGGAATAATATTCATGGAAGGGTTACCTAAAAAACTTGCTACCATTTCATTAGCAGGAAGTTGATAAACACTGTCAGGATCGCCAATTTGTTGAATATGTCCGCGATTTAAAACTACAATTTTATCGGCTAATGTCATTGCTTCAATTTGGTCATGGGTAACATAAATTGTGGTAATTCCTAGTTGTTGATGTAGTTGTTTTAATTCTGCTCTGGTATCATCTCTTAATTGAGCATCTAAGTTAGATAGGGGTTCATCTAATAAGAATAATTGGGGTTGACGTGCGATCGCTCTACCTAATGCTACTCTTTGTTGTTGTCCTCCGGAAAGTTCTTTAGGTTTACGATCTAAAAGATGTTGTAAACCGAGAGATTCAGCGACTTTTACAACTCGTTCTTGAATAATATTTTGATCAATCTTTCGCATTTTTAACCCAAATGCGATATTTTCTGCCACAGTTTTATGGGGATAAAGAGCGTAATTTTGGAAAACCATAGCTACATCACGCTGTCTTGCGGGAAGATCATTTACTAAGCGATCGCCTATAAATAATCTACCAGAAGTTACAGATTCCAAACCTGCGATTATTCTTAAAATCGTTGATTTTCCGCATCCAGACGGACCCACAAAAACCCAAAATTCACCATCAGGAACTTGAAAATTAATATCCTCAATAGCAGTGACATTATTAAATTTTCGCTTTACATTTTCTAAAACAACCTTGGCCATTTTTACTAATTACTCCTCATAAGATATCAAAGAAGAAGTTAACAGTTAACAGTCAGTAGTCAACAGTTAACAATTAACTTATTTATTCATTCCATGCTGCATGAGCATACAAAGAAGCAATAACTCTCACACCACGTAACTGATTAGACAAAGGTAAATGTCCTCTTGGTGCGCTTAAATCCCAAGTAAAACCTCCTGGGTAACGAGTCCAATTATTACCATTTTTCCAACCAATTTTCGGCCAGAAATTATCCCAATTTTTACCGACACCCGCCCAAATTTGACGCTGTACAGAGAAGCCAAACTTAGCTTCAGAATATACTACCCAAAGACGATTAATAGTTTGTAAATCTGTTCGAGGGAACCCTTCTACTTCCGTAAAATATAACCACTTACGTTTTATTGCTTGGGGACCTGCTAATTCACACATTTTTTGAATAGTCAGCAAGTCAGCAGCTTGAAATTCCTGACGTACAAGAGCTTCTTGTAAAGAATTGTACTCAATTCCTGCATCCGATTTGAGAGGTACAAGACCTTGAGGAAAATGATTTAAGAGAAATTCCTGACTTGTAGGTGTATCAGAATTATACAGAATTTGATAAACTTTACCATCAATCCAAGTAGGTAGAGTATGACGACGTTGTAATAAAAACTCTTGTAATACATTCAAACCATCATCACCCAATTCTAGCAACTGGGTGATAAGCTGTTGTTGGACTTTTTCCGACCCAGCAATTAATTTTTGACGGAGAGAGTCAAGTTCAGGTGTAGTGCTTGATACAATCATTGGGTCTATCATGCCATTACTAGTGTTTGCGTGAGCGTGAAAAAGCTATCTTTTACTAAGGGTTATTTTACAAAAAAAATTAAAAATTAAAAATTGAAAATTGAAAATTGAAAATTGCAACCAAGTAGTAATTCTCCAGTTCAGAATTATTCTTATAGTAAATCATTTATATGAGAAAAATAGCATCCTGGAATAAAACTATTTTGACTCAACGAAGAATGACATCATAAACACAGAATTAAAAATCGAGGTGAAATCAAGTAATGATAAAATAATCGTTGTAGAATAAAACATTTTTTATAGTATTTCCGATATGAGCAAGGGAACACTCTTTGATAAAGTTTGGGATATACACACCGTTGGAACACTACCATCAGGACTGACACAATTATTCATTGGTCTTCATCTTATTCATGAAGTTACTAGTCCCCAAGCCTTTGCTATGTTAAAAGACAGAGGTTTAAAGGTATTATTTCCCCAACGTACAGTTGCTACAGTAGATCATATTGTACCTACAGACAACCAAGCCCGTCCTTTTATGGATACCATGGCCGAAGAGATGATTCAATCTTTAGAAAAGAGTTGTCAAGAAAACAAGATCACCTTTCACAACATAGGTTCAGGAAATCAAGGTATAGTTCATGTAATTGCGCCGGAATTAGGACTAACACAGCCAGGAATGACCATAGCCTGTGGTGATAGTCATACATCGAGTCATGGAGCATTTGGAGCGATCGCCTTTGGGATTGGTACAAGTCAAGTTAGAGACGTACTAGCTTCTCAAACCCTAGCATTATCAAAACTCAAAGTACGTAAAATAGAAGTAAACGGTCAACTCAAACCCGGAGTTTATGCCAAAGACGTAATATTACACATTATTCGTACATTAGGCGTAAAAGGTGGAGTAGGATACGCCTACGAATTTGCAGGTACAACCTTTGCTAAAATGAACATGGAAGAACGTATGACCGTTTGTAACATGGCCATTGAAGGAGGAGCAAGATGTGGATACGTCAATCCTGATGAAATTACTTATGAATACCTAAAAACTAGAGACTTTGCACCTCAAGGAGAAAATTGGTCAAAAGCGGTTGTTTGGTGGGAATCTTTACGTAGTGATGTGGATGCTGAATATGATGATATTGTCGTATTTAATGCCCAAGATATTCCTCCTACTGTGACATGGGGAATTACACCAGGCCAAGGTATTGGAGTAACCGAGAAAGTACCCACACCTGAACAATTAGCCGAAGAAGATCGGTTTGTGGCAGAAGAAGCCTATAATTATATGGATTTGCATCCAGGTCAACCCATCCAAGGGACAAAAATAGATGTATGCTTTATTGGTAGTTGTACCAACGGTAGAATTAGCGACTTGAGAGAAGCAGCGAAAATAGCCCAAGGTAGACAAGTTGCAGCCGGAGTAAAAGCGTTTGTTGTTCCTGGTTCAGAAAGAGTGAAAAAAGAAGCGGAAGCAGAAGGACTAGATAAAATCTTTATTCAAGCAGGTTTTGAATGGCGTGAACCGGGCTGTTCTATGTGTTTAGCCATGAACCCTGATAAACTACAAGGTAGACAAATAAGTGCGTCCTCATCCAATCGAAATTTTAAAGGTAGACAAGGATCAGCATCAGGTCGTACTCTGCTAATGAGTCCTGCAATGGTAGCTACGGCAGCCATCAAAGGAGAGGTGGCGGATGTACGCGAACTGATATAAAGTCATTGGTTCGTAGTTGTGCTTTAGCACATAAAACTGGTAGTTGTGCTTTAGCACATAAAACTGGTAGTTGTGCTTTAGCACAAAGCTAGAAAAAAGCAGGCAAGATGCCTGCACCACATTTTTATTTGCATAATAGTGTATTGAATTACAACATTAAAACAATGGTAAGTGAAGTAAAACAAATATCCGCCTGTGCAGTTCCTTTAATTGGTGATGATATTGATACAGATCGTATCATTCCAGCCCGGTATTTAAAAGCCATTACCTTTGATGGCTTAGGCGAAGGCGCGTTTATTGATGACAGAACAGCCCTCAATGGTCAGCATCCATTTGATTTACCACAATATCAAGGTGCGAAAATACTCATCGTTAATCGTAACTTTGGCTGTGGTTCATCACGGGAACACGCACCCCAAGCACTGGCTAAATGGGGTATCAAAGCCTTAATTGGTGAAAGTTTTGCCGAAATCTTTTTTGGTAACTGCGTAGCTATGGGTATTCCTTGCGTAACAACAGATGCTAATTCCATTAAACAATTACAAGAACTAGTCACGGCTAACCCTCAAGCCTCCATTACCATAGATTTGGAAAAATTGCAAGTATTAATTAATGATTCTACTATACCTGTGGTGATGAGTGAAGGTACAAGAACCGCTTTTGTGGCAGGAACTTGGGACGCTTGTGGACAATTAGTAGCTAATTCAGAACAGGTTAAATCTGTAGCAGCGCGATTACCTTATATTGCTTGGGCATAATTATGATTGAGGTGGTTAATTGCTAACTGTAATTAAACAGTAGTTAAATTATTTACGGATAGTGATTAACCAACCAAAAGAAATAAATACAATAGTAGCAATAACACTTAAAAATAAAGAAGCATAAAATGGATTAGGAGGACTATTGGGAGATATAATTGGTATGGGTTGATTGATTTTATCTATGTGTTGAACTATCACACCAGAAATTATTGCACCACCACCAAAACCTATACCTAATACTTGTACCGTTGTTTCTAAAGAGCGATCGCTTTTAGCTTGTTCTGTCTCTACAATACCACGAATTGTATCAACAAATTGCCCAAATAATTCTTGTCCTGGGGTGAGATAGTTAATATCAGTTTGGATTTGTTCTTGCGATTTTTGACATTCTTTATCTAGGAAATTTTGCCAAAACTGGGGACTGATTTTATTATTGATTGCTGTGATTTTATCTAAGCAAATTCGGTAATTGTTAATATTTGTCTGCACTGATGTATTATGAATTTGTAAATCTTGTAAACATCTTGTATAGTCAAAACTTTTTTGAGGAATTTCTGATAAAAGTTTGTTTAAATCAGATATTTTTATTTTGTTAGATATCAAATCTTGAAAATATTGAATTTGCTTCTCTAAATCACTGTAAATACTTCTTGCATTGGTATAACTTTGACTTGCTTGGTAATTAATAAAGAGGATTTTATGATAACAGCATAATAAATTTAATAACCATTCATAAGCATCTGTAATAAGTTGCACAGTATTAGCTTGTTGATTATTTAGTTGATTATTTAAAAGTATTAAAATTTGAGATTGTTTAACAGGATTATTTGGTTCATTTAGATCATTTGCTTGATAGATAAATAATGAACTAGCAAATAATTCTCCTGAGTCTCTAAAAACAGGATTTAAGTTTGTACCAGCAACTAAAGCATTAGCAATTTTTTCTGCTAATAACTGACAATCTTGATATGTATTATTTGTGTCAACTTCTCCATAAATCCATAAAGTTTGTCCTAAAGATGCTTGAATTCGGTAAGGCAAAAAACAACTAGGTTTAAAATGTTGAATTTGGGATATATTAATATCAATATTTGCTGGTTCTGAAAGCAATGTTAAATCAACTGCGTAGGTATCATTAAACAAAAATGGTTCTAAATTGACATTAATTTGAAATCCGTCTGTAGTTGAGAAACTTCCTAAATCTAAATCTTGGGAGTTAGTTAACCATTCGGTTTTTCTTCCTATCTCCTTTTGAGGTGTATATTTACCATTTTCATAACAAATCAAATTTGATTTGAAATCTTTTAAACTGGTAGCAGGAAAAGCTGATAGACCTATATCAGCTAAATTATCCCATATAAGGCTGGATTTTTCGACAACTTGATCAGGTGTGTGTGCGAAAGTATGTCGCAAATGAAAAGCATAGAGGGTAAGACTAAAATTCTTCACGGTTTTGATGGTGATTTTTTGATAGTGATTTTTTGATATAGCAATCATATTTGATTTGTAAACCGTGAGGGTTTCAGATCCCCGACTTCTTCGAGAAGTCGGGGATCTCTGTGTTCAGAAATCAAATAGGAGTCCTATAGTGATTTTTGATTATGGGAATAAGTTCTATCAATTATAGTAGGTCGGGTTAAGCGATAGCACTTTTGGAATTGGGTTTATTAGATAAAGGTGAATTTTCTTTGATAGCATTTTGAATCAGTTCTTTAGAAGATTGGCTAGATTGGTTTTGTGATGAGTTTAATTTGGCACCACCTGGACCTATGTTATGATCTTCTGTTAAAGATTTATCCATTGATTTTAACTTTTGTTTGTATGCTTCGCACAGTGATGGATAAGATTTTAACCAATCTTCTATTTTCTCGGTTATTTCTTCATCATCTTCTGGTAATTCATTACTTAATTGATTTAATTCTTGCCAATTTTCATCAGCAATTAAATTAACTTGATTTTCAATTACTTGAATAAAAGCAATAGCGGCTTTTTTATTAATTGACATGATTAATTAAACTCCTTTACCAATACAACAAAACGCAGACCAATAAACAGGTGATGAAAAGGGTTGATAATTTTCACCATGATCTTTTTTGATTATATCAAATATATCAAAATCAAAATATCTACTGATTTCTGATTGATAAGCAAGAGTTAATGATGATGTTTCTAACCATTGTTTAAAACCTCTGATGTTTGTATCTCTTAACCATTTTTGGGCAGTTTGCAAAGCTAAAACTAGATTATTTTCATGTTTTAATTCATGTTTTAATTCTTGATAAAATCTGACCATTAACAAAGCTGTAGCTGTTGCACTCACAGTCCATAAACTGCTAACTACATTGGTGCTACCAGCTAACAAAAAACCATTAGGTAAACCAATATATTGATCACTATTATTTGTAAAATCTGTCATGGCAGTTTCACAAGCAGCAAGGGTAACTAAACGACATTTTTCTAGTTTAATGTGAGTGATGATATCAGCTACAGTGAGAATTTCATCAGCTAATTGTAAGCAGGAATCTAGAGGAGAATTAGAATTGAAACTACCATGACAGAAGAAAAAGAGATTATTAGCTTGAATCAGGTTTTGATTATTGGGAATAATTGCTGATTTTGTGGCTTTGTCATTTTTTAAAACATGACTTTGATTAAATTGCTTTTTAACTGCCGCAACTGCACCTAAATCTTTTTCATATAAGTCTTCTGTGGGTGTTTGCATAGCAAATAAAGATTGAAAATCATCCCGTTGACGCAGTTGTAATTGTTGTAATAATTGACAACTGGGAACATAGCCAACACCTTGAGGAAATAAATCCATTAAATAGGAATTATTTACAGTAGGACTTACGCAACTGGCACAAGCGATGGTGCGGCGTAGCCGCACCGAGCGCCTAAAGACTAAACCATTGACATAGCAATATCTGGACGTTTTAGTTGTCCTATTAAATAATTAGAAAGCAAATTATGCTTAATTTGATAAATAGTTTGACCTGTGTTGTAAGCTAAGTTTTTTAGTC